>NZ_JBFUPL010000011.1:0-247060 GCF_041355235.1 Rhizobium sp. RCC_161_2 | reverse complement strand
GGTACAGACAAGCTACCGAGTAGCAAAGGCATCAAAGACAGACGTCCGCTTACACGGCGATCGCTGCACCAACGCCCTTCTCTCCCTCTCTTCTTTCTCGGAGAGACGCTGCCAGAACGAGGTGGCATCAATCGTCTTGCGCCTTCCGCTGCTTTCCGCGATCATCGCATCTGCAGGATAATCGGGCTGCTGCTTGCAGGATCCGTATGGTCGCGCAGCGCTCGAATCTCATCGGGGCTGACAGGCCCGCCGTGGTTACCCCATGTCGAGCGGACATAGGAAAGGACATCTGCAATCTGCTCGTCGGACAGCTGCTCGCGGAACGGCGGCATGCGATAGGCGTCGGGGATGCCCGCCGTGACCACGCGGCCCGATCCGTTCAGCGTCACGTTGATCTGCGAGGCGTTTTCCGAAGCGAGAGAAGAGGCGGCACCGGCCAGTGGCGGTATCCACTGGTTCCGACCTTTCCCGTCATTGCCATGACAGAAACTGCATTTGGCTGCAAAGGTCTGCGCACCGGCGGCGTTGCGACGATCGGCGGCGGAGGCACTTGCCGGTGTCGCCGGCTGATATTGCCACGGCGTGCCATCGCGCGCGGGGTCCCCCGGCAGCGATTTCAGATAATGGCTGATGGCGCGTAGATCATCGTCCGTCATGAACTGTGTGGAGTTGTTGTAGGCCTCGGTCATCGAGCCGAAGACGACGGCATGCTGGTTCCTGCCGTTCTTCAGGAACTGGTAGATATCGTCCTCGCTCCAGCGGCCAAGCCCGGTATTGTGGTCCTGGCGAAGGCTCGGCGCATACCAGCCATCGAGGAGCGCGCCGGCGAGATAGAGCGGGCTGCTTTCGTCCAGAGCCTTTTCATTCATAGTCAGGCTGCGCGGGGTGTGACAGCTGCCGCAGTGGCCGGCTGCCTGGACGAGGTAGGCGCCGCGGTTCCACACTGCATCTTCCGAGGTTTTCTCAACATAGGTGCCCTTGTCGGTAAAGACGGCATTCCACAGGGCTAGCGGCCACCGCATGTTCAGCGGCCATTTAATGTCCGACGCCCTGTTGGGTTGATTGACGGGCGTCACTCCGGTCGTGAAGAACGCGTAGAGCGCGCGAATATCATCGTCGCTCATCTTCACGTAGGACGGGTATGGCATGGCCGGATAGAGCCGGCGTCCGTCGGGTGCGACGCCGTGCCGAACTGCCCGGTCGAAATCGGCCAGCGTATAGTTGCCGATGCCGGTTTCCTTGTCGGGCGTTATGTTCGTCGCGAATATCGAGCCCAGCGGCGTTCCCATTTCCAGGCCGCCGGCAAAGGGCTTCCCGTTCGGCACGCTATGACAGGCAACGCAGTCGGCCTGGCGCGCGACATATTCGCCGCGCTGTGCAAGCTCTGGTGAAGGCGCTTGAGCGACGGTCATCTGGTCGAACGGAGAAGACGGTTTGTGCGTGACAAACCACGTCAAGCCGCCGGCCGCGACAATGACGATCAAGAGGAGAACCAGGAGCGCTTTTTTCAAGGACAATCCATCCCGTTTGTTCGATGCATTTTGGCTTTGCTACGGATCGCGTCATGGACGCCCTGCTTCGCCCGGCTCTCCTGAAGACAAGGCTTTTCGCCATTCAGGCGATGGGAACCGGGACGAGACGGAGCGGCCTAGCTTTCAAACGTATATTGGGAAAGCGGCATGCTGCGGATTCGCTGCCCGGTCAGGGTAGAGACCGCATTGGCGACGGCAGGAGGAATGGCGGGAAGCCCCGGCTCCCCTATGCCGCCCATCTTCGCACCGCTCTCGACGATGCGCGTATGCACGCGCGCCATTCGATCAGGAGGCAGGATGGGGTAAAGATCGTAATTGCGCGCGACCGGCTCGCCACTCTTGTAGATGACCTCCTCCATCAGGACCTGAGAGAGACCAAGCGCCGTCGCCGAATTGATCTGGGCTTCGATGATCGCCGGATTGACGATGCTGCCAGGGTCGATCGCTTCCCAGACATCATGGACAACGACCTCTCCCTTTCGTATCGAAACTTCGGCGATGGCTGCCGTATGACTGCCGAAGGGGGATGCCATTGCGACCCCCCGCGCCCTGTGCGAACCGTCGTCGGCCGTGAAAGGACCTCTTTTCCAGCCTCCGGAAAGCTCTCCGACCGCTTTAAGCAGGTTGGTCAGTCGCTCATTGCCTTGAAGGAGGCGCAGCCGCAGCTCGAACGGGTCCTGTTTTCCTTTATCCGCCAATTCATCCAGAAATGACTCGTAGAGAAAGTCGTTCATGGAATTGCCGACAGATCGCCAGTAGGCAAGCATTGTCGGGTTTTCCACATAGATCTGGGCTATGCGGCGGTTGGGAATGGCATAGGCTTTGCCTGTCAGTCCTTCCACCGCCGTGTCGTCGATCTTGTCGTCGCTATGGCCGGAAATCCCTTCCGTCGGCCCTTCGCAAACGGTAACCGCCTCAAGCGCGATGGGCATGCCGTTGTCATCAAGTGCCCCTCGGAAGCGAACCGCTGCCATCGGGCGCAATGGGTCGCGCAGGAACTCCTCCTCCCGGCTCCAGATCAGCTTGACCGGACGACCGACTTCCTTGGCGAGCTGGATGGCCTGAGGATAGGGATTGGCCGCCGGATAGAGGAAATGGCGGCCAAAAAAGCCACCCAACAGCGGGCTGTGAATATTCACCTTCGACGGGTCGAGGCCGGTAATCTTGGCGATCTCGGCCTGGAACATTTCAGGGGCCTGGTTGGGCAACCACAAATCCAGCGTTCCATCATCGTTGAACCGCGCCAGCGCCGATGGCGGTTCCAACTGCGCGTGATGAACATATTGGCTGTGATAGGTAGCGGAAACGACAGTCTTGGCGCTCGCCAAGATGCTCACCGCATCACCTTCCTTCTCCGCCTCCTTGCCATCACCAGCTTCATTGGCAAGACGGTTGCTAAAGGCGACAGTGGAAAAATCCGCGGGCATGTTGCGCGCGCCCGGTATGAGCGGCTGCGCGCCCGGTTCGTTCCAATCGACCTGAAGCGCTTCTACCGCACGTTTGGCGTTCCACCATCTCTCCGCGACGACCGCGACGGCACCGGGCAGCCGATGGACCGAATGCACGCCGGCCATGGCCTTGACTTCGGTTTCGTTGCGGATGTTGCCGACTGACAGGCCCAGGCGTGGCGCGTGCTGTACGGCGGCATGCAACATGCCATCGACCTTGCAATCGATGGCATAGATGGCCCTGCCTGTTGACTTATCGAGAACATCGAGCCGTTTTACCGGCTTGCCGATCCAGCGGAACTGGCTGCGCTCCTTGAGCGTAACACTTTCCGGAGCGGGCACGGGAAGGCTCATCGCATCCGTGGCAACGTCGCCATACGCGAGCTTGCGGCCGGATGCGATATGAATGACCTGGCCCGGCTCGGTTGTCAGCTCACCAACCGGAACATTCAGGCGCGTTGCGGCTGCTTGCAGGATCATCGCGCGCGCAAGGGCACCCAGCCGGCGCATCGTATCATAGCTCATGCGCACGGACATGCTGCCGCCGGTGATGCGCATCTTGCCGCCGATGACCAGATAATCCGAGCCCGTCGGCGCATTTTCCACGATGAACGAACTGGGATCCATGTCGAGCTCTTCGCCGACGATCTGTGCCATCGCCGTGAAAACGCCCTGGCCACCTTCGACGAACGGGCTCATGAAGCGCACGGTGTTATCAGGCCGAATTTCAAGAAACGCGGGAACCCGCGTGCCCGGCGCCAAGGTGCTTGCGGCCTGCTGTGCTCGCGCGGTGCCGACCGGTATTCCGAAACCAAGCACAAGAGCGCCCGCTGTCGTTCCCGCGGCGCCGAGGAGAAAGCCGCGGCGGGAAATGTTGACTGGTGCTCCGTTGGGGAATTCGCTTTCCAAAGCAAGTTTGCGGTCGATCTCGTTCATAGCGTTTCCACCTTCTGGCCGGAGAGTTCCTGGACGGCAGCCTTGATCGAGTTGTAGGTTCCGCAACGACAGAGGTTGATCATCGCAGCCGCGATATCTTCTTCAGACGGTTTGGCTGTCTGCTTGAGCAGCGCCGTCGCCGCCATGACCTGGCCCGACTGGCAGTAGCCGCACTGGGGGACTTGATGCTCGACCCAGGCGGCAACGACCTTCTTGCCTACCGGGTCGTTTTCGATGGCTTCGATCGTGGTGATATTTCGACCCACCACACTCTCCACCGGCGTCACGCAGGATCGGACGATCTCGCCGTCCACCAGGATGGAACAGGCACCGCATTGAGCCAGACCACAGCCATATTTGGTGCCGGTCAGTCCGAGCTCGTCCCGGATCACCCAAAGAAGCGGCGTGTCGTCACCCGACTCCACCTGATAGGTTTGATTGTTGATTTGAAGTCTCATGGCTCTTCCTCGAGATTGGACACGACGGTGAACGCAAGCGCTATATTAGTAGTGGCCACCTAAATTATGCGATCAATTATCGGTGACCACGAAAGCTCGCCCAGACGCGGTTCGGTAAGCGCCATCGCACAGTTTGATATTGCTTCCTTAAGCTTTGCCCGCTCGCCCCGAGCCCGATCCGATGTTGTTCGATAGACGGAGGGCTCAGACACACAACAGCGCCTTGATGGCAGGGCGATCATCCATGGTCCTGTAGCCTTCGGCGACATCGCTCTGTGGCAAAGCCAGGTCGCAAACCTTGCCCAGTTGTATTTTGCGCTCCAAAACCAGATCCATCAAGTATGGCAGAAAGCGGTGGACAGGAGCTCAACCATCGCGCCGGCACCGCCTGTGAGCAGGCGTCTCCAGTGGCACTGCGCATTGTTACCAGCATTTGCGACTTACCTTCCTGTTAAAGCGGACTGTTACGGCTCGTGATGTCCGACATGGCTTCAAGCGGCATCGTAAAGGAATAGGGTCGCTTTCATTATTGCCGGAAATCCGCATGCCCTTATGAATCTGGCTCATAAATCGACCGGCCGCTTCGTGTCTGTGGCTACCCTTCCTGACCGGCCAGCTTGAACGAGCGTGTCTGCCTCTTTCGCCTACTCGCCCTTGCAGGTGTTTGCACATGGCCCTCTTGCGGCAGAGAGATGACCGCCTTGAGGCCGGGATCGTTGGGAGCAAGCTGAATGTCGCCGCCATGCTGTCTCGCAATGGCGCGGGCGATCGACAGGCCCAGCCCAACGCCGCCGGTGTCCCTGCTTCGGGACGCCTCCAGGCGGAAGAAGGGCGCGAACACCTTCTCCCGCATGCTCTCGGGAATGCCCGGACCATTGTCTTCCACGACGATGTCGATGGTGGCGGCTGAATGGAGGATATAGACCTTCGCGTGGCCGCCATAGCGCGCCGCATTTTCGGTAAGGTTTCGCACCGCGCGGCGCAGCCCGTCAGGCCGGCACCGGTAGGTCGTCTTCGGCCCCTCGATATATTCCACCGGCAGGCCGAGGTCGGCAAGATCGTCGCAGATGCTGCCGACCAGCGCCTCCAGTTCGATGGCCCGCGTCTCCTCTGCTGTGGACTCTCCCCGCGCAAAGGAAATGGCGGCCTCGGTCATGCTTTGAAGCTCATCGATCGTCGACAGCATCTTCTGCTGGATGTCGGCGTCCTTGACGAATTCGGTCCTGAGCCGCAACGAGGTCAGCGGTGTCCTGAGATCGTGGCCGATCGCCGCCAGCATCCTGGTGCGGTCATCGACAAAGCGATGAAGACGCTCCTGCATCTTGTTGAATGCCTCGGCGGTGCGCCTGATGTCGTCGGGACCGTTTTCAGGCAGAGGCGGGAGGTTTTCACCCCTACCCAAAGCTTCCGCCGAAAGCGCGAGACGTCTCAACGGGCGCGCGATACGGCTAGCAATGAACACCCCGATCAGCGAAAGGATAAGTGCGGTCATCGCCAGCGAAGTGAGTGATTTCAAACTCCACCACTGATCGATGTCGGGCTTGTAGAAAGCCGTGTTCAGCCAAACGCCATCTCCAAGTTTGATCGCCAGCCCATATCCGTTGTGATCGCCGAAATAGACGAACTTGGCAGGTTGCGGCGAATTCCACAGAACCGGCGGCGGTGTGGTCCATCTGATGGACGCATCTGCGGCGATCACCTCTTTGGACATCAGACTGCTGGCCTTAGGGTTCGAGCGAACACCATATTTTCCGGTAAGATCGATGAAATTTTCGATCGGGCGGGTCAGTTCCGTTGCCGCGCGCGCGCGCCACGCCTTGGCATCGGTCGGCTCGTCCGTTGAGAGCCAAAAGCGGGAATAGTTGGTCTCACTGGCGAAAAGAGCCTGGTTGCGCAGCGGCTCGGGCACGGATTCCATCAGCCGCGTGACCGAGGCGCACCTGCTGAAGAACTCGCTTTTCATGGCCGCATGCAGTGCCTTGGTTCGCTCGTCCCAGGAGATTACGAATGTCAGCGCTTGCGAGACCACGAGTGCAAGCAACGTAAACCCTATGAACTGCGCTGCAAGGCTTCTCCTCCACCAGTAGATCATTCGAACCCCACATCCACCGACAGGCTGTAACCGCCACCCCAATGCGTCTTGATGACCGACGGATTTTTCGGGTCCGGCTCAATCTTCTTGCGCAGCCGGCTCACCTGATTGTCGATGCTTCTGTCGAAAATATCGGCCGCCTTGCCGACGGTCAGGTCGAGAAGCTGCTCGCGGCTGAGAACGAGGCCCGGACGTTCGAGGAACACTCTCAAAAGCCTGAACTCCGCCGTGCTGAGCGGAATGCCGACGCCATCATCTCCGGAAAGTTCCTGCCGGCCCATATTGACGCGCCAGTGCCCGACGCGGACGACCTTTGCCTTTTTCAACGTTTCCCGCTGCTGCTGCGGCACGCTGTTTGCCCGACGCAGGACAGCCCTGATCCGCGCCAGCAGCTCGCGCGGATTGAATGGCTTCACGAGATAGTCGTCGGCGCCGAGTTCGAGACCGATGATGCGGTCGGTATCCTCAGTCATGGCCGTGAGGAATATGATCGGAACATCCATCGTCGCTCGCAGGTGACGGCATACGGAAAGACCATCCTCGCCCGGCATCATAACGTCGAGAACGACGAGATCGACCGCACTGCGCTCCAGAATGCGCCTGAGTGCCGCGCCGCTGTCGGCCACGCTTACCCGGTAGCCCTGCTGCTCAAGATACTGGCCGACAAGGTCTCTTATATCCGCGTGGTCATCGACGACAGCGATATGCGCAGCTTTTTGCATATACAGTTTCCACCATGTTGAGCCACTTTACAAAAGCTCAGGCCCGTCCGCATCGAAAAAAGTGTATCAAAGTTTCACAATGACCGCCCGGTTGCGGCGTCCGTTCCAACCGGAACGGACGCCGCTACTCGACAGGCATCGCCATCAAGTTTCGTGAATGCCGGAACCGAGCGCGTTGGTAAGCTCCGGTTCACGCGGATGCGGACTCTTCTCCGGCTTGCGGAGGAAACCGACGACGAAGGCGAAGAACACCGGGACGAAGAAGATTGCGAGCAGGGTTGCGGAAATCATGCCGCCGAGCACTCCGGTTCCGATGGCGTTCTGGCTTGCCGCACTTGCGCCCGTCGCGATCGCCAACGGCACGACACCCAATGTGAAGGCAAGCGAGGTCATCAGGATCGGCCGGAACCTCATCCGTGCAGCCTCGATCGCAGCCTCCCGCACCGAGCGCCCCTCGGCGACGAGATCCTTTGCAAATTCGACGATGAGGATGGCGTTTTTGGCCGAAAGGCCGATGATGGCGATAAGACCAACGAGGAAATAGATATCGTTCGGCAGCCCGCGCAGCATCACCGCCAGGACCGAGCCCAGCACGCCGAGCGGCACGACAAGCATGACCGACAGGGGGATTGACCAGCTTTCGTAGAGGGCCGCCAGCAGCAGGAAGACGAAGAGAATACTGAGGCCGATCAGGAAAGGCGCCTGCGATCCCGACTGGATTTCCTGGAAGGATTGGCCGGTCCATTCGAAGCCGAAGCCCGCCGGCAATTGCTGCGACAGCCGCTCCATTTCGGCGATGGCGTCTCCCGAGGAATGCCCAGCCGCCGCCTGCCCGCCGATGCGGATCGAGGGATAGCCATTGTAGCCGACCACCTGTGATGGGCCGCGAACCCAGTCGATCGATGCGAAGGCGGACAGCGGAACCATGCTGCCGTGACTGTTCCTGACGTTCAGCCTCAGCAGGTCCTGGGTCTGCATGCGCTGCACGGCACCCGCCTGCACGGTCACGCGCTGCATGCGGCCGGCATTCGGATAATCGTTGATATAGGAAGACCCGAAGTTCGCCGATAGTGTGGCGTTGATGTCGCTGAAGCCGACGCCGAAGGCATTTGCCTTTTCACGGTCGATCATCAGGTTGATCTGCGCGGCATCCGGCAGGCCTTCGACACGCACCCCGACAAGCATGGGACTTGCCCGGGCTGCGTTCAGTAACTGCGCCGAGGCCGCGGCAAGCGCCGCCTGCCCCGCGCCTGATCGATCCTGAAGGCGATAGGCAAATCCGTTCGAAGTGCCGAGCCCCTGGATCGGCGGCGGCGATAGCGCGCGCACCGACGCATCGCGGATCGCGGCAAATTTTGCATTCACCCGCGCGGCGATTGCGGCGGCGGAATCGCTCGGACCACGCTCGCTCCAATCCTTCAGCGTGATGAAGGCAAGACCGGCATTTTGCCCGGAACCGGAATAGGAAAAGCCAGAGACGGCGACGACATTCCTGATGGCGCTTTCCTCCATAAGGATGCCTTCCATCCGCCTGATCGCCTCGCGCGTCCTGTCGGTGCTTGCTTCCGCAGGCGCCTGCAGTTCGGCGATCAGGTAGCCCTGGTCCTCGTTCGGCAGAAACGAGTTCGGCAATTGCAGATAAGCCCATCCAAGCCCGCCGAGCAGGGCAAGATAGATAAGCATGAAACGGCCGGCGCGTCTGACTGTTGCCCCGACGCCGACCGAATATCGCCGCGTCAGGCTATCGAAGCCGCGATTGAACCACCGGAAGAAGAAGGTCCTGCGTTCGTGCCCGTGCGTGACCGGCTTCAGGAAGGATGCGCAGAGCGCCGGCGTGAAGGTCAGCGCCAACAGGCCGGAGAACAGGATGGAGACGACCATGGTCAGGCTGAACTGCTGGTAGATGACCCCGACGGCGCCGGGGAAAAACGCCATCGGAATGAAGACCGCCGTCAGGACAAGGGTAATGCCGATGATCGCCCCGGTGATCTGCGACATCGCCTTCTTCGTCGCCTCCTTCGGCGACAGTTTTTCCTCGGCCATGATGCGCTCGACATTCTCGACCACGACGATCGCGTCATCGACGAGAATGCCGATCGCCAGCACCATGGCGAACATGGTGAGCACGTTGATCGAGAAGCCGGCGGCGTACATCACCGCGCACGCGCCGAGAAGCGCGACTGGGACGACGAGCGTCGGAATGATGGTGTAGCGGATGTTCTGCAGGAAGAGGAACATGACGATGAAGACGAGGACGATCGCCTCGAGTAGCGTGTGCACGACCTTCTCGATGGAGACCTCGACGAAAGGCGTGGTGTCGTAGGACACCTCGTAGCTGAGCCCAGGCGGGAAATAGCGGGAGAGATCCTCCATGATCGTGCGGACCTGCTCGGCCGTGGCTAGCGCATTGCCGATCGGCGTCAGCTGGATGCCGACATTCGCGCTTGGCTGACCGTTGAGACGGCTCGCGAAATTATAATTCTCTCCGCCGACTTCGACCCGCGCGACATCGCGCAGCCGCACCGTGGAACCGTCTGGATTGGCGCGAAGAACGATCTCGCCAAATTCCTGCGGCGACCGCAACTGCCCCTGGACGTTGACGATGGCCGATGTCTGCTGGCCGGGCAAATTCGGGCTGGCGCCGACCCGCCCCGCCGTGACCTGGGCATTCTGAGCGGTGATCGCATCGGTGATATCGGCCGCCGTCAGGTTGAGGCCGACCATCCTGTCCGGGTCCATCCAGACGCGCATGGAGCGCTGCGTGGCGAAGAGCTGAGCGTTGCCGACGCCCGGAACGCGCCGCAGCTCGCCGATGACGTTTCTGCTCAGATAGTCTCCGAGACCGACCGCGTCCGTCCTGCCATCCTCCGAGCGCAGCACGACCATCATCAGGAACGAGGTTCCCGCCCGATCCACCCTGATGCCCTGCTGCGTCACCGCGCTCGGTAGGCGCGGCTCGACGCGGGCAATGCGGTTCTGCACCTCGACCTGCGCCTCGCCGACATTCGTTCCCGTCTCGAAGGTGACGTTGAGCGCGATGCGGCCGGAGGCCTCCGATACGGATTCGAAATAGAGCAGCCCCGGAACGCCATTCAGCTCCTCCTCAATGGGACGGGTGACCGACTGGTAGATGTCTTCCGGCGTGGCGCCGGGATAGTTGGTCGAAACCGTGATCTGCGGCGGCGCGACCTGCGGATAGCGCGCGATCGGCATGAGCGGCAAAGTGAGGATGCCCGCAAGCGTGATAAAGATTGCCACAACCCAGGCAAAGATCGGGCGGTCAATGAAGAAATTGGCCATGGAAGCACCTTATCGTTGCAGGGGCAGGCTAGCTTGGACGGTCGTGCGCTCGGCCGTTTCCGCAGTCGGTTTGGCGGCGGGGTCGGTCCAGGGCTGAGGTGCTACCGTCGCGCCGGCGCGTGCCCGCTGGAAGCCATCGACGACGACGCGGTCTCCGGCTTGAATGCCCTGGTCTATGATCCAGCGCTGGCCGACCGCGCGGCCGACCGCAACGCTGCGCTGCTCAAGCTTGTTCTCATTCGCGATGACGAAAAGGCTCGCCTTGCCGGCAGCGTCCCTCTGGACAGCCTGTTGCGGAACGGCAAGGCCAGCGTTCCGGGTCCCCTGCGCGACCTCGACGCGCACATACATACCGGGCAGCAGTTCGCCGTCGGGATTTGGAAACTCACCCCGAAGAGTGACTTGCCCGGTCGTCGCATCGACGGCCGCCTCCGAGAACAGGAGCCGTCCGGGATGCGCGTATTCCGTCCCGTCATCAAGGCGTAACCCGACGCGGGCCTCGTTGGACCCCGCGGTCAGGCTCCTATTGGCGAACGCCTTACGGAGACGGATGAGATCGGCAGCCGGTTGCGTAAAGTCGGCATAGATCGGGTTCAGTTGCTGGATCGTCGCCAGGTTCTCGGAGCCGTTGGCCGAGACCAGCGCGCCCTCAGTGATCATGGCGCGCCCGATCCGGCCGGAGATCGGCGCCGTCACATCGGAATATTGCAGGTTGAGCTTGGCCGAGACGAGCCCTGCCTCTGCGACGGCGACATCCGCATCGGCCTGCGCCAGCCGGGCGACGGCGGAATCATAATCCTGCCGGCTGGTGACATTCGACTTGCGGAGCTGTTCCTGCCGCTCGGCGGTCTGCCTCGCATCCAGATGCACCGCCTGTGCCCTGCGCAGAGTGGCTTCGGCGCTGTCGACCTGGGCCTTGAAGGGCGCCGGGTCGATTCTATAGAGCACGTCTCCCTGGCTTACCGTCGCGCCCTGTTGAAAGACCTGTTCGGTGACGATCCCCGAAACGCGCGGCCTGACCTCTGCCACTCTCGTGGCGGTCACCCGGCCGGGAAGCTCCGTGGTCATCGGCAGCGCCTCGGGGGAAACCGTGATGAAGCCGACGGCTGGCGTCGGTGGGGTCTGCGGAGCGGAAGCCTCGCCCCGTTCGCACGCGGTCAGGCTCAAGGTTGTTATAGAAGCGGCAGCCAAGCGGACGAATAGCATACGCATATGGAACTCCATATCTGATGGGCGGGGATGGCGATCAGCGGTCGCGCCGGCAGTGACCGTCGGTCGGCTCGCCCTTAGATCGCGTGGCCGATACTTTGCATTTCAAAGGGTATGAGGTCGGAACCATCGTGCTCAACTCCGTCGACGTCTTGGGGACTTTGGAGGCGGCAAACTACACGGCGGCTGTCGCAGGGATGTGCCCGGCACGGGCCAATTTGTAACAAGCTGTCGCAACTTTATAGCAATTAACGCGCGCTCCGATGCCGCGACGCAGCAAGAGCCCCGCGCCGTGACGACAAGGGCCAAAGCGGAGCAGAGCTCCTGAAAAATACGGCGCTTGGCAGCGCATGGGCCTGGGCATTGTCAGGATGAGCCTGTCTTCATGCCTTGGCCGAGCGGCGGCACCTTCCGCGACATGCGTCTACATCTTCGGCACAAAGCTGCGACATGCTTGGCCTATCTTCCGGTTCGAACTTCACTGCGCGTTCGGCAATGTCGAAACCAACAGGAGGATAAGAAATTGGCCCTCGAGCTATCGCAAATCGCAATATTGCGCAAAGTGCTGGAAGACTTCTGCTCCCGCCACGATCTGAGACTTTCCGACCAGCCCGCGATTATCGCTGCGCGGGAACTCATGAGATTTGCGGACGAAGGTGAAAGCGACCCCGCAAATCTCGCCCTCCTCCTTAACGAGACGATGCCCTCACATCTTCATCGCGAACCGCAATCCGCAAGGGCGTGAGCAGGTATTCAACGTCGTTCGATCGATACGGCTCATGCTCTAAAAATACAGAAATGAGCTGGTCGCCCGCAACGAACCTCTGACAATGAAAGAGATGGGTATGCAGCTTTCTCGCCGTACTATGCTTACCTCGATGGCCGCGATGGCGGCTATTCCAAGCTGGTGCTTCGCAGCAGAACCCCGCAGGACACTGCTCGCCTATTATTCCTATACGGGGAACACCAGATTGGTTGCGGAAAAGCTCCGGGCTCATGTTGGCGCGCAGCTTCTCGAGATCAAAATGGCGGACCCTTACCCCTCCGACATCCGCAAGGCGGCGGAGCGATCGAGATACGAGCTTGAGACCGGCACGCTGCCCGCTTTGCTGGATGATCCCTCCGACGTGTCGGATTACGATCTGATCCTGGTCGGAGGCCCGGTGTGGTGGAACACGGTCGCGGCACCCATCATGAGCTTTCTCGAACGGACGGACTTCCGTGGCCGGAGCGTGGGCCTCTTCGCCACCTATGCGCTCAATCCTTCGCATTATGAAAGTAACTTCGCGGCTCAGGCGCACAACGCATCCGTTCTCCCGGGCCTGATGATCAACGAGTTCGATATTGCTAGTGGTCGGGGTAGCGATGCGATCGTCTCCTGGGTGTCTACCCCTTCAATCGTACCGTATTAAAACAAGTAGTTATCTAATTCTTGTGATCGAATATACAGTGCAGTTTGTGGTGCATTATTCGATCGGTCTCATAGCGTTATTCGAGCACTATACATAGCCTGTATTGTAGCAGTCGGTGAATTCTTCTCTCGTTTCATCAACTGCGAGGTTCACGGCATCGACTCAGCCACAGATGTCAATCAGCACTGAACATTGCTCCCTTCAAGACCGGCATTCTGACCCTCGTCGAGTTGCTCCTCTCAATGCAATCGGTCGCACAGCAGGAATCGTGCAGGCTATGTTGCCGCAGAGCGAAACCAGCAGAGCTATTCCACCGGCCGAGGTTCGGCATTGGGTGAGGTGGTCAATAACGCCGCCTTTTGTTTACATGGGAATCAAATAAGGATATTCATTATCCTTGATAGGGCGTGCCGGGGCCTTGGGAATGAATTCATGATTTTAAAAAGCCAAGTCGAATGGGCGCTCCATTGCTGCGCCATTCTTGCCGGTCTGCCTGATGGTCGCTATCTCTCGACCAAAGCACTTGCCGAATTCCATGGGCTTCCGAAGGAATATCTTTCCAAGGCTCTACAGGGCCTGTCGCACGCGGGACTTGTCGACACGTCTCTCGGTCCGTCCGGCGGCTACCGACTGGCAAAGCCTCCGACCGATATCAATTTCCTTGAAATTGTTGAAGCCGTGGAAGGGCGGCAGCGTACCTTTGTCTGCAGCAATATCAGGGCCAACAATCCGTGCCGGCCGAAGGATTATTGCGAAAGCAGCCCGTGCGCGGTTGCCCGTATCATGTGGGAAGCGGATGAGGCCTGGCGGGAGAAACTGCGCGGCGTCAAACTGTCGGATCTCGTCGGCATTCTGTCCGAGGAAATTCCGCCGCAACTCTGGAAGAGCTCCTTCGAATGGGTGCTAGAGCGCGCCGGATGAGGTCGGGCTGACGATGGCGATGGGCCTCGCGGCCTCGGCTGACGGAGCGTAGACAAGGCTTTGCGCAGGCACCGCCAGGGCGACGCCGTTTGTCCTGCAATGCTCATGGATGAGATCGATGATCTCGTTCTGGGCCGGCATACGGCTCGCGGCACTTGCCACACGAAACTGCAGCTCGACATCAATGGCTATCGCATCGATCGCTTTCAATGCGACGGCTGGCGGCGGGTTTCTGACAATCCGTCCGCAATCATTGAGGACCGCGAGCATGATCTCCTCGACCAAGCTTGGCTTGTGGGTGGCGGCAATGCGGACCGCAAACACGATCTGATGTGATTCGTCAGGACGGCTGCGATTGGTGATGCCCTGTTTTGCCAGGACGCCGTTCGGCAGCACGACGACGTTGTGTCCGCCCGAGAGCAGGTTGGTGGAACGCCAATTGGTCTCAACGACGCGCCCTTCGGTGCCATCGGCAAGCTGGATCCAGTCGCCGATGATGTAGGCACGGCCAAGCGCGAGCGCGATCCCGGAAAAGACATCGGCAAGCGTGTTCTGCAGCGCAAGACCGATAATGACGACGACGACGCCCGAGGTGGCAATGAGCGGGCCGACCGGCGCGCCGAAAACGAAACCGATGACCGACAGCGCGACGCCGAGATAGACGATGCCGACGATCAGATCCTGGAGAAGATGCGCTTCCTGCGGTCGCCGATTGAGGGTGATGTAGATTTGGACGAAGCCGATCATCGTCCATGCGAGATGGAGCCACCAGAGAACTCTCGCGGACTTGGCCAGCAAGATTCCGCTGCCTTGCAGCTCAGCACCGTCAAGACGATAGGGCGAAATTCCGGCAAGCCAGAGCACGAGGCTCACGCCGGCGAAAAACAGGATCTGAACGATGAGGCGCGCGGTCGGATGACGGCGCCCCTGGAGGTGCCAGACGAGAATGCCAACAAACCCCAGAAGATTGATCAGGACGAGCGGCAGGGAATGATCTTGGCCGAACATGCAGGCTCACCGGCAATGATTTGCTAATGTCGAGAGGTGCGGGCGCCCGGGGGCACCCGCGCGGCGCGGTTATTTTTTGATCGGGAAGGTCAGTTCTTTCTGGCTGCTATCGACGACGAAAACGGCCAGCAATTTCGCCGGCCTAGTCTTGCTGGCATTCTCGCTGACACCATGGCGATCGCCCGGCATTTCGGAGAAATTCTCGCCGGCCTTGAAGACCTTGACCGGGCCGTCATTGACCTGGCTGCGGATCGCCCCTTCCAGGACTGTCGCATAGATGAAGGCCGAGTTCGGATGGGTGTGGCCCTCGGAAAAACCACCCGGACCATATTCCACGAGGACCCCCTTGATGCTCTTGCCGGGAACGTTTGGCAGTTCATGCTCGTAGACAAGCGTGACTTTGGCATCCTTCTCGCCTGCATCATGGGCAACGGCCGTGGTGGACAGCAGAGCGGCCAGGGCGAGGCCGAGAATTGACTTGATCATCTCGAATTCCTTTCTTGAGAGCTGGGCGATATGGCGCCTGAGGCGCCATATCGGTTCCGGTCATTTGCGAGCAGAGGTTGCGAACCACTGCTCGAAGGTGATGCGGCCGAGGCGCGGATTGTTGTCGGAAACAAGCGAGCCATCTTCCAGCTTGGCGCCGAAATAGCGGGCTTCCGGATCGGCCTCGACGTTCCGCGCATCGCCCATCGCCTTGAGGTAGCGGGCAACGAGCTCATTCAGTCGGGCACGTTCCGGACCGGAGATCTCGACGACGCCGTTGATGGCCGCCGAGTTCGCAACGACGGCCATGTTGTCGGCGACATCGTCGGATGCGATCGGCTGGACATAGGCCGGCGACAGACGCACGTTATTGCCGACCGTTCCGGACTGCGCGATGCCGCTCAGGAATTCCATGAACTGCGTCGAGTGGACGATCGTATAGGGAATGCCGGATTCCCGGATAATCGTCTCCTGGGCGACCTTGGCGCGCATATAGCCGCTGTCAGGCAGGCGATCGACGCCGATGATGGAAAGGGCGATGTGATGCTTCACGCCGGCTGCCTTTTCTGCCGCCGCCAGATTGCGGCCAGATGTCTCGAAGAATTCGAGCACCGCCTTGTCCTCGAAGGATGGCGAGTTTGCCAGATCCATAACGACGGAGGCGCCATTCAATGCTTCGGCGAGACCTTCACCGGTGATTGTATTGACGCCGGTGTTCGGAGCGGCGGCGATGACTTCATGGCCTTGCTTGCGAAGGCGTTCGGCCGTCTTTGAACCGATCAGGCCGGTTCCGCCGATGATGACGATTTTCATGAGCTTCTCCATTCACGGCACTTTGGGTGCCGCATTGTTTTATGATTGCCGGTTGTTGTTGTTCACGGTGACTCCAGCGAAGGCGCCGACCAATAAGCGATCAGTAGTCCCAGAAGACCGGTACCCAACGGAAGTGATCACCATCGGCTGCCACATGGCCAACCGAGGGGAACGGCATATGGGTGGCCACCAGAAGCTCGCCGGTCTCCACCAGCTCCCGCAAAAGACGGATGCGGACGCGCGCAGCTTCTTCCGGGTCGTGTTCGAAGCCGTTGAACCAGTCGGGGTGATCGAAGCCGACCGCGAACACGGCGTCGCCGGCAAACATCAGCCGGTCCTTGCCGGATGCCACGCGGACCACGCTGTGCCCCGGGGTATGGCCGCCGGTTCGGGAGACGACGACGCCCGGTGCCACCTCGTGTTCATCATCGAACAATTGCAGGTGACTGTCGTACTCTTTCCTGAACTGCTTGGCAGTCGCTCGAAGCGCGTCCGGGAACCCGGGCGGCATCGACACATGGGTGAAATCGGGCGCCTCCCAAAATTTGACCTCGGCTGCCGCCACATGGATTCGCAGGTCCGGACGCAGCCGCTGTTTCACTCCGTCGACGAGCAAGCCGCCAACGTGGTCCATGTGCATGTGGGTCAGCACCACGTCGGTCACGGATCCAAGGTCTATGCCGGCGGCTTCCAGTCGCTTGATCAATTGCCCGGCCCGCGGCAAGTTTAATTCCGGGTCCAGCCCCAGACCGGCGTCGATGAGGATGGTCTGCTTGCCGCTGCGCACCACGACCACGTTCAGTGCCCAGTCGAAAGCGTCCTGCGGCAGGAACATGTCGTTCAGCCAGGCCGCATGCTCGTCCGGGTTGGCATTGTATCCCAACATCTTGGTCGGCAGCGGCAGCACGCCATCGCTGATCACCAAAACGTCAATCTCGCCGATCTTCACCGCGTAGCGCGATGGAACCAGCTCGTCGGGGGCCGACTTATTGGCATGAGAGGTGTTCTGTATGGTCATATCTGTCTCCTGTTGATTGTGGTCTTTTGAACCGGTCAGGCCGGTTCTAGCGCTGATGGCGATGTTCAAGGGTGTTCCGCGGCCGCTCGTGCGGCCACGCATCGCTCAAGGGGTCTTGGGAGCGAAAGGCTTAGTTAAGACCGGCCTTGTCGAGGCCATACGCCTTGTCGGCCGAGCCGGGCACGGCCTTGAAGGCAATGCTGGAACGGTTCCACGCGTTGATGACCATGATCGCGAAGGTGAGGTCGGAGATCTCCTTCTCGGAAAGCTGACCGCGCACGCGCTCGTAGAGCTCATCGGGAATGCCGCCTTCATGCAGTTTCGTGACGGCTTCCGTCCAGGCTAGCGCGGCACGTTCCCGGGGCACGAAGAGATTGGATTCCCGCCAGATGGCGATGTGGTAGAGCCGGAGCTCGCTCTCACCATGGATCTTGGCCTCCTTCACATGCATGTCCAGGCAGAAGGCGCAGCCGTTGATCTGCGATGCCCGGATCTGCACGAGATCGTGGATCTTCTGCTCGATGGCGCCCTGGTGCAGGGCCATGCTGAGTTCCGACAGCTTTTTGAAGAGTTCGGGGGATTGCTGGGCATAGTTCAAGCGCTGTGTCATAGATGTCCCCGTTATTAAGGATATAAAATGTCCTTATGGATAAAAGATATCCTTAATAACTGGACAGTAAAGCGCTGACGGGCTAAACTTTGAACATAAGGCTTATGCTGAAAAGTATGGGGCGGTGGGGAATGGATATCGTAAGCGCATTGCAAACATTCATGCGAGTGGTGGAGACAGGCTCCTTTTCCGCCGCCGCGGTTGACCTCAGTTTGACGCAGCCGGCGGTCTCCCGACAGATCTCGGCGCTGGAGACACATCTCAACACACGTCTTCTGCACCGCACGACGAGCGCATTAGCTTTGACGGCCGAAGGTGAGCAGATCATCCCGATGGCGCTCAAGGTCATCGAAGCAGCAGAAGCTTTGAGTGAAACGACGTGTCGCGGCGGAGGAGCTGTGGCCGGCAAGGTGCGGCTAGCTTTGCCCACTCCCCTCGGGCTTTATGTCAGTGACCGGCTCGGGGTATTGCTCGAACGCCATCGGGGGCTTTCCGTAGACTTGCTCGTTCGCGAAGAGCCATCCGATCTGGTCGGAGAGGGGATCGATCTCGAAGTGCGTCTCGGGGCGGTTTCGGACTGTAGTCTGATGTGTCGCAGAATTGGATGGACGACGGCTTTTCTCGTCGCCGCGCCCTCCTATCTGCAAGGGCGAGTCGCACCTGAAACGCCTGACGATGTCACCTCACACGATTGCATCTGTTATAGTCGTGCCGGAAACGCCCGTTTATGGTCGTTTTCCAATGGCGCCGATGACGTCACAGTGCGCATAGCGCCACGCTTTAACGCCAGCAATTCGGTTGCCGTTCACCGAGCAGTGCTCGCAGGGAATGGTCTTGCCGTACTGTCTCACATTCTTGTCGGATCTGAGATCGAGCAAGGCAGGCTGGTGAACGTCATGCCCGAGTTTCCGCCGAGCCGGCTCGCGATTAGTGTCGTCTATCCGTCGCGTCGAAACCTGCCGCTGCGTATCAGGACCGTTCTCGATTTTCTCATCGAGATAGTTGGTGAGGATCCGCTGATGGCACCGGCATTTTCTCATTGATTGCGTTAATGATGCATTTTTGCGTCGTTTGGCAGACATGCGGCTTAAAGGTTGCGATCCCAATACCTGCGTTCTTTCTGAACTTTTGGTGTCGTCGCCTGATACAGCCGTCGTGCCATAGGTGGTTGAACGGTGTTGTCCCGCTAACCGGCATATGGTTGCTTGCGTTTCGGGTAGAGCGTAATTTTCGGCGATGCAGACACCAGATAGCAGCTTCAAGCGTCACCTTTTTCCGCTCCAGATCATTGCTCACGCAGTCTGACTTTACCTACGGTTCAACCTGAGCCTGCGTGAAGTTGAAGAAATGCTGCACCATCGGCTCGAGGCTTTCGATGCTTGGAAAACTGCGGCCTGCATCGCCTAAAAACCCAAGACCCTCGGAGCCTTCTCAGGCACAGGGACTTACCGTGAAAACACCCGTCTGGCTAAAGCTCCTCGAGGCTATCGTTCAAAGCTTCGATGTTTCGCAGACGTCTGCGACCTGAAATCTCCGCCTTTTCAACACACCGCGTTATGAGCAGGTGGCAAAGTGCCATGACGGAGGCATGATTGAAGAGTGGTCCGGGCGCCAGTGTCTGGCAAAGGAAATGCCATTCGGCGCTCGTCAGCACGGGGGCGCCTTCGTCGGTGATGTAAAGGAACCTGGCTTTCGACCGCAGGATTTGCTCGATCAGCAGATCCATCCGCGCTATGCGCCGCCGCAGGCCGAACAGCACGACGACGTCCTGTTCCTCCACGCTGACCAGATGCTCGCCGAGGGTCTGTCCCGGGCCGGGGATCGCCACGATATTCTCGATGACCTGCGTGAGTTGCCACTGGAGATAAGAGGCGAAAGGATGACTGCTGCGGAAGCCAACCATCCATACCTTGCGGGCGTTTAGCATTGCTTCTGCAACAGCATCGATTTGCGTATCGTTGATTGCGAGAAAGGTCGCGTCAATGTTGGCGATCGCTTGTGCGATGTGTGCTTTGATCGATTGGGTGGTGGAGGCATCTGTCGAAGTCGACAGAAACAGTCGCGATCCGGTCTGCTTCTCGGCACGAGCGTGCCTGCGTGCCTCTTCGTAGTTTGCGTAACCCAGCCGCTGGACGAACCGCGAAACGGTCGCCTTCGAAACATGGGCAAGTGCTGCCAGTTCCTGCGCGGAATAACTCGCAAGCTCGCCTGGAAAATCGCAGACAAAATCTCCAAGCCGCCGCTCGGCGGGGTGAAGGTCTGGAAGAGCCTGCCTGACCCTGAACAGAAACGACGTCTCTTTAGGCACTCCCGTCTCCACCAGATTGCTCGCCGCTGGATTTTCGGTCGCGGATACCCGATTTGCAATCGAAAATGGCGCCGGCAACCGATGTCCGTGTGCCTTCGTCATGAAGAAGGGTTGCTTGTGGCAGACGTGGCTTTGATGTGGAGCAGCAGCAATGTGACGGCGGCTGTGATTGGTGCAATCACCGGCCTGGAAAACCGGCGCCCCAGCTCAACGGCCGCTTGTCCCAATGGTCCGCCACCGATGATGACCGCCTCGGCTCCGTCGAGGTCGAATGCCTCTTCGACTGCAAAGGCAAGTTCGGCCTGCAGCCGCTCCGGATCAGCCGCGAGCTTTTGCGGATCGCCGTTGGTCAGGCGGGTCCCTGTGAAGAGCTGACCAAGCCCAAGGCCCTCCGCCTTGCGGGCAAAGCCGTCGACAAGATCGGGCGTGACCGTCGCGATGCCAAAACGACGTCCATGCGTGGATGCCTCAAGCATGCTGGCCTCGCAGATGCCGACGATCGGAACTTCGGTGAGGTCCCGTAGCTGCTCGATACCGGGATCGCCGAAGGCACTGACGATGATGCCGTTGCAGAACCGGGCTGCCGCGAGCCCCATCTCGACCACTCCGGCGGCCGCCGCCGCTAGTTGATTGTCGTCGAGGATCATTGGAACGCCGCTTGTCGCGGTCACACCTTCGATGGTGACATTGACCGGAAGAACGCTGCGGGCGATGTCGGTCATCATTGCCGTCGTCGCCGCAGACGTATTCGGGTTGATGAGGACGATGTGCTTCGTTGTGTCTTGAGCATGCTGAACGAGCACGGCGGTCTCCCTGGTTCGCTGTTGTTTTTTCAGTGACGGGTAGCTCGAAGCTCACGCGTATTGAAGGCAGGCCACCTGTCCGGTTCCGCTTTGGCCGACGAGATCGGGCACGCGGGACCGGCACGCATCCGACACCTGTGAGCAGCGAGGCGCAAAGGCGCAGCCAGGTGGCATGTTTGCCAGATCAGGTGGTGACCCCGGAATTGTCACCAATCTGTCCCGGCCATGGGCCAGCTCGACGCGGGCTCCCAGTAAGCCCCGGGTATAGGGATGCTTCGGTTGGTTGATGATATCGGAGACGGTGCCTTCCTCGACGATCCGCCCGGCATACATCACCGCAATCCTGTCGGCGACTTCCGCGGCGACGCCGATGTCATGCGTGACGAAAATCACCGACAAGCCATATTCCGCCTGAAGCTCCCGGATCAGCAGGAGGATCTGAATTTGCACCGTCGCGTCGAGAGCCGTCGTCGGCTCGTCGGCAAGGAGCACTTTCGGATTGCAGGAGAGCGCCATCGCGATCATCGAACGCTGCAGCATGCCGCCGGACATCTCGTGCGGATAATTCTTGAGGCGCCGTTCGGGCGAGGGGATGCGAACTTTCTGAAACAAGGCGAGCGCCCGCGCCGAGGCTTCTTGACGCGACACATTTTCATGCCGTCTGATCGTCTCTTCGATCTGCTGGCCGAGCGTATAGACGGGGTCGAGGGCAAGCCGCGGTTCCTGAAAGACCATCGAGACGATCGGCCCGCGCAGGTCGCCCAGCTCCTTCTTCGAAAGAGCTGTCACATTGCGGCCGGCAACTGTCATCGAGCCTTCGATGATCGTTCCAGGCGGATGCAGCCGCAGCAGTGAACGCATTGTCACGCTCTTGCCGGAGCCGGACTCGCCGAGCAGGGCCACGACTTCGCCCGGCCGTACGGAAAGGCTGACACCGTTCACCGCCTTGACGGGCTTGCGCCCCCGATTGAAGGTCACCGAGAGGTTTCTGATATCGATCATTGGCTGGGCATCAGTCATTTTGCATCTCCATCATGACGGGCGCACGGCTATGACCGGATGCGGGCATCGACATAAGACAGGCTGCGGCATGATCCCCGGACACGATCGCAAGCGGCGGTATCTCCCGGCTGCAAATATCCTCGGCAAAGGTACAACGCGTATGGAATCGACAGCCAGGAGGCGGATCGATCGGATTTGGCGGATCACCTGCAAGTGGAGGTTCCGAGGTGCGATCGGAAGGATTGATCTTCGGCATGGAGGCAAGCAAGGCCGAGGAATAGGGATGCTTCGTCCGGTCGAAAATCGCGTCGCGGCTGCCGATTTCCGCTACCTTGCCGAGATACATGACCATGACACGGTCGCACATGAAGCGAACGACGTTGAGGTCATGCGAGATGAAGAGATAGGTCAAGCCGAAATCCCGCTTGAGATCGAGCAGCAGGTTCAGCACCTGCGCCTCCACCGACTTGTCGAGTGCGGATACGGCCTCATCGAGAATGACGAGACGCGGTTCCAGCGCCAGGGCGCGGGCAATGTTGACGCGCTGCCGTTGGCCGCCGGAAAGCTCGTGCGGATAGCGTCCGGCAAAACGGTTCGGCTCCAGGCCCACCCTGTGCAGCAGGTCGTGTGCCCGGGCCATGGCCTTTTCCGCGGAGATACCATGAACGCGCGGGCCGAACGAGATCGACTCCTCCATCGTCAGGCGCGGGTTCAGCGAGGCATAGCTATCCTGGAAGACCATCTGCACCTGCCGGCGGTAATCGCTCAGCGACAGCGTGCCGCCGACCGTTTCGCCATCGAACAGCACTTCGCCTTGATCCCGCTTGATCAGTTGCATCAGCAACCGCGCTGTTGTGGACTTGCCGCAGCCGCTCTCGCCGACCACGCCAAGTGTCTCGCCCTTCAGGATGTCGAAGTCGATCCCGTCGACGGCGCGGACCACCTTCTTTGGCTGGAACAACCCGCCGCCTTTGACGGGAAAGTGTTTCAGGAGAGATTTGACCGAGACCAGCGGCTGTGCCGGGCCGCCGCGGTCGCGTGGATCCTGTGTGGGCAGGGGGAGGGCTTCGATCATGATTTCACATCCATTGCCGCGCGCAGTCCGTCCGAGAAAAGATTGAAGCAGATCGAGGTGATGAAGATCATCACGCCCGGAAGAGCCGCCACATAGGGATTGACGTAGATTGCCGTGCGCAACGTATTCAACATCAGGCCCCATTCGGCATCCGGCGGCCTGACGCCGAGCCCGAGGAAGGAAAGGCCGGAAGCCAGGATCATCGACACCGAGATGAGGCTGGTCGCAAAGACGAAGATCGGGCCGAGAACGTTGCCCAGAATATGGACGGTGATGATCGTGCGGGCCTTCGCGCCTGAGGCGCGGGCGGCATCCACATAATCGAGGTTTCGCACCTGCGTGGTCACGCTTTCGGCGACGCGGGCGATCTGGGGAATGAACACCACCGTCAGTGACACTAGCGCATTGGTCAGGCCGGAGCCGAGCGCACCGGAGAGCGCGACGGCAAGCAGCACGGACGGAAATGCGTAGAAGACATCGACCGTTCGCATGATCAGCGTATTGACGATGCCACCCGCGTAGCCGGCGATGATGCCGATCGCAGAACCGATCACGAAGGCGATCGGCACAGGGATGACGCCCATCAATAGCGATAGTCTTGCGCCGTAGATCAGCCGGGACAGCATGTCGCGGCCAAGTTCATCGGTCCCGAGTATGTATCCCGGAGTGCCGATCGGCTTCAGGCGGCGGATCACGCTCGTCTTTGTCGGGTCATATGGTGCGAGATAGGGAGCGAGGATCGCCGCTGCGATGAGCGCGATTACGACAAGGAGCGCCACGAGGGCAACCGGATCCCGACAGAGACGGCGGACGACGCCGTGCCAGAAACCGGGGGAGCGAATGGTGCGCGGACCATCTGCGATGACGTCTGCTGTCACAGTCACCATGGTCTCAACTCCTCTGGATACGCGGATCGATTGCGCTTTGCAGCACGTCGACGACGAGGTTGACGAGAACGAAGAACATGGCGAGCACAAGGATGGTGCCCTGGAGCACGGGCAGGTCTCTGCTGAAGATCGCTCCGTTCAGGAGGAAGCCCGTTCCAGGCCAGGAAAAGACCGTCTCGATCAGGATGGAACCGCCGAGCAGATAGCCAAGCTGCAGGCCCATGACCGATATCGCCGTCGGTGCGGCATTGCGAACGACGTGGCGCAGGATCTGCCGCGTCATCAGCCCCTTGGCGGCGAGAGCCTGTGTGAAATCCTGCGCGAGAATATCCGCGACCAGCGACCGGATCGTCCGGGCGATGATCCCCATCGGGATGACGGACATGGTGATGGCAGGAAGGATGAGATAGCGGAGATACTCCCAGTCGACCGATCTTCCATCCGATCCGCCGGGGCCTCCGCCCATCGCGGGAAGCCAGCCGAGCCTGACCGAAAAGACGATGACTAGCACCATGCCGAGCCAGTAATGCGGCACGCTGACGCCGAGCATCGAGATCGCCGAAGCGATGCGGTCGATCCACTTGCCGCGGAAGACACCTGCCAGGAAGCCGAGGCCCGCACCGAGCGTGAAGCCGATCAGCGTTGCAGCGACAGCAAGGATGATCGAATTGAGCGAAGCCGAGGCGATTTCGCCGAGGACCGGCCGCCCGCTGGCGATGGAAACACCGAGATCGCCATGCAGCGCCCGCCAGCTCCAGAGTGCGTACTGAACCGGCAGCGGCCGGTCGAGGCCGTAGAAGCTTCGCATTTGGGCCTGGAGTTCGGCCGAGGCATCGGAGGGCAGGATGGCCGCAAGCGGGTCGCCCGGCGCGATGTGGATCAGCATAAAGCACACCATGCTGACGCCGATCGCCACCGGTATGACATGCAGAAGCCGTTTAAAACCATAAGCCAGCATGAGATTCTCGCTTGGGAAGAGTAAGTCCGCGCTTCAATTGGGGGTGCACCGGCGAGCCGGCGCACCCGTTTCGGGGATCAGGGATCCAGCGTGATCTGCGAGAAGTCCTGGAACCAGTTCTGCGCCTGCACGAAGCCCTTGACCTTTGCGCTCATCGCGCGCGGGTTGACATCGTGCGTGACCATCAGGAACAGCGCTTCGTTGACGTATTTCTCATGCACCTGCTGGAGAACCTTGTCCTGTTCGGCGGGATCGAAGGTGTTGCGCACCTTGTCGATGAGCGCATCCATTTCCGGATCGCAATAATAGCCCCAGTTCGTACCGGCCGGCGGCGCGAGATTGCACTGCAGATGTCTGATGAGGCCGGTGAAGGGGTCCTGGATGAAGTAGGAGTAGTTGATGGCCGTTGCGCCCTTGGCGCTCGGATCCTTCGCTCCCGCACGCCAGATATTGATGACCGTGTTCCAGTCGGCCACCTCATATTCGATATCGATGCCGATCTCGGCAAGCGTCTGCTGGATATACTCGTTCATCGCCAGCGGCAGCATCTGGCCGGAGCCGGAGGAGGAAATGATGACCTTGGTCTTGATCCGCTTGTCGGGACCGTATCCGGCTTCCGCCATCAGTTTCTTCGCTTCCTCGACATTGTAGCTGAGCTTGAAGGTCGGGTTGCCGAACCACTGGTGGCCGGGCGGCATGAACCCCTGGGCCGGGATCGAGAGGCCGCCGAGAAGCTCGTTCAGACCGTCGCGATCGACGGCGAGGTTCGCGGCCTTGCGAACGCGAATATCGTTCCAGGGCGAACCTTCGACGCGGGAGAAATGCCATGTCCAGTTATGCGGATAGGAGTTTGTGACGATCGTGAAGCCGGCCTCCTTGAGGGAAGCCACGGAGTCCGGCGCCGGTGCTTCGATCCAGTCGACTTGGCCGGATCGGAGAGCGGCGACGCGGGTGTTCGGCTCGGGCAGCGGAATGAGGATCAGCTTGTCGAGTTTCGGCACGCGCGCCGGATCCCAGTAGTTCTTGTTCGGCGTCAGCTCGGCGCGCTCGCGAGGGGTGAAGCCGCTTTCCAGCTTCCATGGCCCGGTCCCGGACGGCTTCTGCGCAACGGCATCCCAATTCTTGCCCTGCGCTTCCCAGTTTGCGGGAGAGGACATCAGGATCCAGCTCAATTGATAAGGCAGCGTCGCATCAGGTGTCTTGGTGGTGATCTCCACCGTCAGCGGGTCGGTTGCCTTGTAGCTGGCCACGGCCGGAATGCGCGACTTGCCCTGGGCCGCCTGGCGTTTGTCGAATTGGGGAGCATCCGTCTTCAGAAGCTTGTCGAGGTTCCAGATGACGGCGTCGGCGGTGAAAGCGCTACCGTCATGAAACTTGACGCCGTCGCGAAGCTTGAAAACCCACTTGGTCTTGTCGTTGGCATCGACTGCCCAGGAAACGGCGAGCCCCGGAACGAGGGCTGACGGCTTTACGGCACTTGTGAGATCCCATTCGACGAGCGAGTCATAGACCGTGTAGCCCATGAAGCGCTGACCTTCGCCGCCTTGGTCCGTCTGTCCGGTGGTCAGCGGAATATCGGAAGCGGTCATACCGATCCGCAGCGTTCCCGCGGCAAGGGCCGAGGCTGTGCCCGCGGCAGCCAGTGCGATGGCGGTTGCCCCGACCATGATGGATTTGCGGAATTTGCGAAGAATGGATCTTCTCTGCGATAGAAGACCTAATGCCTGGTTCATGCCGTTCCCTCATCTGTTTCTTGTTGCCACCGGGCAGGACCCAGTCAGCGGATGAGAAGCAGTTTTCATGCCGACTTGAATGAAACCGGAGTTCCATTTTAAAAAACAATATTTTGATTGAACTTTTTGATTTCCTGGCCTGTGGCCGCCGAATTTATTGTTGCTTAAAAGGCGTGCGGCACTTAATGCAAATGCATAATCCCGCGCCGCGAGACCGGACCCATGACCGACAGAAATTACTATTCGAAACTCGGCGGATTGCCGCCGCAGACGGAACTGCTTTCAAGCAAGGCTGTTTTTACGACAGCCTATGCGGTTATTCCGCGAACCGTTATGACTGACATCGTAACGAGCGTGCTTCCGCATTGGTCGGGAACGAGAGCATGGATTCTATCCCGACCACTCTCCGGGTTCTCGGAAACCTTCTCACAATATGTGATGGAAGTTCTGCCGGGCGGCGGAAGCGACCGACCGGAGCCCGATAATCGCGCGGAAGCAGCGATCTTCGTCGTCGAGGGTGAGATGGCGATCGAATTTGCGGGAAGCGAACATGCGCTAAAGGCAGGATCCTTTGCCTTTATTCCGGCTGGAGCCGCGTGGAAGCTGAGCAACCAGGGAACCGCGCCCGTCAGGTTTCATTGGGTCAGGAAGGTGTTCCAGGCAGTCGAGGGATTGGAAGCTCCGCCCGCTATTTTCACGCATGAGGACCAGCACGCCATTTCGTCGATGCCGGACACGAACGGCTCTTGGGGAACCACCCGTTTCATCGATCCGTCCGACGTCCGTTACGACATGCATCTGAACATCGTCACATTCGAACCGGGCGGCACGATTCCCTTCATGGAGACGCATGTCATGGAGCACGGCCTATATGTGCTCGAAGGCAAGGCTGTCTATCGCCTGAACAAGGACTGGGTGGAAGTGGAAGCGGGTGACTTCATGTGGTTGCGCGCCTTCTGCCCACAGGCCTGCTACGCCGGCGGCCCGGGCCGTTTCCGCTACCTGCTTTACAAGGACGTTAACCGGCACCCCGGACTTTGGTAGTCGGAAAAACCGACAATTTGTCTGGTGTCATGCTGCGCACGGCGAGGCTGTTTGGGCTTGAATACCTGTTCCGTGGCCGAGAAGATTGCTGTCCTGGTTGGCATACCTGTCCTTCATCGGTCGGCACCAGCGGGCGGTTTCTTGTGTCGAGCTCTTGAGTTTCCGCCCGCAGTACGGTGGGGGTAGCGTTTGAGAACGCTATCCCGCCACCACGCAAAGTGACCAAGGCCCCAATTCGCTGCAAAGCAATGGAATTCATGGCCAAATCGCAACTTGGGTCATCGTGACGAGAGGTTGGGGGCCAGCGCGCGAGCACTTGGCGCCCTCCGTTGACAGTCGGCCGTCAGCGATAGCTCGAGGTGACTTGGAGTGAACACCCGGGGCTGAACCAGCGGAGTTGCTTCAAACTAAGCCGCCTGTTGGGCAAGTTGGGTTTCAAATTCTGCGGGCGATCGTAAAATGGCAAACGGGTTGAGTCTTGTATCGAATTCAACACCACTTCCTCCAATGCGAAGCTGACGCAGCGGCGAAAAGAGACCAAGGAAAAGGCTGGCGAAGTACGTCCTCCGAGATCTGAGGAATTCTTCACATGAAAACGACGCACAGGCATGCCTGTACGTCGGGCTACCCTTCAGCTGCATACTTCTGGCCCGAAATCCGAGCCAGGCGTCCGTCCGATTGTGGCCGGTTCGCGGCACGCCGTAACATCTCTCAACATAACAAGACCCAACTCAATAATCAGGTCTGCCATACATTTGGGCACGGCGGCGCGATTGCCGAGTCATAAATCATGGATGCCGGGATCGAACGTCGGCAGCAATTTCAGGGAGCTTGGTCACATGCCCTCCTTCAAACTGACAGTCCTCTTGTCCAGGACGATGTGCAGCCACCAGCAATGCTGCTGGTCGCATACAAGTTTTGTACTGGATGGGGAAGTCTAAACCCCAAGACTTCCCCATAGTCCATAAAGGGATGCCACAGCTTTGTTGCGGCAAACCTGCCGGCGCCGTGCTTGCGGCCGAGCATTCGTTCAAAATCGGCGATCCGATTTTCCAGCTTCCACACCTCTAAGACGGGATGGTCCGTTGCTTCTGACAGCCCTTCACAATCGCTCCCGGATCGAGCCGCTTCTGCAGTCTGAAGCTGCCGAATGCGGACTTGCCTGCGTGGCGATGGTGGCGGCTTATCACGGCCATCGCGTGACACTGTCCGAACTCAGGCGACGCCATGCCGTGTCGTCGAAGGGCACGACGCTGAAGAGCCTCATCTCGGTTGCCGACGATCTCGGCTTTACCAGCCGGCCGCTGAAGCTGGAGATGGAGGACATCGGCAAGCTGAAGATGCCCTGCATTCTGCACTGGGACATGTCGCATTACGTCGTGCTGAGCCGGGTAACGCCGAACCGGATCGAAGTGCATGACCCGGCGAGCGGCCAGCGGCGATTGTCCCATGCGGAAGCATCGAGGCACTTTACCGGCGTGGCGCTGGAGCTGACGCCGGCCGCCACCTTCCGCAAGCGCAAGGTGGTCGAGCGGGTGCGGCTGGCCGATCTGTGGTCGAGGAGCGCCGGCTTCATTCCGAGCCTGCTGCAGATCCTGGTCCTCTCCGCCCTGCTGCAATTCTTTGCCCTGCTGTCGCCGCTCGTCAACCAGATGATCGTCGACGAGGCGATATCCAAGGGTGATCTCAGCCTTCTGAACGTGATCGTTATCGGCGCCGGATTGCTACTGCTGATCCAGACCGCGACGACGCTATTGCGTGGTTACGTGCAGATGCATTTCAGCACCCTTTTGACCTTCCAGATGCGCGGCAACCTGTTGCGTCATGCGCTGCGCCTGCCGGTGCCGTGGTTCGAAAAGCGGCGTCTCGGCGATATTCTGTCCCGTTTCAACTCTCTGCAGCCGGTGCAGGACCTTCTGACAGGCGGCCTCGTCTCCGGCGCCCTGGACGGGCTTATGGCCATCGTCACCCTGGCGGTGATGCTGATCTATGCACCTTATCTGGCAAGCGTGGTGCTTGTGTCGCTGGCGCTCGTCATCTGCATCCGGCTCGGTACCTTCCCCTGGCTGCGGAGCCTGACCAATGAGGGCATCCAGTACCAGGCCAAGGTGGACGGCGTCTTCCTCGAAACCATCCGGGGTGCGAGGGCCTTCAAGCTGTTCGGCCGGGAGCTGGAGCGCCATGGCGTCTGGCAGAACGCCTATGCCGACAGCATCAACAACAATGTGCGCCTCCAGAAAGTCAGCCTCAAGGGAACGGCCGGCCTCTCCTTCCTGACGGGAGCGGAGATGCTACTGGTGTTCTATCTGGGTGCCGGCGCCATCATCCGCGGAGAGATGACGCTCGGCATGCTGCTGGCGTTCCTGTCCTATCGGGGCCAGTTCAGCACGGCCGCCCTGTCGCTCGTCGATCAATATTTCAAGTTCCGGATGACGGGCCTGCATCTGGAGCGCCTGGCCGATGCCGTGCACCAGGACCCTGAGCCGGACCTGGATGCCGAGGCGCGCAAGGATCGCCCGCTCGCCGGTGCGCTCGACGTGCGCAATCTTTCCTTCCGCTATGCCGAGCGCGAAGCCTGGGTGCTGAAGGATGTGTCGCTGACCATTGAGCCGGGGCAATCCGTGGTGTTTGTCGGGCCCTCGGGCGGCGGCAAGTCCACGCTCCTGAAGCTGCTGATGGGCCTCTATCCGCCGAGTGAAGGTGAAGTGCTGGTCGACGGTCTGCCGTTCAGCGCTCTGGGCATGCGGGCTTACCGTGCGCAGATCGGCGTGGTGATGCAGGACGACCAACTCTTCGCCGGCACGATCGCCGACAATATCGCCTTCTTCGATCCCGATACGGATCTTGCGCGGGTCGAAGCAGTTGCCGGGCTTGTCGGCCTTCACGACGAAATCCTGCGCATGCCGATGGGCTATATGACCCTGGTGGGCGATCTCGGATCGACGCTATCGGGCGGCCAACAGCAGCGTGCGCTGCTGGCGCGGGCGCTCTATCGAAAGCCCTCCATATTGTTCCTCGACGAGGGGACGGCCAATCTCGACGTCCTTGCGGAACGTCGCGTCATGCAGGCGCTGAGCAGGCTCGGCATTACCCAGGTGATGGTGGCACATCGCCCCGGAGCCATCGAGGGTGCGGCGCGTGTCTTCGCCGTGGAGAACGGGCATGTGCGTGAGCTGATGCGCGATGTGCCGGTGCAGCCTTTGCAGGTGGTGCCATGAGCGAGGCATTGTTCCGCACTGAAGCTATCGAACACCGCCGCCGTCTCCGTGGCGAGGTAATGATCGCGCAGCCGGTGAGCCACGGTGTCATGACGGCGATCCTCGGCGTCTTCGTGGTCGTCGGTGCAACCTATCTCATGACCGGCACCTATGCCCGCAAGGAGACAGTGCAGGGCTACATCGCCCCGACCGGCGGCCTGGCGCAGCTCTACGCTACCAAGGGCGGTATCGTAACGCGGGTGCTCGTCCATGAAGGCGACGTGGTGACCCAGGGCCAGCCGATGGTGGAGCTGTCGCTGGAAACGACCGGTGCCGACGGTCAGGTCGGCGAAAAGCTGCGCTTAGAGACCCAAGCCCGTATCCAGTCGATCGACACACAGATGACGGCAGCGAAAGCCCGCTTCGACGAGGAGGGGCGACGCCTGTCGGCCCGCGTCGAAGGGCTTGGCGGAGAGCTGGCGAGCCAGGAACAGCGCCTGGAATCGGAACGCCGCCTGCAAGCCCTGCAAACCGACGATGCCGGCCGTTATGCGCAGCTTCAGATCAAGGGCAGCGGCACGCGCTTCGAGCTGTCGCGCCGCCAGCAGCAGATCCTCGCACAGGAAAGCGTCATTCACGAGCTGGAGCGGCAGAAGGAGCAGCGGCAGGGCGACCTCAACGATGCCCGTTCGCAACTGGCGAGCCTGCCGGCTGAGCGGGATGACAAGCTGGCGCAACTGCAAGGCCTTCGCAGCGAGCTGGAGCAGTCCCTGGCGCAATTGCAGGTCAACCGCGCCTACGTCATGGTCGCGCCGGTAGCCGGTCGGGTCGCGGCACTTCAGGCGCAGCCGGGGCAGACGGCCGTGGCACAGTCGCCGCTTGCGGCCCTGGTGCCGGCCGGCAGCAATCTCGAGGCCAACCTGCTGGTACCGCCGCGCGCGGCCGGCCTGATCCAGCCGGGGCAGGAAGTGCGGCTCCGGGTCGACGCCTTCCCGTACCAGCGCTTCGGTGTGGTGTCGGGCCATGTCGTGCAGGTGTCCCGCGCCACCTATCGCGAGGGCGAGCTTCTGGCTCCCATCGCATTCAAAGATCCCGTCTACCGCGTGACCGTCAGCCTGGAGCGCACCAGCATCGCCGCCTACGGCGAAGAGCGCCCGCTGACCCCCGGTATGACCCTCATCGGCGATGTCATTACGGATCGCCGGCACTTCACCGACTGGGTATTGGACCCGTTAAAGGCCATAGGCAGCCGGTGACAACAAGAAGAGGGGAGGACCATCCCGGTCAATCCCTCAAACCTAACCCAATAGGAGACTAACATGAGCAACATCACTGAAATCAATGCCGACATGCTCGATCTCGTCAGCGGCGGCGCTTCCACGGTCGCTTCGACGGTCACCATTGGCGCCGACGGCGCCGTCAGCGGCAGCTACACCTTCGGCAGCCGCTCGGGCACCTTCTCGGCAACGCTGCCGGCGGAAGTCGTGCAGAAGGCCGGGACGTTTTCGTTCAGCAACGCCTCCGGTTCGTTCAGCTTTGACAGCTCGTTCGCCGGCTAATCCGATCTAGTCGGATGGGAATTCCGGCAGCCGGTTTCCGGCTGCCGGTCTGTTCAGATCAGACTGCGAGGTTAACGCAATGTTCTCCGCACCTAGTCAATACAGACAGCACAAAAGGCGGCAGACCGAGGTCCTACTCTGTCTGGCGCATCCTGCCGCAACAGCGGGCATCGAGACCATCCTGACATGGCTTGGCCTGGTCGTGGAATTGATGCTTGGCAAACCAAGATCTTCGGGAAAGGCCCACCGCCGAATCTCTCGTCGGCACAGGGGTTGATCTGGTCGGGAGTTGATCGGCTGACTCTGCTGTGGTTCAGTCGCTATGCGTCTTGGCGAGGAGAACGTAGCGATGAAAAAAGCGACAGCAACCGCAGAGAAGAGTGACCCCAAGGACGGAAAGGGAGAGGCCTCTCCTTCTCAGCTGATAGATGCGAGGATCGAAGAGCTGAGGGATTGGCGGGGCGATACGCTTGCGCGGGTCCGGGCTCTCATCAAGCAGGCCGACCCCGACGTGGTCGAGGAGTGGAAGTGGAGAGGTGTTCCGGTGTGGTCGCACGGTGGGATCATCTGCACCGGTGAGACCTATAAGACTGTCGTGAAGATGACCTTTGCCAAAGGCGCTTCGTTGGAAGACCCTTCAGGCCTCTTCAACTCGAGCCTCGAAGGCAACACCAGGCGTGCCATCGATTTCCAGGAGGGCGCCAAGATTGATGAAGAGGCGTTGAAGGCGCTTATTCGTGCCGCCGTCGCGCTGAACATGTCGGCGCGAGCTGCCGGTCGTGTCCGTTGAACTATCGATCTCCATTGTAGACAACAATAAGTTTTCCTGGTCGCTGATTTGAACGATAAGGATGTGCTGCCAGTTTTGAGGTTGCGGCTATGAAAGTCGAAATACTGCAGACAGGGACTGTAATCGGGCGCTGCAATCTCGATCCGGTCGATCCACCAATGGGCGTTGCGGCGGGACAGTTTGAGCCGACCTCAGACTATGACCCGCAACTCCACGCCAGCACGACGGATGGTATCTGCAAAGAACTGGGCGACGACGCACCGCTTTCTGACCGTTCGGAGGAGTTTGGCATTATCGACTGCACTCGCGTCGCTATCGAAGACTACAATAAGAGTTTGGGGGAACTGCAAGTTCTGGTCTTAGGGATAGGCTATCCGGATTACGAGACCTTCTTCGCATCTCATCCGTCGTATAAGGCCTATTGGAGCTAGCTCTCCTTAGCTTCCGGGCTCGGCAGGTGTCGGCGATGATGCTCGGTCGTCCTATGGTCCGCGTTCAGTTTTCTGCCCTGCTTTCGCCTTTGCCTTCCTCACGGTGACGCACTATACCGCTTACCTAAATGAGGCGCGGTTGCATGCCGTCGTCACTCGCGAGCGAGAGTTTCCACCAGAAGGAAAGATGATGGATAGCATTGGCGGCGTCGAGCGTTCCGGCAAGCCTGGGGTGCTTTCCGATCTGCGGTGGGTGCCATGGGTTCTTGCCGCCTATTTCCTCGTGCAGGCTATTGTTCGCATCGCACTCCCAAATTCGTTGCGCGTCGATGAGGCGCAGCAATTCGTCGTCGCTCAATGGCTCGACTGGGGCTATGACGCCCAGCCGCCTCTTTATAACTGGATTCAGCAGGGTGTATTCGCCGTCTTCGGCACCACTCTGGCGTCGCTGGTGCTTTTAAAGAACCTTCTGCTCTTTCTGGTTTACTACACCTACCATCGGCTTGCCCGATTGCTCCTTGCCGACAAGGGGCTGGCGGCCATCGCCACTTTGTCGCTGCTGACCATGCCGCAAATGTTCTGGCAGGCGCAGCGGGACCTGACCCATACGGTCGGAACGCTGCTGGCAATCTGCCTGTTTCTGCATAGTGTCGTTTCAACGCTGCGAAAGCCCACCGTCATATCCTACGCCTCAATGGGGTTGTGGGTCGGCGTGGGGATGCTGACGAAGTACAATTTCATCCTGATCGTCCTTGCGACCTTTGTCGCTGTCCTCCGGCATCCGGATGGGCTGAAGAGAGTTTTCGACAAGCGGCTTCTGCTGACGATCCTGCTGGCGATCGTTGTTTTTCTGCCCCACGGGCTCTGGATGATCTCGCATATGAACGCGGTCGTCGATCAGACCACGCGGACGATGTCCGAACAGGGAGAGGGCGGCAAACTTTCCGATATCGGAAACGGGCTTAAGGAATTGTTCGAGACCGGCTTTGCGATCATCGCGCCGACGGCCGTCATTTTCCTCATCTTTTTCCGCAAGGCATTCGTGCGGAGCTTTCGCGCGAGAAGCGAATGGTCGGATTTCGTCGGCACGATTTTCGCCGCAACGCTTGTCATCCTGCTGTTAATGATTGTGGTGGTCACGCTGACGGTATTCCGGGACCGCTGGCTCCTGCCGTTCCTGTTTCTGGCACCGCTCTATTTCTGCCTGAAACTGGAGGCATCGGGGGTCGGGTCCGCCCAGGTGTTCCGGAAATTTCTGTATGTGCCGTTCGCGATGATGGTGGCGTTGCCGATTATCATCGCGGGAAGCGTGCTGGTTCCGAAGGTTTTCGGATCCTACGAACATCTGAACACGCCTTACACCCCGTTTCTCGAACAGGTCGTGGCGGCGGAAGGGCGAAAGCCGGCGGCGGTGGTCACGACGACGTGGCAGAAAGCCGGCAATGTCCGCATCAACATGCCGACCACGCCCGTCATCTCGATCGCCTATCCCTTGTTCGACATCGATCACGCCAGCATCGGCCATCAGCCTTTGCTGCTGGTCTGGAACGAGCGTGACGGCAAGCCGTCGGCCATGCCTCCGACGCTGACGGAATGGCTGAAGGAGAAATACGGGGAGGCCCTGTCCAATCCGGAACAGCACGATATCGGAGTGCCATACTATTATGGCCGCGAACCTGACCGCTATCATTTTGGCTATGCCTGGGTCTATCCAAACGGAAAATAGCAGTTCGGGCGGTATCATTGAATGCGTTCCCGGCCACTCCGCCGAGACGAAAGTGGCCGGGAAAAGGGAGCTCTAAGTCTTCCGTGGCTTATGGCCCCAAATCAGGCGATCAGCTTCTCGCCGTTCAGGTGGCGCTCCAGGAAGGGCAGGCTGTCCTGCCCCCAATAGAGTTCGCCGTCATAGCGGAAAGTCGGAAACCCGAAGACGCCGGCGGCTTTTGCGACATCATAGTTCGAGCGCCAGAGTTCCTGCACGTCGCTTTGCTGCGCCCGCGCCTCAAGCGCTGCCCCATCGAACCCGGCGGCATCGGCAATAGTCCTGCGCACCTCAGCATTGCCGATATCCTCGGCGCGAGACCAGAAGGCTTCCTGCAGGGCCTTCGTCAGCCCGATCCAGTCCTTGCCATCTAGCTGTGCGGCAATTACCGTCAGGCCCGCCGGCGTGGGATCGGAAAGGCTGGCCCTGTTGTCCAGATCGAGGCTTTTGCCGCGCAGTACTGCCCAACGCTTCAGGTCCTTGAACCAATAGGCGCGCCGTGGCTCCGGCCGGTTGCGCGAAAAGATCGCGCCGTTTTCTTCGACCAGAGGGATGATATAGGGCCGGATGTCCGCGTCGAAGCGCGCGGCAAGCGCTGTGAAGGGTTCAAGCCCGATAAAAGCCCATGGGGAACCGATGCCGAAGAAATAGTCGATCGTCTTTGTCATTTTCCATTCCTGCTTTCAATTCCACGGGACACGACTGCCCCGTCAAAAACCGTCAATGCGCAATCCCTGGCGACCAGCACCGCATTCGGATCGCGATCGACGGCAACCGTGGCAAGTGCTCCTTCATAAAGAAGCGCAAGATGCGCAGCCGGTTGTTCCGATATCGTACCGGCGCGCAGCATGATCGATTTGAAAATCGCGCGCACGGCGCCCTTGTGTTCGCGGGCGACGAAAACCACGCGCTCGGAATCGCCGTGTTCGGCGACCGCCAGCGCAAAGGCGCATCCCCGGAATTCCGGGCTATCGGCCTTTTCGAACAGCCTGTCGAAGATCGTGGCTAGCTGGTCCCTCGGCTCTCTCATTGTTCTTGTCACTTCATCGAGCGAGCTCATCACGCGGTCGTGGCGCTGGCTCAGATAGGCGGCAACCAGATGATCCTTCGAGGGAAAGTGACGATAGAGGGTCGCCTTGGCGATGCTGGCCTCTTCGATGATCCTGTCGATGCCGACAGCGCGGATTCCCTCCTTGTAGAAGAGAGCCCCGGCGACATTCACGATCTGCTCGGATATGGACGTTGTCATGATGCTATGGTCGATCAGCCGGTTTTGAGAATGGATCGGGAGACAGGCGTGGGGGAAAGCTCCGACGGGCGTTGCGTCGTTGCGCCTTGTTCGAGTGCGGCGCGTCCGAGGATGGAAATGGCCGTATCCTCTTGCGGCGCATGAACGAGGACGGACTGGATGTCGCGGAAGTGCCGCTCGATACCGACATCCGCGCTAAGGCCCGGATTGCCGAGCGCGCCGACGGCAAGCTGCACGGCCTGGCGAATTTGCCGGCCGGCCAGAAGACGGGCGCGGATCAGCCTTTCCGGGTTGTCGAGACCGTAATCCAGCGCGTCGAAGATGATCTGTCTTGCACCGGAGACCAGAAGGTCGATCTCTCCGGCAAGCGTGACGAAGCGTTCCGTGCGGGCAATCGGATAGCCGAGATTGGAAGGTACCCGTTCATGGGCGAAACGGACGAAGGCTTCCTGGGCAGCCTCCGCCGCGCCGAGATAGATGGCGGTGAGCGCCAGGGTCATGCTGGCATGGGCGCGATTGTCCTGCGTGCCTGCCGCAATATCCGTCAGATCGAGCACATCCTCGCGCGGGATCTCGACACTGGTGAACTCCACATCATGCGAACCGCTGGCGCGCATGCCGAGGCTCCGCCAGTTCTCGATGACGTTGATCCCCTGCAAGCCCGAGGGCACCACGAAGGTGCCGACGCGCTGCGGCTCCTCGTCGGTGCGAGCCCAGACGAGAAAATGCGTCAGTCCGAGAGCGCCAGTGACGAAGCGCTTCTTGCCGGTGATGGACCAGCCATGCGGCGTGCGCCGCGCCAGCGTATCCGGCAGGCCGCCGCGTGCGGGCGATCCGAGGTCAGGCTCCACGCGTGCCGCATTGAGCAGGATGGGACGCGCCTTCGCCTCATCAAGCAAACGGCGATAAAGGCCTTCCGGCCATCGGTTGCGGCTGGCCTCGCCGAGATGCGTGAAGATTGTCATCGCGCTGATCAACGCCACCGAAGGATCTCCGCGCCCCAGTGCCGCGAGAATCCGGCCGGTCTCCGCGAGAGAAGCGCCGGTGCCGCCGAAGCGCGTCCCGACCGTGCTTTCGAGCAGCCCGCTCTTGTGCACGGCCTGGATACCCACCCAGGGAAAGCCACCCGTCGCGTCCGCGGCAGGTGCCGCGTCGGCCAGGATACGGGTAATATCCGTCAAGTCGATCGTGCTATGGGACACTCTGATGAGCCCTTTCCGATTGAAGAAATGCGCGTGGCTTCATGTGTGCGGTCGTCGCCGTCGTCAGGCAACGTTTCGCTGCTGCGCGGCGCGCTCGTCTATTCCGGACCTGACCAGCGGCAGAATATAGCGGCCATAGTCGATGGCATCGTTGAGGTTGTCGTAACCGCGGATCGAGATCAGGTCGGCGCCAAGATCAATATAATCGAGGATCGAGTCGGCAATGGTCTGCGGGGATCCCACGAGCGCCGTCGAGGCGCCGCGTGCATTTGTTGCCGTCACGGTCGGGTACCAGAGCGCCCGGTCGTGCACCTCGCCGCGTGCGGCGATATCCAGCAGGCGCTGCGAGCCGACATTTTGCGGCGGCGGTGCCGATGCCGGGGCCTTGCCGAGACCCTTGGCACGGTTCTCTTGCAGAGATTCCAGCACACGATGCGCCTTGGCCCAGGCCAGTTCATCGGTTTCGGCGACGATCGGCCGGAACGTCACCCAGATGCGCGGGCGATCGGTGCGCCCTGCTCGCTTGGCCTCGGCATTGATGCGGTCGATCTGCTCCTTGGTCTCGGCCAAAGGCTCGCCCCAAAGGCCGAAAATGTCCGCGAGAGCGCCGCCGATCCTGTAGGCTTCGTCGGACGAGCCGCCGACCGAAACCGGGATCTTGCCGCTTACCGGACGGACCTGGTTGCTGAACTGCTTGAACTGGTAATAGCGCCCGTCGAAATCGAAGGGCTCCGGCGATTCCCATGCGCGCCTGAGAATGCGGATATATTCCTCGAGCCGCTCGTAGCGCTGCTCCTTGGTCAGGAAATCGCCTTCGCGCGCCTGCTCGACATCGCTGCCGCCGGCGATAAAGTGGACGACGACCCGGCCTTCGCTCAGCTGATCGAGTGTGGCCAGCGCCTTTGCCGCCACCGTCGGATAGAGCGTGTTCGGGCGCAGCGCGATGATGATCTTGATGTTCTTCGTATGGGCCGCGATGGTCGCGCCGATCGTGAACGGATCGAATGAGGAGGAGTCGTAAGGGACCAAGGTATAATTGAAGCCGTAGTCGTCAAGCGAGCGCGCATATCGCACCAGAAAGCGCGGATCTATTGCAGGCTGCGGCAGCGGATTTATTTCGGTGGAGGGGTTGGTGAACGTAACGCTTATGAATTCAGCAGACATGTTGCTTCCTCGCCTGTCTCATCAATCGATCATGCCCGAAGCTTAGTCCGCGGTGATGCCGGCTAGAAAGACCAGTCTTTCTGTTGTCTAGTAATTTTATAGAAATTATTTTCACAAGATGTGGCGCCTGGAAATGACCTCATTGCATGGGGAATGTCGGGAGGAGATGCTCGCTTTGGGCGAGCAATATCTTGCTCGGCATAGATCGAAGCTGGCAATTTTTTGCCGGAAGCGTCGGTCGCCAGGATAAGAGGCAATGTCGGATCGATTTGATGTCGTCTTTCCGTCGAAGGCGAAAACGAACATGATTTCAGGATATTAATAACCACGCAAGACGCAAGGAGGCCGTTTATTGCCGTCGTGCAACCATCGCGGTGGTAACTGGCACGCCCCTTGCTCCCAATTTCTTGATCCGACTGTCGGATTGGTGTTTTTGGGAGGAAAACATGAGACATTTGAAGCGCCGGCTGCTGCTGGCCGTCGTTGCCCTTATGGCTGCAACATCCGTAAACGCCGCCGACAAGGTGCGGCTTGGCAATCTTAAATTCGCCCATTACGGCGCGATCTCCTACATGAAGGAGTTGGCTCCGAAATACGATCTGGAAATCGAGGAGAGGTTCTTCGCCAAGGGTATCGACATCCTGCCCGCCATCGTGGCCGGCGAGGTGGATGTTGCCGCAAGTGCTGTCGACGCCGCGATTGCCGGCCGCGCCAAGGGTGTGCCGATCTACGCCGTCGCCGGCTTTGCCAAGGGCGGTGCGCGCATCGTAGCGGGAACCAAATCGGGGATCACCTCGATTGCCGAGTTCAAGGGCAAGAAGGTGGGCGTTGCCCGCGGCGGTGCCCAGGAACTGGTGCTGCTTGCCGAACTCGACAAGGTCGGCCTTACCTGGTCGGAAAAGCCGGGCAAGGATGTGCAGATCCTCTATATGGCCTATGCCGACCTCAATCAGGCGCTGATGGCCGGTGATATCGACGCCATGAGCCAGTCGGAGCCGCAGGCAAGCCAGGCCATCAACAAGGCCTTCGGCGTCGAGATCGTCAAGCCCTACGACACGCCGATGGGAATGCCCGTTCGCTCACTGGTCTTCTCGGAAGAGTTCTACAAGAAGAGTGACGTTGCCGAGCGCACCATGAAGCTCTTTGTCGAGGCGACCAAGACCTTCATCGACAAGCCGGACCTGGCGGAGAAATATGTCATCAACGACATGTTCAAGGGCCAGATCACGCCTGAGGACTTCAAGGACGCCATCGGGAACTCGCCCTACAGCTACGAGATCACGCCCGAGCACGTCCAGATCACCACCGACCTGATGGTGAAATACGGTGTCGGCAAGCTCGTCAATCCGCCGAAGGCGACCGATTGGGTGAAGACGGACCTTTTGGAGGACGCCCTGAAATGATCAAGCGGCTGTCGCAAAACCTTGCCGTTCCGGTCGTCCTTTTGACCATATGGCAATTGATGTCGATCTTCGGCCTGGTCAGGCCGGAGATCCTGCCGTCTCCCGTGGCGATCATGGAACGGCTGTGGCTCTACCTGATCCCGGAGGAGACCTTCCAGGAGGCCGGCAGCCTAGGTGCCTGGATCATGTCGAGCGAGCTTCTGGGCGATCTGCTGGCGAGCCTGCAGCGCGTCGTTCTGGGCTTTGCCGTCGGGGCGGGGCTTGCGCTTCCGCTCGGATTGCTGATGGGCACGGATCGCACGATCGAGCGATATCTGAACCCGGTCATCCAGTTTCTGCGGCCGATCCCGCCGATCGCCTATATTCCGCTAGCGATCCTCTGGTTCGGCCTCGGCAATCCGCCGGCCATCTTCCTGATTGCCATCGGGGCCTTCTTCCCGGTGCTGATCAACACGATCAGCGGCGTTCGCAACGTCGACAGCATTTACGTCCGCGCCGCCACCAATCTCGGCGCCGACAGGCTCACTTTGTTCCGGCGCGTCATCCTGCCGGCCGCCACGCCCTATATTCTCACCGGCATGCGGATCGGTATCGGCACGGCTTTCATCGTCGTCATTGTTGCTGAGATGATCGCGGTGAACAGCGGCCTTGGATACCGGATTCTCGAGGCCCGCGAATATATGTGGTCCGACAAGGTGATTGCCGGGATGATCGCGATCGGGCTGCTCGGCCTTGCCATCGATCTCGGCGTCAACCGGATGAATAGCCACCTGTTGCGCTGGCATCGCGGGATCGAGTCCTAGCCGGAGTTATGCGCCCCGACAGTCTTCAATCTGCCGGTCCGCCTGTCCCTGATGGATGGGACGCGGACCGGCCCGATGGCATTGATCCGTCAGTGCCTCCAATGGGAGGAATTTTATGTCGATCATTCCTGTAAACCTTGCTCCACAGGCAGCGACTGCTTCTGCGCCGCAGATTCTTGCGCGCGGCGTGGACAAGATCTTTGGCAAGGAGCCGGCCACTGTCACGGCGCTGAAAGACATTGATCTTGAAATCAATGCCGGCGAATTCGTCTGCCTTCTTGGTCCTTCCGGCTGTGGCAAGTCCACGCTGCTTAATGCCATCGCAGGCTTCTCCCTGCCGACCGCAGGGACGCTCGAAGTCTCCGGCAAAGCCGTCACGGCCCCTGGTCCGGATCGTGGCATGGTGTTTCAGGAATATGCCCTGTTTCCCTGGATGACGGTCGAGCGCAATATCGCCTTCGGACTGGAAATACGCGGGCTGGCGAAGCAACAGATCGCCGAGACAGTTACGCAGCTTCTGGATCTCTTGGGATTGAAGGAGTTTCGCCAGCGCTTCCCGAAGGATCTCTCCGGCGGTATGCGCCAGCGCGTGGCGATTGCCCGCGTTCTGGCGCTCGATCCGCCGATCATGCTGATGGACGAGCCGTTCGGCGCGCTCGATGCGCTGACGCGGCGCTCGTTGCAGGACGAACTTCTGCGCATCTGGCAGGCGGTCGGCAAGACCATCGTTTTTGTCACCCATTCCATCGAGGAAGCCATCTATCTCGGCTCGCGCGTCGTCATCCTCACCTATCGGCCGGGCACGATCAAAAGGGATATCCGTATCGAATTGCCCTATCCGAGAGACACCAATTCCGTCGAATTCAACGAAATCAAGCGGGAGCTGGCGCAGATCGTCCATGCCGAGCAGGACCGCTTCGCATCGGACGAGCGCCAGGGTCTTACCCTGGACTGACGGATCGAAATGTCGCGCGATCAAGGATGTAGACGGATACTACTTTGCCGCGCGGCCGATCCTGCTATGATCAGGAGATTGGGGTATAGTTTGGGGGAGCACCATTGCGATGGAAATACCTGATACTCGCATTTGTGTTCGCGCTACTCGGTGTCGGCATACCGGGGCTTGTTCAGGACGCGACGCGGAAATATGGGCTGCGTGAGGCGGCCGCCCAGTCGCATGAGCGGCTCAGACTGATCTCGGCCACGCTTTCGGCCCGCATCGAGCGGTTCCGCTACTTGCCGGATGTCGTGGCGCGCTCCAGCGAAATCGAGGATCTGTTCCGCGCAGGAATGGCCGAGGCCAAGCGGCCGGACATCAATCGCTTCCTGGCCCGCCTGTCGAACGCATCCGGCGCGGTGGCGCTCTACGTCACCGATACGAAGGGATTGACGATCGCCGCCAGCAACTACGATACGCCCGACAGTTTCGTTGGCCATGACTACAGCTACCGGCCGTATTTTCGTGACGCGATGGCCAATGGTAACGGCAGCTACTACGCTATCGGCACGACCACTGGGCAACCGGGCTATTTCCTCTCCGTCCCGATCAAGGTCGACGACAAGGTCGTCGGCGTCTCCATTGTCAAGATCGATCTCCTGCCCGTCGAGAAGCAGTGGCGGGACGCATCCGAGCATGTTGCCATGGCGGATAGCGAAGGCATCATCTTCCTGTCGTCGCAGCCGGATTGGCGATACACGGCCACATCACCGATTTCGCCCACGGCCCTGGCGCAACTGAAGCAGGAACGCCGCTATGGCGATGCTGCGCTTACGCCGAAGATCCGGGTTCAGCAGTCGTCGGGTTTCGATCTGGCGACGGTTGAAAACGACGACACGTCTGAACAGCGCTTGCAGGTTGCCGCACCATTCGGCGAAAAGGGCTGGACGCTGATCTATTTCGCGGATCTCGCCGACATCAGGCGTCAAGAGGACATCGTTGCCATTGCCACGGCGCTGGCCGGCCTGCTGGTTCTTGCCGGCATTACCATTGCCGTGCAAAGACGACACGGCCGGCAAGCGGCAAAACGCGCCTTCGAGCAACTTGAACACCGCGTTGCCGAGCGCACCCAGCAATTGAAGCTGAGCCATGACCAGCTGGAGCGGGAGATTGCCGAGCGCAAAGAGGCTGAGCGGCAGCTGAGCGTGACACGCAGCAACCTTTCTCAGGCCGAAAAGCTCGCGCTAATGGGCCAGGCCTTTGCCGGACTCGCACATGAAATCAATCAGCCGCTGGCGGCGCTGTCGACCTACATCGCCTCGACCCGGTTGCTGCTGAAACGTCGGCAATATGCGCCCATCGGGGAAAACATCGATACGATGAACGAGGTCATCGGCCGGATCTCCGACCTGACCGGTCAATTGAAACGCCTGGCGCGTCGAAGCGATGACGACTTCGTGGATGTCGACCTTGGAGCCATCATAGGGCGTATCCTGAAACTGCTGAAATTTCGTTTTTCCGACCTCGGCATCGCGGTTTCGCAAGAGATCAGCCCCGGCCTCAAGGTCCAGGGGAGTGCGGCGCAGCTTGAGCAGGTCATCCTCAATTTGCTGAGCAATGCGATCGATGCTGTCAGGAACCGGACAGAGCCCCGCATCCGTGTCAGCGGTGTTGCCGAAGGGGCATGCTGTGTGATTGCTGTCGACGACAATGGCCCGGGGATTGCGGCCGATAGCAGCACGCAATTGTTCGAACCATTCTATACGACCAAATTGCCCGGCGAGGGTCTCGGTCTCGGTCTGGCGACGGCCCATCGCATCGCAAGCGATCACGGCGGCACATTGTCTTTCGATCAGTCGCCGCTCGGCGGGGCCAGATTCATTTTGCGCCTCAGGCAGAATGGCAAGAGCGCGTTGCGACGGGAAGGAGAGGTCGCATGACGGATGCGTTGCCGGGCGTATTGCTGATCGAGGATGATGCCGCACTGCGGCGTTCGCTCGCCCAATGGCTGTCGCTCAACGAACTCTCGGTGATAGAGGCCGCTGATGGCAATGAAGCGCTCAAGGTTCTTCGGTCGGATACGGTCGATGTCGTGATATCGGACGTGCGAATGCCCGGCATGTCCGGCCTGGAGCTGCTTGTTGTCATCAGAAAAACCTGGCCGGAGCTGCCGGTGATCATCCTGAGCGGTCATGGGGATGTTCCGATGGCGGTTGCCGCCATTCAGGCCGGGGCGTTCAATTTTCTGACGAAGCCTTATGTGCCGGAGCAGTTGATCGGTACGCTTCAGAATGCGCTCGAACAGACCCGGTTGCGCCGGCGTGTCGTCTCCCTGGAAGAAAGCAATGCAACCCAGGCCAGGCTCGATCGGCAATTGCTGGGGACAGATCAGGCGACCACTCGCCTGAAGTCCACCATCGAGCAGCTTGCTCCCTATCATGTCGACGTGCTGATCAAGGGCGAAACCGGTTCGGGCAAAGAGGTCGTGGCCCGGTTGCTGCATGAGTGCAGTCCGCGCCAGGCTGGTCCCTTTGTGGCGATCAATTGCGGCGCCCTGCCGCTCGACATTGTCGAAAGCGAGCTGTTTGGTCATGAGACCGGGGCGTTTACCGGTGCTTCGGGCATCCGCGTCGGCAAGTTCGAATTCGCGAAAGGCGGTACGATCTTCCTGGATGAGATTGAAAGCATGCCGCTTGCCATACAGGCAAAGCTCCTGCGCGTCCTGCAGGAGCGCACGGTCACCCGCCTGGGCTCGAACCGGGACATACCAATCGACATACGCATCCTGTCCGCGACCAAGGAGGATCTTCGCGATCTCGCCACGCGCGGGCTTTTCCGCGAGGACCTCTATTATCGGCTGGCGGCGGCGGACGTCGCAATTCCTCCCTTGCGAGATCGCGGTCACGATGCTCCGCTGCTATTTGAACATTTCATGCTGTCGATGGCGGAACGCCTCGAACGGAAGGCGTTGCCTTTGACGGATGAGGAGACGCGCTTCCTTCTTGCCTATGCTTGGCCCGGCAATGTGCGGGAGCTCAAGCACCTGGCAGAGCGCCGCGCCCTGGGGCTGGATTGGCGCCCCGACACGGATCAGCAGGACGATTTGACGGTTGAGAACTCCTCCCTGGCCGATCTTGTCGATCAGTTCGAGCTCAAGGTCATCGAACAGGCTTTGTGGAGCGCCGGCGGCAGGGCCAGCCTCGCCGCGAAACGGCTGCAGCTTCCCCACAGAACGTTGAATGAGAAGTTGAAAAGACTGAGTATGAAGAACAGAAGCGACCGCGCGTGATAGCGACGATGCATGGCGCCGTGCATTTAAGCTGGTCCGGCCTGCTCTCTCCGCATGTTTCCGGCATGGATCGCATGGCCGAGCATCTTGTCACGGAGCGCTGCGTCAGCAATATCCTCGGCTATCTCGGCGGCCGCCCGCAGGCGATCGTCCCCTATGTCGTTAATCCGCAAGTACTGGCAGGCTGACACCATGCTTAAGAAGATCGAAGGTATCGTTCCCGTCATGATCACACCGTTCACCGAGGGCGGCAAGATCGATTATCCCGGTGTTGCACGGCTGGTGGAATGGTACATCGCCAACGGCTCCGATGCGCTCTTTGCCGTCTGCCAGTCCAGCGAGATGCAGTTTCTCAGCCTCGAAGAGCGCGTCGAGCTTGCCGCTTTCGTCAAGACGGCGGCCGGCCGTGTGCCGGTCATCGCGTCGGGCCATGTCAGCGAGAGCCTGGAAGACCAGCTTGCCGAGCTGAGCGCGATCGCCGCCACCGGCGTCGACGGCATGGTGCTGGTCACCAACCGGCTCGATGCCAAGAAGGAGGGCGGCACGAAGTTCATCGACGATCTCAACTGGCTCCTCGAGCGCCTACCGAAGGATCTGACGCTTGGCCTCTACGAGTGCCCGGCGCCCTATCGTCGCCTGTTGAGCGATGACGAACTGTCGTTCTGCGCCCGCAGCGGCCGGTTTGCCATCCTGAAGGACGTGTCCTGCGATCTCGAAACGGTCAAGCGTCGCGTGGCACTGACCAAGGATACGCCGCTTGCCATCGTCAACGCCAATGCGGCGATTGCCTATGATGCCATGAAGGCGGGATCGCGTGGCTTCACCGGCGTGTTCACCAATTTCCATCCGGATCTCTACAAGTGGATGCTGACGAAAAGCGCTTCCAATCCGGCACTGGCGGACGAACTCTCCGTCTATCTCGCTCTGTCCGCCATGGCGGAGCCGATGGGATATCCGAAACTCGCAAAGCTCTATCATCAGCGCCTCGGCACATTCTCCTGCGCCGACAGCCGCGTGGTCAACTTCGATATCCGGGAGCGGTTCTGGGCGCTCGACGCGCTCATGGACAAGATCATCGAGGGCACAGACCATTTCCGTCGCCGGATTGCAGCCGGCTAAAGACCTGAGCGATCTGATCAGCTTAGCTCCCGGCTGTTGATAACCCGCCGGGAGCTTTAGCGTGAGAGGGCAGCGGTATTGCCGCGCCTTGCCATCACCATTCAGGCTTCGAAATAGGCCGGGTGGTCGATATCGGCGATCAGCCCGGGCTGCGTCGGTTCCCAGCCCAGCAGCCGGCGTGTACGCGCGCTCGACGCTGGAACGTCCATCCCCACGAAATGCCCGATCCAGCCGAAATGCTCTGCGGCTTCTTCAGCGGTCTTGTTGATGACAGGCACGTTGAGGCGCCGGCCGATCACCTCGGCGATGTCTTTGAACGGCACGCCTTCCTCCGCGATTGCGTGATAGGGGCCGTCTGCGGCGCCGCGTTCAAGCGCAAGCCGATAGACGCGGGCGGCATCGAGCCGGTGCACGCCCGGCCAGCGGTTGAGCCCTTCACCGACATAGGCCGAAATGCCTTTCTCCCTAGCCGCGCGGATCAGGATCGGCACAAAGCCATGATCGCCGTGACCATGAACCGATGGCGGGAGACGCACAACAGCGGTGCGGAGCCCGCGTGACGCCAGAGCGGCGGCGGTTGCTTCCGAGGCGCGGGGATAGGAGTCGGATGGCTGAACAGCCGGATCGCTCTCGACCGCGGTGCGATCCGGCGCTACCAATGCCATTCCCGAGGTGACGATCAATGGACGGTCCGTTCCCTCAAGCGTAGCGCCAAGCGTTTCGATGGCGCGGCGGTCCAGCTCGCAATTTGCCGCGAATTTTGAAAAGTCATGGTTGAAGGCGGTATGGATGACGCCGTCGGCGGCGGCTGCACCACTGCGAAGGCTCTCCAGATCCTCGAGCGAACCATGATGGACCTCGGCGCCTGCTGTCGCGAGGGTCGCAGCTCCCGCATCCGAGCGGGTAAGACCGAGCACCTCATGTCCGGCGGCAAGCAGCTCCTTGACGACAGCAAAGCCGACCCATCCGGTGGCGCCGGTGACAAAGACACGCATGATGATTTCTCCTGATTTTGGTCGATGACCGCGTTCGCAGCCAGCACGGACGAAGCTAGAAGATTGAAGAGGAACGATCTATGCTATAAAGTCCGTATTATCTTCGCGATCGTTCGGGAAAACCATGGATCCGCTTTCAGATATTCTGTCGCTCCTGAAACCGCGCAGTTATATGTTCGGTGGCTTCGAGGCGGGTGGCGACTGGTCGATCCGGTTCGGCCAGCACGAGGGCATCAAATGCTATGCTGTTGTTTCCGGCCAGGGCTGGCTCGTGGTTGAAGGCGCTCCCGGCGCGGTGCGGCTGACGACGGGAGATTGTTTTGTTCTGCCGCGCGGATGGCCCTTTGTTCTCGCCAGCAATCCGGCTTTGCCGCCGATCGATTATCGCAAGCTGTTTCCGACGCGACCGAACGGCAGCATTGCCAAGCTCAACGGCGGCAGCGATTTCTCCATCGTCGGCGGGCATTTTACGCTTTCCGGCGGCCATGTTGATGTCCTCCTGGCAATGCTGCCGCCGATCGTCCATATCCGGACGGAAACGGACAAGGCGGCGCTGCGCTGGTGCATGGAGCGCATGCGGCAGGAATTGCGCGAGCCGCAGCCCGGCGGCTTCCTGATTGCGCAACAGCTTGCCTATACGATGCTGGTGCAAGCGTTGCGGCTGCACCTGGCGGAAGGATTGACGGGTGGCGTCGGCTGGCTGTTCGCGCTGGCGGATCGGCAGATGGCGGCGGCGATCACGGCGATGCACGAGGATCCGGCGCACCGCTGGACATTGGCGTTACTGGCCGAGCGCGCCGGCATGTCGCGAACGACTTTCACCCTGAAATTCAAGGAGACGGTCGGGACGTCGCCGATGGATTATTTGACGCGCTGGCGGATGATGGTGGCCGGAGAAAGGCTGACGCATTCCAGCGATTCCATTTCCGTCATCGCGCTCTCGCTCGGCTACGAATCCGAGAGCGCTTTCAGCACCGCCTTCAAGCGCATGATGGGCTGCTCGCCGCGCCAATACGGCCGTGGCGTGCATCCTACGCCTTCCCTACATGATGAGCGCGTGGGAGAGATCATTAGCGTCGATCGACTTGAAGCCATGGCGAAGTAAATGAGCTAAAGCTTGAGCTTATAACCGATATGGCTGCCGACGAAGCCGAGCTTCTCGTAGAAGCGATGGGCATCGGGCCGTTCCTTGTCCGTCGTCAGTTGGACGAGATCGCAGCCTTTGGCCCTACACTGATCGATAGCCCATTCGAACATTTGCTGCCCGACGCCGGATCCCCGGTGCGCTGCCGAGATTCTGACGGCCTCTATCTGTCCACGCCAGGCGCCTTTGCGTGCCAATCCAGGGATGAATGTGAGTTGAAGCGCGCCGATCACCTCATCGTTTAGAGTAGCAACCACCTGAAGTTGATTGGGATCGGCAAGGATGGCCTGGAAAGCCTCGACATAGCGCGGGTGCGGTGGAGAACTGGCATCCTCTCGCTGCTGTCCCAGGACATCATCGGCCAAGAGGGCGATGATAACAGGGAGGTCGGCAACTTGCGCGCGGCGAAAAACAATGTTCGTCATCGAGATTATCTCCAAGTGGGGATTATCGCAGATATCATATCTCGAACGCATCGCGCCAACGTCTGGCGCCGGCGGGGCCTGATAGATACGATCTGGCTGATTTCATTGTGGGAATGCCAGATATTCTTTCCTGTTCATAGGGTTGAGTAATCTGTGCCGCGCCATATTCTCAGTTAGAAGGCTCCGTCGATAACCGCCGCCATCGAGATGCAATCCATGAAAGTCCCCACGCAATACCCCGAGCCGCAGAGCTTCGTCACGGCGCTCACGCAACCATTCGACAGCGATGCTGGCAGCCGTGTCGTGGAACCTGTTGGAATTGTCTGGAGCGATGCAGTCGCCCTGGATAGAGGGTTAGCTATTTATCATATCTCTGCGCCACCAGTGGGTATTCACCTGACTTTCAAGCATGAAGGCATGGTGTTCGACCATGACTATCCGGATGACGGCAAGGGTCCATTCCTTCTGACGGACTGTGCCTTCTGGGGAGATGTGGAGAGTTTCGAGAGCTATAAGGGGCCGATCTGGAAGGGTTTGACCTTCTCCGATACGATAGCCGATGCAGTAGGGAAGTTAGGACCGCCAACCAGAGTCGGCCGGTATGATATCCATGCCTGGGAGCTGCCGGATTCCAAATTGACCATACAGTGGAAGAACCCGGAAAGCATTCGGGTGATTTCATATTGGATGAAGCAAGGGGGCTGATGGGGCGGTGCTCTCTTTGGCGAGAATGCAGGGGATGTGATATGGCACTTTTAAAACCTTCAACCCCATCGACTGAAATCACCGGGACATCCGAATGAATTCAGTGCGTCGCGGCATTCTTGCACTTCTCGGCGGCTTTATCCTGGGGAAGCCGTCTCTCAGTAGAGCATCGAGCAAACAGCCGGCCTTCGCCGCGTCCCGTTCCAGCTACACGCCGCGCCATGTGCTTTGCTTTCTCGGCAAGGAAAATAGTCTTGCCGCGCTTCAGCAGAGCGCCCGTGCTGCCATCGGCCTGTTCGCCGATGATTTTACCGTGGATGAAAAGTTTTCACAGGACGAGGCGGATGATCGGATGGAACGATCATTCAATGTCTGCTGGGATCGTGTTGATCCCAACGCCTATCAGGATACGGACGAAGACGCGGTCGCCGCGCACGGCTCGGTCCTCTACGTGCTTGGTCCGTCGATGACGGCGGACATAGCCGTCACCACATCCGCAAAAGCCTTGATGTTTGTACAATATATGCTCGATCACGGTGCGATTGCCGCAAAGGGCGAGAGCGCGGGCGTGGCCCATGGAGTGCGGCGATGGAAAGAACTTTTCGAGCAGGCGCGCAGTGCGGTAGCGTCCCGTGATTTGCTGACGCTTGCGAGAACTTGCCGTCTCGCCTTTGCGCGCCGCCCGATCGGCGATGATGCCGAGGGAATGGCGAGCGTCGGGTTTCACCTGATCGGATTGCCTGATGTGTTGGTTACCTTTGTCCGAAGAGATGATCAGAAGCCATCCACCAATGCCGAGCAACTCAAGATCGCGGCTCTGATCGATGATGTCGCCGATGAAATGACCCGGGAAGGTGTTGAAGAGGCCTTGGCGGATCGTCATGCCGCTCTGGCCGACGATACCCGGTACGAGGAAGATGAATACAAATTCAATCCGTTCGGGGTCGTAAGCATTCAAGAGAAATCGCTTTGACGAAGAGACGGTTGAAACTCGCTCTCGTTCTGGTGGTTGCCAATGTCAGCAATTCGGACGAACGCCTTCTCTTGCGAAGGTTCGTTACAGCCGGCCTATTTACAGCCTCCGGGCGCCGGGATCCTCGGCTATGATCTGGCTGGACGCGGCCCCTGAACGACCGGTGGACGCCACACTCATGAAAAATGCGCTGGCTGCGGTGCTGCGTGTGGACACAAGCGCCATCGAAGTGGTGAACGACCTGTCACAGGCGCAAGACAAGGCGGTGCTATGCATCATCCACGAAGGCGACGGATCCGACTTCTCTCAGGTCGTATCGATCTATGTGAAGGAAGAGCTGACACCGCCAGGTCTTCTGGAGGGTGGCTCACAGATCGCCAACTTCGCCCAGACGGCAATCCTGTTGCCCAACGATGAAAGTGCAAATCCTTACTCATTCGTGCTCGCGTCGCCGTCTGGCTGGCTGGTCAATGTTCTGGTGGATGCGAACCAGCTCGACCGACACGACCGTTACGTGATCGCGGCCTGTGAGGGAGCTCCTCGATTTGCCGAAGGAGGTAACAGTTGATGCAGCCCCTGACAAAGCCCGATGTGATCCGGCTTAAATTCGAAGCAGGGATTGTGCGATCGCGCGATGATCTCTTCGTGGCGTGTTTCAATGCGGAGGAGCGCTTCGACGGTTTCGCTCGCCTTTATGCATTTCGACGGCGCGAACTGGGAGTGTGTTCCGTTTCTGGGCAATCCGCCGATCCGATGAACATCTGGTGAAGCTGACGATGGAAGTCGAAGCGCCAACACAGGGCCAAAATGGCCTTCAATGGCGCGACGCGGCCGCACCGGCTTTCGCAATCAGGCTGCCGTCCGTGCAATACGCCGGAATCGGATCGTTCGGCCCGATAAAGCGGACTTCCAGATAGAGATGCAGCCGCGCCTGCAAACGATCCAGCAGCCTCTTGCAGGCTGAAGCATTCACATCTTCCTCCCCAGTCAACTTACCAACCCATCGCATGAACCAGCTGTCATAGGCCTGCACGTACAAGAACCACCGTGGTGAGTTTGACGTAGCCGGCGGCGTGTCGCGGCAAAGCCAGATGGCGCGCGCATGCTGGAAGAGCGGCTGAAGCGTGCTTTGCAGCAAGGTGAGTTCGGACGTATCCATTCCGTGAGGAAAGAGGCCTTTGGATACCGGTGGGTTTACATTTTCATCGGCCCACGATTGATCGGCGATCTGCCGATGGTGTTCCGCCACTGACTTGTCTCCCACCCGCAGGTAGAGTTCACAAAGATGGCGATGAGCGTGATATTCGGACGTGGAAGGGGACTGACTGATGCGATTCCATATGGAAATCGCGCCTTTGATATCGCCGTCCTGCTCCAGATCATCGGCTTTAAGCTGAAGAAGCGCCGGGTCTTCAGGAGCGTGCTGCAACCCTTGTGCAACCGCTTCGGCGCGAAGCGTGCCTGCTGGATCGAATGTCTCGGCCAGTCGAGCCAGTTCCAGCCAGTCCTGCTCGTCAAACACCTGCTGCTCGCGACGCTGCAGGAGCTTTGAGAATTCGCGGTGTTGATATGCGTGCCATTCTTTTGCATCCCGCCAACCTTGCGCCGCGGTTTCGCGCCAATCGTCATCAAGCTGCGCGGCGATGCCGGCGGCTTCCGCCCTCAACCAGTCTGTGGCCGCCGAGGTCTCTTCAAGATGCCAAGGCAGATGATCGGGCAGGGGGCCTGCCGGTTCAAATCCTGTTGCCGCGATGCGGTCGAAAAAGACAGGATGCGTGCTGTGATTATCCGGTTCCTGGCAGAGGCGTTCGTGCAGCCAGACGGCTGCCTGCGCGCCGTCGCGCGGATGACTGTTCGCCGGTTCCGTCAAAAGATGCGTAAATGGCCGTATCAGAGCGATGTCATCACTACCCGCTTGCGCGAATATATCCGGCCAGAACCGGCTGGACATGGCCCTTTGCCGCAATGCCAGGGCTGCTTCTGCCTCGAAGGCAATGTCGCTGCCGCAAACCGCGATTGCCTGCGCATCGGCAACCATCTCGCAACGGCGCGAAAACTCCAGTGTCTCGCGCATCATGCGGGGCACGTACCAGGAGAGAAACAATCTGAGCGGCGCTGTGATCAGCCGATGATTGCGCTCATGCAATTCACCAAGCGCCGCCCAGCGTTGACGCGCCACATAGGCCCAACGCGCAAAATGGCCGTGCTGCCGGGAAATATGCGCGTATTCGTGTGCGATGACGGCTGCGGCTTGCTTTCCTGTCAACAAGGCAAGAAGCGGCAGGCCAAGCACCAGAATATGCTTCGGCTGACCGGCACGGGACCCTGTCTGATAGATGGAGGCATTAAGCTCGGCGTTGATATAGACGGCCGTGAAGGCGGGGGCATCGCAGGCGAGGCGCAATCGTTCAAGCTCGCTGGCCAGAGCTGTAACCTTGCCCGGATCCAGCAATATGCCATTCGAGACCGGCGGTGCCGGCACTGCCGCATAGGCACGCAAAACCATCAGCCCGTAGAACACCCACGACAACGACGGCAAGGCAAAAAGAACCAGCAGAAGCCGCGAAGGCAGCAGCAATGCAAGCAGGAGAGGGGACAGGATCAGCGCGGATCCGCAGACGAGCAAAGACACATCGCCAAAGGCGAGCCAAATCAAGGCTCGCCATCTGCCTTCACGCGGTGACGGGAGGGGAGTGGTCATGGTGACGCTTATTTTGGCGGGAGATGCTCGCTTGAAAGTTTCTTGCCAAGGAAAAAGGCCTTCAACGCTCGGCCTGCCATTTGCATTCCCGTCGATCCATAGACCTGCGTTTCCATCCATTCCATTGTCGAATGGTCGGGAAAAAGTTGCTTGTAACGGTCGAACCACTGCATTGCGACAAACTCGCTTTTGGGAACACCGTCGCCATATTTATATGCCAGGACGACCTGGCCATAGGCTTCACCGGCAATGTGGTCGTCATGGTGGGTGACAAGGGATTTCATGTTGGCGACGGCCTGCTCTTTTTCCTCCGCCGTTCCGTGCCGCCGGTCGACGCTCGCAACCCTGATCATTGCCATTTCCACGCCGCCATTCATCGCTCCGACATAAAGATTGCGGACGCGTTCGAAATTTTCCCGGACCGTCAAATCAATATCGTCAACATTTTCAAGGCGCCAAGCATAATTGTGGAGAGCAACAGCTTCACCGTCCTCGACGGCGAGCTCAAGCCAGTGATCCGCTTCCTCGCCGTCAAGCAACGCCGGATCGGTATCGGGCCGGATCCCTCTTGTGATGTCGTACATGCTTGCGGCGGCGGAGTAGACGCGTCTCTCGGCAAAGGCGCGGGTAAGATAGGTCGCTTCCTTTTGAAAGCCTCCGTCCCATATCATCCGGCAAGCATGCATCGGCGTAAACTCGTCCGGTTCATAAAGCGGTTCGAGCTGTGCTGCCCGGTCGATCAACCGCGCGGCAATCGCCGGATCGGCCTTGATCCCCCACATGCCGAACTGCCAGGCAAATGCTGCGACGGTGAGCATCGTTGGTTCATCAAAACGACGGGCAGCGGTTTGCAACACGCTTGCATAGGCGCCTTCATGGTCCTCGAAATGCTCGATCAGCATCAAGTTGGTGAAATCCCGGAACGGGCCATCAACCGCTGGATAGGTGCTCGGTGGCTTACAATAGCGGGTCGATTCGACATGGCGCTGATGCGCCAGTTCCCCGTCGGCGAGCGAGTAATGGGTAAAATTGGCGTACTTACCGAGAGAAATGAAACGCAAGCGTTCGGAGAGATCCCGGGCCAGCCAGTTCTTGAAAATCTTCTGTCTGGCCGCGATCTCGCGAGCGTCGCCCGGCTGCGGATATTCCGGAAGCGTCAATGCATCCTGAATTCCCGGCCAGCGGACGGAATTGCGTTCCCGCTCGCTCAGCGAAGAGCACAAAGGACCTGTGGCGAATTTTTCCACTTCTCCATCACGGCCACCCCATCTGGGGCTCAGATATTGTGCGTAATCAACCAGGATATCCGGCCATCGTGGTCTTAGAGAAAGGCAATAGCGCAACCAGTAAAAGCCGGAATTCTCGACATCATCCTCTTTGATGGGCGGAAGAGAGGAGGGAAGGGTTGCCGTTACAGTACCGGGCGGCTCCAATCCATGTCTGGCAAGCTGGGCGCATGCCGCCTCATAAAGGTCCGGTTCGAACTCGTCGCGCTGCATGGTCTTTTCAACGGGCTCACCACGAAACAGCGCATCGACGAAATCTGGCTGACCAAGATACTGGCTGATCTGCATCATGGTTTCAGCGGCAAGCGCCGGTCGCTCCGAGAGCACCATCGCCTTCAACAGGTGTTCGGCGGCAATTACGCAAGCCATGTGTGCGGCGACCCATTGGTCCTCACCGACCTCGGATGCCCAGGCTGCCGTCCGAATGTCGCAGGCCCGGCGAAAATAATAGTGACCGAGGATTTGCCTTGCATGATAGGAGCCTGGATAGGCTTGGCTCCAGCCATTCAGCAATTCAAGTCTGAGGGCCGCGTCTACGCTGGCATTGTCAAACAGGCCGGCGCTGGTTGCGAGGAACGGGTAGCGATCATCGGGCAAATCAGCAGGCTGCCACCACGCCCCTTCGAGCGCCGCCATTGTGCGCTCGACTTCGTCGAAGCGCCGCTCAAGCATCGCCTTTCGCAGTTCTTCCTGCTGGCGCAGCCGTGCCCATTCAGGACCATCCAGCGGCAAGGGAGGCGAGCTTATGGCTGTCTGCATGCGTGGTTCCTCAAGATCTATAGCGGCACGATTGTCAGGTAGATCATTTCTTGGAAACCGTGAAAATGACCCGTGTTTTTGTCTTTAGGCTACTCGGCCCAATGGAATCCGCAGGCAAACATATTGATGATCTGAAACGAATCCGGGACCCATGCGCGTTCGATGTGTAGCGTGAATGCATCGCGAATTTCAACCATCGGCCGTATTGTCTAAAGGAGACTGCCGGTGAAAGTGCTTCAGCGATTGTCCAAAGCCCGATCTTGCGCACCACAGGTGATCACGAGGACTTTCACTTGACGTGACGCTTGCCGCAGCGTTGAGTATCGTCACGACATGCGACCGATGATAGAACCATATAGCTTCAATAACGACCCGGAAGTCCCGCCGTTTGATCATGGCAAGGGCCTTATCGTCTTCGACCACGCATGTATTTTTTGTTCTTCCTTCATCCGCTTTGTCTTTGCCCGCGACACGTCCGGTCGCTTCCTGTTCACGGCCGCGCAGTCTCCGCTCGGGCAAGCGCTTTATCGCCACTACGGTCTCGACCCGACCGACTTCTCGACCAACTTGGTGATCGTGGATGGTGTCTTGCATACCAAGATGGACACCGTCTCCACCGTCGTGCGGGCTCTCGGGTTCCCCTGGAGCCTCCTTGCCGTCGTGAACCTGTTGCCGCGACGACTGGCCGACGCGGCATATGATCTGATCGCCAAAAACAGGTATCGCATCTTTGGCAGATACGAGACGTGCCTTGTCCCCTCCAAGGAGCTGCGAGCGCGTGTCATCGAATAGTACCGTGCTGGTTATCGGCGGATACGGTGTCTTCGGCGGTCGTCTTTCGAGGCGGCTCGCGCGCGTCGAAGGCCTCGACGTCATCGTTGCCGGAAGGTCGCTGGAAAAGGCGGCGGCGTTCTGCGAAACGAATGGCGGCCGGCCGGCAACGATCGATGTGGTGGATGGCGACAATCTCGAGGCGCTTTTCGCACAACTGGCGCCCGCAATCGTGGTGGACGCGGCGGGACCATTTCAACGCTACGGCTCGAATCCATATAGGGTTGCAGCCGCTGCCTTGAGGGCTGGTGCCAGCTATATCGATCTGAGCGATGACGGAGCATTTACGGCCGGCATCTCGACGCTCGATCCCGAGGCACGGAAGAGCGGCCTCGTGGCGATCTCCGGAGCAAGCTCGGTTCCGGCAATCTCATCTGCCGCGGTGGCCGCCCTGTCCCGGCAGATGACCTCGATCGACTTTATCGACAGCGTGATCCTGCCCGGCAACCGCGCACCGCGCGGCACGTCCGTCGTCGGATCCATCCTTTCGCAGGTCGGGCGGCCCGTCTTAACTGTTCGTGGAAACGGAGAGCGAAGCGTACGAGGCTGGTCGGAGCGACGACACGAGACACTGAGCATTCCCGGCGTCCAGCCCGTGCCCGGCCGCCGGAGCCATCATATCGGCGCCCCCGACACATTCCTGTTCCCGAGACATTTTGGGGCCGCGAACGTCAGCTTCCGGGCTGGGCTTGAGCTTGCCGTCATGAACGCGGCGCTGAGCCTTGCGGGTCTGGCAGTTGCGGCATTTCCCCGGCTACGGTTGGAGCGCCTCTCCGGCTTGCTAGTGAGGATCGCCGACGCCATGCGCGGTCTTGGAACAGACCGGGGCGGGATGCGCGTCGAAGTCGGCGGCCTGAGCGCCGACGGAACCGGCGTCAAGGCGCGCTGGACGCTCATTGCCGGTCATGGAGATGGCCCCGAGGTCCCCACCATCCCGGCCTATCTGTTGACGCGCATGATCCTGGGAGGGCGGATTGAGCCGGGCGCGCGTGCCTGTGTCGGAGAGATCGCGATGGAGGATATCGAGACCGTGACCGCCGAGCTTGGCATCAACACCCACAGCGTCCAGGAAGTCGAGCAATCCCTGTTCGAAAGGGTACTTGGAGAGAATTTCGCCGCACTGCCATCCGCAATCCGGAGGGTGCATGACAGCCGCATATCCAAGCGCCTCGAGGGCAGGGCGACCGTCACGCGTGGAGACGGTATCGTTGCCAAGCTGATCGGAATGGCTTTCGGCTTTCCGGGAAGCGGAGACGACATTCCAACCACCGTCACCATCGAGCGCCGTGGTGACAAGGAGACATGGACCCGGCAGTTTGGGAGTGCGGCGTTCAGGTCATACCTGTCGCCGGCACCGGGCAACAGACCTGGCGGCGTCACCGAACGGTTCGGGTTGCTGTCGTTCGACATTGATCTCGGCGAGCGACTCGGCCGTCTCTATTATCCGGTCGTCAAGGGCCGCATCGGGCCGATACCCCTGCCGCGTTTCCTGACGCCGCGCAGCGATACCGTCGAACAGCTGGGGTTAGAGGACGGACGCTTCCATTTTTCCGTGAACATCGATCTTCCGTTCTTCGGTCATCTTGTCAGTTATAGTGGATGGCTCGCCGACCCTATGGCTCCCTTGGACGTCGCATCCGAAGGGTATCTGCGAAGCGCGTTGCCATGACCGACGAGTTCAAGACGATCAACAGGTATTTTTGAGCCGATGGCCGAGCTTGTCGTTTATTTCGGCCTGTTCATGGCAGCGTTCGCAGCGGCTACGATATTGCCGATGCAATCAGAAGCGGTCCTTGTCGGCCTGCTTATGACGGAGGAATACTCCGCCCTCCTGCTCGTTGCCATTGCGAGCGTCGGCAATGTCCTTGGTTCGGCGTTCAACTGGATCCTCGGTCGTGGCGTCGAACGTTTCCGGCATAGGCGATGGTTCCCCGTTGGCCAACCGGCTCTCGACCGGGCGCAGAACTGGTATCGCCGATATGGGAAATGGTCGTTGCTCGCAAGCTGGCTGCCGATCGTCGGCGATCCGATCACCGTCGTTGCCGGCGTAATGCGGGAGCCTCTGGTGACATTCTTGATATTGGTGAGCATCGCCAAGGTTGGGCGCTATTTAATTCTTGCGGTGGCGACGGCGGGTCTGATGTGATGGCGTGGCCCCCGTCATCGGATAGCCCGATCGCTTCGGCGCCTTCGGTTCGATGGACTGACTGGCCCACTGGCCCTGTGGCCTGATTGCTGCTGGTTCGATGGGACGGGCATCGCGTGACTGGAAACACGTGGGCGCGGGCCTAATCCGGTACAAAAAATGCGGCGATGAGATCGGCTATACGATCGGGCCTGACATTCGAATTGCAGGGTTGGTGGTCCGAATCACCTTAAGACGATGCGTCTCGCGTTATCGGCGAGTGGAACATGTTGAGCTTTCGGTGGCAGTTGGAGCGACCAGCGAGATAACTATCGGTTGCCAATAGGACACAGGTCGTGCCCCGAAGCTGTCATAATTTGTCTTTTGCGCACTTCTTATATTGCCTCCCGCCTTATGGTTGATATTTCTGCCATGCCCTTAGTACCCAGAGGAGATTCGGGAATGCGGAGACTGGCGCCGATTGCACTCATGGTTGTCTTGAGCGCATGTGCAAGACCATCGGATGGCCCAGACGCTGGGAATATCTACAACGCGACGTTGCCACATTCCGGTGAGAAGATTCCGGTGATCGCCTTGGCGGATGCGCCCATGGGTAGCGCGGTGGCCGCCCCCGCTTATGCGCCGACGGATCAAGGGCTTGCCCGTTTCCGCTCCTCGGGTTTTTCTGACACCCGGCTGCGGCGCGGCGATGTGATCGATGTGACGGTCCTGGATACCGGCGAGGATGGGCTGCTCTCATCGACCCAGAGCAAGACGCTCAATCTCGGTCGGTTCACGGTCGATCAGCAGGGCTTTGTCACCATGCCTTTCGTCGGCAAGCAGCGTGTGCTCGATTCGACGCCCGAGGGCCTGCAGACGCAGATCGTCAACGGGCTCAAGGGATCGGCCGTCAATCCGCAGGCCGTGGTAACGGTGGTCGACAAGCCATCGAGCGCGGTGACCGTGGATGGCAAGGTTCGCACCGCGGGACGTTTCCCCCTGTCGGCGCGCAAGGAGCGGGTGCTGGATGCGATCGCGCTTGCCGGCGGCGCCTCTTCGGCGCCGGGTTCTGCGACCGTGACGTTGACCCGCGGTTCGCAGCGGGCAACAGCGCCGCTTGATCGGGTTCTTCAGGATGACCAGCAGAATGTCCGGTTGCTGCCTGGCGATCAGCTTTTCGTGTCCGACAATACGCCGAGCTTTACGGCTCTGGGCGCATTCAAGAGTGTTGGCGAGTTCCCGTTCGAACCTGGAAAGATGACATTGGCGAAGGCGCTTGCCCGTGCCGGCGGATTGCTGGATGACCGGGCTGATTCTCGCAACTTCTATCTCTTCCGAAACCAGAATGTCTATTCGCAGGCGGCGGCTACCGCCGGAAAGACCACGGCGGCGCCGGCCGTCGTTTCCGTCAAGCCGGTGATCTATCGCGTCAACCTGAAGGATGTCTCGAACTTCGTCCTGATGCAGCGGTTCCAGATGCAGGATGGCGACACCCTCTTTGCCAGCAATGCCGGCATGGTCGATGCGGCGAAGCTGCTGACCGTCTATCAAAAGAGTGTCCCGACGGCTGCTGCTCCTGTTCCCAGTGCCCCGAGCACCACCAACTAAGACAATTCTCGCGCGTTTTTCACGAATGCGCGACAGTCTTCCCGAGTTCATCGAGAAGGTCGAGCGCCACCTGGGCGCTCGCCGGGCGTAGGGACGGCTTTCTCTCCGCGAGATGTCCGGCAAACGCTCCGATCTCCTCGACATGACGCCCCATTTCCTCGCATCTTTCGAGAAGAGCGCTCAGCACGCGACCGGCCGAATAGAGGTCGGAGCGGGGATCGGCCGCTGCATCGTCGGCCTGCTCAGGCGCCATGAACGGCAAGGTGCCGGCAATTTTGATCTCAAGATCGCGATGGCGGCCGCCCTGTTCGAGCGCCACGCCGAAATCGGCAATCTTGAGCCCGCTGATATCGCTGGCGGGCAAAAGCAGATTTCCCGGTGATATGTCGCAATGGACATAGCCTGTAGCATGAATTGCCTGGAGCCCTGACAGAAGGCCGCGCATGGCCTGTAAACAGTCGCGGGTGGAAACGGAGCCGGCGGAGGAGAGCCGTTGGGACAGCGGTTCGCCCGCCCATTCCATAATGATCGCCGGGCGGCCGTCGACCAGTCTCAATGCCATCTGGATATGAACGAGGCGTGGATGGCGCAGTGCCATGCCGATGCGTGCTTCGCGCAACAGAAGCCTGCGCGCGACGGCGTCATCCGCACGGTCTGCGATGACGGTCTTGAGAGCGTGGAGCGTTCCCAGATCACGGTGTCGCAGCCGGCCGATTTCGATGCGTTCGCGGCGATGAACCACCGTCTCAAGTAGGAAACTGCCGGCTATGAAGGCCGGGTTATCGGAAGAAAGTCGTGGCAGGCGGCGATCCAGCGCATCGCGCAGGCGATCGATCAACATGTCCCGCATGCCGGACGGACGCTCGCCCCTGGCATCATGCGTCAGGACATGCAGAAGGCTGGAAAAGTGCGATACTATCTCTTCCAGATCCTCCGCAGGCAGCTCGCTGCTCATATGGCACCGATGACGATGGCGCTGAGGTTCTCGCGGCAATTTGCGATCAGGCCTTCCTGAACGAGCGTGTCGGCGGCCTTTGCGATCGGTGTTTCGATCAGGATCTCGGCGATCACGCGGTCGGCAAGGCTTCGGGGCAGCGATGCGCTACACAGGAGCAAGCGATCGCCAGGAAGAACCGTGTCCAGAATGGTATCAGGCACGAATTGCGGCTTCAGTCCCAGGCCGCGCGCCACCGAACGTTTAAGCCCGATATCGACATGATCCCGGGTAAGGCAGCGCATCATCCCGTCACGCAAGAGATAGCAACGCGCATCTCCAGCCCAGACGAGGGCAAATTCCCTGTCAAGGATGGTCGCGACGACAATGCTCGCAAAGGGTGGCTGTCGATCGCCGGATACCGCTTTCGTCTGCAGGATGCTGTTGGCGTGGCCAAGCTTACCTTTTATATCTTGAACCAGTGCCTGCAGGCTCTCATGGGACGCCACGCTCGACAGCGTGCTTGTCGCGGTTCTTGCGGCTTCGATGGCGCCCATGCCGTCGCCGATACCGTCGGCGAGTGCAAACAAGCGTGGTCGTTCGGAGACAAGCAGCGCGTCGGCATTGAGCGACAGGCGCGTTCCGGGGTGGCTGGCATAACTGCTTTCGATCGGGTGCAATGTTTCGGAGGCGATCGCGCTTTCGCGCAATTCAGGCGGACGAGCAACGGGCGGCGGTGGCGCCGGCACTTGAATAGAGGTGGGTGCCGTTTCGGTTTTGTCCGCGGCGACAAGTTTCAGAAAGTCCTGCGCGGTGGGAGGGCCGGCCGTTTTGAAACCCTTGCCATGCCGGCTGCCGAGCGTCATGCGCCACCAAAGCGACCCCGGCGCGCCGGCACTGGGCGCGGGTATCTCGTCCCTCATGCGCGCGTTCGCAAATGGCAGGCGCAGGCGCTTGATGCCCTCAATGAAGCGCGGCATGTCGAAATCCGCCTTGGTGGAGGTCTCGGCCAATGCTTCGGCAGCGGTAAACCAGACATCGTCTTCACAAATGTCCCGCAGGTGGCCGGTAAATCGATGCAGTTGCGCGGCGATGACCAGCGGAAAACTCCGCCCGACGCGATCCTTACTTGGCAGCAGCACGCCGGCAATCGCGGCGGGAGACCATACACCACCGGCGACGATAAAGCGCCAGGGCGGAGAAGCGTGGAAGAGGCGACGCCAGTCCTGGCCCAGCGTTGGCTCCATCGCGCCAAGGCCACTCTGTATCCATTGGTCGAGTTCCGACTGAAGCCGCCGACCCAGCGCCGTGGAGACGAAATCGCCATGCGTCGGCAACTTGCCGAAGAAGCCGATTGCATCGGGCTCCCCAGGCGATGCTGTTCGGGCAAGACGTTCGTTCATCGGCAACACCGCTAGAACTGGCTTGGGCAGGCAAAGTCGGATAGTGCCTGCAATCGGAATGGATTGAGCACGGAACCGAACTGAACGTCGAACTCTGCCGCCTGGCCGCTACTGTCAAAATGGGCCCGGAAGAGATCCGGTCCTTGCATGGTGATCTTGGCGGCATCGAAGAGCCGGAATGGCGACCAGTCGCCGCTCTTGGTCGTCGCCTGCTGCCAGCCGCCCGGAAGAAATGCGATGCGCGACTGGTTTTCGGTTCCTGCGGACGGCCAGGCGATGGATTTCGCTTGCACCGGGCCGTGGAAATAGACGACGCGCTCGCCCTCGATCTCCATCATCACGGCATTGGCCGAATCCGTCAGCGATACCGGCTTGATGTTGATGGAGATTGCCGGCTTTTCGCTACCGGCCGGAAAGAAGGCGCGTTCGATCTTGTCGGCATTCTCGAACTGGGCGATCGCCTGGCTCGGAATGCTGTCGCCGCCGAACGTGCCGCGCCAGCCCCATGGCTGGGCACTGGTGTCGACAAAGGCTTCGAGCCTGTTCTTGAAGAAGCTCTGAAACAGGCCCTCCGGCCCGAACAGCCGCACGAAATCCGCCATCGCCACATCCTGCGAGGATGAACGATCGAAGGGATAGCGGCCGCTTACGATCCCTGCACAGAGGTTTGCACCTTCCGCCGCCCATAGATCGTTGATCCGGTTGCGCGCGGTCTTGACGGCAAGTGAACCGATATCGGCGGTGATACCTGCCATCAGGGTATCGGCCGGCGCGGGAAGTCCGCGTGCCTGTTGCAGAAGATCCTGATTGGCGCTGGTCAGCTGTCCGCCGGCGTCGAATACGCGGGCAACCTCCGCCGTCGATGTCGAGGCGCGCGACAGCTGGTTGTAGACATTCTGCAGGATCGGCTGGAGCACCTGGATTTGCGATCGGGCGGTGTCCTTATTCCCCTCGGTTTGGGCGCTGTCATCCGGTTTGACATCGCGCGGAACCTCAAGTGCTGCTCGCAATGGCCCATAAGGATCCGGTGCGTTGGCGGCGCTGGCCAGGGCGGAGCTGATGGCCGCATCCGGCGTGTCGCCGAGCGATGCGATCTCGGCACCATCGGTCGGCCGAAGATCGGTCGCCACGGAGACCGATTTCAGGAAAGTTTCGAGCGGGCTTGGATTGGCCGCGAGAATGCGCGTCGTTTCCGTCGCCTCGGCGAGGTTTTGCGATGGGCGCACCCGCAGATCGGCAAGCAGCGTCGACCATTGCTTCTCGTAGGCATCGAAATAGAGCTGCAGCGCGGCCTGGGCCACAACCTCGGTCGTCATGCCGGCCGGGTTGCTCTCGTCGCCGCGAACCCATTGCTCCTTCAGCGCCTCGCGTGCGGCATCGGTGACCATCGGCAGCACGACGGCGCGGTAACCCTTTCCGGTGAAAAGGCCCGGAATACCGTCGCGAAGCGTTGCCTTGGATTTTCGTTGAAAGGCCTGCGCACCAAGCGGACCTAGGGCGTCGGCAGGCACCCAGCTATCGAGAGCGCGGGCCTGGCGAGAATAGGCCAGGATGTCATAGGCGCGCGCTGCGAGGCTTTGTGTGTGGATGGCATCGCGGGCCTTTGCGATAAGCTGGTTGTCGAGCTCGATCGCCGGGAGCGAACCTTCGCTCATGGCCTCGACATGGGCGGAGAGCGCCTGCCTCGTCGCCGCGCGTCCTTCGCCAGGATAGAGCGAGGCGAACATGTCTTCCGACTGCTGCGAAACGAAATCCTTGTCCATTGGGCCAAGGCCGCCCAGCATTCCGTAGAATTTCAGGGCATCGAAGGTCTTTTCGGTATCGGCGCCGTCGGCCATGGTCTTCTGCAGCTGGACCAATATGCGCGGCAACAGCAACGAGTTGAGTGCACGCTGATAGGCGCTTTTTTGCCGGCTGGCGATCTTGTCTTCCTGATCGAGGCCGAAGCTCGTCGGCCACACCCTCGCTTCCGAGAAGCCGCTGGTCACCGCACGCAGATTGTCGAGCGCCGGCAGGACGCGCAGGAAATCGGCGTCGGAGACATCGCGAATGGGAATGCCGCTTGCGAGCTTCTCATAGTTGTCGATGCGTTTGTCGGCCGCCGCGATGGCGCGGGAATTCTGGAAATAGGTGGCGATCCAGCTGGTGAAGACGATCGCCAGTAAGACCGCCGCGACACCATAGGCCGCGCGCTTGATGATCGTTTGCCGCCGCGACAGCCGCCGGTCTCGCGCTACCAGCGACGCCTCGTCGAAAATGACCTCCTTGAATAGGCGCGACAGAAAGTAGCTGCGCCGTATGCGGGGCGAAGCCGCCGGCATCGAGGACATCTCCTGCGGCTGGGTGCCGGATGCGAAGTAGACACCGCGCATGAGCGGCGCTTCAATGAAGTTCGACGCCGAGCAGAGCTCGGTCAGAACATCATGCAGCCGCTCCTTCAGCGCGGCAAGCTCGGCCGGAAAGCGGAATATTCTCCCGCGCACCTCGATGTTCGGCTCCTGCTGCAGGCGTTCGATGAGCATGGTGCCGACGCGTTCCTGCAACAGTGCGAATTCTTCCATGAACCGGTCGGGTAGATTCTGGCCCTTGTAGCTTTCCTCCAACCCGAAGGTCGTACCCCAAACCTGCTCGCGGTCGCTCTTGCTGAGCCCGTCAAAGAATTCGACGAAACCCGTCAGCAGGTCGGCCTTGGTCAGAACGACATAGACCGGAATGCGCGCCTGCAGGAACTCGTCCAGTTCGGACAGGCGCTTGCGAATAGCGCGCACTTCTTCCAGCTGCGCTTCGTGATCGCGAACGAGCAGATCGCCGATGGACAGCGTCACGAGCGCGCCGTTGATCGGTTGCGATCGCCGATATTTTCTGAGCAGTCCGAGAAACCCTTCCCATCCCGCCTTGGAAGCACCGTTCAGGTCGTCCTGGGTCGTATAGCGACCGGCGGTGTCGATGAGGATCGCTTCATCCGCAAACCACCAATTGCAGTTGCGCGTGCCGCCGGCCCCTTGGACCGAATTGCTTCCCATTGCATCGCCAAGCGGAAATTTGAGTCCGGAATTGGTCAGTGCCGTGGTCTTGCCGGAGCCCGGCGCGCCGAAAATCACATACCAGGGAAGCTCGTAAACATAGCCGAAGCGCTTCTTGGTGACGCGGCGCAGGAGAGACAAGGCTTCCTTGAGGCGATCACGGATCTCGCCGACTTCCGCCTGCTGGCTCGCGGCATCGGAAGCCGCGTCATTTTCGATGCCTTCGACCAGCGCCTTGTCGCGCATGCGGGAGCGGAAAGCCGAGACGATAAGATAGATCAGCCATACCGCGATGACCACGCCAATGGCGATCAACCGAGCATTGACACTCGCCAGTGGCTTGAAGCTGCCGTAACCGAGCATGTAGCCGTAGAACCAGATGACGACGCAGATTGCCGCGAGCCAGATCAGCGATATGAAGCGCTGGCCGAGAAGACCGGCATAGGAGGTGACATAGGAACGGAGCGTATAAAAGAGGCTGAGCGGGTTCATGGGGAGACCTCCGGTGCCGGCGGTGTCCGCGTGCTGAGATCGGCGTCGCGCAATGTCTCGTTGGGATCGGTCAGGACCAGGATTTCCGTGCGGCGGTTCGTCTCGCGGCCTTCCGGAGTGGCGTTGCTTGCCAGAGGATCGCTGTCGGCGCGTCCTTCGGTCAGGATGGCATCCTTGCCGGTATAGGCGGCGAGAATATCACCGACTGCGCGGGCGCGTGCTTCGGAGAGGTGCCAGTTCGACGGGAATTGCATGGTTCTGATCGGGACATTGTCTGTATAGCCGACCACCACGGCGCGGAATTTCTCCGAAGCAAGCGCGCCGCCGATGCGCTGAATGAGATCGCGGAACTCGCTGCTGACATCGGCGCTTCCCGTGCCGAACAGGCCGGAATTGTTGATGCGGACGAGCAGCCGGCCGTTCGCATTCGAAAGCGTGACAAGCTTGCGATCGACCTCGGGCTGCAGGAAGGCCAGAAGCGTATCGAGCCTGCTGGGGGCCGCCGGCTTCACCACGGGGTCCGGCTGAGGCTGCGGTTTCGGCGTGTCCACCTTGGCGACGACCGCAGGCGGCTTGGGCGTGTCGATGAGCACGCTCGGCGTCTCGTGCGGCGGCAGGTTTGCGAGCCGCTCGAAGGTGCCGTCGGAGGCCTGGTTGAGGGAAAGCGTGAAGAACAGATAGCCGAGCGCAAAGAGGAGGACGAGGGCTGACAGCGCCGTCCAGAGCGCGACGGCGGTGCGTAGCGGCTTGTGTCGCGCCGAGACGCCGCGCCAATGCGGCGAGAGCTCGCGTTCGAAGACGCCATATTGCCCGAGCAGCGTCTTATAGAGGCTGTCGCGGATGCGACCGAGTTCCAGCGAGCCACGCGCGGAGACGCGCGTGCGGCCCTCGAATGCGAGGGACAGGCATAGATAGATGAGAAGAAGGAGGTCCTTGTTGGCGCCCGGACTCTGATGAAAATGATCGAGCAGATCGAACACCCGGTCGCCGCCGGTCACATCCATATGGAAGGTCGATACCAGCCCGGAGCGGGCCCATCCGGCCCGCGCGCGCCATGACTTGCTGAGAACGACATCATCGATCGTCGCGCAGATGACGTAGTGGGCGGCGCGCGCGCGCTCAGCGCTGATGCGGGCGCTGGCGAGATCGCGTTCGTAACGGCCAACGGCATCGACCGTCACCCGGCGCAGCTCGTCGATATCGGGCTGCGCATCGGCGTTTCGCAGGCTATGGGCGAGATTGAGGAGGGGGGCTGCCGAGCGAACGAGCGTCGGCACTTCCTCGCCTCCGAACCGGAAGTCGCGCACCAGGGCATCAACCGACCAGCCGCCAGCGCGCAGGTCTTGCTGTCCTGTCCCGTCCGAGGGCGGAACAAGAGCGTCGTCCAGCAATTCCGCCATCTTGCGAGCGGATTCATTCTTGCGGGCGCCGTCCTCGGTCAGCTCGATGATTGTCGGCAGGTCCTGCCAGGATGTCGATTGCGGCGTTTTCATTCTCTGAGAGCCCACAGTTCCATCTCCAGGCCGGGGAAGTCGCCTGCAAGATGCAGGGCGATCGCACCGGACGTATCAAGCTGTTTCCAAAGCGGATTCTTGGTGTCTAGTTCGAAATAGATCGTTCCCGAGCGATAGGGCAGTTGCCGCGGCAGAACCGGCAGCGGCCTGACGGGAATACCCGGCAGGGCCACGTTGACGAGGTCGGCGATTTTTTCCACCGGCCCGATCTTGATCTGCGCGGGGAGCTTGCGCCGCACGTCTTCCGCCGACATCTCGGCGCGCACGGCCAGCACGAAGCCGGCGTCTTTCAGCAGCGAGCGGTCATTGATCATGCCGATGCGCACGCCATGGCGGCGTTCGGCAAGCTCGATCGCAACGGCGGCCTGTTCGAGAACCGCCGAGAGCGATGTCCTGAGATCGTCGAAGACGGCGGCGAAGGTCGCCTTGAGGTCGTCGTGGCGATAGGGCGGAAAATCGCTTGCCCGCTTGCTGTCCATGGTGAAGGTCGCAAGCTCGCCGGCAAGCTGGATGCATTGCTCATAAAATTCGATCGGATGCAGCCGGGTCGCATTCGCCTGAATATGGCGCAGCATCGGATCGGCGCGATTGAGGATGTGCAGCAGGAAATAATCACCGACTTCCGCCGTGCCACGGATGGTCGGATCGCCGATCCGTTCGGCAATTGCCTCGGCGCGGTGCCGGACGATACCGAGCAATTCGGTAACCAGCTCGTTCAGCCGTGCTTCGGCCGCGCAATTGAGAGATGGCGCGATATAGTCCGGATCGAGGATCACGGCCTTGTCGGAGCGCACCTCAATGATACGGGCAAGCCCAATCAGCTCATAGCCCGCCAGTTCGTCGCCGGTCTTCAGATATCTGAGGTTCAGCCGACCGATGTCGATCGGCGCCATGAAATCCGTTTCGACATTGGAGTCGGGCGCTTCATAGGGCGAAGCGAGAAGGCGGACGCTGTTGCGGGTCGCACCGCCATTCAAGGTCACGTCGGCCTTGCCGGGCTGGCGTGCCGGCAGCGCCAGGTAGATGATCGCATTCTTGATCGATTCATCCAGTTCGAGGGGTGGTGGCAGATCGGCGTCGATCGGCGCCTCGAAAGGCGTGCCGTCGGGCAGGATGCCGCGCAGGTTCGACAGTGCGAACTGACCGATCGCCAATGCGCTGCGATCGATGCCGATTTCGGCCACGCCCCAGGGATAGGGCGCAAGCCCCCGCGCGGTCGTCCGCACAAGACGCTCCGTCCATCGATCGGCCTGCTGAAAATGCTGAACACGAAGGAACATGCCCTCGCTCCAAGCCACTCGATTTTCGTTCTTCATCAGCTGTTGTTCGTCCTCTTTGTCATGCTGGCAGAAGCCTGTTATTCCCGGTGGCCGATCGAAGCGCGCATCGCTTCGCTGAACACATCTCGGATGGAAAGGCTTTTGCCGTCCTTTTCGAACTGGGCCCGATAGGCCTGCCAGTATCCGCGATTGCCCGGCCAAGGCAGTTTGCGCGACGCCGCATCGACCCGCGCTTCGATCATGCGCGGCTCCAGCGTCTGGCTTGCCTGGCCGACAAGACTTTCGAGCGCGGCGTTGAATGTCATCTGTCGCGACAGGAGAAGATTCAGCCGTGCGATGAGCTGTTCCTCGAGGTTGCCATCGGTAAAGAACAGCTTACCATTAGCCGCAGGCACGTCGATTTCGAAGATCGAGAAACTATCGGCAAGGGTCTGTTCCAGTCCGTCGACCATCGCCTCCAATTTGCTGGTGAAGTGATCGGGCTCTTCGGAAACCTGGCCGCTGGGTGGCTGATCGACGATCTCCACATCATTTGCCGCAACGATGGTCTTCACGCCGCCATCCACCGCGACCGCGTTGCGGCTGCGGTTAACCGGTACGGAGACACGTGTTGCCGACCCATGCTCCAGCTGGCTGCCGTAGTCGAATTCCGCATTCCAATCGTCGGGGAGCGTTGGCTTGATGCCGGTGGTGTCGGGTGGTCCGTCCCAGCCGATGTCGACATCGCGGATCGATTTTACGGCCGTATCCACCCGCCGCCAGTCCGACGAGATGGGCGATATGTCATCGCCGATGCGATCGCCTAATATGCCGCTTGCGGTTTGTCCGCCAGGCGCGACATCGGCAAGGATGGAGGAAATCGTCAAGGTTTCGTCGCTGAGAGCAAGACCGGCTTCGGGATCGCCGATCTCGCGATCCGCTTCCCCGGTGATGACGGCCGTGAAGGCAAGACCGCCAATCTCGATGCGAGACTTGTCGGCAAGGCGCTTTATCTCGCCCTCCAGCACCATGACGCCGTCCACGCGCGATCCATTGGCGCTCTGGTCGCGCAGGAAAAAGCCCTGTCGATCGCGCTCGATGACGCAGTGAACCTTGGAGATGAGACGCTTGGGATCGGAGAGCTGCCAGTCGCAATCCGGTGATCGTCCGAGCGTGCGCCGTCCGCGCTCGAAAAACCATTTCGTGCCGATCTCTGTTCCTTCCTGCTGCCTCAGTTCAAGCCGCATCGCTATCCTCCCCGGCCCGCGCCCGCGAAGATGGATGGGTTTCGGCGATAATGGCATCGCCGCTATCGCGATCGGCCGCCGCAACCCGCGCCCAACTGTTCCAGCCGAGCCTCGGCGGATCGCCTGCGGCGCCAAGCTGGCAGAACGGGATATGCTCCTTCTTGAGAACGACCTGGATATCAAAGTCGAGGGCCGGGCCAACAAAGAGCCTGGTGAGCGCAAAGACTTCACTGATCTTAGCGCCACCCGGGGAAAGAGACAGGTAGTCCTGATAATCCAACGGGCCGATGATCACGCGGAAACTTCCGCTGAAATCATGGATGGCTACACCTGCGGCCGCATTGATGCCGAGGCGGACACCTTGCGGCTGACCGAGGCGGCTGCGCTCCGCGATCGGAATGTTCAGCCAGCGGCCACGGAAAAGTTCGACCTCGACGGGCAGGCCGGTGAATTCGCACAGCATCGCCCGCAGGTTGACGGTATTGCGCGTGCGGTTCGCGAAAAAGCCGGAGAAGCGCAGGATCAGCTCATCGTCGACTAAGACCTGTTCCTTCAGCCTGGCGGTGCCGAAACCGGCGATCGCAAACAGCGCGGAGATGAACGTGTTGGCGTCTCGCTCGCGGCTCCAGCGCAGGCGCCGGGCAATCCGGTATTTTTCGCAGGCATCCACGAAAAGCTCGGTCATCCGCGCGCTGAAGAGATCGAAGAAACTCGCAAGGCCGCGCGACCGGTTGCGCTCCTCGCGCATGACCTGCTCGTTGTAACTGGGCGGCATCGAGCCGAGAGGGCCGAGCAAGGCCGCCATTGTGCTGCGCACAGAGACCGATCCGTCACGACGCCGGAGGCCGCTTATCGCGAGCGGAGCAGGCGACACACCAATCGGGGTTTCGACCGATAGATCCTCATCGGATATTGACTGGGCCACGCGAAACGCCGTCGCGGGTTCGAAGCGGCCGGGGTCGCGTTCGAGCAGCGATACAAGGGTCTCGTTCCGGTTTTCCGCGGGCAGGCTCATCGGCGTGTGACGATCCCTCCTAGAGAAGCGGGCGTTCGGCGGCGCGTGCCGGCCAGATCGCGATCGGTTTCGATTGCCCCTTCATCGAGATTGAGAGGCGGGTGAAGCTGTTGATGGACGTGTAGAGACCGAAGAACCGGTCGAGCACGCTGCCGAAGAGATAGGCCGACGCCCTGTCGATCGCGGCCGGGTCGAATTCGAGCATGATGTCCGTTCCTGGCACCATGCCGCCGCCTCCAAGCTTGGCCGTCGAACCACGTGCTTGCACGCGGATCAGCGCATCGGCGAGTTGCTTGGTCTCTCGGCTGTCGCGGAAGGCATAGAGGGAGAGAACGTCCTTCAACGCCGCGCCATCATTGTCGAAGAGGGAAAGATGATTGAGCAGCAGATGCGACATGAGCCGCCAGTTGCGCCCCTGCTGTTCGTTCATGCGGACCGAAGGCGTCGGGGGGATGAGAGCTTCGAGCGACCCGACCGCTTCATTGCCGGATGCGAGCTGCAGATAGGGATGGCCGCCACCGAAAGGCAATTGTTCGGGCAGGTCGCGGTTCAGGCAGAGCGTGTCGATGCTGGCGATCTTGTCCAGCGGCTCGGTCGCCTTCCGTCCCCGGTCGACAAAGGCGATGTCCATGTCGCTGGTGCGGTCGTCGGCATCGAAGCGTCGGCTGCATTGCCAGAAGAGCGATCCGGTCCCACCCTTTTGGCTACGTCCGAAAAAGGGCGGGCATATTTCCTCCTCGCCGCCGCGGCCGGAGACCAGTACGCGTTCTATCGCATAAATCTCACGGGTCTTCTGGCGCCGGGCATCGGGTAGCAGCCGGTATTCGGTGCGCGTGCCATCAAGCGCCAGTGGTTCGCAGGTCTGGCGGAAGAGATTGACGATTGGCGTGGCGTTGAGGACGAAATCGCGCGCCGATACGCTCCGTTCCAGCTTGGCGTCCGTTTCGCCGAGATAGATGAAGATCTCCAGCGTCTCGCCATGCCAGGCATCGAGCCCATCGATGTCGATGAAGAGGAATTTCTGCGGCAGCGCAAAGAATTCGGTAAGCAGCCGGTAACCGACGAAGCTCGAGGAGGGATAGGGCAGCATCGACTGATCCGGCTCGAGGCCGACGGGTCGAAGGTTTTGCGCGGGCAGCGTGATCGGGTTGCGATCGTCGGCATGATGCGCCAGCGCCATGCCGAGCGTATGGTTGGCAAGCAGCTCATGGATCGCCACGGCCCGTTGCCAGGCCGAGGCGACATGCAGCCGCAACCGCTTGAGCCCGACATCGCCAAGCGACCTGTTTGGATCGCACGACCGGATGGACAGGCGCAGGCAGCCGGCTGCGCCGGTATGGCGGGAAGGCGGCGCGCTGATCGGATGACCGGAGAGAGAGGCCGACACGATCTCGACCGGCAAGACATCGGTATCCTGGGTGGTACGGAAACGGCAGGCTTCGCCGCCGACAGGCTCGGCGAAGATCTCGGTGTGGCGCGGCACGGTCTGGACGGAGGCGAGCGTGGCGCTCGGCGCGAAGCGGACGATGCTCATGGAGGGCAGCGGCGCCAGATAATGCGGATAAAGCGTCTCCAGGAGGCCGTCCGTCAGCTCGGGAAATTCGTCGTCCAGTTTCTGCCGCACGCGGGCGGCGGAATAGGCAAAGCTCTGGATCAGGCGTTCGACATGGGGATCGTCGGCGATCTCTCCCGTCATGCGCAGGCGACCGGCGATCTTTGGAAAGGCATCGGCAAACCGCGCCGCGCGTCGCCTTATGGCGGAAAGCTCATCATTATAGCGCTGCAGAAAGCCATCAGCCATTGGTCGCCTCCACCAGGAAACGCTGGGTCGACGGATCGATGGTCGATTCGAAGCTGATCGGCGGCATGCCTTCATGCACCCGGAAGGTCGCCTGGATGCGCATGCGAAGTGCCCGTTCACCATTGGTGCGGCTTTTGAGGATTGTCACGCGCACGTCGGAGAGGCGCGTTTCGAAGAGCGTGATGCGGCGTTCGATGATGCGGGCAAGGCGCAGCTTTGCTTCATCCGTGACCAGGTTCGCCGATACCATGCCATCGACGCCGTAGGAGACCAGCGCATCGCCAAGCTCCTCGTGGAGGGACGGCGGTGCGGTCGGGCGGCGGCGCGTATTCAAAAGGGACTCAAGGTCGCGCCGGATCCCCTCGCGCAACTCGCGGATCTGCTCGGCGGTGGACAAGGGCGGGTCCTGCGACAGATCCGGATTCGTATCCAGCAGCCGATCGAGGATCGATCGCGCGAGAACTCTTTCCCGGGGTCTATAGCGTTCCAGTGGATCAGCCATGGGCAGCGCGCCTCGTCTCCTCCGTTCGCCCGCCCGCTTCGAGCTTGACGGCATCATGGAACGACACCAGCTCGTCGCCCGCGAGGTAACATTTCTGGCCACGGCCGGTGGTGATCCCGGTCGGCTCGTCGATCCATTCCGTCTCGCGGCCAAGCAGGAGTTTTCCGTCCGCCGGCGTTCCGTGATAGATCGCCGGAAGCAGGACCGGCGCGCTCGCGCCATCGATCAGTTGCAGCTCTGCCTGCCGGAATGCCAGGTCGCGCGGCCGCGCGATCGGCTCGACATCGACCGAGGCGATCTTGGCGAAGTCCACCCAGAGATAGCCGCCGCCGCTCATGATGACTTCCAGGGCATGCGGAATACGATCATCCAGATCCCTGAGATCGGAAACCGGCTTGCCGTTCCAGATCATCGGCTGCTCGCCGCGCAGTCCCTCAAGGGCTTCGAGTGCGGCCGTCGTCTCTTGCGTCGATCCCTGTCGATGAGCGATGCCGAGTTTCAATGCGGCCTTGTCGAGTTCGCTCGGTCCCTGTGGAAAATCGGGTGTCGCTGCGTCCCCGAACCATGCCGCGCGGGCGGCCATTGCTCTCAGCTGATTGCGCAGCCTCGCAAAACCCATGAGATCGTCCGGAGCGAAGGTGCTGGCAAGATTGCATTGCGCATCGGCGCGCTCGTAGTCGCCGGCAAGCACGAGCAGGTCGATATAGAGATTTCGGGCCTGCTTGTCTGATGGCGCGGTCTTCAGATGCGATTTCACCTGCTCGATCGCATCTTCGAGTGCGTTTTCACCGAGGGCTTCAGCGATCCGGGCGGACAAGGTCATGCGGACATCCTTTGCGGCAGGGCCGTGCGCGATGGCGCGGGCGCCACGTTCGCGGTCTCGGCAATGAGGTGAAAGCTCGTCGAGACGTCGTCGAGCTGGAAATGAGGCTGTAGCCGGACGGTACAGGAAAATATCCCGGGCTTGCCTGGGATTTCGCCGACCGTGATGCCGGCGGAACGCAACGGAAATCGGGTACGCAAGGTGAGATCCGCGTCGTCATTGCCGAGCGTATACCGGGTGAGCCAATCATTGAGCTTGCGCTCGATCGTGTCGGCGTCCGACAGGCGCCCGATCTCGTCGCGCATGATGACTTTCAGGTAATGCGAGAAGCGCGAGGCGCAGAGAACATATTGCAGCATGGCGGCGATGCGGGCGTTCTGGCGTGCCTGTTCGCTGGAATAGTGCGGCGGCGCATGCAGCGACTGATTGGAATTGAAGATCACCGACGAGGAAAGATAGGTGGTTGCGACCGGCACGAGACCCAGTTCGCAGAATTGCTGCTCCTGAGTACTTGTCAGGCGTATCTCGACGGGCGCCTGCGCGGACAGGCCGTGGCTCTCGATCCCCAGCTCATAGGGGGCGAGTTCCTCCGCGCTCAACAGACCGCCATCTACCGCATCCTGGGTCACGCCGCGGATGTCGGCGAACCAGCCGGATTCGATGAAATTGCGGATGACGATCAGCGCAAAGGCAAAGGCCCCATTGCCCCAGAGCAGCGTGCTGCCATCGGCTGCGATGCTCTCGCGGAAGGGAAAATGATCATCGCGCCGGCGGGCGAATGGCTCGTAGGGCGGCCGCATCAGGATGCGCGGCGCCACCAGCCCGAGGAAGCGAGAATCCTCGCGCGCCCGCAGCCCGTTCCAGCGGATGCGCCGGGGGTCGTTTGCGAGCCAGGAAAAATCATGAACGCGGTTCAGCTCGTTAAAATGTTCAAGGCCGATCGCCTGCGGCGATGCTCCGGCGACGAAAGGGCAGAAGGCCGCCGCGGCCGCCATGCCGATTTGCGTCAGCGCGCCGACCGCATCGCCATCGGAAGGATCCTCTGGGGAAAACTCATAATCGCCAATCAGGAGGCCAAAAGGTTCTCCGCCCGGCATGCCGAATTCCCGGCTGTAGACGAGCTCGAACAGATGGCTCTGGTCGAAATCGGTGGTGCGCTCGAAATTGCGGGATAGCTGTGGCCAGCCAATGCTGAGAATCTTGATCTTCACATCGTCGGCGCGATCGGCCTGACTGACCAGCAGCGCCAGCCCCCGCCATCTCGCCTCCATTGCCTGGAATTCGGCATGGTGGAGGATGGCGTTGACCTGCCTGTTGAGTGCATCGTCGATCATTGCGATCAAACGATCTATCTGACGCGGCCATGCTGCGCTGGAATCCATCGCCGTTCCGATCCTGTTGCCTGCAAGCGAAACCGCGCGACGGCAGGCGCCGCGCGGATATCCGCTTAGTTCTTGGACGGAATGCGGGCGACCATACGCAGCGAGGTGGTCAGTTCTTCCATCTGGAGCCAGGGGCGCATCCAGGCGACGGCGTTATAGGAACCGGGCTTGCCCGGAACTTCCTGAACCGTGACCTTGGCGTCACGCAGAGGATACTTGGCGCGCGATTCTTCGCCGGCATCGTCATTGGCGTTGACGTAGTTGGATATCCAGCGGTTCAGCCAGTTTTCGCAATCTTCCGCCTCCATGAAGGAGCCGATCTTGTCGCGGCCCATCACCTTCAGGTAGTGCGCGAAACGCGAAGTCGCCATCATGTAGGGCAGGCGCGCGGAAACCGCGGCATTGGCCGTTGCTTCCGGCTTGTCGTAGAGCTTGGGCTTATGCGTCGTCTGCGCGCCGAAGAACACGGCATAATCGGTGTTCTTGTAGTGGCAGAGCGGCAGGAAGCCGAGCTTGCCCAGTTCCGCGTCGCGCCGGTCGGTAATGCCGACTTCCGTCGGGCATTTCAGATCGAGATCGCCATCGTCGCTGGAGAAGATGTGCATCGGCAGGTCCTCGACCTTGCCGCCGTTTTCGGCACCGCGGATGGCGGTGCACCAGCCGCTGCGGGCAAAGGCTTCGGTCAGTCGCGTTCCCATGACGTAAGAGGCGTTCATCCAGCAATAGGAGTTGTGATTGAGCTCCCCGGTGCTCGATCCCAGCGTTTCGTCGAAGCCGAATTCGTCGATCGGGCTCGTCTTCGGACCATAGGGCATGCGTGCGAGCACACGCGGCAGGGCAAGCGTGACGAAGCGCGAGTCGTCGCTGTCGCGCAGGCTGCGCCACTTAGCGTATTCGACCGTCTCGAAAATCTTCTCAAGGTCGCGCGGGCGCGCCAGTTCGCGATAGTCGTCGAAGCCGAACATGCGCGGGCTTGCGGCGGAGATGAAGGGCGCGAAGGCCGCGGCCGCGATGGACGAAACGCCCTGGAGCGTCTGTATGTCCTCGAACGAGTTGTCGAACTCGTAGTCACCGATCAGGGCGCCCATCGGCTCGCCGCCAGGGGTGCCGAATTCGTCTTCATAGATGGACTTGAAGAGGCGCGACTGGTCGAACTCCACCGCCTTTGCCAGATCCTTCGAGATCTCGCGCTTGGAGGCGTTTATCACGCGGATCTTCAGGTTGACGCTGGTCTCGCTGTTCTTGACGAGGTAGTTCAGCCCGCGCCAGGTGCCTTCGAGCTTGCTGAACTCGGGCGATTGCATGATGGCGGCAAGCTGACGGGAGATCGTCTTGTCGAGCTCGGCAATCGCATTGTTGAGGGTGACCGTCAGGTTGCGGTCATAGGTGACGGTGCCCTTGAGGGCCTGGTCGGTCAGCGTCCGCAGCAGATCCTGGGCACGATCCGGTTCGGTCTGGCGCGTTGCGGCCACGACCTGGGACAGGAGGTTTTCTTCAGGCGCGAATTCGGCCTCGGGGGCCTTCAACTGGGTTTCTGCGCTCATCGTTCAATCCTTACAAGAAGGCAGCGTATCGGAAGGGACATCAATCCGCTTGGCTCCGCTGCTCGAAACAAGTGTGGGGCGATCTCGCTTGAGGGATCGTCGGCGATCAGTTCGCAGGTGGTTTCTGCAGGGCGTTCAGCTCGGAGGCCAGCTTCGAAAGGTCGCCCTTGTTCTGCAGAATGTCTTCCAGCAGGCGCTCGAGCTCCTCCGAGCGGTCGGCCTTGCTCATCAGGTCGCGAAGCTCGTTGCGGGCATCGAGCAGAGCCTTCAGCGCCGGCACCTGGTTGACGACCGAGCCGGGCTCGAAGTCCTGCATGCTTTCGAACTTCAGCGAAACGGGGATCTGCGTGCCGTTGCCCTCGATCGTGTTTTCGACCGTGATGTTGAGGCCCGGCGTCATGCGGCGCATGACATCGTCGAAGTTATCGCGATCGATCTGCACGAACTTGCGTTCGCCAAACGGTTTGAGGGGCTGGGTCGGATCGCCGGAAAAATCGCCCAGGACACCGACGACGAAGGGCAGTTCCTTGACGACCATCGCGCCTTCGGTTTCGACCTCGTACTTGATGTGGACGCGCGGCTTGCGAACCCGCTCCAGCTTCTCATGAACACTTGCCATACAGCTTCTCCCTTTTCATGCCAGCGGCAAATTTCGAACTAAAGATTGTCACAACTCCGAATTCGACAAGATCAGGTTGCAAAAAAATCTGCGATACGTGTGCTTTCATCCACTCTTGTTGGGTTTCGGCTGGATTCCAGCGGCGGTTAGAACGGCGTTGCGAGCCTGCTGCTCGGGCAGAAGCTCGGCCAGAAGTTCGGAAAAATCCATGCGGCCGCGCCTGACCAGGGTCTCGATCGCCAGCGAGATCGGTGAATGCGGCTCGGTTCGGCGAAAATAACGAGCTACCGCAACCAGAAGCTCGAACGCTTCTTCCCTCGATCCTATGGCGTCGGCACCCAGTGGCTTGCCGTGCGTCTGTGGGTTGTCCGTTGCGGCATTTGCGTCGGCGATTTGAGGCTTTGCATCGCTCGTTGGCGCATCGGCCTGCTGGTCGATGCCCGCCAGCGCGCGGATGGCGGATGCCGCTTCCAGCAGGACGTTGTGGGTATTGGAACTGGGCGGCGCCTCGTTTCCGCAACGCGCGCCGAGAAGCGCGACAAGACCGTCGAAAGCGGCGATGCAACTGTTCAGCCTATCGAGATGCGCGCGCATCGCCGAGACGCCCGCCTCCGCAACCGCCTGGTTGAGTTCATCGCGTCGCTTCGTCTCGTTGGGCCGCTGCGAAAGCTGGAAATCCCAGAGCGAATACTGCGCGAATTTCGCGTCGGGAACCAGGGGTGTGAGCCTGATGGCCTGGATGATCGTACCCTCGCCGCCGATACCATTGAGGCCCGCCAAGGGTGCCAATCGCTCTTCCAGGCCCTCATTGCCGACGGAGTGAAATTGCTCCCAATACTTGTCTAAAAGCGACGTTATGGCGAGGTAGATATCACGTAGTCCTTCGAAGCCGCGCAACCGCAACTCTGCTTCCGCGAGCCACGCTAATACTTCGAGGTCCTTACTTTTTGAAGAAATAATCCGCAACCCGAGATTGCTTACCTCTGTCCAGTCAGGTGCAATCGTAATATTCTCGCCAGATGATATACCTCGCTCTGCAGTACGAGCCTGGTTTCTGGCGTCTTTTATTCTATAGTATATTTCGCGCATTGAAGTATTGATGCGGATATTTTCTCCGCATGGCGCGATTTCATCAAATGGATCTGTAATGTCGCGAATGTTCAGCAGGACATTAACTCCGGATTTTCGAATACATCATTAGAGCGCGAGATACTGATGCGGAGATATTGCCTTGTCAACCGTGTATATTCTACGACGGAATTGTGACAGATGGTAATTCGCTGCCTTTCAGAAAAAATGATATTTGAACCTAGACAATGGCGGATAACCGCCCTAGTTGTTTTGCCAACTGTGGAGGACGTGCAGACTTAAACTTTGGAGGGAGGTTCTCCGGTTGTCCAACATCGATCTCAACCGTCTGATCAAAACGCTTGAGCCTGATCTGCGTGTCGGTCTGGAGGCGGGGGCGTCGCTTGCCGCGCGCAATCGGCACGCGATGGTCGATGTCGCACACTGGATAAGAGCGCTGCTTGATGGAACCGAAGTTAGCTACGTTTTTGAACAACTTAGCGTTTCCGCCGAGGCTCTCCGGAACGAGCTCGACGCGGCGATCGTCGACCTTCCCCGCGATGGTGAGGCGACCCTTGTTCTGTCGCCAAACCTGCTTGCGCTTTCGCGCGAAGCCTGGCTCGTCGCCTCCCTGCAATGCGGCCGTAACACGGTCGTTCTGACCGACCTCCTGACTGCGCTGACGACCGACCAGTCGTTGCGAATCGTTGCACGCGGCATCGCTCCTTCCCTTCGCAATCTCGATCGGAATGCGCTGGAAAATCGCCTGGCCGCCACGCCGTCCTCCGATATTTCAGCGCCCACGGCACCGCTTTCCAGTGGAATTTCCGCCGCAGGCGAGAACGAATTTTTGCGCCTCTACACCCGCGACATGACGGCGGATGCGAGATCGGGCCGAATCGATCCGGTGATCGGACGAGATCGCGAATTGCGACAGGTCATCGATGTCCTGATGCGTCGTCGGCAGAACAATCCCATCCTCGTCGGAGAGGCGGGCGTGGGCAAAACCGCGGTCGCGGAGGCGCTGGCGCTGGAAATCGCTTCGGGCAACGTCTCGGACATGCTGAAGCCCGTGCGGCTCCTCCTTCTCGATCTCAGCCTGTTGCAAGCCGGAGCGGGTGTAAAGGGCGAGTTTGAGAGAAGATTGCACGGTGTGGTTGATGCAGTCAAAGCATCGGCGGATCCGATTATCCTGTTTATCGACGAAGCGCATGGCCTGATCGGTGCCGGCGGTCCGTCCGGACAGGGTGACGCAGCAAATATCCTCAAGCCTGCGCTGGCCCGGGGTGAATTGCGCACGATCGCCGCGACGACATGGAGCGAATACAAGCGGTATATCGAGAAGGATGCGGCATTGACCCGCCGTTTCCAGCTCGTCCAGATCCTGGAGCCGGACGAAGAGACGGCAATCCGCATGCTGCGCGGCATTGCTGGCAGCTTCAAGGCGCATCACAAGGTCCGGATCCGCGACGAGGCGCTTGCCGCGGCGGTTCGCCTCTCTGCGCGCTACATTCCGGATCGCCAACTGCCGGACAAGGCCATCAGCCTGATCGACACGGCCGCCGCCGCGGTTTCGCTTGCCCGGCAGACGATCCCCGAAGCTTTGAAGGAGCTCAGAAACGAGCGCGATATGCTCGCGCTTGAAGCCACATCGCTTCAGGCCGAACCGCCAACCTCGGAGATCGTCGAGCGTCTTTCGATTATCGGCACCGAGCAATTGGAGATCTCGTCCGAGATCGAAAAATTGCAGGCCAAGTTCGATGAGGAGATCCGCCTGTCACGCGAGGCCGATCGTCTCGAAGCGTCGTTCGCCGATGCCGGTGTGACCGCTGATGCCGTATCACAGATCGATGGCAACGTCGCGCCTCTGGCGCCGCATGACACCCTCTCCGAGGGAGCTCGCTCGGCGCTGGTACTGGCAGAGCGCAACCTCGCCAAGGTCGCGGGCGAAACTCCGCTTGTTCCGCGCGTCGTCGACAAGGAAGTCATCGCCGGCATCGTGGCGCGCTGGACGGGAATTCCCGTCGGCAAACTGCTGTCGGATCAGGTAGAAACGGTCAAGACGCTGGATGCGCGGCTGAAGGAACGGATCATCGGGCAGGATGCGGCGATCGGCCGGATTTCCGCGGCCATGCGTTCCGCAAGGGCGGGGCTTTCCGATCCGCGCCGCCCGCCGGCGGTCTTCCTGCTTGTCGGCATGTCTGGAACGGGAAAGACGGAAACGGCGCTTTCGCTTGCCGATCTGCTCTATGGCGGCAGCCAATACCTGACGACGATCAACATGTCGGAGTTCAAGGAGGAGCATAAGGTTTCGATGCTTCTCGGTTCGCCGCCCGGCTATGTCGGCTATGGCGAAGGTGGTGTTCTGACCGAGGCCGTCCGCCGGCGCCCCTATGGTGTTCTGCTGCTCGACGAGATCGACAAGGCGCATCCGGGCGTGCAGGAAGTCTTCTACCAGGTGTTCGACAAGGGCACGCTGCGCGACGGCGAAGGCCGCGATATCGATTTCAAGAACACCACCATCGTCATGACGGCCAACAGCGGCTCGGAGCTTCTGACGGCTCTCGCCGCCGATCCGGACACGATGCCCGAAGGCGAGGCGCTGGAAGCGCTGCTGCTTCCCGAACTGCAGAAGCACTTCAAGCCCGCCTTTATCGGGCGGACGATCGTGCTGCCGTTCATGCCGCTCAGCGGAGAGACGCTGAGCGGAATCGTCGATATCCAGATCGGGCGCATTCGCGATCGCGTCGGTGGTGCTTACGGCACGGAGGTGTCGCTGTCGGATGCGGCCCGCGAAGCGCTAGTGGCGCGCGCGAAGGCCAGCGAGATGGGCGCCCGCGCCATCGAGATCATGATTGCCCGTGATCTTCTTCCGGAGCTTTCGACCTTTTTCCTCGATGCGCTTGCCGCAGGACGCAAGGTCGCCCGTATCGACATCAGTTTTCACGACCACCGTTTCCTCATCGAAGGACACGCGATGGACGACACCGAATTCGCCAATCCGCAGAGCGGTGCGGCGAATGAAGCAGCCCCGGACGAACACCCTGTCCGGATGCGGCATTAGACGGAAAGGTAACCGCGCCTTGACGCAACAAGGCGAATTCAATCCTAACAGGAGAGTTGAGAGCATGCCGATTTATCTGCAAATCGACGGTATCCAGGGCGATGCCACCCACGAACAACACAAGAAGTGGATGGACATCGAAGTCATCCATTGGAACGTTTCGCGCAATGTGAAGACTTCGGCCGGTTCGGCAGCGAACCGCGAAGCTTCCGAGCCGACCGTTTCGGAAGTGATCCTGACCAAGGTCAGCGATTCCTCCTCGACGAAGCTGTTTCAGGAAGCATGCTCGGGTCGTACCGGCAAGCAGGCTGTCATCCATCTGGTGACGACCGGCAATCCTGGCGACACCTATATCGAATACACGCTGACCAATACGCTGATCGCCAGCTACTCGGTCGATTCCAATGGTGATCGCCCGGTCGAAACGATCAAGCTCAACTTCACCAAGATGGAAGTGAAGTACACGCCATACGACGATTCGCAGTCGCCGCAGTCGCCGATGATTGCGTCCTACGACCTGGCAACGACCAAGGCTGCCTGACGGTAACATCGTCTTCCGGCGCGTTTCGCGTGATGCGCCGGAACCGATTTTTGATGCGAAATCGCGGCTGCGGTCGCGATTTCCGCGTTTTCAAAAACGTTCCCTATCGAGGTCGCCATGGTAGATTTTTCCGTTTCCTCGCCGGCACTCCAAATGGAGCCGGTGAGACAGACCGACCTTCCGCCGATCCGGCGCGCAGGCCGCGGTCCTTCCTACGATTATTTCTCCTATCAAAGTGGTCCGCGCGAATTCGCCGCCCGAGGCCAGGCCATGGGTGCTGCGGCATCGCTTTTTCGGATGTTTTCGGAAAAGGCGAACGAGATGTCGTTGACGCATTGGCTGCAGCGATGGCTGCGCAATAACGAGCCGAACATTATCCGGGAGATGGATACCAACCATCATTCCACCTTTGTTGCTCAGTTCAACTTCTCTGTGAGTGACGGCGAAACCCGGGTTTTTATGGCGCGTGGCGCCTATCTGCTCGGCACGGTCGCGTCGCGCGCCGATGTCGGCAAGATCCTCACTCAGGATTTTCTCTATGGTCCCCGCATAGATGCGATCCCGCCGAACGGCACGCTGTTCCAGACCGCCTATCTCGTCGGTGGGCGCAAGCAGGCGCTCGGCAGCGCTGATAAGCCGGGTGCGGCAAGCACACGAGTAGGATGAGAAGCAGATGAACGATCAGCCTTCGGCCAATGATTTCATCCAGGCGACCCGAAATCTCAGGGTCGTCTCGCCGCTTGGTACGGACCAGCTCCTGCCGGAGCGGGTCATGATAACGGAAGGGGTATCCTCGCTTTTCGATATCCGGCTTTCCGTGCGCGCCAAGCGTGAAGTCGTCCAGCCGGAGGAGCTGATCGGCCGCCTGGTGGACATCTCCATCGAGGTCCAGCAGGGCGAGGACGGTGGCGACGGCGTGCGCCGACCCTTCAACGGACTGGTTACCTCCCTTCACGAGGGACCGCCGATCACCCGTGGTCTGCGCTCCTATTCGCTGGTGCTGAAGCCGCAGATGTGGCTTCTGTCGCAGCGTTCCGATTGCCGGATCTGGATGGATAAGACGAGCGTCGATATCGTCGAGACGCTGTTCTCCGAGCACGGCATTCCGGCTCCCGACGTCTCCGGCATCGTGACCCCGCCGCCACCGCAACATTATTCGGTGCAGTGGAACGAAACCGACCTGGATTTCCTGACCCGCCGCTTCGAAGAGGACGGGCTGTTCTACTGGTTCAGCCATGAGAACGGCAGTCACCGACTGCATGTCGCCGATAGCGCAAGCTCTTGGGCGGGGCCTTCTCCGTCCGCCGAAGGGGAGGCGCGAGTGCGCCTGGCGCAGGGCTCCTCCGATCGCAACCACATCACCGAATGGATGCGGCACTACGCCTATGTCCCCGGCCAGCGGGCCGGCGCCGACTGGAACTTCGAGACGCCGCAAATGGTGCCGGCGACGACGACGCCTTCGCTGGTGCAGATGCCCGGCGCGATGAAGCGGGAGCTTTACGAATTCCCCGCGCGCATAAGCTCCGTGTCCGAAGCCGAGCGGGCGCAGAAATTGCGCATGCAGGCAACCGAGGCCGATCACAACAGGGTCGTCGGGCAGTCGACCTCGCGCATCCTCGAGGCCGGCCGACGCTTCACGCCCTATGAGGTGGCGCATCCCGAACATGTCTACGAAGAGCATGTGATCGTCAAGGCGACCCATTTCGCCATCGATCCCTCCTACGAGACCAACACCGACCAGCCGGAATACACCAATGAATTCGAGGCCGTGCCGTCGCGCGTCTCCATGACGCCGCACCGGCAGACGGAACGCCCGCGTATCCGCGGCACCCAGGTTGCGATCGTCGCCGGTCCCTCCGGTGAAGAGATCCATCCCGACCAATATGGCCGCATCAAGCTCTGGTATCCCTGGGACCGCCGCGCCAAGAAGGACGGCTCCGACACCTGCTGGGTCCGCGTCGCCCAGAACTGGGCCGGCGGCAACTGGGGCGGCCAGATCATCCCGCGCATCGGCATGGAAGTCATGGTCGCCTTCATCGACGGCGATCCGGACCGCCCGCTGGTAACCGGCGTCGTGCCGAACCCCAGCAATGCCGTGCCTTACGACCTACCTGGCAACAAGACCCGCATGGTCATGCGCTCCAACACCCACAAGGGTACCGGCTTCAACGAAATGACCTTCGAGGACGATGCCGGCCGTGAGAACATGTTCTTCCATGCCCAGAAGGACCAGACGACCCGCATCCGCAACGACCGCACCAAACGCGTCGACCGCCACGAAGTCGCCTCCATCGGTGGCAACCGCGCCGTCGAGGTGAGCGGCAACCAGAAGCATGAGATCGGTGGGTCGGTGAACACGGTGGTCGGCGGTACCGGGCCGATGGCGATGGCGCTGATGGGAGCGGTGCAGGGGCTTTCGGGGCAGACGGCCGGATTGCTGTCGCAGGCCGGTCAGATTGCTGGCGGCGGCGGACCCGGACTCGCAGCATTCGCAGGCACGATTGCCTCTTCTGCGTTAGGCTTTCTCGGAATGAGCGGCCTCGGCAGCCGGGAGGGGGTCGTTGCCGGCTCCAATCCTCGCGCCGATGCAGGCACGGCACTGGGCGGTTCGGGCAGTGGAGTCGGGGAAGCGGCTGCAAGCCTTTTCCCGCTTCAGGGCATCATGAACACGGTCGTCGGGTCGTTCAAATCTGACACAGTAGGTATTGCAAGAGCCGAACAGATCGGGGTGAGCAAGGTCACGCATGTCGGTCAGACGTCGCTCGAAAAGGTTGGAAAATTCAAGAAGGTGATCGTCGGTGAAGAATTCGTCATCGAGTGTGGTGCTTCCAAGTTCATCATGCGCAAGGATGGCACGGTGATCATTCTGGGAACGCATTTCAACTTCACGGCATCAGGGCCGACGCAGATCAACGGCAAGGTCGTTGATCTCAACAAGCCGGGCGGCGGCTTTGCCGAGGCATCGCCGACATCGTCGGATACGACGGCGCAAGGCTGAGGCGTCATGTCGGTCGACAATCGCACACCTTTTCCCTCGCTTGCCTTTCGCCAGTACAATCTGGCAGGCGATCTGCTCGGCGTGGTCGTGGCACGCGGCACATTCAAACTGACGAAGGGTGGTCCGCTGATCATGGATGATGTCCAGCGGCCTCTGGTCATGTCGGATGTCTATGACGGCGATCCGCACCAGACGCCGCAAATGGCTTCCACGGATCTTGCGCCATTCAAGCCGGGTACGGACGTAACTTTCGTCGGCGCCGCATTTTCTCCGAATGGCGTCGCTGCTTCTTCTTGGACGTGCGGGCTGAGAGTCGGCCCTGTTCAAAAACGTCTGCGGGTTCATGGACCACGTTTCTGGCGTGCGAGGACCCGCAAGACCTGGCGTGGGCTGATCGACAAGGAAAAGGAAGATGCGCTTGACGGCTGGGAATTGACAACAGGCGAAGCCGTGACTCATGTCCCGATCGACTGGCGGTTTGCCTTTGGCGGCAGGAGCGAGGGCGGCGAGGTATTCGAACGGAATCCGGTGGGGATCGGACTTGTCGACGAGGATCAGTTTCGCGAAAAACCGGAATGGCCGGCGCCGCAGATCGAGGATGCAGATGCGCCTATTCGCTCTGTCAGCGACAGGCCCGCGCCGGCAGGCCTTGGTCCGCTTTCGCCATTCTGGGAGGATCGGGTCCAGAAGGCTGGGACCTACGACGATACCTGGCTGAAGGACAGGCATCCGCTGCTGCCGAGTGACTTCGATTTCTCCTTCTGGCAGGCGGCGCATTCGGACCTGGTGGCAAATCCCTGGCTGCAGGGCGACGAAGCGTTCGAGCTGGATCATCTTCTACCGGGTTTGGAGATGCTCCGCGGTCGTCTGCCTGGCGTTCATCTTGACGTTGAAATCGATCGGGGCACGGGTCCAGCGCGAGGCCCCATGGTGCTCGACGGCGTCCATTTCGATATGCGCCCCGGTGTCGGGCGTGTTTTTCTGACGTGGCGAATTGGCTTCCCCTGGCCGGAGCGTCGTGGACTGCCGCGTCTCGCCTTCGCAAGTTTCGCTCAAGGGGTGGCTTGATGGGTGAGAGACAATTTCCAGACCCGATCTATGACGCGGATTTCGCAGCTCTTTATGGACTCCCTCCCGATACTAAAATCATCGGCCCGCCGATGTCGGGTACACTGCTTACCAAGACGCCGGACGGCAACAGCCCGATGCTCAGCTACGACGGACCTTGGCCTCCTCCCAAGAAGGAGGCAGCAAAGCCAGCAGTGCAACCGAACCCCACAGCAGCTGTTCCGCCACCACCAGAGTTCATTCCAGACGACGGCACTGCAATTGCGGTTTGTTTGTCGCCAGATGTCTGCAAGTCACCAACCGCGCCTGTGCCTTACATGGTATGGGGCAAGGCGGATGATAAACAGAACTATTCTCCCGACGTGAAATCTAATGGGGATGTCATCAAGCGTTCAGATTCACGTTTCACCGCTACATACGGTGACCAACCTGGTACGGGCCTAGGCGTGAAATCGGGCACGGTGGGAAATGTCGTAACACCTGTGACATCCTCCAACATCGTTCGAGCAAATGGCGTCCCCATACAGCGTCACACTGACCGTTGCACATTGAATAACGGCAACTGCCCTGGCGAGTATGTCAATGTGAAATCCACGGTGGTGGATATGCCGCCGGATGGTAACGATGCTCAGAACAGGAGCTGGTGGGGCGCCGCGAAAGACACGGGTGGTGATTTCTGGAAGGGGATGACGGCGACTTCGGACACCGCATCTACCGGCGAGGGAATATTCAACAAGGTGGGCCAGTGGTGGAACGACCCGTCTCAGATCGGACGGGACGCGCAATCCGCCTATGATAGCATTCCGACAGGATCGGAGATTTGGCAAGGCACGAAGAATATCGCCGGCGGCGCAGCGCATGTGGCTGGTGAGGTGTGGAACGATCCGGCTGGCAGCGCAAAGGCGACGGGCGGCTGGGCGAAGGATCAAGCCGTCGGGGCCTGGCATGGCGTTGAGGCGGGTTACGAGAAGCACGGCGTTGCCGGTGCGGTGGGTGCGGTCGCTGGCATCGCTGTTGAGATCGTCAACCCATTGAAAAAGCTGAAGATGCTCGAGAGAGCGGCCGAGGTTGCGGAGGAACTCGGCGATCTGAAGAAAGCCGAAAAACTTAGGAAAGAAGCAGAGGAAATCAGGGAAAAGGAAAAGCAGGCGGAGCGAGCTCGCAAGACCGAGGAAGAGGGGAAGGACGGGGCACGGAGTACGCGCATCCATCATGTAAGATGCTTTGAGTTGCCAAAGGGAGTTGATCGTAATGAGTTTCGGCGGCAGCTGAAGGAGCAGCAGGACACTATCAACAAAATGACAGCTGATGAAATGGCTTACGCTCATACCGCCCTTGATCAAGCTCGTGAGGCTTGGGATGCGAGCGGCAAAAAGGGTTCGTTCACTAACCTGCTGAGAGATGGAAAGGCACAGGAGGCAGCTCGGGCCGATTTTGAAGCCTCATTAAGACAAGCGGGTTATTCCCGGGCTGAAATCAAAGAGAAAATGTCCGCTGTCAACGCGACGCATTATCTTGACATTATTGCTGGAGGTGATCCGCGAGAACTTGGAATAGGGGGAGGAGCCGAAAACCAGAGGATTGGGCCGATGTGGTCGCAAAAAGGTCGAGCCGAGTCGCTAAGGCAAGCTGCGAATGAAATGCGCAGCGGAGGGCGGGCTAGCCAAGTTATGAATGTCGAACTAAAAATATGTGGCGAAAAATAACAACAGCATGGGTGTTAAATGCTAGATTCTTTTTTTGTGGACACGATTGACGAAATAGGGCCGCCACAGAGATGCATCCCACTGACGGTGGAGCAGGATGCTCGCCTTTCTAAATGCCTGCCGAGCAGCTTTATGGATTTTTTGCGCGCATATGGACTAGGTGACTATTTTGATCGAAAGGTACAATATTGTGATCCGGCGGAATTTTCGTCCATCCTCGCTTTGGTTTTCGGCGCGGATTCTGATTTCAGTCACAAAGATTGCTTCGTAATCGCACAATCCGCGTTCGGCCGGCTCGTTTGCTGGTCTGAGCGACACGACTACTTCGAGATCGATCTTATTGATCTGCGATTGACATCCAGCAAGCTCGCACCAACGGAATTCATGCTGCCCGCCGGCTTTGAAAAGCGGGAACGCAGTTCGGATCCAAACATTCTCGCTCGCTCGCTACTCGTCTCAGACCGTAGAGATTACGAAGAATTCGACGCTCAAGGCAAACCTATGTTCGATCGCTGTGTATCGTCTTACGGCCTATTGGAACGGGGCGAATGCTACGGCTATTTTCCAGCGGTTGCGATAGTCGGTCTGGATAGTCCTATGCGGCGGATCGAGAACATCCGGCGTGTAAAAGCGCTTGAGCATTTCACAATCCTGGCCCAGTTGGGCACCTTCCATCTGATGAAATTAGAAAGGGGGCAATATACGGCAATACGTCCGATTGGATGATTGACGTTTGGCGCCTAGTGCTTCCAGAAAATTCATCACGAATGATTGCTCGCTTTCTGGAAGAGCGCTTCGGAAAGCGTCCGAAGTTCTTTACCCATTGCAATAATGCCAGTGTAACCTTGGCTTCCTGGGATATGTCAGGACCCAGCCGAGGTCGTCGCGGGTAGTTTTTTCGAGTTTCCAACTGTGCTCTTTGCTTTAATTTGGCGAAGTTCATCCGACCACTTCCCGGCACCACCTATAAAGTGAGCCGCTCATGAACCGGAGAAAGCAAATCGAGCGCACCATAAGGAAGCGCATTGATGAACTGCTGGAGATATCTGGCAAGAAGTTCTCGTCCGGTGACTTAAGAGGGTCGCTTGACATAGCTTTGCAAGCTTGGAACCTAATTCCGGAACCCAAGTCGGACTGGGACTATTATCCTCAAAGCCTTTCGGCAGGCTTCGTTCAGGATTTCGCTGATTTAGGGGACAAGGAGAACGTTTCGAAGTGGTCGCAGATCATGGCGGATATGTACGACGATCCCAATCACGAGGACCATCTGGTACTCATGACCGAAGGTGAGGCCATGTACAAGCTTGGCGATATGGATCGTGCCTATTACGTTTTCGGACGAGTGTACGAGATCTACGGTCAAAAGGGCTTCGCAGGCGCTCAATCGAGCTATCTCGACTTCTACCGGAAAGAGAAGGCTGCTCGCGGTGAATAGTGCACAAGAGGAGCTGCCGGACGATATCTATAATCGCGTCACGGAACTTTCCGAACAAGGAAACGATTTGCTCGATCGTGGAGATACGAAAGCAGCAATCTCGATGTAGCGCTTAGCTCTGCAATTACTACCAGAGCCCCAGCGCAAGTGGGATGCGGCGGTCTGGCTTCATGCTTTCATCGGTGACGCTCAAAGACAGGACGGCGATCTGAACGGAGCACTCGGTTCCTTTGAGCAAGCTGCAGCGAGTGGCGACGGCTGTGCCAACGGCTTTGTCCAGCTCGGTATAGGCTCCTGCCTCTACGATCTTGGTCGCGAAGAGGAAAGCACTGATCCTCTATTGCGCGCCTACATGAGCGAAGGCGATGAAATTTTTGAGGAATCTGATCCAAGGTACCTGGAGCATCTGCGTAAGCGGAAGCTGATCGGCTAAGCGGCTTATGGCTTGAACGCGGATACAGAAGACAGTCCCTGGCGGTTCTATTTCACCGCAGTGGGCGCACTTCATTCGGCCGGCTGGTCGATATTTCTTTGGAGGTTCAACGGGCGGAGGATGGGAGCGACGACGTCCGCCGTCCCTTCAACGGTCTGGTGACGTCTCTCCAGGGAGGGGTCCCGGATCACAGGAGGCCTGCGCTCCTATTCGATGGTACTGAAGCCGCAAATGTGGCCTCCGTCGCAGCGTCAAACTGCTGAAAAGATGCATGTCGAGTTGAAGAGGTGTAAATAGATCATGCCGGCAATTCATGAAAATTTTCAATATGCCTTGGACGAGTATGGTCCAGTCAGACAAATCCGGCGCGCATCGAACGCGGAACTTTCGGAGTTGCATCGGATGCTGCCGCAGGTAGTGGTCGATTTTATCAAGGAAAAGGGCTTCTGCTCTTTTCACAATGGTCTATTTACCATGTGCAATCCGGAGGAGATGCGGGCGGTCACTGCGCTGGTATTCGGTGCCGACGACGATTTTCACCATCGGGATTGCCACGTCTTCGGCTACACTGCTTTCGGTGTTCTTTATTGTTGGTCAGACAAGCTCTACAATTTTCGGATAGAGTTGCCCCTGAATGTCATTTATTGCAGAGCTCTTACAACATCGGAAAACTGGCCGCCCCAAGCGAGTGCGGAGCATATTGCGTCGGGCATGATTCCGGATGAAGAAGAGGCAGATTTCCTGGATGTTGCCGGTACTCCGATGTTTGCAGCATGTCAACACGCCTACGGCGCAAACGAGACAAGCGAATGCTATGGTTTCTTCCCTGCTTTAGCGATTGCCGGCGCTTTCGGCCCAGCGCAAAGCGTAGAGCATATTAAGCGAGTGAATGCACTTGAGCATTTCACGTTCCTTGCCCAGTTACAGCGCTTCTATCTTACCAAACCTGTTTCAGGCGGGGTGCAGGCGGTGCGGCCGATTGGCTAGTTGAGCGTCGGCGGCTTACGGAGATGTCTTGTGGGTGGTTGCTTGTAAAGACATTTTTCGATTTGACGGCCAGGCTTGGGAACGGATCAAGCACCCGGACATATAACAAGACTTGAGGAGGCATGAGGATCGGATACGAATGATCCTTTCTAGCGGTTCTATTTCGCTGCGCCGGCGAAGCTCTTCTAGAATCAATGTGTTTCCACCTTGACCCAAGCCAACCCTGGTTTCTCTTTCGTCGCCGCGTTGGTCAAAAGCTGGAGTTCGTCGGATAGTGCAGAAAGATTTCGCCGATGTACTTTCCAAGGCCGGTAGGCCGTCCAATATTCGTGCTGCGCCCACCGACGTCATCGAAGCCTATCGCGGGCGCGTGCCCGGAGGCCTTTTGGAATTCTGGGGTGAGGTCGGCTGGTGTTCTTTCCAGGATGGCTATTTCTGGGTTTGCGACCCGCGTGTATTCGACGGGCTTTTGAAGGATGTTTTTCGGGGAGACCCGGATTATGCATCGGCGGATTTTGTTATTTTCAAATATGACGCCTTCGGAAAATTGTATGGCTGGCGAAATGATACCAAGATTATCACACTCGATATTGCCGCATATAATCCGGTATTCAGTTCACAGCATGATGAGCAGCGGCCAGACACAGGGGAGCAATGGAGCGACGATCGTTATGTCGCCAATTCCATTGCGCTGGCAAAAGAGGAGCGAGACTTTTTCAAGGAACAGGACTTGAACGATTTTGAGCGGGGGCTGGATCGTCTGGGGCCCCTGGCTCCAGGGGAAATTTATGCCTACGCTCCCGCGTTTGCCTTTGGCGGATCGGGAGCGCCGGAAACGCTCGTTAAGGCGCCGATCGTTGAGCATCTTTTGCTGGTGAGCCAGACGGTCCACATCGCAGTCGAGCGCTATGTGCTCGACACGGCCGATCCAGCCAATCCGTTTGGACGTCTTGAGCGCGTCCGCGAGATAGGAGCGACGGTGAGATAAAATGTTTGGGTAAGGGCGCTATCCGAAAGGACGGAAACCTGAATCATGACCGACGTCGCGCGCGCGGTATCCGAGGATGTGATTTCCGTTATCACGGTGGTGGAGAATTCCGAGATCTACCAACCAGACGCGCGAGCTTATCAATATCGCTATCGAGCGGATCTTGGTGACGATTGGCGCCATGAAGATTTCCACTTAAGTGTTCAGGACGTTGCATACTATCGCGATCCTGACTCGGCTCAGCCCCACCTCGCTCTGTTGTCAGCAGAAGGCGACCTCTATCACTTCGCATCGCCTAATAGATTTCAAGAGCGGATTGTCGGAGCGGGCACAACGGCGGATGATTCCAAATGCCATGGCAAGATGTTGAAGATGTCGCAGATTGGTGAGCGGCGTTGTTGCGGCCTCGGCTGTCACAGGTTGTGATCCTGCGGATCTTCTCAAACAATTGCGGGACTACCATCGCAAGGTTCGAAAACTGCCGGGATCAACGCTTTTTCGAGCCGATCCAACTGGTAAGATAAACGCAGGTTCCAACAGCGTTGGTCAAGGCTCCGGTAAGTCCGGTAGTGCCGGCGGACTCTAAGGAAAAGGCGATGGTCGTACCCATAAAGTTTGTAAACGCCTGCGCAGCAAGCGACGATATTTTCATTATTGCAACGATTCCGGATGGCCTGCCCGCTGGCGCAGAGTTTACGCGCCTTTATTATCTTAACCCTTCAACTGAAGATGTCTGGCATTATCGGGATTGGTCAAATCATCAGGTAGTGTCCGTTTGCCTGCGCCGCGAGCAAAGTAGCGTAAAGAGAGCCGGCTGTGCTTTGACAGGCGATGGCGATGTCGAGTTGGCAAATTCCGTCGGTCAGACCTACGAAAAAATAGCCGACGCAGGGTTGGCGAGCGAACGCGCTTTGGGCGATGTCACCCGAATTAGGGAGATAGGGTCAACCCTATTTGTTTGCGGTGGTTCTGGGCAGGTGTACCGTCGCGATGACACTGGTTGGACGCCGATCGATGATGAGCTGGTTGCAACTGGAAAAAACGCCCTCGAACTGCCGCAGTTGAACGCGCCGATTTCTAATGAGACGTTGCGGCAATTTACGCAAACGCTCAGGCACCTTCCAAATTTTAATGATATTGGCGGCTCTGATGAGACGGATGTCTATGTATGCGGTAACGGCGGCAATCTCTTCTACTATGACGGGACATCATGGCGTAAAATTGAGATCGATACCGATGCGATTCTGACAGCGATCCATTGTGTATCATCGGATGAAGTATGGGTGGTTGGTCAAGATGGTACCGTCTTGTTTGGCAACGCTCGCACAGGCTTCCGCAATCTCGGAGAGTTTTTCCCGGGCGGTTACATCTGGTCGGTCCGTCACTTTGGAGGGCGGGTTTATCTTGGAACGTTGCATGGGCTTTATACGCTTGACGGATCGAATGTTAGGTTAGTTTCGAGTGGGAAGCTGGATGGTCGAGCGCAAATCATCGCTCTCGACAGTTTTTCGGATACTATTCTATGGATCGCGACAGACCGGCATGCCATTCGTTACGATGGCAGCACGTTCACATTCTTTGAACATCCAGACAACGTAAATTATTGAGCTCGATATACTGGGGCTGTTGATGGTGAGCAGAGGTTCAGATTTTATCCTGAGGTTAAATCCAGAAACATGATTGCAAAGTTTGCCTAGCTTGAAGATTGTCGGAACGCTCAAAGAGGTCGAGATCATGTTGGAGGCGACGAGCTATTTGAAGATTTCGGCAGCCCTATTTGAAGTATCCGAAGGCGCAAGGCCTTGCCAAACGAGCGTAAAGATAGCATCGGACAATCTTCATTATGGAGATTAAGCCTTGAGTCTGCCCCTATTTCAGCCGAAGAAAAGATGATCGCTCGCTTTCTGGAGGAACGTTTCGGGAACCGACCAAAGTTCTTCATCTATCGTGATAGCGCCAGTGACCTTGCCCGCAAGTTTTATCCAGTTTGGAGTTCGCTCCAGCGGTTTTTTGAGGTGCTACCAGATTTTGGGCCAGCGGGAGCTGGAATTTTCCGGGGTTAAGGCTCAGCTCGGCGGGGGTGCCGATGAATTTCGTGCGTTGGGCGCAACGATTGACGTCCCGATTTGTATTCACGAGACCGCATGGGATCTCCAGTATTCGATTCGAAACTGACGATTTCCCGAGGCTTAAATAGGTCGATCTAATAAGTATTGTTTCGTTAGAGGGGGATTTTCCGGTTTTCGATAATGCAAACAATGAAAATGTCTTGCGAATCTCGCTTCCTGAGCGGATTGTTATTTTGTATTTGATATATTTCTAATTTACATTAAGTATCGCAAAGTAAATTTTAACTAAAATCTCGTTATAAATCTTCAGCTCGGTAGACGCCTTGCGGAGGGAAATAATGAGAAAGACCATACTTGCAGCTTTCGTGATGGCGATATCCGCTTCGGCTGCGAATGCGCAAACGATCGGCGTGTCGATGTCCGGTCTGGACAAGTTCAGGACCGCACTGCTCAACGGAATCCTGTCGAACGGAAAGACGGTGTCCGGTCTGAAGTTCGTCACGCAGAACGCCAAGGGCGATAATGAGCTTCAGAAAAAGCAGGTCGAGCAGTTCATCGCGGATAAGGTCGATGCCATCGTCCTCGCCGTTTCCGACGGTGACCTTGGCCCGCAGATGACCAAGCTTGCCGCCGATGCCCATATTCCGCTGGTCTATATCAACAACGTCCCCTCGAACCTGTCCGACTTGCCGGAAAACCAGGTCGTCGTCGCGTCCGACGAAGCGGAATCGGGAACATTGCAGACGAAGGAAGTCTGCTCTCTTCTCAAGGGCAAGGGGCGTGTCGTCGTGCTGATGGGCGAACCCTTCCATGCGGCCGCCCGTGCACGCACGCAGGATATCGACAACGTCGTTGCGACGCCTGAATGCAAGGGTCTCCAGATCGTGGAGCGTCAGGCTGCCTATTGGTCGAGCGATTATGCCGATCAGCAGATGCAGGAATGGCTAACGGCGGGCGTGAAGTTCGACGCGGTCATCGCCAACAATGACGAGATGGCGGTTGGTGCCATCCGCGCCATGAAGCGGAACGGCATGTCGATGAAGGACGTCGTCGTCGCGGGCGTTGATGCGACGGACGATGCGCTGGCAGCGATGCAAGCCGGCGATCTGGATGTCACCATTCTCCAGAGCGCCACCGGGCAGGGCGCGGCGGCAGTCGATGCCGCAATCAAGCTCATAAACGGGCAAAAGGTGCCGCGAGAAAACAACGTGCCCTTCGAGCTCGTCACGCCACAAAATATCGCCCAATACCTGCCGAAGACCCAGTGAGCATAAGGGGATCATGATGTTGCGCTTTTGGAATAAACTTGGCATCCGCGCGCAGATCACGGCAGGCTTCCTGCCGCTGATCCTGCTGATGAGCCTGCTCTCGGTCAATGCGATTTCCGGCATGGAAGGACTTTCATCCATCTTCTCCTCTTACCGCAGTACTGCCGGCCAGAGCCTCGCCATTTCCGGCTACAGCGACCAACTGCATGAAATCCAGATGTCGGTGGAAGCTTTCCGCTCCAGTCCGACACAGGATGTCGTGGACCGTTTCCGGGCTGGGGTTAAGGCATTTGCAACCGACGATCAGCGCTTTGCGGGCAACAATGTCCTGCAGGCTGGTATGGCAAACATCCGCCAGGACGTTGCCGCCTATGGCAAGGCTTTCGAACAGATCGTATCCCTGCACGCAAGGCGCGATGCCCTGATTTCCAAGGTCACCGAGTTCGGCCCCTGGACCAGCATTGCGCTCAACGACGTCATGCGCAGTGCTTGGCGGCAGAACGATGTGACGCTGCTGCACATGACCGCCGCGACACTCGAGGCGTTGAACCGCAGCCTCTATTTCTCGGAACGCTTTATCCACTCGGGTGATTTGGCATCTTACGACTTGGCGCAGTCGGCGCTTAATGACGCGATGGCTCTGAACGATGCTGATGCCAAGGCCGCCAAGGGCGACCTGCAGCGCAAGCGCATTCTCGGTGCCGGTCAGCTGATGCAGAACTACACCGGCCGTCTTGGTGACGTCAGGGACATATTGCTGGCGACCAATAAGATCCGCGAGAGTGAACTGAACGTCCTGGCCCCGAAAATCGCAACGGGCTTTAAGGATCTGCAGGCGACCGTCATGGACGCGCAGAAGTCGCTCGATGGCTCGGTCGAGACGACGGTTGCCTCCGCGGCGAGATCGACGCTGATCATTAGCGGCCTCCTGATCGTGATTGGTCTTGTACTCGCCTATTTCGTCGGTCAGCTGATTTCCTCGGCCGTGCGCAAGATGGCACGGACGATGGAGCGGCTTGCTCACGGCGATGACACGATGGTGGTGGATGGTACCGAACATCGTCACGAGCTCGGCGCCATGGCACGCTCTTTGAAGGTTTTCCAGGAGACCGGACGCGGCAAACTTGCCGCCGAAGCCAATGCCGAACGTGCTCGCCTTGCGGCCGAAGAAGAACGCCTGCGCCAGGAAGCCGAGCGGCTTGCCGATGCCCAGGTGATGGAACATGCCTTCCAACAGATTTCTTTCGGTCTCGATGCACTCTCAAAGGGCGATCTGACCGTCCGTGTCGGCGAGGTTGACGGCCGTTATGTCCGCATTCGCGATCATTTCAACAACTCGGTCTCCAGTCTGGAAGAGACCCTCGATTCCGTTATCCGCGCGGTCGGCACGATCAAATCCGGCCTTGCGGAAATCTCGACAGCGTCCAATGACCTCGCGCGTCGCACCGAACAGCAAGCTGCTTCGCTCGAAGAGACCGTGGCTGCGCTCGGCGATGTGACACGGGGCGTCAATGGTACGGCGGAAGGAGCAAGTCATGCTCAGAGCGCCGTGGCGACAGCACGCGCCAATGCCGAGAACGGCGGTGCGATCGTCGCCCGCGCGATCGCCGCGATGACGGAGATACAAAATTCCTCGTCCAAGATCGGCAATATTATCGGCGTCATTGACGAGATCGCCTTCCAGACCAACCTTCTTGCCCTTAACGCGGGCGTGGAAGCGGCGCGTGCAGGCGAGGCAGGAAAAGGCTTTGCCGTCGTCGCCCAGGAAGTGCGCGAGCTTGCCCAGCGATCAGCCAGTGCGGCCAGAGAGATCAAGGCACTGATCTCTACCTCCTCGGCACAGGTCAAGGCGGGCGTGGAGCTTGTCGGAGAATCCGGCACGTCGCTCGCACAGATCGTCGAACAAGTCGGCGCGATGAATGCCACGGTTGCCGAAATCGCCGTTGCCGCGCGTGAACAGGCAGCCAGCCTGCGAGAGGTTTCTGCTGCCGGCGATCAGATGGACAAGGTCACCCAACAAAATGCGGCGATGGTGGAAGAGACGACGGCAGCGGCTCAGAGCCTGACCCAGGAGACCGAGAACCTCGCGGACCTAGTGCAGCAATTCAGGACACGCAGTGCGGCTGTGCCCCAGCATCGCCGTTATGCAATGGCGTCCTGAGATCGAGCGAAACTGCCACTCCGATGACGGGCTGGGTTGACGCCCAACCCGTCTATTCATGCATCGCGGCCATACTCCCGAGCTCGCTATCGTCTGGGTCGCAATTCCGCGCGGCATGTGATCGAGAGGCGCTTGATCAACGGTGCCCGCAAGCATGAACCAGGCACGAATATGATCATCTCAGGATGTTTTGATGTGGCCTGATTGGTTCGGGCAAATCTTCATGCCCGAGCAATGAAAGCAGCTCCCGCTCCACGGTTCGCTGCATCGCATCCAACGGCAGAGCGTTTGGCTCCAGGCCAAACGGATCCTCGAGTTGGTGCCCCAGTGCATCGAGCCCGAAGAATGTATAGGCGACGATCAGAACCGGCAGAAGTGTCCACCAATCGAGGGAGCCGGCCAGCGCAAACGGCAGGGTCACGCAAAAGACAAGCGCGGTGCGATGGAGGAGCAGGGAATAGGCGAATGGGACGGGTGTCAGCGCTATGCGCTCGCAGCCGCCCTGCACCTCGGCGAGCGCGGTGATTTGACCCTCCAGGACCGAGTAGTGGATCGCTCCGATCTGGTGCCTGCGCATGAGCGTCAGGCAATGCTTCCCGATATGATCGAGCACCGCGTTTGTCGGGTTCGGATTGTTTGGGCTGAGGCTCATATCGAACCAGGGCTTGATCGCGGCCCGCTCGTCCTGGCCCCGCAAGCGCGCAACCAGCCCCGCAGAGAAGCCGCACAGGCCGTGAAGGAGGAAACGTCGGTCGCGTTCCTCCAAGGCGGAGGTCTGGCGCGCGAAGGACCGGCAGGCGATGATCAACTCGCCCCATAGCTTTCGCCCCTCCCACCAGCGGGCGTAACAGGCATTGTTGCGAAAGCTCATGAAGACCGAGAGCGCGATGCCGATCAGCGTGAAGGGAATAGCGCTGATCCGCGCGAAGATGCCCGGATGTTCCTGTGCCGCAAAGATTGCCACGATACTGATGAGCGAAATCCCAATGAGATGGGGAGCGATCCGCGGCAATATCGAGCCGTTGATTGCAAACAATATATCCTTGAAACTGGGTTTCGAGCGTAAGATCATTTCGATATCCGTGGCGTTGTAAGCATTTCCCTTGCACCGGGTATCGCGCATCTGAGAAAACCACGCGGAAGTCTCCCCATCGCTACGGGTGCGATCGTGGAGGCAGTCGTTCCATGCTTGGCCCCTGTGCCGCTTCCAGCAGGCTCTGTCGTATTCATAATTCGTGCCAGGTTCCGGGGCGAAGGAAAGTCAATGGCTTAGCGCTTGCTCTCACCGCTCTCTCGGACAAATTGTCCAAATTTACGGGACAATTTGTCTATAGATTTCAATATGATAACGTGTTTTACTGTCGCCACGATCATTTCCGTGGGGGTAAAACATGGCCGACAATAAGCCTCAATACAAAACCTACCACCATCCCGCCGGTGGATGGGGTGCTGCGGCCGCAACAGCAAAGGTGTTGCTTGAGCAGAGTGTCGTCACGAAGGGATCGCGTGCCCTGCTCGCCATGAATCAGCCGGGCGGTTTCAAGTGTCCGAGCTGCGCCTTTCCAGATGCCGATTGCAAGAAGACGCTCGAGTTCTGCGAGAATGGCGCCAAGGCACTCGCGCACGAGGCAACGAAGTTCAGGGTCACCCGCGAGTTCTTTGCAAAGCATACGGTGACCGAGCTGATGGAGCAGTCGGACTATTGGCTTGAGATGCAGGGCCGCCTGACGGAGCCGATGCGCTACGATGCGGCGTCCGACCGATACGTGCCGTGCGGCTGGGATACGGCGTTTGCGATGATCGGTGATCACCTGCGGGCGCTCGAAAGCCCGCATCAGGCGGAATTCTACACCTCGGGCCGCACACCGAACGAGGCCGCGTTCCTCTATGCGATATTCATTCGGGAGTTCGGCACCAACAACTTTCCGGACTGTTCCAACATGTGCCACGAGCCGACCAGCCGTGGCCTGCCGCCCGCAATCGGCGTTGGTAAGGGGACGGTTATTCTCGAAGATTTTGAGCATGCCGAAGCCATTTTCGTCATCGGACAGAACACCGGCACGAATTCGCCTCGCATGATGACCAATCTGGTCGAAGCGCGCAAACGCGGCGTCCCGATCGTGGCCGTCAATCCCATGCCGGAACGCGCGCTCATCCGCTTCACCGAGCCGCAGGACGTCGTGCAGATGGCAACCTTCGGATCGACGCCGATCGCGAGCGAATTCGTCCACATCCGCATCGGTGGCGATCTCGCTTTGTTCAAGGGGATGATGAAGGTGATGTTTGAGCGAGAAGCTCAAGGCGAAAAGATCATCGACACCGATTTCATTGAAAAACATACCGTCGGGTTGGACGCGATCCGCGACGACGTCATGGCTCAGGAGTGGGCGGACATTGTCAGAATTTCCGGACTGGAAGAGGCTCAAATTCGCCGCTGCGCCGAGATCTATATTCGCTCACGCGCGACGATGATCTGTTACGGAATGGGCCTTACTCAGCATCAGCAAGGCTCTCGGCTCCTGCAGCAGGTGGCGAACCTGCTTCTGCTGCGCGGCAATTTCGGAAAGCCCGGCGCCGGCATTTCCCCCATTCGCGGCCATTCGAACGTTCAGGGCGATCGCACGGTCGGGATCGATGAAAAGCCAACGCAGGAGTATCTCGATCGCGTCCGTGATGTCTTCGGCTTCGAACCGCCGCGCGAGCACGGGCATCATACGATCGAGTCCGTGGAAGCGATGGAAAATGGCACCGCCAAGGTCTTTATCGGAATGGGCGGCAATTTCGTCCGGGCGATCCCGGACACGGATCGATCCTATGCCGCAATGCGTAAGTTGTCGCTGACGGTTGGGATCGCAACGAAGCTGAACAGAGGGCATCTCGTTCATGGGCGCGACGCGCTCATCCTGCCGGTCGTTTCCCGTTCCGAACAGATACAGACTTCAGCCGGCGAGCAGTTCGTCACGATCGAAGATTCAATGTCCAATGTCACCGCATCGCGCGGCGTTTTGACGCCGGCAAGTCCGCATGCCCTTCCGGAGGTGGAAATCGTCTGTCGCATGGCGCTTGCGACTTTGCCGAACAGCAAGGTTCCGTGGGAAAGCTATATCCACGACTACAATCTCATTCGCGACAAGATCGCCGCGGTCTATCCGGAGATTTACAGCGACTTCTCGGAAAAGATCAAAAACCCGAAAGGATTTCATCTCGACGTGCCACCGCGCCGCCTCGTTTGGCCGACGCCGAATGGCAAGGCGAATTTTCTGCTTTTGCCCGGTCTCGAGGTCAATGTTCCGGTCGCCGACCCGTGGATGCTGCGATTGGCCACCGTCCGCTCGCATGACCAGTTCAACACGACCATCTACAGCTACAATGACCGGTATCGTGGTGTGTACAACGACCGCATGGTGCTCTTCATGAATGCGGAGGATCGTGCCGACAGAGGGCTGGAAGAAGGCTCTCGCATCACGCTTGAAACGATCAGCGATGACGGTCTGCAGCGGCGCGTGGAGGGCTTGACGGTGCTGGATTATCCGATGCCGCGCGGAGCGATTGCCGGATATTATCCGGAACTCAACCCGCTCCTGCCTCTCGATTATTATGATAGGATCAGCGGCACACCTGCCGCCAAATCAATACCAGTGCGCGTCGTTGCAGCCTGAGCAGACCTGAACCGTCGATCAGCCGTCTGATCTTCGATGACCTCGTCTTGTCGAGGTGATGTATCCTGGATTTGCCATTGGGGAGGAAGAAACGTTGCTTGAGCAGCTAGATCCGGTGATTTTGGCGCGTGCGCAATTCGCGTTCACCGTCTCCTTCCACTTTATTTTCCCGGCATTTTCGATCGGGCTCGCGAGCTATCTGATGGTGCTCGAGGGCCTTTGGTTGAAGACGGGGCAGGGTGTTTACGCCAATCTCTACCGTTACTGGCTGAAGATCTTTGCCGTCGTCTTCGGCATGGGCGTTGTTTCAGGCGTGGTCATGTCCTACCAGTTCGGCACCAATTGGTCCGTCTTCTCGACCAAGGCAGGCCCGATCGTCGGTCCGCTCATGGCCTATGAAGTGCTGACGGCGTTCTTCCTGGAAGCCGGCTTTCTGGGCGTGATGCTGTTCGGCATGAGCAAGGTCGGCAAGAAGCTGCATTTTTTCGCGACTTGCATGGTGGCTCTCGGCACGCTCATCTCGGCGACATGGATCATTGCGGTCAACAGCTGGATGCAGACGCCGGCGGGCTTTGCAATCAACGCAAAGGGGCAGTTCGTGCCGGCGGGCTCATGGCTGCCGATCATCTTCACCGCCAGCTTTCCCTTCCGACTTGTTCACACTGTGATCGCCGCCTATCTCACCACGGCTTTCGTCGTTGGCGGCGTTGGCGCCTGGCATCTTCTTAAAGATCGCGCCAATCCCGGTGCCCGCAAGATGTTCTCGATGGCGATGTGGATGGCTGCCATCGTCGCACCGATCCAGATCCTTGCCGGCGATGCGCATGGCCTCAACACGCTGGAACACCAGCCGGCCAAGGTTCTGGCCATGGAGGGTGACTATGAACCGAGCCCGAATGGCGCGCCGCTCATTCTGTTCGGGCTTCCGAGCAACGACGAGGCCCGTGTCCGGTATGAAGTTTCTATTCCCTATATCGGCTCCCTGATCCTCAAGCACGATCCATTCGCACCATTGCCGGGCCTGACGGATTTTCCGCGTGACCAATGGCCGCCGGCGCATATCATATTCTGGTCGTTCCGGATCATGGTCGCGCTTGGCTTTGCCATGCTTGGGATCGGTCTCTGGAGCCTTCTGGCTCGCTTCCGCAGGAAGCTTTATGACTGGCCGTGGCTGCATCGCGCTTGCGTTGTCATGGGGCCAGCCGGCTTCGTTGCGGTGATTGCCGGCTGGGTGACGACCGAAGTGGGGCGTCAGCCTTTCACGGTGTACGGATTGCTGCGAACCGCGGAATCGCATTCGCCGCTTGCGGCACCCGCCGTTGCCATATCGCTTCTTGCTTTCGTCGTGGTCTATTTCAGCGCCTTCGGCGCGGGCACCTATTATCTGCTGCGCCTGATGTCGAAGCCGCCTGAGCGCGGGGAGACGGAGCCGCCGAACGTGCCGCAACGCGCCGCGGGCATCACGCCGGCGCCAGGCTTTATCGCGCCTTTGCCGGGGAAGGAATAACCACCATGGCCAGCATTGATCTGACTATCGTCTGGGCAGCGGTCATCGGCTTCGCGGTGATGGCCTATGTCGTGATGGACGGCTTCGACCTTGGCATCGGCATCCTGTTTCCAACATTCGAGGTCGGCGACGAGCGCGATCAGGCGATGAACTCGATCGCACCGGTGTGGGACGGCAATGAAACCTGGCTGGTCATGGGGGGAGGCGGGCTGTTCGCGGCTTTCCCGCTCGCCTATGCGATCATTCTTCCCGCGACCTATCCGCTGATGATCGCGATGCTGCTTGGCCTAGTCTTTCGCGGTGTCGCCTTCGAGTTTCGCTGGCGCGATCCGCGTCACCGTCCGTTCTGGGATGTGGCCTTTTCCGTCGGCTCGTTCGTTGCGGCATTGGCGCAAGGGATCACGCTTGGCGCGATCCTGCAGGGAATTCACGTCGAGAACGATGCTTATGCGGGTGGCTGGCTCGACTGGCTAAGCCCATTCAGCCTGTTGACGGGCGTGGCCGTGGTCATCGGCTATGCTTTGCTGGGCGCAACCTGGCTCATCTGGAAAACAGAAGGAACGAGCCAGAGCCATGCGCGCCGCGTAGCCTTCTGGGTTGGTGCCGCAACGCTCATTGCCCTTGCGGCAGTGAGTGCGGCGACACCGTTCCTGGCCTATGATTACTGGCGGCGCTGGTTCGCGATGCCCGGCGTGCTGCTGACCGCTCAGGTGCCATTGTTGGTGCTCATCTGCTCTGCAACGTTTTTCTGGAGTTTGCGGCGCGAATTCGAACGTGCTCCGTTCCTGATGGCGCTTGCGCTGTTTCTGCTGGGATTCATCGGTCTGGGGATCAGCATCTATCCCTATATCGTGCCGCGCGTGGTAACGATCTGGGATGCCGCCGCGCCGCGCGAGAGCCAGATTTTCATGCTTTTCGGAGCGCTTGTCATCATTCCCGTGATCCTCGTCTACACCGGTTGGGCCTATTGGGTGTTCCGAGGCAAGGCGGGCGTCCACGGCTATCACTGATGAGCCCCGTCGCCCCTCTTTGGAAGCGACTCGCGTGGATGGCCGCCATCTGGGCGGCAAGCGTTGCCGCGCTTGGGGTGGTCGCAGGTGTGATCCGGTTATGTTTGCACGGTTAAGGCTATCCGATCGGGGTCAATGCAAAGGAGGTGCGCGGTGATATCCGACCCGAATTCGCGTCCCTCCTCACCCGCGCGGCTTGTCGTCTATGCAGCTCTCGCCGGCAACATTGCCGTTGCAGTGACAAAGCTTGCCGCCGCCATCATCACGGGCAGCGCGGCCATGTTCAGCGAAGCGGTGCATTCGATTGTCGATTCCGGCAATGAAGGATTGCTTCTTTACGGCTATCGCCGGTCCGCACGGCGACCCGACATCGTTCATCCGTTGGGGTTTGGCCGCGAGCTCTATTTCTGGAGTTTCATTGTTGCCCTCTTGCTGTTCGGGCTTGGTGCCGGCGTATCCTTGTATCAAGGGTGTCTCCACGTCATGGCTCCCCAAGCCGTCGAGCATGTCATGGTGAGCTATGTCGTGCTGGGTCTTTCCTTCCTCTTCGAAAGCACCTCCTGGATCATCGCATGGCGCAATTTCGCGAGAGTGAGGGGGAAGCTCGGTTTCTGGACGGCGTTCCGGCGTAGCAAGGATCCGCCCGCCTTCATGGTGTTGTTCGAGGATAGCGCGGCCCTCATAGGGATTACGATTGCCGCAGCCGGGATCGCGGCCGCCGAAGTGTTCGATATGCCGGTTTTCGACGGCGTTGCGTCCATCCTGATCGGGCTTGTCCTTGCGGTTACGGCCCTTCTCCTGGCAATTGAAAGCAAGAGCTTGCTGATTGGCGAGCGCGCGTCGCCGGTACTTGTCGATGCGATCTGCCAGATCGCTCAGGAACAGCCGGGCGTCGTCCACGCCAATAGCGCGCTCACTGCACAACTTGCGCCCGATCAGGCGGTGGTAGCCCTCAGCATAGAATTCGACAATGCGCTCGGTACCGAGCAGATCGAGGCCTGCGTGGCGGCGATCGAAAAACGTGTCCAAATGACCCATCCCGATGTGATCGCGCTCTTTGTGAAGCCGCAAACCCTTGGACAGTTCGAGAGCGCCAGAAAGAAGCGGTTCGGCGACTACTTATTTCCAGCTACACGATCGTAACTTTGAACATACGACTATGCGGCGGCGCGAAGCCGTCTTCATGGGACGTGGCGCGGCTGCCATCGACATTCTGTCCAATTCCAATCAGACAGAATGTTCGAGTTCAATAATACGTGATCTTCAAGTTATTGATATAGCTACAATTTACGCATTGGCACGCCTGTTGCGTATAGCTTTGTTGCATTGTGAATGGCAGCGCCAGCAGGGCCGCGATGCCGTCGAAGCGTAAACAGACGAGGGGGCACAGGCCGTCCTGCAGGGTGCACTCGAAAAGCACTTCAGTGATCAAAGGAAGGTTCCATGACGACTATCAATCGAACTTCCGCGCCTTCGGGAGCATTCGTCGAAGCCCGTGCGAAATGGGGGTGGTTCGTTGCCCTCGGGATCGTCTTCATCGGCGCGGGCGTGATTGCGGTCGGTAATCTGCTTCTGACGACGCTCGCGACGGTCTATTATGTTGGCGCGTTTATGGTCGTCGCCGGCGTTATGCAGATCATCCAATCCTTTCGGGTCAAGACCTGGCGCGGCTTCGTCTTGTGGCTTCTCAGCGGCGTTCTCTATGCCGCCGCTGGCGTTAGCACCCTCATGAATCCGCTGCTGGCGTCGTTCATTTTCACGCTGTTGCTGGTGCTGCTTGCGGTGGCCGCGGGCGTTTCGCGCATATGCCTCGGTTTCCGGACAAGCTCCGAATCCGGTTGGGGATGGATCGTCGCGTCCGGCGTGGTGACGACAATCGCGGGATTGACCTTCCTGCTTGGCTGGCCAGTTAACAGTCTATGGCTGCTGGGATTGATTTTGTCCGTCGATCTGATCTTCCAGGGCTGCGCATTCATTGCATTCGGTCTGCGTTTGAGAACGGCACACGAGGAGACCGTCTCGGCGTAAATGGTTATCGGTGACACGTGGTATCCGCGAGCGACCCAATCCGTGGGAGAGATGAAATGACTGGAAAGACCAAACCCGAAGACGGCAATCAGGGGCCAGCCAAGTCTGCTGCGACTGCGGAACAGGCTGCGCGTGACCCAGCCGGTGCAACGAATGCCGGCGATATCCCGACGAACGACAGTCGCGCGGAGGCCTTCGCCAAGCTTGAGGCCGAGAATGCGGAATTGAAGGATCGCCTGCTGCGCGCCTTGGCGGAAGTCGAGAATGTGCGCCGCCGCGCCGAGCGCGACTTGAACGATACGCGACAATATGCGGTTGCGAAATTTGCCGGCGACATGCTGCGTGTGGCTGACAATATGGAGCGCGCCATCGCCAGCATTCCCGTCGAGGCGCTGAAAGAAGAGGGGGCGTTCAAGACGCTGATTGAGGGTATCGAGCTCACTGAAAAGGAAATGCTACGCTCTTTGGAGAAGCACGGCGTCAAGAAGCTTAATCCCATGGGAGAACGTTTCGATCCTAATTTCCACGAGGCGCTGTTCGAACTGGCCGATCCCTCCGTGCCGAACGGCACCGTCACCCAGGTCGTCGAGCCGGGATATGTCATAGGGTCTCGCCCGCTGCGCCCGGCCAAGGTCGGCATCGCGCGCGGCGGCGCCCAGAGCCAGCCCTCTCCAGGTAGGGAAGGCGAACCGAAGGGTTGAGCCGCGTAAGCGCTAATTTAAAGTGCGAAACAAATGGAGTTTTTGTCTGACGCCGCCGAACTATCTTAAAAGTCTGCTCCGACATTCAAGCCTTTCTGTCAGTTGCGGTAACGATGGAAATTCAGGAGAGGATCGACAAGAAGCAGGCAATTCGCCGAGAGAAATATTCTTTCATTGACGGCGATAATCGACATTTTGCAGTGTAGCTGAACGACGAGACGAGGGGATGTCTTCAAGATGGCCGCACCTTTGCTGATACGAAACCGAAACTATCGCCTTCTGTTCACGGCGGGAGCGCTGACAAACCTTGGCGACGGGTTCACAGTTCTGGCATTGCCTTGGCTTGCGACGCTGATGACGCGCGATCCGGTAGCTATTGCCGCGGTGGCTGCTGCGGCTCGCTTGCCCTGGTTGTTGTTCGCCGTGCCGGCAGGCGTAATCATTGATCGGACCGACCAGCGCAAGTTGATCGCGCGCGCCGACATGCTGCGGGCAGGGATTGTGTTTGCGATCATGATGCTAGCACTCAGTCAGCCGACCCCTGAGGCGGTGTGGGCACTGGCGGGGTTGGCCTTCCTGCTCGGCTCGGCCGAGGTGCTCCGGGATAATGCCGCGCAGACGATATTGCCGTCCATCGTAGCGCCCGGTGACCTTGAAGCTGCCAATGGCCAAATGTGGAGCGCTGAGCAACTGACCGGTCAATTCATAGGGCCGCCGCTGGCTGGGTTGCTGATCGGGGTCGGGGTCGCCTTGCCTTTCGGCCTCGACGCAGCCGCCCTGGTGCTGGCCGCGGGACTGGTCTGGCTGATCACGCTTCCTCCGCAACTGCGGTCATCCTCGCGGTTCTGGTCGGCCCTTGTCGAGGGAGTGAACTGGATGCGGCGTGATGTTGCGCTGCTGCGCCTTGCCGTAGTGCTGGGACTGGTGAATTTCCTCTACATGATGGCAACCACGATAACCGTCCTGTTCACGCAAGAGGTGCTAGGGCTGTCTGCAGCCGGCTACGGCGTACTGCTGTCGGTCGCCGCCATGGGTGCCGTTGCTGGCAGTCTCAGCGCCCCTGCCGTGGTTGGTTGGATCGGCTCGCAGGCGAGCCTTTTTGTCTCGCTGGGGGTATGGGGTCTCACTTATGCGGTTATCGGCCTGAGTTCGAGCGCTGTCGTTGTCGGCATGGCGATGTTCTCGCTGATGGTAGGCTCGATGCTCTGGAACGTAATCACAGTCTCATGGCGGCAACGGCGTATCCCAGCGGAATTGTTGGGCCGGGTGAACAGCATCTACCGCTTCTTCGGCTGGGGTTCCATGCCCCTTGGCGCAATTGCCGGAGGCCTCATCGTTTCGCTCGTTGAAAACGAGGCTGGGCGCGAAGCCGCGCTGCGCGCGCCTTTCCTTCTAGCGGCGACTGGTAGCGGGGCTTTGCTGATCTACGCCCTGTTCAAACTGCGACTGCGATAGGCCGTTCAGACCTGTCTAAGGACATTCAAAGTCTAAACAAGTACGAGATTAAAGCCATGGCCGCGCAATTCCCGATGAAGGTCAGTGCCTTGCGGAAAATTATTGCGGTCTTCCACTAGGGACCTTCCCGGGTTGCTGAACGATGGCTTTCGAGGGCGACATCCGTCGTTCGCATATCCTCCCTAAATCATATCAGGATTCAGCTGGTTCAGCCTTAAGTTGACGCTTATAGAGCTGAGCCCCTCGGAATGGCTTGCATCATCGAAGGCCGGTCGATATCGGCTCAATTCTGCTGGCTGTCGGCCGCCGGCGACGAAGTATCCGCCGGAACCGTCGGCGATAGTTTGGTCATCGTCTGCTGGGCCATTGTGCTGTTTGCGATGACGATGTGGCGCTGGTCGTCGGTTTTCAGAACCGTATAGCCTAGCGAGATGTTTTCGACCTCTCCGACTTCAAGCCCGGTCGGCGCTTGGATCTGAAGGCGATCGCCCTGTCGGAACGGTTTGTAGAGAACAAGGCTTATTCCAGACACCAGATTGCCGAGTGTCGTCTGTGCCGCCAGTCCCAGGATAACCGACATCAGGCTGACGCCGGCAAGCAGCGCCGTGCCCAATCGGTTCAGTGCCGGAACCAGGTGTGCGTAGAATGTTATCAATAGAACCCAGATTATCAGGACAGAGAGGTGGCTGAGGAAGGAGATGGTGATCTGGTCGATACGCTCGGATCTGTCATGCCGGAGTACCTCGATCCTCAATTGTCGTACCAGCCAGGAGAGGCATATGCCGGCAAGGAAAAATAGGCCCGCGAGTAGCATGGCGCCCATCAACTGGTTCGGGTCGATAAATCTGAGCATCGATTGGTTCTTCAAATCAGTTGCCTGGCCACCACCATCCTGAACTTCTACTAGAAGTCCAGAACGGGAACCAGGGAGTTGGCGGGAAGGGCAGGGCCGCCCGCCGGCCGCCTGACCAGCGTATTGGCACTCGCCAGGGGAAGTTGGGCGGACGCCGATTGCCGTGGGATAATATCGACGTAGTCACCGCTATGGCGCGCATAGAGGAACATCTCCCGGGCATCGGCGGCCGCCACCGGGGCAGCCAGCGGCAACTCCCGCCAATCAAGCGCGGTGTCGAATCCCCGACCTGACAAGGCGCAAAGCAGTGGTGCGAGGAACAGTCGGGCAACGGTCATTGCCGCAGACGGGTTGCCCGGTAGTCCAAGCACATGCTTTCCGTAGAGCCGCCCATACCAGACCGGTTTTCCCGGTTTCATCGCTACTCCGGCGAATTTGAGGTCAAGCTCGAGCATCTTCAAGGCGGGCCGGACCAGGTCCCGATCTCCATGGGAGGCGCCCCCCGCAATGACAAGGACGTCGGTGTCGAGGCACGCCAAAGCGACAGCCGTACGGATGGCCTCGATGTCGTCCGAGACGAGTGCTGCCCCCACTGCGTCCGCGCCCCATTGTTTTGCCAGCAGCTGAAGCGGCAATGTCAGGCTATCGGGTATGCGTCTGTCGGTTGAACTCGCCCTTCCCGCTCGGGCAGGCTCGTCACCACTGGTGATGACGCGCAGTCTTGGCCGCTTATAGACATGCACGGTCGGCTGGTCGGCGGCGGCGGCGACCAGCAATCTCGGTGGATCGAGCTGCGTGCCCGGATCAAGAAGAACTTGCCCAGCATTGAAGCCGGATCCCTTCAGCCGCACGTGAAGTGCCGCGGGCACGGGGCCGACGATACGGATAATTCCATCCCGTTCACCGGTCAGTTCGAAGGGGATAACGCGATCCTTGGACCGCGGCATGGGCGCACCCGTCATGATCCGCACTGTCGTCTCGGGATCAAGCGCAGGAGGCGCCGCATCGCCGGGATAGCTTGCGCCAACGAGGCGGAAATCTCGCCTGCTCGCCCGGACCGCACGGTCCTCCACGGCAAAGCCATCCATCGCGGCGACATCCTCGCGTGGGGAGTCGACGCGTGCTCTTATAGCTTCCGCCAATACCCGAAAGCCGGCATCCCCAATCGGGATTTCCTCCGGTGCCAATGGCTCTGCTTGCGAGCGCAAGATGGCGTGTGCCTCGTCGAGCGTATTGGGGGCGGTGCACGGTGTGCCCATTACCGGCGTTTCCGCATGGTGGCGAGCGTTGTCTCGCCGCAATTCGATTTTGACGTCTGATCCAACATCCTGCCGCCTCTCATGGTCACCAGCATCTTCGCAGCAACAAGCGTGCCATTTCCTTATGCAAGTAATATCAACGGTTTAGGGTGGTATTTTCCTCACATTCAGACATTTTGTCCAAAATGTCGGGAGAAGTTGTCCTCGGTGCTTCTGAAAAAAACAGCCGTGCCCTTCTCATCTGACAACCTGCATGCCTTCGCCGACCGTCGCACCGCCTTCGCGTCACTCAAATTCGGCGCGGACAATTTGTCTGGCCCCACAAGGACATCTTGTCCTTCGTCTCCACTATTCCCTTTCTAACCCATTGAAATCGCTTTCCTCTCAAACTGGCACGCCTGTTGCTGTCTCTTATGGGTTGGGAATATCGAAGTGCTGTTGGCGCGGTGGAGAAGCAGTTTGGCATGCGAATGCGCCGGGCAAGACGAAATGGTTCGATTGCAGAATCCAAACTGGGGGAACCTTGTGATGATCGATTTGTTTTTAGAGATGTTCCCCCGAAGAGTGGGCCGGTTCCGAAACGGCGAACAGCCCAAGGAGAACATCGGGCGGCGGAGGAAAGCCGACGGAGATGCGGCAAGAGGCTCCGTAGATCTTAGAGTTCCAGCTATCGCCGCGCCAATGAGCCGAACAGATACGGAATAGACCATAAATCCAAATTCAAAGAGGAGAAATGTGGTGGCCAAAGTCATCGGAATCGATTTGGGAACGACCAATTCCTGCGTAGCCGTCATGGAGGGCAAGAATACGCGGATTATCGAAAATTCCGAAGGCGCGCGTACGACGCCTTCGATTGTTGCGTTTACAAGCGACGGTGAGCGCCTCGTCGGGCAGCCGGCCCGGCGGCAGGCGGTGACCAATCCCACCAACACGATCTTTGCCGTAAAGCGTTTGATCGGCCGCCGCTACGACGATCCGACCGTCGAAAAGGACAAGGGACTGGTTCCCTACAAGATCGTCAAGGCCGGCAACGGCGATGCCTGGGTCGAGGCCGAGGGCAAGACCTACTCACCGTCGCAAATATCGGCCTTCATCCTGCAGAAGATGAAGGAAACGGCGGAAGCCAATCTTGGCGAGAAGGTGAGCCAGGCGGTCATCACCGTGCCGGCCTATTTCAACGATGCGCAGCGTCAGGCAACGAAGGACGCCGGCAAGATCGCCGGCCTGGAAGTCTTGCGTATCATCAACGAGCCGACGGCGGCGGCCCTTGCCTACGGGCTCGAAAAGAAGAAACAGGCCAAGATCGCGGTGTACGATCTCGGTGGCGGCACCTTCGACGTGTCCATTCTCGATATCGGCGATGGCGTCTTCGAAGTGAAGGCGACGAACGGTGACACGTTCCTGGGCGGCGAAGATTTCGACATGCGCCTCGTCAACTATCTGGCGGATGAATTCCAGCGCGAGCAAGGGATAGATCTGAGAAAGGACAAGCTTGCTCTGCAGCGTCTGAAGGAGGCTGCGGAAAAAGCCAAGATCGAGCTTTCCACATCCACACAGACCGAAGTCAATCTGCCGTTCATTACGGCGGATGCTACCGGCCCGAAACATCTCCAGGTCAAGATCACGCGGGCGAAGTTTGAGTCACTGGTTGAAGATCTCGTGCAGAGGACTATCGAGCCCTGTCTCAACGCCCTTAAGGACGCGGGCCTGACAGCCAACGAGATCAGCGAGGTGGTGCTGGTCGGCGGTATGACCAGAATGCCGAAGATCCAGGAAATCGTGCAGAAGATTTTCGGCAAGGAGCCGCATAAGGGTGTCAACCCGGATGAGGTGGTTGCGGTCGGTGCTGCGATCCAGGCGGGCGTGCTGCAAGGCGATGTCAAGGATGTCCTGCTTCTCGACGTTACCCCATTGTCGCTCGGCCTTGAAACATTGGGCGGTGTCTTCACGCGCCTCATTGAGCGCAACACCACCGTGCCGGCCAAAAAGAGCCAGGTGTTTTCGACTGCCGAGGATAACCAGAACGCCGTCACGATCCGCGTTTTTCAGGGCGAGCGTGAAATGGCCGCCGACAACAAGATGCTCGGGCAGTTTGACCTGATGGGCATTCCGGCGGCACCGCGCGGCGTGCCGCAAATCGAAGTCACCTTCGATATCGACGCCAACGGCATCGTCAATGTCTCGGCAAAGGACAAGGGTACAGGCAAGGAGCAGCGCATCCAGATTCAAGCCTCGGGTGGCCTGTCGGAGGCCGACATCGAAAGAATGGTCAAGGACGCGGAAGCGCATGCCGTCGAAGACAAGAAGCGCAAGGAAGCCGTGGAGGCAAAGAATTCCGCGGAAGCACTGCTGCATGCGACCGAGAAGGGCGTGGCGGAACATGGTGGAAATCTGTCGGAGGCCGATCGCCGTGCGATCGAGAATGCCATGGCGGATCTGCGCGAAGCGATAAAAGGCGACGATGCATCCGCGATCAGCGCAAAAGCGAGCGCCTTGCAACAGCAAGCGATGAAACTCGCGGAGGCTGCCCAAGCAGGGGCGCAAAGCCCGTCAGACGCGGGCTCAGCTCAGCCCGCCAACGACGATGTCGTCGATGCCGAGTTCACCGAAGTGGACGACGACAAGAAGACCTCGCCGTAGCGGATCGCGCGCGGCGGGTTGGTGTTCACCCCGCCCAAATCGCGTGCAGTGGCCGGGGACATCCCGGCCACCCCTATCCGGCCGGTGTGCATGTTTCGTGATCAATAAGATTCTTCCGGAGTAAGTTGTGAAAAATCCTTACGAGGTTCTCGGTGTTGCCCCGACAGCGTCTGCGGCCGAGATGCAAAGCGCGTACCGCAAGCTTGCGAAGAAGCTGCATCCGGATCTCAATCCCGGCGACAAGACGGCTGAGGAAAAATTCAAGGAGGTCGCGGGCGCTTATGACTTGCTCGGTGATGCCGAGAAACGGAAACGTTTCGATAGCGGTGAAATTGACGCTTCGGGCGCAGAGCGGCCGCAACATCAATATTATCGGGATTTCGCCGGCGCGGATCAGGGGCATCCATATGCGGATACCGCCGGCTTTGCCGACTTCATGGATGCGGACGATGCCTTTGCCGAGCTTCTGAGACGCGGCCAAAGAGGGCGTGCGAACCGGCGCGGGCAGGATATGCAATTCCGCCTGCCGATCGATTTCGTGGAATCGATCGTAGGCGCCAACAAGCGCCTGACATTGCCGGACGGTGGCACGCTCGACGTGAAGATCCCGCCGGGTTTGGTGGACGGACAAGTCCTCCGTCTCAAGGGCAAGGGTGCACCTGGTGCCGGCAAAGGTGGTGCTGGAGATGCCCTGATCGAGGTCGAGGTTCTGCCTGACCGGCGCTTCACCCGCGAGGGTGACGACATCTCCCTGGAGTTGCCGATCTCGCTGTCCGAAGCGGTCCTTGGCGGGCGTATCCGCGTTCCCACCCCGACCGGGGATGTCACGATGTCGGTGCCAAAGGGGTCGAACACGGGGACGACCTTGCGCCTGAAAGGCAAGGGCGCGCCGCATCGTGGCGGCGGTCAGGGCGATCAGTTTGTCCGGTTGAAGGTGGTTCTGCCGAAATCCCCGGATCCTGAACTCGAGGCCTTCGTGACGAACTGGAGCGCCGGGAAAGATTTCAATCCGCGCGAAGATAGGACATCGTGATGAACAAGCAGGAATTTCTAACTTCCTCAGGCCTTCAGGTTCAGACGCTGGAATTCTGGCTCGAGCAGCGCTGGCTCGTCCCGAGGAAGCAGGCGACCGGTGGGATCGGGTTCTCCGACATCGATATCGCGCGTGCCCGTTTCATCCTGGAGCTGAAGGAGGATCTCGGAGCGAACGACGAGGGCATCGACATCATCCTGCATCTGATGGATCAGCTCCACGGAATGCGCCGCGCGCTCGCGCAGTTGCGCCAGGATATGCAGGAACGCCCGGTTTAGCGATGCCGTCGCCTGGCTGGCAGTCAACGTGCAATTTTGCCTCGGCTTATTTGTCGCTCTGCGGAAAGCTGCGGCATTGATGTAATCTATCGTTGCGTAAATCGTCATGCTAGCCCGTCAGTTGGCTGATGTCGGAGGGAAGTTGAATGGCACAGGATCGAACCAATGATAGTGCCGAGCCTGTCACAGACCCGGAGTTTGGGCCTTGGCTGGCCCAGGCATCGATCCTGATCGTTGACGACGAGCCCGGCATACGCAATTTTCTGGTCAAGATTCTTCTGCCACGCTGCAAGCTCATTGAGGTGGCCGCAGACACGAAAGAGGCGTCGCGCAAGCTCGACGAGCAGAATTTCGATGTCGTCATTCTCGACAATATTATGCCGGGTCAAAATGGTCTCGATTGGCTGGCAGAGCAACGGACGATCGGCTTCTTCGCCGACGTCATCCTGATGACCGCATATGCCGATCTGGATACCGCGATTGGAGCCCTGCGCGCTGGTGTCGTTGATTTCATTCTAAAGCCATTCCGCTCGAACCAGTTGCTGAACGCCGTGGCGCGCTGTCTCGATCGGATGCGGTTGCAGCGCGAGAACGAAGTTCTGCGCCAGGAGCTGAAATCGCCGTCGCATCAGATCTTTCTGCGCAACAAGCTGCTGGGCGAATCCAGGGCGATCCAGCACGTCCGTGAGACCATAGCACGCGTCGCGCCCTTGCCGACCTCGGTTCTCCTGACCGGCAAGTCCGGAACGGGAAAGGAGGTCGCGGCTCGTTCACTTCACTCTCTTTCCAACCGATCCGACAAGCTTTTCGTGCCGATCAATTGCGGTGCTATCCCTGCCGATATGATCGAAAGCGAATTGTTCGGTCATTTGAAAGGAGCTTTCACCGGCGCGGGGAGAGCCCGCGAAGGGCTGTTCATGCATGCGCATGGCGGCACCGTGTTTCTCGATGAAATCGGCGAGCTCCCCTATGCGCTACAGACCAAGCTGCTCCGTGTGCTGGAGGATCGCCGCGTGCGGCCAGTCGGCTCGGAACGCGAGGTTCCCTTTGATGCGCGTTTCGTCTTTGCAACCAATGCCGATCTTCCAAAGCGCGTCGAGGCCGGCGCCTTCCGCGCCGATCTTTATTTTCGCATCAATGTGATGCAGATTCATCTGCCGCCGCTGAAGGATCGCGGCGACGACGTGGTGGAGCTTGCGACGCTTTTTATGCGTGAATTTGCCCAACAGCTTGGCATGCCTCCGATTGCTATCGATGACAGGGTCCGCGCGTCGCTCGCGCGGTATGATTGGCCTGGAAATATCCGGGAATTGCGCAACCTGATCGAGAGAACGGTGATCCTCGGCGGCTTTCCGGAAGACATCGAGAGGATCGCCGATGACGATGATGGCGATAGTGGAGGGCAGAGCCTGGCGGAGATCGAGCGGCGGCATATTCTGTCCGTCCTGCGCGAGGTCGGTGGCGACCGCGAAGAAGCGGCCCGTCGGCTGGGTATCTCGCGCAAGACCGTCGACCGCAAATGCGTAAGTTGGCATGTTTAAACGCGTGCCCGGCATGATGATCGGGAAAAGATCCGTGCGCTACCGCCTGCTGGCGATCGCGCTTGTGCCGATGCTCGTCATCCTGCCGCTGCTGCTTGGTATCAGCATCTACCGCTGGAATAGCCGGTTCGATGCCATGACCGTCTCCAAGGTCAATGACGACCTGACGATCGCGCATCAATATTTGGGCCGGATCCTCGAAAATACCGAGGGCCAGCTTTTTGCCGTGAGTGAATCGGCCCGATTTCAGGAGCTGCTTCAGAAAGGCAATGGCTTTAACGGCAATTTTTCAGCCTTTCTCAAGGGAACTGCTCAGGGCCGTAGGTTCGATTTCCTCTACGTTGTCGGCGACGACGGTCATATCATCGTCAGCGGGTACCCGTTGAGTTCTCCGGCCATCCGCTGGAACTGGCCAGCCATCGGTTCGGCCCTTGAAGGTCGCTCTAAGACGAGCATCGATGTCTTTGGACAGGCTGAACTTGCCGCGATATCGCCGGAGCTCGCGCAACGGGCACGCATTGAGATCGTTCCGACCGTTGGAAGTGCTGCGACCAACCTGACCGAGGAAACACGCGGTCTGGTCCTCCAGTCGGCAATCGCCTTGATACTACCCGACGGTCGGCGCGCAGCCCTGGTCGGCGGCATCCTTTTGAATCAGAACCTCGCCTTCGTCGATACGATCAACGACCTCATCTATCATGGCTCGGGTCTGCCCGAAGGCAGCCACGGCACGGTCACTCTGTTCCTCGATGATGTCCGCATCAGTACCAATGTGCATTTGTTCGAGGGCCGTCGGGCCATCGGCACGCGCGTCTCGGCCGAGGTTCGCAGCGCCGTGCTCGACCAGGGACGAACGTGGCTCGATAGCGCCTTTGTCGTCAATGGCTGGTATATCTCAGGCTACGAGCCGATCCTCGACAGCTACAGCCGCCGGGTCGGCATGCTTTATGCGGGGTTTCTCCAAAAGCCGATAACCCAGGCAAAATACGAGACATTGCTGACGATCGTAGCGGCATTCCTGATCGCTGTCGCCGCGACCGTTCCGCTGTTCCTGATATGGGCCCGCAGCATTTTCAAGCCTCTGGAGCGCATGACCGGCACCATCGCCCGCGTGGAGGGCGGTGATCTCTCCGCGCGCACCGGTCCCGTCGAGAACAGGGACGAAATCGGTCAGGTGGCGTTGCATCTGGATCATCTGCTCGATCTGACCCAGCAGCGCGACGCCGAACTGCGTCAATTGAATGAGGAACTCAATCAGCGGGTCGAGCAGCGGGCGCTTGAACTGCACGATGCGACACGGCGATTGGAGACCACGACCAAGCAACTTGTCATGTCGGAGAAGCTGGCGGTGATTGGCGAGATCACGGCGGGGGTCGCTCACGAGATCAACAATCCGATTGCGGTCATGCAAGGCAATCTCGAAGTGATCCGCGAGATGATGGGATCCGATGCCGACAATGCCGGTACGGAGTTTCGCCTTATCGATCAACAGATGCATCGTATCTCGGAGATCGTCACCAAGCTTCTCCAATTCGCAAAGCCACAGGAATATTCCGGCTATTCCGAACACTATGCCGCGGCCGGGATCGTCTCCGACACATTGCCGCTCGTCCAGCATCTGCTGAAGAAGACGACGATCGTGCTTGAAAGGGAAGATCGCGCCTTGCGGCCGATCATGATGAACCGAACCGAATTGCAGCAGGTTCTGGTCAATCTGATCGTCAACGCCATACATGCCATGCCGAATGGCGGGCGGCTGACCTTGCGAACGATCGATTCAGACACGGACGGCCAGGCAGGGGTCGCCATCCAGGTCGAGGACACGGGCATGGGCATGGCGCCCGACGTGATGCAGAAAATCTTCGATCCGTTTTTTACCACCAAGACCCGGGAAGGCACGGGGCTTGGCCTCTCGGTCAGCCAGATGCTGATGGCGCGACAGGGCGGCAGGATCTCGGTCAGGAGCGAGCCCGGCAAAGGCACGACGTTCACCGTCTGGCTACCGGAAGCAGATTGACGCTCTCAGGCTCGCACGGACATTTTGTCTTGCCTCCTCCCGACAGATTGTCTGTCTCAGATCGCCACCCGATCATATCTCGTTGATTTCATTGCCTGCTCGAACTGGCACGTCCGTTGCTCAAAGACTCTCTGAAACAGGAGCGGTGGCATAGGTCCGGAGGAGGTGGCTCAATGAACGCTGAAAAATATACAGATCGTGCAAGAGGCTTCATCCAATCCGCACAGTCGCTCGCCACGCGGGAGGGAAACCAGCAATTTACACCTCTCCATATTCTCAAAGTCCTGCTTGATGACAGCGAGGGTCTTGCCGGTGGCCTGATCGATCGCTCGGGCGGCAATTCGCGCGCTATCCTCAGCGCGACTGAAGACGCTTTGGCAAAGTTGCCGAAGGTGACCGGTGCCGGGGCCGGACAGGTCTATCTCGCGCCCGAGACTGCGCGTCTCTTTACCGCGGCGGAACAGGCAGCGGAGAGGGCCGGAGACAGCTTCGTGACGGTGGAACGGCTGCTGCAGGCACTCGCTGCCGACAAGCACGGCGAAGCGGGAAAGTTGCTCGCACAGGGAGGCGTCAATCCGCAACAGCTCAATGCCGCCATCAACGCCTTGCGCAAAGGCCGCACCGCCGATAGTGCGTCGGCCGAGAACGCCTATGACGCGTTGAAGAAGTATGCCCGCGATCTGACGCAGGCAGCGCGGGACGGCAAGCTCGATCCCGTCATCGGGCGTGACGAGGAAATTCGCCGCACGATCCAGGTTCTTTCACGGCGCACCAAGAACAATCCCGTGCTGATCGGCGAGCCCGGTGTCGGCAAAACGGCCATCGTCGAAGGGCTGGCGCTGCGGATCGTCAACGGCGACGTCCCGGAGAGCCTGAAGGACAAGAAGCTGCTCGCGCTTGATCTCGGCTCGCTGATCGCCGGCGCGAAATATCGCGGTGAATTCGAGGAGCGGCTGAAGGCCGTGCTGCAGGAAGTCACTTCCGCCACAGGCGGGATTATCCTGTTCATCGATGAGATGCATACGCTGATCGGGGCCGGCAAGACCGACGGCGCGATGGATGCGTCCAATCTGCTGAAGCCGGCTCTGGCGCGCGGCGAGCTGCATTGCGTCGGCGCGACCACGCTCGACGAATACCGCAAGCACGTCGAGAAAGACCCGGCGCTTGCACGGCGGTTCCAGCCGGTGTTCGTGCCGGAGCCGACGGTCGAGGATACGATCTCGATCCTGCGCGGGCTGAAGGAAAAATACGAACTCCATCACGGGGTCCGGATCGCCGATTCCGCCCTGGTGGCGGCCGCAACGCTGTCGAACCGCTACATCACGGACCGCTTCCTGCCGGACAAGGCCATCGACCTGATGGACGAGGCCGCGGCCCGGTTGAAGATGCAGGTCGATTCCAAACCGGAGGAGCTGGACTCTCTCGACCGTGAGATCATACGGCGCAAGATCGAGCAGGAGGCGCTCAAGAAGGAGGCGGATGCCGGTTCCAAGAGCCGGTTGAAGACGCTCGGCGAGGAGCTGGCCAGGCTGGAAAAGGCGTCGGCCGATTTGACCTCGAAATGGCAGTCGGAGAAGGGCAAGCTCTCCGACGCTCAGAAGATGAGGAGCGAGCTGGAGCAGCTTCGCACCGAACTCGCCAATGCCCAGCGCACCGGTGAATATCAGCGGGCCGGGGAGCTTGCCTACAGCACGATCCCTGAGCTGGAGAAAAAGCTTGCCGCCGTCGAAGCCAGCGAGAATACCTCGATCACCGAAACGGTGACCGCCGACAATATCGCACAGGTGGTGTCGCGCTGGACAGGCGTGCCGGTCGACAAGATGCTCGAGGGCGAGAAGGATAAGCTTCTTCATATGGAAGAGATGCTTGGCAAGCGCGTCGTCGGCCAGGCGCAGGCCGTGCGCGCGGTGTCGACCGCCGTCCGGCGCGCCCGTGCCGGGCTGCAGGATCCCAGCCGCCCGATCGGCTCGTTCATGTTTCTGGGTCCCACCGGCGTCGGTAAGACCGAGCTTGCAAAGGCGCTGGCGGAGTTCATGTTCGACGACGAAACGGCGATGGTTCGCATCGACATGTCGGAGTTCATGGAAAAGCATTCCGTCGCGCGGCTGATCGGCGCGCCTCCGGGATATGTCGGCTATGATGAGGGCGGTGTGCTGACCGAAGCCGTCCGGCGGCGGCCCTATCAGGTCGTGCTCTTCGATGAGATCGAAAAGGCGCATCCGGATGTGTTCAACGTCCTGCTCCAGGTTCTCGACGACGGCCGCCTGACCGATGGTCAGGGTCGCACAGTCGACTTCCGCAACACGCTGATCATCATGACCTCGAACATCGGCGCGGAATATCTCGTAAACCAGCCGGAAGGCGAAAAGACGAGCGTGGTGCGCGGTGAGGTCATGACGATGGTGCGTGCACACTTCCGTCCCGAATTCCTCAACCGCATCGACGCAATCATCCTGTTTCACCGCTTGCAGAAGAGTGAAATGGGGCAGATCGTCGAAATTCAATTCGCGCGATTGCGGAAAATCCTGGATGATCGCAAGATCGAGCTTACGCTTGATGCGAAGGGACGGAATTGGCTTGCCGATAAAGGGTGGGATCCTGCCTATGGCGCCCGTCCGTTAAAGCGCGTGATCCAGCGCTACGTGCAGGACCCGTTGGCGGAAATGATCCTTGCGGGCGATGTGCGCGACGGTTCGATGGTGAAGCTCTCCGCAGGCAAGGATGGCCTCACGTTCAATGGACAGAAGCCGGTGATGGTGGAGGAGGACGATTTTGACCTCGTCTGAACCGACTGTCCGACAATGCGTTTCAGTCATGGCGTGAGAACGAGTTTGACCCGATCGCCGTACAGTCATTTGGCAAGGTTTTACCAAGGCAACAGCTCAACGAAGGAGAAAGCTGCGATGACGGACAAGATCAAGGAAAATATGGAAGTCATAGGCGCCGATGGCGTGCACGTCGGAACGGTGGATCGCCTGGAAGGCGACCGTATCAAGCTCAAGAAGAGCGACAGTTTTGGGCGCCATGAGGGACACCATCACTACATCGAGATCGGCTTTGTCGCGGGTGTCGAGGGGGACAAGGTTCGTCTCTCCGCGAATGCCGACATTGCCGTGACCCTGGAAGAGGAGCAATCCGGGCGCCCCGTCAACTTGTGATGAACGCATTGAGGCAGCCGGTCAGGCTGCCTCAGTCACATTGGTCACTATGAGGCTGGACGCCCCGGTGTCAATTTCGTCTCCAACCTGGGAAAGTTGCAGCGATGCCAGAATATGATCTCTATATAAACGTCAAGAAGCCTGGCATAGGTCTTTATGTGCGCACGGGCGCGGCTCTACCCGACTTTGCCGACCCGAAAGACTGGGTCTTCGACGGCACCGCGGCACAGGATCTGTTGCCGCCGAGCGTCGTGGAAGGTGTCGAAGCGGATGGGTATGGATTTCGCGACATGAATTGACGGCGTCGAGAGCTGACGGACGAGCAGGCCACTTTCTCAACAAAAGATAACAAACGGATCGCCAATGGACGCAAATTCTCCTTCCGCCGTTTCACAGCCGGTTGTCGCAAAGCTGACCCGAGCAGCGATCTTTCTCGTCGTGACGGTCAATTCCGGCTCGCAGCATGATGCGACCGTTCGCGCCCTCTGTGGCGATCTGTCTGGCCTGCTTCGCGCGGTTGGCTTCCGTGATCTTGAAAGCCGGCTGTCCTGTGTCATGGGGGTCGGCTCCGACGCGTGGGACCGGCTTTTTGGAGCGCCAAGGCCGAAGGACCTGCATCCGTTCCGCGAGGTTCGCGGGCAGCATCATGCCGTCTCGACGCCTGGCGATATCCTTTTCCACATTCGTTCCACACGCATGGACCTCTGTTTTGAATTAGCGACCCAGATCATGTCGCGGCTCACCGGCGCGGTCTCCGTGATGGATGAGGTGCATGGCTTCAACTATTTTGATGATCGCGACCTGATCGGCTTCGTCGACGGCACCGAGAACCCGGTGGATCAGGATGCGATCAGGGCGACGATCATCGGTGAGGAGGACCTCGCCTTCGCCGGCGGCAGCTATGTGATCGTGCAGAAATATCTGCACGATCTGACGCGCTGGAACGAGGTGCCGGTCGCCGAGCAGGAAAAAATTGTCGGCCGCATGAAACTCTCGGACATCGAACTGGATGATGCCGTCAAGCCAAGCTATGCGCACAATGCCTTGACCACCATCATCGAGGACGGAGAGCAGCTGGAAATCGTGCGTGACAACATGCCATTCGGCGAAGTGGGGAAAGGGGAGTTCGGCACCTATTTCATCGGTTATGCCCGTTCGCCACGCCGGATCGAGCAGATGCTCGAGAACATGTTCATCGGTCGGCCGCCCGGAAATTACGATCGGCTGCTCGACTTCAGCCGCGCGGTGACCGGAACGCTGTTCTTCGTGCCCACCGCGACGTTCCTGGATGATGTTGTGGCTGATGGTGCGACCCCATCGACTATTGCGCCGAGTTCGAAAGAGCCCGAGGCGGCGGAGAGAATTCAGTCGCGATCGTCCCCAGGCGACGGCTCGCTCGGTATTGGTTCTTTAAAAAATGAGGCAGGTTATGAATAATCTTCATCGGCAATTGGCACCCATCTCCGACAGCGCCTGGGCACAAATCGAAGAGGAGGCGTCTCGTACGCTCAAACGTCATTTGGCGGCGCGCCGCGTGGTGGATGTGCAGGACCCCGGGGGTATCGAACTGTCGGCAGTCGGCACCGGTCATCTCAAACCTATCCCAGGACCTGGCGATGGGGTCCAGACTGCGCAGCGCGAGGTGAAGGCACTCGTAGAGCTGCGCGTTCCGTTCAAACTGACGCGCCAGGCGATCGATGACGTGGAGCGCGGCGCGGAAGATTCAGACTGGTCGCCCGTCAAGGATGCCGCGCGCAAGATCGCTTTCACCGAGGATCGTTCCGTCTTCGACGGATATGCCGCAGCAGGGATTCAGGGCATTCGCGGAGGCAGCAGCAATCCGGTATTGCCCTTGCCTGCCAATGTGAGGGGATATCCGGATGCGGTCGCCAAGGCGGTGAGCCAGTTACGACTGGCGGGTGTCAACGGTCCTTACGCGCTTGTTCTGGGTGCGGAGGCATATACTGCGGCCAGCGGCGGCAGCGACGACGGCTATCCGGTCTTCCATCACATCGAGCGTGTCGTGGACGGAGGGATCATTTGGGCGCCGGCCATCGAGGGAGGCTTCGTGCTCACGACCCGCGGTGGTGATTTCGAGCTGGATATCGGTCAGGACATCTCCATCGGTTACCTAAGCCATTCCAGCACGGTCGTGGAACTGTATCTGCAGGAGACCTTCACTTTCCGGATGCTGACATCGGAAGCAGCTGTCGTACTCGCGCCCGCGGAAAAGTGATTGCGATGACGATGCCGGGATCAGGTGATCGAACTAAGCCTTGATTACCTCAATTTCCCGGCTTCGTCCGTTGCGAATGAAACGCACACTGCCGATGGCTCTAATCCGCTATCGCTAGACGGCGTCGCCCTTGCCCGAGGACATCTTTTCGAACGCATTGAGATAATTGTCCTTGGTCCGCAGGATATGCGCGCGCATCATCGCCGACAGGCGTTCGCGGTCGCCGTCGGCCGTCAGTGTAATCATCGCCTCGTGATTGAGATAGGATCGATCCGGCTCCCCTTCCGCTTCGATCGTTGGACGGCGTATGCTGTGCGAAAGCGATTTCATTTCGAGGTCTAAAATGGCATGCAGGGCTCATCCGCCGCGATCAACTCGGTTGTATGATCATGAATGATACTCAGAAATACATTGCCATCCTTTTATTATCTCAATTCATCCTTCTGCCGGCAGACGCTGGGCCACTGAAGGACCCAACGCGGCAAAGCCTTGATGCTTGCCTGCAGGATCCTAAAAACGGCTCGACGGGAGACCAGAGTGCGTGTGAAGTGAAGGCCCTCGCATCTTACGATAAGCGGATGAACGTGGCCTATTCAAAGCTCCTGAACGCACTTCCGCCGCAGGCTGGGCAAGACCTCAGAGCTGCCCAGCGCGGTTGGATTGCCTATCGGGATATGGAGGCGCGCGCTCGTGAAAGCCTGTTTGCCACCAGGCAAGGGAGTATGTACGCACCCATGCAGGCTGACGCCGAAACGGATCTGACCCGCGACAGGACGTTGCTCCTCGAGAGTTATCTTCGTGTCCTGGATATCGATGGCCCTTGACGGAAGCGCCTGATATCGCTGCGCTCGACTTGGATTAGGCGTTGATCTCGCGGACATTTGACGTGGCAAAAGCTCTCCGCTGTCATCCCGCAGGGATCAATAGGTCCGGATTGGCGGCCAGGGTCGTGACAGTCACCTCGTGCGGTCTCGGGTGGTGCAGCGCGAGCGCCATCAGATGATCGTGGGTAGGCCTGAAGCGGCGCAGCAGCCAGTGCGCGGGATCGCCTGCCGGTTCGCTGTCGTCAGTTATCGATAATGGCGACTGCCCGCGTCCAGCCGGCGGAGGCGCGCTCGATCTTGGCGGGGAAGCAACTGATCTTGAAGCCCGTCGGGGGAAGTACTTCGAGATTGTGCAGTTTCTCGATATGGCAATATCCTCGGTGCCGTCCCGCCTTGTGGCCTTCCCAGATCAGCGATGCGTCGCCGGTCGAGGCATATCGTCTGGCGGTATGGATGAACGGAGCGTCCCAGCTCCAGCCATCGGTGCCGGTCACCTTCACGCCGCGTTCCAGAAGATACATGGTCGCCTCATATCCCATGCCGCAACCGCTGGCGACATAATCGTTCTGGCCGAAACGTTTGCCCGCGGACGTGTTGACGACGACGATTTCCAGAGGCTTCAGCGTGTGCCCGATGCGCTCAAGCTCGGCTTCGACATCTTTTGCCGTGACGACATAGCCGTCTTCGAAATGGCGAAAATCCAGCTTCACGCCCGGTTGAAAGCACCATTCCAGCGGGATCTCATCGATCCTCAGAGCGGGCAGGCCATGATCCATGGTGGAATGATAGTGCCAGGGAGCATCGAGGTGGGTGCCGTTATGCGTCGTAAGGGTAACGCGCTCAACCGCCCAGCCTTCGCCGTCCGGAAGATCTTCGGCGGCAAGCCCCGGAAAGAACGGCAGAATCTGTGAAAGGCTCTGCTTGTGGTCGATGTATTCGATATGAGGAATCTGGACCGGGGGATCCGCCGGAATATCGTTGGCGATGGGTACCGACAGATCGATAATGGTTTGTGTCATGATTTGCTTCTCCCCGGGATTCGGCCGTGTTCGAGTTCCGCGCGGATATTTCCTAGCCTGCTGACCATACGTCGAGAAGTCATTGAAGATTGTAAAGTCGAAGATAGCCCACTCGCGCGGAAGGGCTTGATATCTGCCGTCAGCTCGCCCTTCGAAATGCAATTTGCGCCGCCCTGTTCAAGGCGACCGGAAGCACTGACATGTGATTTTCACCGGAATATTCTTCGAAGGTCACTTTTTCCGGCAGCGCAGCCAACGCCGCCAGCCGCGCTGCCATTTCCTTGGCATATCCCACAGTCTGGGTTTCCCTGGCGCGTTCCTGCCGCTTCTGTTCCTCCGGCGTTCCCTTGTGAAAGGGCGCCAGCACCTCGCCTTCATATTGGCCGGCGGACAGATGCAACTCGATGTCGAGGGAGGCAGCGTGTTTTTCGAGAAAGGCTTTTTCCGCCGCAAGGATCGCCGCATCTTCCCAGAATATGGCCGGGCTCGCGGCGACCCATCGGTTGAAGGCAGTCGGTTTCGAAAACAGGGCGTAGAGGGCGAACAGCCCGCCGAAGGAATGGCCGAACAGGGTCTGGCGGGAGCGGTCGATGGGAACCTGTTCCTCGACCCAGGGCTTCAGCCGCTCCTCGATAAAGCTGAGGAACTGCGCGCCCCCGCCGGTCCTGACATCCGGTGTATCGGGAAAGAAGGGGGGATAGACCCGGCCGGGAGGTGGGCTCAAATCCCACGAGCGCCGCAGGGGATCATAGGGCTGATCCGTGGGATAGCCGATGGCGACGACGACGCCCTCACTGACATTGGTTCCGTTGGGATAGGAGGATTGCACCTTCAAGGCATCGACCGCTGTTGCGAAGCAGGCGTTGCCATCCGTCAGATAGAGCACAGGCCAGCCCTCGGGCGGGGGCGTTTTGGTGGGTCGAAAGAAAAAGATGCGATAGGGCTCGCCGGCATTTCCGGAGCTGAAATCGGCAAAGCTGGCATCGACGATCGTCACGGGCGCAAGCGACGCCTCTGTCGCGCGGGATGACGGGTTGGGCATGTTTTCTCCGCTGGGTCGAAGGATTGATAGAGCCGAGCGGTTCTTTTGGGGATCGCACGGCCGACTCGAAATATGATTGATTTTCTCATATTATTTTGGCAATGCTCTGGCAAGCCGACGATCGACCTCTGTGCGCGCAATTAAAGATTGCATGGCGCTCCGGTATTCGATGCTAATCCGTGCGTCTTTCCACGGATTCGAGTCATCCGAAATCAATAATGGTAAAAAGATGACTATTCCAATCATGTATTCTTGACGGATGCCGGTATGACGATCTAATTTGCGCCATCTTTTCAAGAAGGGGTGGGCCGAGCTCGTCATGGCGTTTAAATCAGTCAATAATATCATTTACTTAAAGCGAGATAGATTCTATCTGGCGCGCACGACGACAGCGCTTGCCACGGTGCTTGCATTGAGTGGGAATGCCTTTGCCCAGGATTCCTCAGCCAATACAAGCGCGGGGAATGCGACGCAGCTCGCTCCGATTGTCGTCAATAGCAACGCAAGCGATGCGAGTGACAATTCAACTGTCGCAGCCAAGAAAAGCAAGGGTGCGACAAAGATCGAGACGCCGCTGGTCGAGACACCACGATCCGTTTCCGTGATCACCAAGAAGGAGCTGGAGGAGCGCGGCGCCCAGGACATAATCGAGGCGGTGCGCTATTCCGCCGGCGTCCAGACCGGCTCCTATGGTTTTGATCCACGCTTCGATCAGGTCTATATCCGCGGTAATGACGTCACCACCACGGGTGATTTTCGCGACGGCCTGCGCCAACCCTATATGAATTACGGGATGTTCCGCACTGATCCCTATTCGCTCGACCGGGTCGAAGTCATCAAGGGGCCGACGTCGGTGCTTTATGGCCCAGGCTCGCCGGGCGGCATCGTCAACAAGATCTCGAAGCTGCCGACGGATGAGACGATCCGGGAGGTCGGTGCCGTCTATGGAACATCGGACCGCGCCCAGACGATGTTCGATTTCGGCGGCCGGGTCAATCAGGACGATGACAGCATGCTGTACCGGATCGTCGGTCTGGCGCGAAAGGGCGACACCAATTTCGATATTGCCGACGATCGTTATTTCATCCAGCCATCCTTCACCTGGAAGCCGGACGACGCCACGAAATTCACGGTTTACGGCTCGGCACAGTCGACTGAAGGCGATGCCAATGTCGGTGCGCTGACCGGCCCCGACGGCAACGTCCTCAAATTGCGCGCGAGCGATCCGGACTATGACTATCAGAAGACCCGCCAGCAGCAGGTCGGTTACCAGTTCGAGCACGAGTTCGACGGCGGCTTCACCTTCCGCCAGAATCTGCGCTATTCTCATCTGGATCTGAAAGCGCGCTATCTCGGCGTCTATAGCTGGACCGGTAATGTCGCTAATCGCGGCGCGAGTGCGATCAGCGATACCATGAATGTCTTCCAGGTCGACAACCAGCTTGAATCGAAGTTCGATACCGGTCCGGCCGCCCATACCGTGCTGTTCGGCTTGGACTACACCCATATGAACGATTCCTTCGCATATGGGGCTGATTCGACGACCAGCGCGGCCTACGACTTCGATATTGATAATCCGACTTATGGGGTCTCCGGCCCGACGCCGGAGTATAATTTCAGCCGTGTCGGCGCCAGCATGCAGCAGATCGGCGCTTACGCCCTTGATCAGATCGAACTCGACAAATGGCGCTTTACGCTCGGCGGACGCCAGACCTGGGTCAAGCAATCGTCGGATACGACCTATGTATCCTCCGGAACGAGCACGGACGACAATCTCAGCAAGCACGCGTTTTCAGTCCAAACTGGCGCTCTGTATCTCTTCGACAACGGCATTGCGCCCTTCACCAGCTATTCGACCTCCTTCGATCCGGTCACGCAGCGATCCGTCTCCGGCCAAATCCTGGATCCCACGAAGGGTGAACAATACGAGCTGGGTGTGAAATATCAGCCGCCAGGCACCGACATTCTGCTGTCCGCCGTTGCCTATAACCTCGTCGAGAAGAACAAGCCCGTCCTGGTCGATCCGCTGACACTTGTCTATGCCTCGCTCGGTGAGGTTACCAACAGGGGTATTGAGCTTGAGGCCAGGGCGACCGTTACAGACGGTTGGGATGTGATTGCGGCCTATTCCTACAATCACTCCGAAATCACTGCCGGCGACGACACCGGTAACGCACCTGCGGTTACGCCGAAGAATATTGTCAGCTTGTGGTCGAACTATACCTTCCAGGAGGATACGGCTGCAAACGGCCTTACGGTCGGCACCGGCATTCGCTACACGGGCAAGACCTATACCAGCACGGCCAACACCGCCAAGAATGATGCAAGCTTCTATCTGGATGCGGCGCTCTCCTACGATTTCGGTGCAATCGACCAGAAATACAAAGGCCTGACGGCATCCGTCGACGTTCGCAACATCGCCAACCGACGCCTGACGGTCTGCAACGAAGGCTATTGCTACCTGGGTCAGGGCCGCAACATCACCGCTTCGCTCAAGTATCGCTGGTAAAATGACTTACGCGTCGCCCTTTATAATAGAGGGCGACGCGTCATGTGCCGCCAGGCTCCGTTCGCCTGAAAGCGATGATCTCTGGCGCCAACCCCGGAATAATGATGCATCCCGCCCGTGGCGGAAAATTGCAATGGCTGCGATGTTCGTTGTAAATAGTCCGCCCGCTTGATCTTGGAGGAGATGCAGCATGGACCGATTCACGGGCGGTTGCCTGTGCGGCAATGTCCGCATCGTAGCGGTGGGGCTCCCATACCGGGTCGGCCTTTGTCACTGTCTCGACTGCCGCAAGCATCATGGCGCGCTTTTTCACGCTTCCGCGATCTTCCCTCAGGATGCGGTGACGGTTGATGGCGAAACACGCGACTACGCCGGGCGGTTTTTCTGCCCCCGCTGCGGCTCGCCCGTTTTTGCACGCACCGCGGACGAAATCGAGGTGAACCTGGGGTCCCTCGATGCTCCTGACCAGCTGATGCCAACCTACGAACTCTGGACCATTCGCCGCGAAGCCTGGTTGCCGCCGTTTCCGCTCACGAAACGATACGACCGCGATCGTGACGATACGAGCCGCTTTGAGGAATAGGTCGCACGTCACATGCGTGGGATGCCTCCGAGGTTTTTGTCCGCTTCATGACGTGCCGACTGATTTGGAGGTCGGTGATATCTCGGGGCGGGCTGCAACCACAGCCCGCCTTTTTTCTTTTCTTATTTAGAGCAATTCCAGGAAAAGTGTGCTGCGGTTTTCCGTCCGGAATTGCGTAAAAACAAAGGGCTAGAGTGTTACTGCGCTTCAGTGAAGCGCTGAAACGCTCTAGGCAAGATACTGGCCGCCATTGGCGGTCAGTGTCGATCCGGTGATGAAGCCGGCCTCATCGGAGGCGAGGAAGACCACGCACCGCGCGATCTCCTCGGGCTCGCCGAGGCGGCCGACCGGTATCTGCGGCAGAACATGTTCCTTCAGCACCTTTTCCGGCATGGCCCGGACCATCTCCGTGCCGATATAGCCGGGGCAAACGGCGTTGACGGTGATCCCCTTTTCCGCACCTTCCTGCGCCAGCGCTTTCGTGAAGCCGAGATCGCCGGCTTTCGCGGCGGAGTAATTGGCCTGACCGAGCTGGCCTTTCTGCCCGTTGATCGAGGAAATATTGATCACCCGGCCGAAATTCCGTTCGCGCATACCCGGCCATACCGGATGGGTCATGTTGAACAACCCGCTCAGATTTGTGCTGATGACCGCATTCCAGTCCTCGGGCGTGATCTTGTGGAACATGCCGTCGCGGGTGATGCCGGCATTGTTGACGAGCACGTCAATCGGCCCGAGATCGTCCTCGACCCGGGCAATCCCTTCCTTGCAGGCCTGATAATCGCCAATATCCCATCGGTAGACCGGAATGCGCGGGCAACGTCATCATTGCCGACGTAGCTGGCCGCAACGGTGTAACCCGCCTCTTACAGAGCAATGGAAATCGCCGCGCCGATCCCGCGCGTGCCTCCCGTTACCAAAGCGACCCTGGTCATGTTTATCTCCCTGCCATTTTCGTGTGAACCCGGTTTCGATATCAACCGGGACAGAGGGATGCCTTGGTCATCACGCTCTCCTTCTGCGAAGGAGCAGGATCAGCAGCAGCGGTGCTCCGACCAGCGCCGACACGAGGCCCGCCGGGATCTGATAGGGAAAGGCGATCATTCTGCCGAACCAGTCGGCGAGCACCATCAGTCCCCCACCGGCCAGTGCCGCGCCGGCAAGCTGCGGCATGGCACGCCGCATTCCAAGCTCGCGCGCCAGATGGGGACCCATCAGGCCGATGAAGCTCAAGGGGCCGACCACGAGCGTAGCGGCAGCGGTCATGGCGGCTGCCAGTGAAAAGAGGCAGCCGCGGGCGAGATTGACGCGAATGCCGATCGCCTGTGCCGCCTGCGGGCCGAGCGGCAGCAGGTCGAGCCAGCGACGGCCGAGAAACGAGAGGATCAGGCCGATGATCGCCGCGATCACGGCTGCGGCGGCCTTCGGCGGGTCGACCAGATAAGTCGATCCGCTCATCCACTGCATGACGGTCATGGCCCGGGGATCGCCGCTTGCCGCGAGGACGCTGATCGAGGCATCGAGCATTGCGCCAAGCGCGATTCCTGTCAGCAGGACGCGTTCCGGCGCGAAGCCGGATCGCATGCCGAAGATGAAAATGGCGATGAGAACGGCGAGCGCGCCGAGGCCACCGAAGCCAAGCTGGGCCAACATGCCGGGGGCTGGCAGGAGAAAGAGCGCGGCTGTCACGCCGATGGTCGCGCCGGCCGATATGCCGAGCACTTCGGGGCTAGCCATTTCGTTTCCGGTGAGGCGCTGCAGGATCGAACCAACCGCCGCGAGCATCATGCCGGCGGCAAAGGCGGCGATCACGCGGGGCAGGCGGTAGGGCAGCACATCCGGCCAATTCAGGTAGGCAAGAATGTTCCATGTTCCGTCCGGCGCACGTCCGAAAAAGATCACACCGGAAACGAGGATGAGGAGAAGAACACTTGCTGCGGCAATAAGGGTGGGCGAGACGTGTTCGAACCGACTTTTTGCCTCCGGAGAGGCTGGCACGCCCCGCTGCGTGATCCGAAGGCGCGGCAGCATCAGCAACAATAACGGCGCGCCGAGAAACGCGGTGACGGCGCCGGTCGGCAGAAAAGTCGAGGAGTCTGTGTTCAAAAATGCCAGGGCCTCGTCGGTCAGAAGCAGCAATCCGGCGCCGATCAGCGGCGACCAGATAAGCTGGCTCTTCATCTGCCGCGCACCGGCAAGACGGGCGATCCCGGGAGCGATGAGGCCGATGAAGCCGATGACACCGACCGCGCTGGTGACGATTGCCGCGAGCGCGATGGCGATGCAGACGGCGGTGATGCGCGTTCGCTTGACCGAGAGCCCGAGCCCGCTGGCACCGCTGTCTCCGAGTTCCATCAGCGATAGCGGTCGGGCCATCAGGGTGGCGAGGGTCGCGAGAGCCGCGATCTTGGGAAGCAACGATAGCGGTACCGTCCAGCTCTGCTGCGCCAGGGATCCGGCGCCCCAGATGAACAGGCCGGAGAGATAGCGGTCGTTCATAAGAACGAGAATGGCGGCAAGCGCACCGCTCCAGACGCTGACGATCAATCCGGCAAGAACCAGTGCGAAGGGCGAGAAGCCGCGCCGCGCGCCGATCAGGAAGACGACGGCCGCGGCCGCCGCGCTGCCGAAGAGGGCGACTGCGTCGCGGCTCAACCCCTCAAGGGCTGGAAAGGCGAGCATGGCGGCGACGAGCGCAAGGTTGGCGCCGGCGGAGATGCCGAGCGTCGTTGGTGAGGCAAGCGGATTGCGCAACACCTGCTGGAGCAGGCTTCCCGCGAGCGCCAGTGCCGCGCCGGAAATAAGCGCGGTGACGATCCTCGGCAGGGTCGAATAAAGAAGCAGCATCCGGCGCGGATCGTATCCGACGTCCTGCGCCGTCAGGCGCGAGAGATCGGGCGAGACCTGATGCCAGGCGAGCAGGCCGGCGAGCAGCAGAAGCCCGACCGCCACGGCGGGAGCACCGAGGCTATTATCTGAATGGATACGCATCAGGCCGCCTTCTCAAGATGGTCAAGCAGGATGCGGGCGAAGCGCTCGGCTTCCTGCACCATGCCGAACATGAGAGAGCCGGGAAGAACCGAGATTCGCCCGGCTTTCACGAATGGCAGGCTGGTCCACAAGGGGCTCTCTTCCAGGCCGGACAGGATATTGGGGGGAATGAGCGGTTCGAAGACGATCAACCGCAGGTTCTGATCGAGCGAAGCCAGCTGCTCGATGCCGATGGTCTCGAAACCCCAGAAATTGCCGCTACCCGTCCAGGCGTTCTTTAGGCCGATCCGGGTCATGACGTTCTGATAGAGGCCAGCGCCGCCGTAGATGCGGGCATGATGCTGATCGACGAAACTGACGAGCGCCAGCGGCGACGGTGACATCCGTTGGACCCGCCGGGCGCAATCATCGAAGAACTGCTCCGATCTTGCGAGGAAATCGGCGGCCTGCGGCTCGCGGCCGATCGCCGTGGCCAACGTCCTGGTCGCCTCGATGGCGCGAGGCAATGCCTCTCCCCCTTCGGCATAGATCGTCAGCTCCACAACGGGTGCGATCGGCTCGAGGCGTGGTTTGAGGGCCGCCAGATAGGGGGTCGTCAGGATCAGGGCCGGCTTGAGGCTCGCCAGGATCTCAAGATTGATCTCCCAGGCTGTCCCGAGATCAACGACGCCAGATGGCATTTTCGGCTCCACCACCCATTTGTCCCAATCGGCAAGCGAGACGATGGCAGCCGGCGTTACCCCGAGCGCCAGAAGGGTTGAGGCCAGGCCGTAATCGAGCGAAACGATCGGGCCGGATATTGGCGATGCAGCGCGCCCGATCCGAGGCACGGCGAACATCGCGGCGGCGGCGGCGATCAGGGCATCGCGGCGCGACAGCCTGAAGGTGTCGAGAGGTCCGTCAGATGACATAGGCGAGTGGGGTTCCGTGCACCGGATGAGCGGTGACGCCCATGTCCGCGCCATAAATGGCATGAAGGGTTTCCGCTTTCATCAGGCTTGCGGACGGGCCGGCGGCAATCAATTCTCCTGCCTTCAGGGCGTAGAGATGATCGCAGAAACGCGATGCGATATTGATGTCGTGGAGGACGAGAATGGCGCTCAGGTTTTTCGTGCGGCACAGCGCGTGTACGAGGCCCAGCACCTCCATCTGGTGCGCGATATCGAGAGCGGAGGTCGGCTCGTCGAGCAGAAGACAGCGGCTATCCTGCGCAATCAGCATGGCGATCCACACCCGCTGGCGCTCGCCGCCGGAAAGCGTATCGACCATCCGGCCCGCCAAGGTGTCGACATGGGTGAGCCGCATGGCGGTCTCGACCTTCTCGCGGTCGAGGTCGGTAAAGCGGCCGAGCGCGCCATGCCAGGGGTAGCGCCCGGAGGCGACCAGCTCCTTGACAGTCATGCCGGCGGCCGAAGTTGTGTCCTGCGGCAGATAGGCGACGGCGCGGGCAAAGGCGCGTGCATCGTAGGAACCGGCGGGGGCGCCGTCGAACAGCACCTGGCCGCCGCTTGGCTGGATCTGCCGGGCGAGCAGCTTGATCAGGGTGGATTTCCCCGAGCCGTTATGGCCGATCAGGCCCGAGATTTCGCCGGCTCTGAAGCTGAGATCGAGCGGATGAAGGATGGTTCGGCCGTCCACGTCGAAACGCAGTTTCTCCGTGGCAAAGACGGCAGGCTTGTCTTCGGAAGGCTCGACGGCCGGCTGGTTTTTCATGGTCGGCCTCGTGGAAGATGACGGGATGGATGCGGGCGATCCGCCGGATGCGGTGATCAATTGACGACCTCGAGCGGTTTGACGAAGAACAGGCAGGGATGACCCTCACCCCAGAGTGTGGGAAAGATCTCCGCGCGGATGAAGCCGTTTTTGTCATAGAAGGCGCGGGTCGCGTCGTACTGGGGTTCATCCTTCCCACGCGGCGCCAGCGTCTTGACCGTCAGGATCTTGCAGCCGGCTGCGCGGGCGCAATCCTCGGCGGCCGTAAGCAGCCGCTTGCCGATACCACTGCGATGATAGGCGCGCCTTGTGGCGATGACCATTATTTCCATGGCGTCCGGCGGATGAGAACGCATCGCGACGAAACCGGCGACCCTGTTCTTGTCGACGCAGCCGAACATCGGCAGCGACTCGATCGCCTCCGCGCATGCCTCTATGACGGCGGGTTCGCTGAACCATTCGGTCAGTTCCGACATGATCTCGCGGCAGATATTGCCCTTGTCGCTGGTGATCTCTATCGCATCCTGGATTTGCCCACGCTCATCTGAGAGGGCGAAGCCGTTTCCGGACATTGCGGCATCACACATCGTCAGGCCCTCATTTCTCTAGGTCTCGGCGAGCGATGGCGCCCATGATTGCTGTAGGATTCCGTCGTCTGATCGGCATTCAGCGATATGGCCGCAAGGCAGCGCGAGTGGGCATCCCTGAGCAATCCGCAAACGAGAGCGCAGGAAACCCCGGCCTCTTTCGCGATGATGTTTTGAGGGACGTCGTCAAAATAGTGTTCCTCGTAGAATTTCCGCGTTCTGGCGGGCATCGCCTCGACCGTGCATCGGAAAGCCTCGTAGGCCTCGGTTTCGCGCAGCCGCTCTTCGGGGCTGCCATAGGCCGAGGTGCTGCCGCCGACCTGTTCCTCGACGAACAGGCCTCTTTCGTAGCGCAGCCGGCGCATATGGTCCCTGGCGAGATTGCGGACCATGCGCATCACATAGGGTGCCGGCGCGGCGATATCGGACTTGAGCGGCTTGGAAACCAATTGAAGGAGGACTTCCTGAACGACGTCTTCGGCAAGCGTCATGCAGCCGGTGATCCGCCGGGCGCTGGCCAATAGCTTAGGGTAGGTGAGGAGTGCTGCTTTGAGCTGTTCATTCGATATCGACTGCGAAGGATTGACGACCATGTCGGGCTCTCTCTGAAATCCAAAGTTGCATTTCGATTTACCCCTCTGTTTTGGCGCACCCTAAAAAACATGATAATAATAGTCAACATAAAAAAGCGGAAGTGCCCGCTTCCTGCCTTATTTTACGCTACATATATGATTATATTGGTTTTTACTGGGAAATCTGCGACCATTATGATGCCTTTTCGATGTCGCCTGGTCGATTTGAGCTCCGTTCAGACACTGACAATGGCCCATGAGCTAAGTTGGCCGCTGCGAAATAACAGACGCCAGAAGGGACGAAAACATACCCGTGGTGCCTTGAGGTTGAACCATTTTTAGTTGTAGTTCTCCGACCGACTTTCGCTCCTTATGGATAGTATCAGCAATCAGGCATCCATCGCGCAGACGCAGGTGTTTGAGCCCGGTCCGCGCGATGCTTTCTATCGGCCGTTATTCTGCCGCCTGCCCCATATGCGAGGAGAGGAGCGATGCTTGCCCCTGAGACTCCCATTGAACGATCGGATCGAGCTGATCGAGGTCGAAATGCGCCTTGCCGAGCAGGGCGTTGGCGATGACGGCGCTTCGCCAGGCGGCGAGGCTGAGCTGCGGTTCGGCGATCCCGTGGCTGTTGCGCCCCCCATTCAGCACGAAAATCTTATTCTCGCGCGGACCGTCCCATGCCACGGAGAAATCGCTTTCGAGAACAGGCTCGCCGATGGAGTTGACCGCAATCCGGCTCTGGAGAGATTGGAGGAAGTCGGGGAGCACGAAGCGATACCCGGTGGCAAGCACGACCATGTCGACTTCGATCGTCTCGATGCTATCGTCAAAGCCGTTGCGCATGGTCAGTTCGATTTCGGGACCGTTGCTTAGGGCTGAGATGACGTCGCGATACGGGCGCAGGGCTATGCCGTGATCGAGCCCATCGAGCTTCCTTTCGTAGAGGCGGCGATAGAGCTTCTTCAAGGTCGAGGGGGAGACGCCATCGCTGGCAAGCACCTGCCGGCGCGTATGAGTGAGCCGCAGGTCCTCGGGCAGGCCATGGAAGCGTTCCATATAGCCGGGCGTGAAGAGCTCGTTGGTGAAGGGCGTTGCATCGAGCGGCTCGAAATTGGGCCGGCGGCTGAGCCAATGGATCGAGGAAACGGTCTTCATGTCCATGAGAGCATCGACGATCTCCGCCCCGCTCTGACCGCCGCCGATCACGGCGACGCGCGGTGCCTTCAGATCGCCAAGGCGCAAGGCGGCCTCGCTGCTGTGAAAGGCGAGCGATTTCGGCAGTCTTTCGGCCCATGCCGGCCGCGCTGGAATCTTGCCGACGCCGACGGAGAGGTTGCGGGCATGGATCTGCGCATTGTCGGTGGCAACCGAAAACAGGCGGTCGGCCATCTGAACGTCACGCATGCTGGTGCCGAAGCGAAGCGACGTCAGCCCGCGCGCCACCCATCCGAGATAATCGGCGAATTCCTTGCGCGGAACGGCCTCATATTCGGCGTTGATAAACTGATAGAAACGCTTGTGCGCCACCAGGTAGGACAGGAAGCTCCACGGACTTGTCGGGTTGGTCGCCGTCACCAGATCCTTGAGGATGGATGTCTGCATTTCCGCGCCAGGGAGCATCATGCCCGGATGCCAGGCAAAGGACGGCCGCTTTTCGAAGAAACGGACCGACAGCGCCGGAATAGAGTCCAGCTGGGCGGCAAGGCTGAGGTTGAACGGACCAATTCCGGCCCCGGCGAGGTCGAGCACTTGAGATGTCATGAAGCAGCTCCAGAATGATATCGGAAAGAAAGATTATTTGGCCTTGCGCGCGGACGCGGATGTCGTCTCGAAGGCCTGGTCGAGCCGTCTCGCAAAGCGCTGATGGAAGGGTGTCTTGCCGATGATCGTCAGATGGTTGGTGCCGGTGACGATCTCGGAGGCTGTGGCGTTAGGCGAATAGCGGCGCCAGTCGATGACGTTCAGCGACCGCGTCAGCGAGTCCTCGGCGGCAAAGGCATGAATCCGGAAATCCGCCGGCTGCAGCTGGTAATTCCGAAAAATCATCGCATTGTCGATCAGGATCCAGAATGTATGCTCCTCGGAGCCGATGTCCGGACCGTCCGACGGCAGGATGACGTTGTGCTTGACGATATGGTTGAGGAACTGTTCGTAGACCTCCCCATCCATCGCCGAGAACAGTCTCATCCAGTCGTCGCGCATCGGCGTCGTCGCGAGCCAGCGCTGGACCTGCTCATGGGTTCGATCCCGGACACCGTCGGCAAAGCGCGGCATAATGCCGAGGGTGAATTCCTCGTCCATGTCGCAGACATCCACCATGCCGATCATCCGAAGATCGATGTCATTCCCGAGCTGGCGGGCGGCTTCGTATGCAAGCAATCCGCCCCAGGACCAGCCGAGGAAGGCGCATGGGCGCCCCTTGGCCTGTTTGCGCACGGCTTCGGCATAGCGCGCCGTGACATCTTCGACACGGGTGCTCAGCGTTTTGCTCTCCGTCAGCGAGTAGCAAATGAAGCCGGTCGCCGGCTGTTCCGGGCCGAGATAGTCGACAAGCCGCATATATTCGCGGGTGCTGACCAGCAGGCCGGGGAAGCAATAAAGGAGCGGCCGGTCGCCACCCCGCCGCAGGTACACCATGTCGACGCCGGCCTCGTCGCGCGTGCCTTCGATGGCGATCGCCAAGTCGCGGATGGTCGGATAGTTGAACATGTCGGCGATCGTCAGCGGCCAGTCCGGATGGCGGGTCTTCAGGCGGGAGACGATACGCACGGCGGCGAGCGACTGGCCGCCTATATCGAAGAAGTTCTCGGTGACGCCGATTTCCGGAATGTCGAGAATATCTTTCCAGACGTCGAGGATCGCTTTTTCCTTGTCATTCGCCGGCGCGACCACGTCCCGGTCTATCCGAGGAGCGGGCAGCGCGCTTCTATCCAGCTTGCTGTTCGGGCCCATCGGAAGCTTGTCCAGCAGCATGATCGTCTGCGGCACCATGTAGTCTGGCAGAGCAGTCATCGCGGCCCGACGCAATTCCGTCACGCTCAGCGTTTCGCCTTCGCGCGGCACGACATAGGCGACTAGCGAACTGCGCCCTCCCTCGTGATGCAGCAGCACCACGACCTCGGCGACGCTCTGGTTGGATCTCAGCACCGCTTCGATCTCGCCCGGCTCGATGCGGTAGCCGCGCAATTTAATCTGATGATCGACGCGCCCGGCAAACTCCACGATGCCGTCCTCGCGCCACCGGCCAAGATCGCCTGACTTGTAAAGCCGGCCGCCATTGTCGGAGAACGGGTCGGGAATGAAGCGCTCTTCGGTCAGTTCCGGCTGACCTTGATAACCCCGCGCCAGGCCGCTGCCGCCGATATGGATCTCACCGATCACGCCGACCGGTACGGGGGCAAGATCGGCGTCAAGCACATAGATGCGCCTGTCGCCGACGCCCCGGCCGATCGGCGCGACGGTCCCCTCGAAACGGGTGCCTGCGGGGATCTTCCAGATCATCGGGGTCATGATCGTTTCAGTCGGCCCGTAGCCGTTGATCAGCATTTGCGCCTGCAGGTTCTCGGTGATCATGTCGAACACCGCCTGCGACAGTGCCTCGCCGCCGAACGAATAGAGCCTGAGCCTTGGTATTTCTCTATTCTCGCCGGCATATTCGGCAAGGCCGCGCACATAGCTGGTGGGAAGGCTGGCATTGTTGACGCCGTGCTTGCGCATCATTGCGAAGGCGTCTTCCGGGGTCGCCAGCTTGTCCTGCGTCAGCACCACGCCGCCGCCGGCCATCAAGGGCACCATCCAACGTTCGTGGCCGCCATCGGAGGTGAAGGGCAGCACCGGATATTCGCAGGACGCCTCGCTCATTTCGTAAATGCGCAAGGTCGCCTTGCAATGGTGGGCAAGCGGCCCGTGCTCGACGGCAACGCCCTTTGGCACGCCCGTCGATCCGGATGTGTAGATCACATAGGCGAGCTGCCGCTCCGCGATGGAGACGGCGGGCGCTTCGATGCTCTCGGCGGTGAGATCGGTTTTGTCGAGATTGAGCATCGGCGTTGCGATGTCGGTCGGCAGGTTGGCGATCGACCGCGTGCGTGAAATGATTAGCGACAGGCCAGGCGCGCTGAGGATATGCCGGTTGCGTGCCTCGGGATGATCCGGCTCGACCGGGGTGAAAGCGCCGCCTGATTTCAGCACCGCGAGGATAGCGATGATCGCGTCGATCGACTTCTCGAGAGCGATCGCGACCCGGTTTTCGGGTCCGACACCCATGGAGACGAGACGATTGGCCAGTCGATTGGCGGCGGCTTCCAGCTCGCCATGCGTTATCGATTTTTCGCCTTGCGCCACGGCAAAGGCATCCGGCCGTCGTTTCGCCTGCGCCGAGATCACCTCATGGATCGGCACTCCGTCGTCCGCTTCCGGTTGATCCGGATAGGGTGCGGAAAGCCTGTCGAGTTCCTCGCGCGAGACGAAGGGAATATCCTTGATCGATTGATCCGGTTTGCTGCGAAGGTGTTCAAGCGCGGTTGCCAGATCATTCGCAAAACGGACGATATGCTCGCGCTCGTATTTCTGCGGATCGAAACCGAACCGGATTTTTGCGCGGTCGCCGGAGAGATAGGAAACGGTGATAACGAGTTCGGCGTCGCGGCGGGCCGGCGGTTCGGCAAAGGTGCGAACCGTAGCTGCCGTCTCGAAACGGAAAGCCGGCCTGATGTCGAGAAGCGTCTTGACGAGGCTCGTCGTGTCGAAAAGCTCATCGCGCCGCAGCAGGGCTTCGGCCAGTCCTTCGAAGGGTAGGGCCTGCGCGGAAGCGGTTTCCGTGTCGGCCGCAAGCACCTTGCGGGTCTCTCGGAGCGTCATCGCGCCATCGATCTCTGCGGTCACGATCAGCACATCTTCCGTGCGGGCCGTTACCACGGATCTCTCTGGTCTCGTCACCAGACCGATCCTCTGCGTGCCGTATCCCGAATAGCGGCGCAACGCCACTGCGAGAGCCGCGGGCATATCGCCGGCGAGTTCGGCATAGGTCTGCGCCGATATGTCGAGCACATGCTCGTCCCAGCCGGCGTCTTCGATCTCCTTGGCAATGGTTGCCTGCGGCGTGAGGGCGGCGATGTTTTCCTGCGCCGTCAGCCGTCGAAACCAGAAATCCACCTGCTCGGCTGAGGGATTGCAGGGTGCGGCATGGTCGAGCATCCACGCGGCGGCATTTGGAAGCACGGTTTCGGCAAGCTCGGTCCCCGCTGAGGAAAGACCGCCGATATTGCGGATGAAATCACTCGCAAGCCGGTCGAGCGCCACGCTGTCGCCGATGACCGCATGCAGCGAGAACAGGACGCCGACGGCCTGTTGCCCGCTGATGAAGAGCACGAAGCGAGCCGGATGTCCTGCCTGCAGGTCCACCGGTCGTTGCCTTTCTTCCTCGGCTGCGGCAGGCAACGCTTCCTCGATGCTTTCGCCGTCTGAGAGGCTGCGTTCAACGATCTCGATGCGCCGTGTATCGCCCAGGTTCTGATAGACGGTGCCGCCGGGACGTGCCTCGAATTTACGGGCGATCAGGGGATGATGTTCCGACAGGGCCGCGAGCGCCTTGCGCGCCGTTGACGCCTCCACCGCGGTAAATCCAATCCCGAGTATCTGTCGTCCGAATACGGTTTCGTTGCCGGTCTCGGACAGAAGCCAGATTCGCGATTGCGTCGGCGATAGCGGACACGTCGCGACGTGATCCGAACTATTTGCCGCCGTGGCATTCCTGTCGTGAAGTGTCATATCTTGCAGTTCTCCGAGTTGCGCTTGAAGTAGCAATCGAATTCGCGAAATTATTCTTGTTCACAATTTCGCGCATGGCGAGTAATTGTAAGTATATCTTTAGATAATACCTACATTATAACAGTTCTAATTTGGATATTTCCGTTTCTAAATTCGATGCGGCTGTAAGACGAACGGGATGATCAGAAATTCAGAAAAATAATGAAAAATAAATTTGAGAAATATTTTGAATTTCGCATGCCCCCATTCGTCTCTGCGGCATTAGCGCCGTGCCCGATTTTACGGGTGACTGTTGGCGTCGGCCGGATTTGGAGACTGAAAATGGATGCTTTTGTTGCGACGACGCGCGAGATCGCGGCGGCCGGATCATTCGATCTGCGCCTGCCGCCGGAGGGGTTTGCAAGCCACGCATTGGCGCTCGGCCTGCCTCTCGTCGTGCTATCGGCACCCGGCGGCTTCCGCGCCAAACATCATGGCGTCGAGGTTGCCTCGGGACGAGTCTCGGCCTTGGCCAATCCGCTGCTGTCCTTCGATCAGATCTCCGCTGGCACGAAAGAGCTTTCGCCCGAGGATGTCGTCAACGCCGTGCTCGATGCGGTCTTGACCTGCCATCCGGAACTGGAAGCGGTCGATATCGTTCTTGAGGATCGCGCTCTTCTGACGCGCCTGCTGGGATCCGGTGCTGTCGAGCAGCGCGGGGATCGTTTTATCGCCCGTCCGGAAGCCTTCTTCCAGCAAGCAAAGCCGTGGCTTGGAAGCACACCATTTGCCTATCCGGAAACGTCGGTCCTGAGCAACGGCGTCCTTCATCCCCTGCGGGCGCCGAAACCTGTCGGTTCCGTCTATAACCGGTTCATTCCCTGGCTGAACATGCCGCTCGGCTTTCATGTCGCCGATGTCGAGGCGGATCTCCCGCATTTCCATCGCTGGATGAACGATCCTCGCGTTGCCGCCATATGGGAGGACAATGGCGAGCTTTCCTATCATCGCGATTTCATCGCGGGCCGGCTCGCCGATCCGCGTACCCTGCCGCTGATCGGAACATTCGGCGGTGTACCCTTCGGCTATTTCGAGCTTTACTGGGCGAAGGAAGACCGCATCGGCCCACATTATGAGGCAGACGGCCATGATCGTGGCTGGCATGTCGCCATCGGTGAGGACGCTTTCCGTGGAAAGGCCTTCGTCAGCGCCTGGCTGCCGTCCTTGATGCACTACATGTTCCTCGCCGATCCGCGCACGCGTCGCATCGTCGGCGAACCGGTGCATCATCATCGCCAGCAGATCCGCAATCTCGACCGGTCGGGCTTCTCCAAGATCAAGCACATCCAGTTTGCCCACAAGAAGGCGTTGCTGGTGATGCTCCTGCGCGAGCGCTTCTTCATGGACCGGCTGCTGTCGCCCGATCTCTCCGGTCTCGCCGGCGGAGACGGCTTGCCGGTCCTTGGCTCGCTGCCCCGGGACGCTGCGTGATGAAGGCAGTTGCCGATATGAACGATCCGCGCGTCATGCGGCTCGTTCTGACGATCGCTCTGCCGGCTGTGGCTGGATTGGCAGCAAGCGCCGGCCATCATGCGATCAACGCGATCTTCCTCGGTGCGCTGGGGCCGGAGGTGCTTGCCGGCATCAGCCTGGTCATGCCGTTGTTCCTGCTGGTCGCGGCAACGGGGCAGGGGCTCGGCATCGGACTTGCCACGCTTCTGGCGCGGCATCTCGGCGAGGGTGACGTGCCCGCCGCCTCGTCGGTCGCGGTAACGGCATTGGCCGCGACCATCCCGATCGGCATTATCCTCTCCGTACTCATCTATCTCGGATTGCCGAGCTTCGTCGGCGCGCTCGGCGCCAGCAACGAGCTTCTGGCGCCGGGCCTCAGTTATGGGCGATTGCTGGCCTTTGGCGTGACGCTCGGATTGCTGCAGGCCGTCTGCGATTTCATCGCGATTGCCGAAGGAAACTCACGTTTCTCGATGATCGTGCTGATTGCCAGTTTCGCGCTCAATGCCGTTCTCGATCCGGTCTTCATTTTCCTGCTGCAGTTTCGCGAAACGGGTGCCGCCTTTGCGACCATCCTGTCATCGGTGGCAGCCCTTCTCTGCTACGTGGTCTATTTCCAGCGCAGATGGGGCAAGGTCAGGGTGACGATGCGGCTGGTCCACTGGCAATTGCTGCGGCCGATCGCAAGGATCGGCATTCCCGCCGCCGCCACGAGTGTCGTGACGGGCGTGGGTTTCCTCGTTCTTCTGCGCGAAGCGGCCGTCCATGGCGGCGATGCGGGGGTTGCCGCGACCGCTATCGCCATTCGCCTGATGACACTCGGCCAGCTTCCCGTCTTCGGCTTCTGCCTCGGCGCCCAAAGTGTTGTCAGCCATGCCGTCGGGGCGGCCGATCCCCTGCGGGTCAGGGCGATCATCCGCGTCATGCTGGCGGTAACGATCCCTGTCGCCTCGCTCTATTCCGCGCTGCTGTTTCTGGGGGCCGAACCGATTGTGCGTCTGTTCACCGATAGTCCCGAGGTCGCAGCCGAGGCGGCGTCCTATCTGCGCGCACTCTTTCCGGTCTTCCCCCTGGCGGCGTTTCAGTCGGTTCTGCTGGTGATGCTCCAGTCGCGGGGCAGGGCCGGACTTTCCGCCGTGGTCGGGCTTGCGCCGCAAGGCTATCTGCTCATTCCGCTTCTGCTTTTGCTACCGCTCTGGATCGGCTTTGCCGGCGTCGCCCTTGCGCCGGCGGGAGCCGCGATCCTCGCGGCCATGCTTGGCCTCGTCATCGCCCGGCGCGAATGGCTGGCCCTCCTGCCGACAAGCCCTGGCCAACTAATTGGCCAATCGACACTCCATCCCTGAAAAATGAGGACGCCATGAACGAGACCCCAAGGTTCGATGCCTATCATAGAGTAACGTCCGACACGCTGATGCCTGTCCAGGACGATCCGTTCAATGCGGCCGTGCCGCCGATCTATCAGACGTCGCTCTTCCTGTTCGACAGCTACCGCGATCTTGAGGACGTCTTTGCCGGCCGGTCGAAAAAGCCGATCTATTCGCGCGGCGACAATCCGACGGTGCAACTGCTGGAACGCCGGATCGCCGAGATGGAAGGTGCCGAGGAAGCGCGGGCTTTTTCGAGCGGCATGGGCGCCATCGCCGCGGCGGTTCTTGCCTTCGTCGGACCGGGGGACCGGATCGTCACCGTGCGGCATGTCTATAGCGATGCCTTCCGCTTCTTCGAAAAAGTGCTGAAGCGCTTCGGCGTCATCGTCGACTATATCGACGGAACCGATACGGAGAAGATGATTGCGGCTATCCCCGGCGCCAAGGTCGTATATCTCGAAAACCCGACCTCGATGGTGTTCGAATTGCAGGATCTGACAGCAATCGCCGAGGCAGCCCGCCGGCATGGCGTGGTGACCATGGTCGACAACTCCTGGGCAACGCCGCTTTACCAGAACCCGCTCGCCGTCGGCATCGATCTGGTGATCCATGCGGCTTCAAAATATCTGGGCGGGCAGAGCGACACCGTTGCGGGTCTCGTTGCCGGATCGCGCGCGCATATCAACAGGATCAACAGCGAGATCTATCCCTATACGGGCGCCAAGCTTGCACCCTTCGAGGCATGGCTGGTTCTGCGCAATCTCGAAACCCTGCCGTTCCGCATGCGTCATCATCACGAAGCGGGCCTTGAGGTCGCGTCCTGGCTGAAGTCGGCCGACGCTGTGGCAAATGTCATGCACCCGGCCTTTGCCGAGCATCCGGGCAAGAGCACATTCAGCGGATTTGGTGGCCTCTTTTCCTTCGAGGTTGCGGACCATATCGATGTTGCTTCTTTCGTCGACGCCCTGCGCCTGGTGCGGATCGGCGTCAGCTGGGGCGGTCCGGAAAGCCTCGTCGTTCCGGCAAAGGCTGCCTTGAGCATTTCGCCCGAGACGAATGTCTTCGCGCGTTTCGGCGTCAGCGACCGCACGATCCGCCTCAACGTCGGTCTTCATGATGCAAAGAGCATCATCGCCGATCTGAAGCAGGCATTCGCTGTCGCGGCAAAATAAGCGGCGACGCCTAAAATTCTGATTTGCATTACGAAGCGGGCGGAGTGACAACGGCATTCCGCCCGCATTATTGTCACGGCCCATTGCCAAGCCCCAGCCCCAACCGACCGAGAGAAAATGACCATCCCTTCCAACGACACCCTGACCACGCTCGCCGCCGAATATGGGACGCCACTCTGGGTCTACGACGCTGAAGCCATCCGCCGCCGCATCAAGCAATTATCAGCCTTCGACGTGATCCGTTTTGCGCAAAAGGCCTGCTCGAACATCCATATCCTCCGGGAAATGCGCAAGGCAGGTGTTTTCGTCGACGCCGTCTCGCTCGGCGAGATCGAGCGTGCGGTACGGGCTGGCTATACGGTGGGTAGCACATCCGATGCTGCGGAGATCGTCTTCACCGCAGATGTCTTCGATCGCGCGATCCTCGACAGGGTCGTTGCCGACAAGATCGAGGTCAATATCGGCTCGATCGACATGCTGCATCAGCTCGGCGAGTGCTCTCCGGGCCACAGGGTTTGGCTTCGCGTCAACCCCGGTTTCGGACACGGCCACAGCAACAAGACCAATACCGGCGGCGAAAACAGCAAGCACGGTATCTGGTTCGAACAACTGCACGAGGCGGTGGCTGCCGTGCGCGCCCATTCCCTGACGCTTGTCGGGCTGCACATGCATATCGGCTCCGGCGTCGATTATGGTCATCTGCAGCGTGTCTGCGGCGCGATGGTCGATTTCTGCCGCGATCTCGGCACCGACATCGAGGCGATCTCCGCTGGCGGCGGCCTTTCCGTTCCTTACAAGGAAGGCGAGGAGGAGATCGACCCCACGCATTATTTCTCGCTCTGGGATGAGGCACGGCGGCAGGTCGAGGCGCACTTCAAGCATCCGATCCGCCTGGAGATCGAGCCTGGGCGCTTCCTGACGGCGGATTCCGGCGTGTTGCTTGCGGAGGTGAGGGCGGTCAAGACCATGGGCCAGAACCGGTTCACGCTGGTCGATGCCGGTTTCAGTGATCTCGCGCGACCGGCCATGTACGGCAGCTATCACCATATATCCGTCATCCCCGGCCCCACGCCCCAGGTTCGCTCGGCCGTCACCCTACCGACCGTCGTTGCCGGCCCCTTGTGTGAATCAGGCGATGTGTTCACGCAGACTGAATTCGGAACGGTGGAGAAAAGGGATCTGCCCGAAACGCATGTCGGCGACCTTCTGGTGTTCCACGGCACCGGCGCCTATGGGGCGACGATGTCCTCGAACTACAATAGCCGGCTCTATGCTCCCGAAGTGCTTTTGGACGAAGGAAAACACAGGCTGATCCGCCGGCGCCAGACGCTGGACGAATTGCTCGAGCTCGAAAATCTCTAGGCGGGTAGCTTCAACGGCCAAGCCCGCGTGAGGCGGGCTCGGATGGTTGCGGTTTTCTTCCGGTGTGGAAAACGGTCTCGGTTTTTGGCAGTCTGAGCGGAACCAAATCGGAGGAACTTCGATGACAGCGCCAGAACGTCCATCCTACATCGCCCATTGGCAGGAGATTGAGCGCCCGGATAACCGGCGTTATGACGGCGACGACGAGCTGATGAGTATCGGCGCGGCTTTTGGCAGAAGGTTCGGGCTAAACAAACTGGGCATTCATCATGAGAGATTGCCGCCTGGCCGGCGCACCTCCTTCCCGCATGCCGAGAGCGCAGAGGAGGAGTTTGTGTACGTCATCGAGGGTGAGCCCGACGTATGGCTCGACGGCCATCTTCATCGCCTGAAGCCCGGCGACGGGGTCGGGTTTCCCGCTGGTACGGGCATCGCGCATAGTTTCCTCAACAACACGGATGATGAGGTGCGTCTGCTTGTCGTCGGTGAAAGGCACAAGCCGGAGAACCGCATCGTTTATCCGTTTCATCCTGAACGCCAGCATATGATCGACGATTGGTGGGACGATCACCCGCAGCGCGATCTTGGTCCTCACGATGGATTGCCGGACAGGCTGCGTGGTTCGAAGGCGCGGCTGAACGATGAGTAGGGCCGCGCATTCCGGTGTTTCAGAGGGCGGCGACCGGGTGCGGCGAGCCGTCGTAGGCGCCCCAGATCGACTGGTCGAAGCAGATGACTGAGCCGGTCATCAGACCGGATTCAGCTGATGACAGATAGGCGCAGGCGCGGGCTACTTCCTGCGGATCGACCAGCCGGCCGAAGGGCTGGCTTGCGGCGGCCTTTTCCAGCCAGTCGGCAGGCGCTTCGTGATACTCCCTCTGAATCCGGTCCTCGCCTTCGGATGCCATCCAGCCGATATTGAGGCCGTTGACGCGGATACGGTTGCGCAAGAGCGCATAGGCGGTGTTCTTCGTCAGGGTTTCCAGCGCGCCCTTGGAGGCGCAATAGGCGGCGACGAAGGGTTGGCCGGCCTTGGCCGACATCGAGCCGATATTGACGATCGTGCCTTCGATCGTCTCGCGCCGCATGACCTTGACGGCCTCCTGCATGAGGAAGAATGGCGCGCGCACATTGACGGCGAACATGGCGTCGAAAAGCTCGGGGCTGGTGTCGAGGATCGTACCGCGATCGGTGATGGCGGCGGCATTCACCAGTGCATCGACGCGGCCGAAGCTCTGGTCGCAGACATGGACGACATTGCGCGCATCCTCGACATCGCCAAGATCGGCCTTGACGTAGACAACCTTTGCGCCCGTTGCCGCCGAGATCTCCTCCGCCTTGGCTTTGCCCTTCGCCTCGTTGCGGCCGCAGATGACGATGCCCTTGGCGCCGCGATCGGCAAAGAGGCGGGCAATGGTGGCGCCGAGCCCTTGCGTGCCGCCCGTGACGATCGCGATTTTGCCCTCAAGGCGGCTATGGTCTTTGCTCATGTTATTCCTCCCGGAAATGGTTTGATATGATGTGCGCAAAGCCCCTCGCAATGCGAGAGGCTTCGGTTCGGTGAATGATCGATGTGTCTATAGGCCGTTAGGTCAACTTCTTTTCAGCCTGCTCCGCGAGAGCCTTGGTGAAAGCTTCGTCGCTCCAGCCTTCCGTCAATGCCTCATGCAGCAATTGCGCCTGCGTCTTCGGGGCAAGGCCGCCGACGGGCGGGTCGCGGTCAAGGTTGGTGGGGAAGGAATAGCCTTCGGCGCAGGAGGCAATGGCATTCGATACCTCCGCCTCGGAGAGCCTGCCCGCCGATCTCAGTGCTTTCAGCGCCGGGAACAGACGGGCGCTCATGCGTTCGCGGTTGACCGTTTCCATCGCGCGGCCAAAGGCGGAGGAAACCTGCAGCAGGTTTGCCACGCGCTTGATATCCGTCGAGCGGTTGGTGCCGGCGGCATGGAAGAGCGCGGGGTTGAAGAAGACGACATCGCCCTTTTCCAGTGGCAACTGGATATGGTTGCGATCGAAATAATCGCGGAATTCCTGGCGCTTCAGCGCGAGATATCCGGGCACATAGGTCTGGCTATGCGGCAGGAACAGCGTCGGTCCACTCTCGAGCGGCATATCGCAATGGGCAACCGCGCCCTGCAGCGTCAGAACCGGTGAGAGCTTGTGAACGTGAGCGGGAAACTGCTCGATCACCTTCGATGTCTGGAAGCCGAGATGGTAATCGCGGTGGGCGGATTGCGCGGCACCGCCGGGATTGACGCGGTTGACCTGCGCCGTCATCTGGTAGCTCGGTCCGAGCCAGGCCTCGCTGGCAATCGCGATGATGGCATTGCCGTAATATTCTGCAAAATTCTCCGGGTCGGCGAGGCAATGCTTCTCCAGTGAATTCCATATGCGGTCGTTGGCGCCCGGCTGGCGAAATGGTCGCCGCCGCCGGTCGCCGTGCGGTGCTGCTCATTGATGATGTCGTCGAAGATCACGCTGGCGCGGTCGATGACGGATGTATCCTCGTAAGCGCGCTTGAAGACCACGACGCCAGGACCTTCGCCGAAGGCTTCGCAGATCTCGGCCAGCACGGCGCGGCGTCCTTCCGGGCTGGCAATGGCCGTCAGAACCTTGGCGCTGTCATAGATCAGCACGTTTTTCTCGACGCGATCGGCGGTTGGATAGTCGGCAAGCGCGGTGGTCTTTTCGGCCAGTGCACGGAAATCGTCGAGGTCGCAGGCATCCTCGGTCAGCCAGACCCGGTCGGCGCGCAGCTTCTGCGGATTGTCGGTTTTCATCAGGTGTTCCTCCATCTCTGATGAAGGCACTATACGGCAGGCATGGCTGTGTTATAGATCATAAATCCATCAAAAAACCATCAGAACGAAGAGCATGTCACATCCGTTTCTCGTCAAGGATATCGCCTTTCAGGCGGGCTTGAGCACCGCCACCGTCGACCGGGTGCTGAACGGGCGGGCGGGTGTGCGGCGCCAGACCGAGATGCGGGTCAAGGCGGCGATTGCCGAGCTGGAAAAGCAACAGGCAGGCGCCGGGATCAGCGGGCGAACGCTGGCGATCGATATCGTCATGGAGACGCCGGAGCGTTTTTCCGATGCGGTGCGTTCGGCCTTCGAAGCGGAGGTGGCGACCTTCCTGCCAACGATCTTCCGCTGCCGCTTTCATTTCGCCGAGGTTATGAAGCCGATCGAACTGGTGCAACTGCTCGATCGCATCCGGCTGCGGGGCACGCATGGGATCGTGTTGAAGGCCCCCGACATTCCTGAAATCGCCGCTGCGGTCGAGCGCGCGACCAAAGTCGGCATTACGGTTGTCACCCTGGTGACCGACCTGCCGAATTCGTCACGAACGGCTTATGCGGGGGCCGACAACCGAGCGGCGGGCGAGACGGCCGCCTATCTCATCGGCAACAGCTTTGACGGCGCTGACGCCAGGGTCCTCGTCACGCTGTCGAGCGGCCGCTTTCGCGGCGAGGAGGAACGCGAGATCGGCTTTCGCCGCGTATTGCGTGAGCGCTATCCACAGATCGGCGTCACTGAGATCAGCGAGGGACATGGCACCGATGCCGCGACGGGAACCCTTGCGGCGCGCGCCATTGCGGCGGATGCAACGATCAACGCGGTCTATTCCGTTGGCGGCGGAAATAGGGCCGTGCTTGCTGCGTTCGAGGCAGCCGGAAGGCCGATCCGCATTTTCGTGGCGCATGATCTCGACGCCGATAACCGTGCGCTGCTTGCCGCCGGCAGGATCGGCTTCGTGCTGCATCATGACCTGCGAACCGACGCCAGATCGGCGTTTCGAGCCATCATCAGCGGCCAGGTAAATGGACGCAGCGCGCCGGCGGTATTATCGGCAGTGGAAATCATAACCTCCTACAACATGCCGGCCGCGACCTGACCTTCCGTTGGTCAGGAACCTCGACTGGAAATACGCCGATCGACGAAGGCGGCGTAAGCTGCGGCTAACAATGCGAGTGATGCCGATACCAGCATCATGACGAACAGGGCATGGATCGTGCCTGACCGTTCTAGAAACAAGCCGGCCACGGAGCCTATGAGCGCTCCGCCGGCGAGCCTCATTGCGGCGGACAGTCCCGCGGCGGTGCCCGCAAGGTCGGGGCGCACGGACAGTACGCCGGTATTACCGGCGGGCATGGTCAACCCGTTACCGATACCGATGAACATGCAGGGTCCAAAGAATGCAAGAACGTTGGCAGCGCCAGACATAGAAAGGACCAGGCCAGCCAGCAGCCCGATGCAGGTGAAGAGACGCGCAACGATGAGGACGGTGCTCAACGCATTTCGCGAGGCGTAGCGGCCCGCCAGATAGCTGCCCAGGATGAAGCCCGCCGGGACCATTCCCATGTAGAAGCCCAGCGTCGCGCTCGATCCGCCAAGCGACTGGCTGAATGCCAAAGGTGCTCCCCCGAGGAAAATATAGAGCGTTCCCATGGAACAGGTCATGCACAGGGTATAGGCCCAGAACCGCGCCGAGCTTAGCAGTTGCGCATAGGAGGCGAGGTAGTTCGCCTTCGGCTTCGAGGCGCGCGTGGAGGTTTCCCTCAGCTCGCGCATGGACAGAGCGAGGACGGCCATACCAAGGATGGCCAGGACAACGAAGATCGCCCGCCATCCGAACAGCTCGTCCAAAAACCCGCCAAACATTGGACCGATCATGGGTGCAATCGCCCATCCCATGGAGACGTAGCCGATTTTGCTTGCCGTTCCGTATTGCCCCGACGTCTCCTTGACGACGACGAGCGCGACGGAAAAGCAGGCGCCGATCGAGGCCTGCATCGCTCGAAAAACGAGGAAGGTGCCGATATTCGTGGCGAGAGCACAGCCAATCGACGCGACGATGAAAATGGAGACGGCGGTCAATGCGACCGGCCTGCGCCCATACCGATCCGACATCGCGCCGGCGACGATCTCGATCAGGGCCGTGACGATCGTGTAGCCGGCGACCGAAAGATTGACGAGCGCGTAATCGGCGTGGAACTCACCGGCAATCCTGGGCAGCGACGGCAGGATCATGTTGACTGGCAGCACCGAAAGCGCCGACAGGACGATGAGGGTTGTCAGTCGGGGTGCGGGAGTAGCGGGGAGGCTGGTCGTCGTGCCTGCCGTTTGGGTGCGCGAAGCCTGAAGGGGATTGTTGTCCGTCATGGTTTTTGACCGTCTTGTCAGTGGGGTGCCGAGGGAAAGCTGACGAGGCGTGGCCCGAATTCAGGGCATAAAAAAAGGCCCCGTCAGGAGCCTGTTTATAGCGCATGGGTGCTTTCGCCGGATGGTTATACCATCCTGCCCATGCGCCCTATCACCACTGCAAGAACCATTGCGATCTTCATGATGTAAAAACTAGACAGGAATCTGAATGTCGTCAATGCAGGATGACGGAAACGCAGCGCCGCGATTGTGATTGGAGCTGTGCCTGCCGCAAACTCCTGCCGACCAGATCATCTTCAAGAAGAACGCGCATTCGTCTGTTCCGGATTTGCCGTTGCTGGCGATGTCGATATGTAGCGGCGGGCGATCATCCAGCATCCGAGCGCCCAGGTGGCGCCGGCGCACCAGCCGCCGAGGACATCGGTCGGGAAATGTACGCCGAGAAAGACCCGGCTTGTGCCGATCATCAGCGTCAGAAAAATGGCCACCACAATCATGAATATCCGGGTCGATCTGTAGGCTTGCGTGCGGGAAAGAAGCGCGCCAAGCGTCAAATAGGTCACGGCCGACACCATGGCGTGGCCGCTTGGAAAGCTCAGGTCATGAACCTCGACCAGATGCGGAACGATGTCCGGCCTCGGCCTTGCGACGCCGAGTTTCAGCACAGTGCTCAGCAGCCATCCGCTCAGCACCGAGGCGAGGATGAAGATGGCGATCGAGCGGCGGCGGTCAAGAAGCAGGTAGATGGTCACCAGAGTCGTCAACAGCGTCAGGACCGTCGTACCGCCAAGGCTGGTGATGTCGCTGAAGGCATGGGTCAGCCACGCCGGCCCCACGGGACGGGAGAGATCGCCGGGCTGGCGCAGCGCCAGCAATATGGTCTCGTCAAATCGCCTCGTCGAACCTTCAAGGACCTCGCCGGTCAATTGCAGAAACAGAAAGAGCCCGCCGGAGAAAGCCGCGAACATTATGAGCACCAGGGGTTCGAAACGATTCAGCCACCCAAATATCCCCGGCTTGCGGGACCGCTGATCGCTCATGCACCGTTACCCATGTGAATCGTTGCCATTTCGTCTCCTTTGGATTCCGGCCGAGATGTACCACCGGCCAAATCCATGCGGCAACGGGAAAAGGCTCTTACGCCGCTTGCGGGCATGGCGCTCCTCCGGCTTGGTTTATAACGGCTGTGTTTTTGACCGTCACCTTGCGCTCGGCGCCAGGCGTCGAACGGAGACGCCGTATCACAGAGATTCGAGATATATTCGAATAATATTCTACGTTATGGCGATAATTTTGGCATCGAATGGAATGTCCATCTGCCGTGTCTCCTCATATAATCTACAAAATAGATAGACTATTAAATGCGGCGCCAAGCGGAAGCCAATCCCCGAAACAGTCGGGCTGAAGCGGGCAAACTTGAACGGATGATCGCAATGGTGAAGCAGGTGATTGAGTACGCCGGCGTACCGGTCGGTATCGTCATACCGGACAAGGACCGTCTGAAGTTCATCGCGGTAAAATTCCATGTCCATGATCTGGACGGGCAATATTTCACCTCATCGGCCGACGTGCAGAGGGCCATTCACGCGATGATATCCGCATCCCGCGGCAGCGTCTCACGCGTCGCCTGACAGAGAGGGAAATCATGGGCAGACTCCGGCATTTTTTCCGGCTTTCGGCATTGCGTGACGATCTGGAAACGAGGCTCCTTGTTCGCGAGTATCGTTCCTTGTTGATGGACGACCACTTTGATGACGGTGTCGAGAAAGAACTGCGTTCGGCCTTTCTGGAGGTCTCGGATGAAATCTCGTCGCATCGATTCCGGCATCGTCATGGATGAAATATATTAGTGCGATTGCCGAAGAATGCCCTTTTCCAATTTCCCACTATTGCTCGATTTATAAGGCCCTTCAGTGAAGCGTTCCTCTCGCTCCTCTTCTTTCGCTCCTTTTCAGCTTAACTTGCGTGTGGAATGGCCGACGCTGGCGCTCTTGGTGCTTTGCTACGGAATCTGGTTTGCGGCCGGGTTCTGGCTGTATTCCTTCTTACCAGCGCTGGCCTTGGTGGTGATGGGTATTGCCGTGGCGCTGCATTCCTCTCTCCAGCACGAGGTGCTGCATGGCCATCCCACGCGCAGCGCGGCCCTGAACGAAGCGTTCGTCTTTTTGCCGATCGGCCTGTTTTATCCCTATCGCAGCTATAGGCGCATTCATCTGCAGCATCATTTCGATGAGCGGCTGACCGATCCTTACGACGATCCCGAAAGCTACTATGTCGCGCTCCTTGACTGGCTGCATCTGCCGCGGCCGTTGCAACTGCTGTTAAGGGCGAACAACACCATGCTAGGCCGGGTGCTCGTGGGGCCTCTATTCGGTGTACTGGGCTTCACCCGCGCTGAATGGAAACGTATCGCGCAAGGTGATGTCAGAACGCGCGATGCCTGGCTAAGGCACCTGATGGGGCTCATGCCAATCGCCCTCATTTTGCAATTCCTGTTCGGCATACCTTTCTGGCTCTATGCGATCACCAGCGGATATCTCGGCCTGGCTTTAATCGCCATCCGTTCCTATTGCGAGCATCAGTGGTCGGAGAGCCCGGAAGGGCGCACCATCATTGTCGAACGCTCGATTCTGGCCCCGCTGTTTCTCTACAACAACCTGCATTTCGTCCATCATAAGCGGCCGGGAGTTCCATGGTATCAACTGCCCGAAACCTATCTGCGTGAGCGTGCCGACTGGATTCGGCTCAATGGCGGCTACGTCTATGGCAGCTACCTCGATATTCTGCGCGCCCATGCGCTTAGAGCGAAAGAGCCTGTCGCGCATCCGGCTCTGCGCCGCAATCCGCAGCCTATCATGCCAGAAGGTGAGGCGCAGGCGCATGATCCGCTTCCATCTGCCCTGGGTGAGAATTTGTAGGGCGCCTCAACGGACAACTAGTATCGGCCGGATAATCTCTGTCGCGTCGGTCGACCAGGGATGTTTCCCGGTGCCGAAGTGCCCGTACTTGCTTTCATGGCTCCACAACCTAGTTTCCATACTGGGGGAGACGCCGCATCGTAGAGGCGATGCTGTGGGAACGATCACATTGGGATTGTATGAACGGTTTGTTCGGATAGCGTTCATGTAGGATGCAATATCACCGAATCATGCCATCGATATCACAGTGAGGAGCGAAGGATGTTTGGACGTTTTGCACGAGTTTCTTTCATCGCGTTGGCCGGCCTGGCCGCAACGCAATTGATGCCGTCTGTCGCCATGGCGCAGTATTACGGCGATGATGACGGATACAGGCAGCCGCCAAGATGGGACCGCCGGCAGGATCAGGACTGGGGTGGTCCGCGCAGGGACCGCGACCGTGATCGTGGTGGCTGCGGCCGGCGCGAACTCATGGATGCCGCCCGCCAGGAAGGCTTCCGACGTATCGATTCGGTCGAAAACAACGGCCGGCGCATTGTGGTTCGTGGCTGGAATGATGGTGGCCCCGACCGCATGGTCTTTGCCAATCGACGCGGCTGCCCGGCCCTCAATTAAGGCCAGGCATCATCCGCCGCGATCAATCTAGCCGGCGGATCGAAGCATAGCGCCAAGGCACGATTTCGATCGTGCCTTGGACAGGCATTCCAGCTATCCGAGCGCGTCAGCCATCCTTATGAGATCGGCAACGGATGCCGCCTGCATCTTGCGCATCGCCTGACCACGATGGACCTTGACGGTGATTTCGCTGAGACCAAGTTCCGCGGCGATTTGCTTGTTGAGGCGTCCTTGGGCGACAAGCGCCATCACCTCACGCTCGCGCGCCGTCAGCGTTGCAAACCGCTCCCGCAGATCGGTCGTTGCGGCGTCCTGGCGAAGCCTGGCGCGATCTTTTTCCAAAGCTTGCCGAATGGCGTCGAGAAGATCCTGTTCCCGAAAGGGCTTGAGCAGAAACTCCATCGCGCCGGCCTTCATCGCCCTCACGGACATCGGCACATCGCCGTGGCCGGTCAGGAATATGATGGGCAGGGGATTGCCGGTCCTTGCCAATTCATCCTGGAAATCAAGGCCGCTCGCATCCGGCATCCTGACGTCGAGGACAAGGCAGGACGGACCGTCGGATCGTCGATGTTTCAGGAAATCGCGTGGCGATGCGAAGCTGCCGACATCATAGCCGACCGAGCGCAGGAGGCTGTCCAGCCCATCCCGGACGGAGGGATCGTCGTCGATGACATAAATGGTCGGTTTCTGCTCCAGCGTGGTCATCCTCTCGCTCCTATATCCGATGGCAGGATGAAGCCGAACACCGCGCCATGCGGGAAGTTGGGCGCCGTATAGATCGTACCGCCATGCGCCTCGACGATCGACCGGCTGATCGCCAATCCCATCCCCATTCCCGTTGGCTTGGTCGTGAAGAAGGCCTCGAACATCCTGTCGGAAGCAGCCGGCGGCACGCCCGTGCCGGTGTCGCGCACGCTGACCGTTATCTTCCTGCCATCGGCCGCGGCGCTGACCAGCAACTCGCGCTTCTCCGCATCGATACCCGCCATCGCTTCGATGGCATTGATGACGAAATTCAGGATCACCTGCTGGAGCTGGACCCGGTCGCCCGTCACGGATGGCAGATCGTTGGCAAGTTCGGTGCGCAGCAGGATATGGTTTTCGCGGATCTCGCCACGGACGAGCGCCAGCGCTTCCGCGATCGTCTCGGCCATGTCGATGCTGTCGCGCGATGGAGATGTTCGCGCAACGAGGCTGCGGACGCGACCGATCACCTCGCCGGCGCGGCCGGCATCCTTGACGATCCTGTCGAGTGCGTGCCGTGCCTCCTCCTGGTCGGGAGGAACTGCCGACAACCAGCGTAGCGCCGCATTGCCATTGGCCACAATTGCGGTAATCGGCTGGCTGACCTCGTGGGCGATGGAGGTGCTGAGTTCGCCCATCGTCATGATGCGCGACATCCGCGCGAGTTCGGATTGCGCCTGTCTGGCCCTCGCCTCGGTCGTCTCGATCCTGATCGCCAGATAGGTGGTCGCGCCGATTGCAAGCAGGCTTATGGCGCCGTTCACCATGCCGGACTGGGAATCTCCATGCCGTGTCAGACAATAGCTGACTATGGTGAGGACGGCGCAGGTGAGCCCTACGGCCATGACGGCCCGGGGCCGGCCGGAGCGCACGGAGATGAGGATCACCGCGACATAGAGCACCGCAAAGGCGATCTCGAGATTGGTCACCGTGTCGGCAACAAAGACCAGGGCGGCGAGCAGTGTAATGCCGAGCCACAGCAAGGGTGCCTCGACCAGATATCGCAGGACCTCGCGCCTCATATCGCCTTACCTTTCCTACACGAATCCGCCGCCGCACATGCGACGGCAGGGTGCACGATCGCTAAGCTATGAGCAATGCCGACCATTGCGGTGGGCCAATGGTCGGCCGTGATCAAGCGTGGTGCTCAGCTCGGGTTTTCGAGCGTGAACAGGTCGGCATTCTCGTCATAAGCGAAATATTCGGCATAACGAGCCCAGTTCGTCACGGCTTTCAGCGTGGTATCGGCATAGTCCTCCGACATGTAGTCCTCGAGTTCGTCGCGAAAGCGCCGGGCCGGCGCGCGGTGCGTTGGTCGCTCGTCGAGGACGCGGCGGATATGGGCGGCAAGCGGCACGTAGGTCGCCAGATGCTGCTCGAACAAACGCTTGCGTTCGTCGACGTCGCTATCGAAGAAGCGCAGGCCCGGTGCCGTCAGCCGGATGTCGCCACCTTCCAGATCGGCAAAGCGCAGCAGTTGCAGCGTTTCGGCGACCGGGAAGAGATCGTCGATGTCGAGATGGAGATGCGTGGCAAGCGGCGGCAGGTCCGCCTGCCCCCGATAAGGTTCGGCCGCCACCGTCTCGATCAGGCCGGACAGCAGGTTGGTCGATACCCGCGGCAGGGCCATGGCGATCCCTGTGCCCGGGAACAGCCCGTCGCGCGCGGCGGTGCCGGTTTTCGCGGTCATCCTTGCATAGATGTCTTCGACCAGCATCCGGAAGGTGGGGTCGAGGCGGTTGCGCGGCTGCGGCAGGTCGACGCGGATCTCGGCGATGACGCGGCCGGGGTTCGACCCGAAGATCAAGATGCGGTCGCACATCAGCACGGCCTCTTCGATATTGTGCGTCACCATCAGGATGGATTCGATCGGCATCCGGCCTTCGCACCACAGATCGAGCAGATCGGTGCGCAGCGTCTCCGCCGTCAGCACATCGAGCGCTGAGAAGGGCTCGTCCATCAGAAGGACCTTCGGGCGCACGACGAGGGCGCGGGCAAGGCCGACGCGCTGGCGCATGCCACCCGAAAGCTCCTTCGGATAGGCGCTTTCGAAGCCGTCGAGGCCGATGAGGTCGATGGCCGCAAGTGCACGCTTGCGCCGCTCGGCCGGTGCTATGCCCTGGGCCTCGAGGCCTAATTCGACATTCTGCAGGACGGATAGCCAGGGGAAGAGTGCAAAACTCTGAAAGACGACCGATACGCCCGAGTTCGGACCGGTCACCGGCTTGCCCTCGAAGGTGACTTCGCCCTTGCTCGACCGGATCAGGCCGGCGATTGCCCGCAGCAGTGTCGACTTGCCGGAACCGGAGCGCCCAAGCAGTCCGACGATCTCGGCGGAGCGAAGCTCCAGATCGACATTGTCGAGGACGACGAGCGAGCCGGATGCGCCCTTGTCGTAGATCTGGCAGACCTGCTTGGCCGATACCAGCGGGGCGGCTTCGGCAATTCCTGCCTTTTTCGTGAGTATGGTGTTTTCCATGATTGTTACTCCGACTGGAATGGTTAGTTGAGACGCAGGCGGCGTTCGGCGAAGACGTAGAGCGGTCGCCAGAGGGTTCTGTTCAAAAGCGTGACGAAGAGCGACATGACCGCGATGCCGAGGATGACGCGCGGGAAGTCGCCGGCCTCCGTGGCCTTGGCGATGTAGGAACCGAGGCCGAAGGCTTCGAGCTTGGTGTGGCCCCAGCTCACCACCTCGGCGACGATGCTGGCATTCCACGAGCCGCCCGATGCCGTCAGCGCGCCGGTGACGTAGTAGGGAAAGATCCCCGGCAGAATGGCGCGCCGCCACCATGTCCAGGACCGGAGCTGATAGACGGAGCAGGCTTCCTTCAGATCCGTCGGAAAGGCGCTGGCACCTGCGATGACGTTGAAGAGGATGTACCATTGCGTGCCGAGCACCATCAGCGGCGAGAGCCAGATGTTCGGGCTCGCTCCGGTCGCGACGATTGCTATGACAGCGAAGGGAAACAGCACGTTTGCGGGAAAGGCCGCGAGGAACTGCGCCGCCGGCTGAACACGCTCGGCAACGGCTGGCCTGAGGCCGATCCATACGCCGATCGGCACCCAGATCACGGACGCCACCGCAATCAGCACAAGCACACGCAGCAATGTGACGAGGCCACCTTGGAAGGCTTCCCATGCGTCGCTCCACGTCAAGGTCTGGCTCACATAGGCAAAGGCTGTCCAGATACCCCAGATGCCGACGACTGTGATCAAGGCGAACCAGGCGTAATCGAGCGCCCGTGTAGCCATGGCATTGTCACGGCTGGCGGCCGGCGCCTTGCGGGTCATGGCAGGCAGTCGAACGAGCATAAGGCGGCCCCATGCCCAGGAAAGCGGTCCCATGAGGTATTTCAGCAGGCGCGTGCGCTGGATCAGCGAATAGACCCATGAGCGTGGCTTCTCCTGCCCCGCCGTCTGCTCGAAGCGGAATTTGTCGGCCCAGGCGACGATCGGCCGGAACAGGAGCTGGTCGTAAAGCACGATGACGACGCCCATGGCGAGGACCGCCCAGCTCACCGCTGCAAAATCCTGCTTATCGATGGCAACCGCCAGCCAGGAGCCGAGGCCCGGTAGCTGCACCGTTGTATTGCCGACGGTGATTGCCTCCGAGGCGACGACGAAGAACCAGCCGCCGGACATCGACATCATCGTGTTCCAGATCAGCCCGGGCGCCGAAAAAGGCGCTTCCAGCCGCCAGAACCGCTGCCAGGCGGAAAGACCGAAACCACGGCTCACTTCGTCGAGATCGCGCGGCACGGTTCGCAGCGACTGATAGAAGGAAAAGGCCATGTTCCAGGCCTGGCTGGTGAAGATCGCGAAGACCGACGCACATTCGGCGCCAAGCTGGCTTCCCGGGAAAATCCCCATGAAGAAGGTGACGGTGAAGGTCAGAAAACCAAGCACCGGCACGGATTGCAGGATATCGAGGGCGGGGATGATGATCATCTCCGCCCGCCGGCTTTTGGCGGCCAGCGTTGCGAAAACGAAGGTGAAGACGAGCGAGGCCCCGATTGCGGCGAACATCCGCAACGTCGTGCGCAGGGCATATTCCGGCAGCCGTGCGGGATCGAGCGAGATGGGCGCGCTTGCCAGGCCTTCCAGTGGCGCCCGCATTTCGGCCGCCCCGTGCAGAGCGAGCACGGCCAGCGCCGCGACGAAGGCGAAGGCGACGAGATCGTAGCCGTTCGGCAGGATGCGGGCACGCGCCAGCTCGGCAACGGCGCTGTGCCCCCGGCGATCATTGGAAAGAAAGACCATGTGATGACCTCATGGAAAAATTGGAGAGTGTCGGCGATATGCCCGCGTGATGTGATGGCGGTCGTAGCGGGGGCTACGCCGCCTGATGATTATCCGTGCGACGACTGCCATCCTCGTCGAGGGGCGCGGGGCCTTGCGTGGTCCAGAAGCACTCCAGTTTCCCCGTCAGCGGGCTGGTGTGCCAGACGGCGACAAGGGCCGGGCGCGGCTGCACGGAATTGGCGGGCAGTGTCCGGATGGCCGGAAATTTGGATACGGACGTGCGTCCGCGAAAAAGAACGATGTTGTTCATGGTTCACCTCCTCGGTCCGCCGACGGCAGGTCCGGGCGGCGAACCGGACAGGCTAGGCCCGACCGGCGCTCGCCCGGGCGATTGCGCTGGGAGCGGTCCAGGTTGTTGCGATGACCATCCGGCCACGGCCGGATGCCGCAACCGGATAGCGACTAGAGTAGCTGTCCATTGGCTTCTTGATCTGTTGTTTCGGTAACCCCGCGCGCTGCGTCGTGGGGCATGGCCGTGATGTCATGGAGGGTATGAACGGTCAATCAGGCGTTGGTGCACCGCGATTATACCTTGGTATAGGCGGGGGATGTTTGCCTCGGTGATCAGGCCAATCGGAGGGTGGCAAGAGCCGCCGCTGTGATCGGGCAACTAACCGGAGATCAGAAGCTGCCGGGCAGTCGATGTCAGCGTTTTGCCGCCTTCAGGCGTGACGACGACCGTTTCGCTAAAGCCAAGGCCGCCGGCGCTTGCATAGACATGGAAGACCATTCCGTCTTCAAGTGGCCAATTCTCCGTCGGCAGGAACACGCGGGAAAAGTCGCTTGTGCGCGGCGTGCGCGTATAGAGACCGAGCGTATAGGCCGTGACATTGTTATAGGCTGGCCGCCATCCCTCCGCGACGAGGCCATTGCGAACGATGGCGTCCACATCCCGCGCGATAGCCCCGGGCTTCATGGCCGCAATCTGTTCGTCCTGAAGCGTGACGATGCGAGATGCTGCATCGCGGAGCCGGGACGCGGGCTTGCCGATGATGATCGGCCGCATCAGACGTGCGCAGTAGCCGCCGATGCGCGGGATCAGCTCGACATGCAGTATGTCCCCCTCGCTCAGCACGTCATTCTTGAGCGCACCATGGAGAAATTCATGGCTGCCGCTCGCCTTGACGATCGGTCCGGTCTCACCCGTATCGGCGCCCGCCCGCAGGAATGTCGCGGCTGCGACAGCTGCCGCATCGCGGGTCGACAAGCCCGAGCGGATTGTCTCCGCGACGGCCCGCATGGCCTCGTCGGCGATGGCAGACGCATCCGTCAGAACCGCGATCTCGCGCGGCGATTTGATCCAGCGCAAGCGGTCGCTGATGCCGGGAAGGGCGATGAATTCCGCCCGAGGCAGGCATGCCTTGAGCCGCGCGGCCGTATGGGCGCTGAAGCTATAAGCACCGATATCCGCTCCGATGCGAGCGTCAGTGAAACCATAGGCGCAGATGCTGTCCGCGACGGCCTGATGAGGATCATCGGTATCGGCAAAGCCGATCACATCGGTGATCCAGGTTCTTTCCCGGCAGGGTGCCTCATCGAGTTCGCGAAGTACGAACCACGGCTGTCCTTGGCGCGGAAGCAGAGCGGCGCGGTACATGGTTTCGGAGACGGTATAGCCCGTCAGCCAGGCCAGCAGCTCGCCGCTGTCGATCAGAAGGAGATCGACGGCGGCGGCGTCCATCGCGGCATGCGCCTTGGCGATCCGCCAATCATATTCGTCACGAGGGAACATGCGGCCTCAGGCGATCTCGCAGATGTCGAGAATGGTGAGCATGTAGACGCGGATCATGTCGAGATAGTCGACGATATCGACGCGCTCGTCCGGCATGGTGTTGTAGCGCCCGCCCGGACCGCAGACGATGCCTTCCATGCCAAGCTCGTGATAAAGATGCCCGGCATCGGTTCCATAGAAGCGTGTCGGCGTAATGGCGCCGGTCGGCTGCTTCTCGCCGCGCACGGCCTCGTAGGCGGCATTGATCGATGTGACGATGCGTGAGGTCGGCGATACCTCGAAAGGCGGCATCAGCGGGCGGCCCTCGATCATCTCGGGAACCAGCTTGGCCTTCAGCCCCGGAAAACGCTTTTCAAGCTCGACGAGTTCGCCGGCGAGATCGGCGAGAACGCCGTCCTGCGTCTGGCCGGGCGCGTAGCGGGCCGAGCCCCGAATGCGGACGAAGTCAGAGACCTGCGGCGGCCGCCATTCCTCGAGATCGCGTCCGAGCGCGCCATGGACGACGCCGACATGGCCGCGATTGATGGAGCGATGTACCTCGCTTTTCGCACCGCTGAAGGTCATGCCGTTGATGCGCGGAATGATGTCGCAGGCTGCGGCGATGGCGTCGACGGATTGTTCGCGCTTGGAGAGATGGCGGGTGTCGCCGGTGAGCTCGATGACGAAGCTCAGCGCTGCGGCGTGCATTGTCACGGCTGCAAGGTCGCTCGGCTCGCTATTGATGAAATAGTCGGCCTTGATACCGCTGCGGATCGCCGCGAGCGTGCCGACGCCGCCCTGCAATTCACCCACCACATATGTCAGGATGATATCGCCCTTGAGTTTCACGCCGGCGCCCAGCAGCGTCTTGACGGCGCAGAAATAGGCCGCGTCGCCCGCCTTCATGTTGGAGACGCCGATGCCGTAGATGAACTTGTCATCGACAAGGCCGCCCCAAGGATCGACGGTCCAGCCTTCGGTCACCGGATTGGTGTCGAGATGGCCGTTGAACAGCAGACTCTTGCCGCCGCCCGATCCCTTCAGGCGCCCGATGGCATTGAAGCGCTGACCGTCGTCGAAAGGCTGCAGCTCGGACTGGAGGCCGATCGCTGCCATCTCCCGGGCCATGATGCGGGCGAGTTCGCGCTCGCCTTCGGTCTGGGAATGGCTCTTCTGGCGTACCATGTTCGACAGGAAGTCGAGGCAGCTCTTCTCGTCGATTGTGCCGACGAGCGATTTCGGGTCCATTGTATGCTCCTTGATCTGCAATTCTACAGGGATGTGCCCGCGAGTGCCGGAACCGCCGCGATCAGCTGGCGGGTATAGTCGGCGCGGTCAGGGCTGGCGATTTCGTCTGATGGTACGACCTCGACAAGGTCGCCGCGGTGCATCACGGCGATGCGATGGGCGATCTGGCGGACGAGATTGAGGTCGTGGGTGATGAAGAGAAAGGCCGTGCCATGCTTGCGATGCAGTTCCAGCAGCAGCTGCACGATGGAGGCCTGCACGGAAACATCCAGCGCCGAGGTGATCTCGTCGCAGATGACGAGCTTCGGTTTCGAGGCGAAGGCGCGGGCGATGGCGACGCGTTGTTTCTCTCCGCCTGAGAGCTGATGCGGATAGCGGTCGGCATGGGTGCGCGGCAGGCGCACCTGCTCCAGCAGGTCGCCGATCTGCTGCGATTGGGAAGCGCCTTCACCCACGCCATAGAGTTTCAATGGCCGCGACAGGATTTCATGGATCTTCTGCCGGGGATTGAGCGAGGCGTCGGGGTGCTGGAAGATCAGCTGAACATCCCTCCGATAGCTCCTGTCCATATCGGAAAGGCCGGTGATCGTCCGTCCGGCGAAGGTCATCCTTCCCTCGAATGGATTGAGCCCGGTCATCGCCTTGGCGAGCGTCGATTTGCCTGAGCCGGATTCTCCGACGATACCGAGGATTTCGCCCGGCTGCACAGTGAGGCTGATGGCGCGATTGCCGGTGAAGCGCTTGAAGGCGCGGCCCGTCAGCGCCGAGAGAAACGGCTTGCGGCCGTAATGTACGCTGACATTCTCGACCGCCATCAGCGGTTGGGTCTGATAGGTCGGGCGCGTCTCGACCAGCCGGTTGGCGGGTCGCGGCACGGCGGCAAGCAGCTCTCTTGTGTAATCCTGGCGCGGTGCTCTGAAAATATCATCGATGGCGCCCTGCTCGACGATCTCGCCGCGCCGCATGACCGCCACGCGCTTGGCCGTGCGCGAGAGCAGCGCCAGATCGTGCGAGATATAGAGCGAGGCGACGCCGGTCTCCGCCTGAAGATCGAGAAACAGATCGAGGATCTGCCGCGAGGTGATGACATCAAGCGCGGTCGTTGGCTCGTCGAAGATGATGCATTGCGGATTGCAGGCAAAGGCCGTCGCGATGACGACACGCTGCTTCTCGCCGCCCGATGCCTCATGCGGCATGCGTTGCATCATCTGCGCCGGGCCCTTCAGGCCGACGCGGGCAAGCATCGCCTCGCCTTCGCTCCATGCCTGTCTCTTCGTCAGTCCGCGATGACGCCTTAGCGCCTCCGTCAGCTGCATGCCGAGCGAAAGGGTGGGATTGAGCGAGGTGCCGGGGTCCTGGAACACCATGCTGATCTGCTTGCCGCGCATGCGGTTGACTTCGGCCGGCGATTTCGCCGCGAGGTCCTCGCCCTGCAGCCGGATGGCGCCGCCGACTTCGCGGGCATTGTCCGGCAGATAACGCATGATCGACCAGGCGAGCGACGTCTTGCCCGAGCCGGATTCGCCGACAAGGCCGAGGATTTCCCCGGCCGCGATCTCCAGGTCGATATTCTTCAATGCGTGGAAGACGCCATTCACTGTCAGATAGTCGAGCGAATAGTTGCGGATCTGTAGAACGCTGTTTTGTGCGAGTTCGCTCATCTCATCCTCCCGTGCGCGGGTTGAGAGCATCGCGCAGGCCATCGCCGAGCAGGTTGAAGCCGACGGCGACAATTGCGATCGCCAGGCTCGGCCAGATCAGAATGCCGGCGCTGATATGCATGTATTGGCGCGCTTCGGAGATCATCAGTCCCCATTCCGTTGCCGGCGGCTGGGCGCCGAGCCCAAGGAAACTCAGCGTCGCGAACAGCATCACCGCGAAGGAAATCCGGATGGTGGTCTCGACGATGATCGGGGCGATGACATTGGGCAGCATTTCGCGCAGGATGATGTAGGACGAGCTTTCGCCGCGAGCGATGGCGGCACTGACATAGTCCTGCTTGCGGACGGACAGGGCGACGCTGCGGGTAATGCGCGCCATGCCGGGCGCAAAGGCGACGGCGACCGCCACCAGCGCGTTGACGCTGCCGGAACCGAGCAGATTGACGATCAGAAGCGCGAACAGAAGGTTCGGGATCGACATGATGGCATCGATGGTGCGCATGATCATCTCGTCGGCGCGCCCGCCCAGATAGGCCGACACCGTACCGATGAGGGCGCCGGCAAGGGTTCCGGCCAGCGTGGCGACGACCGCCGTGATGACCGTCGCACGAGCGCCGATCAGCAGCCGGCTCAGAATATCGCGGCCATATTGATCCGTTCCGAGCAGGAAGGTCATGCTCGGCCCCTTGTAGCGGGCCAGGATCGACATGGCTTCGGGGTCGCGGGGGGCAAGCCACGGGCCGAATGCGACGACGATGAACACCAGAATGATGAGGATCAGGCCGGTGGCGCCCTGCGGTGTACGCAACAGCCGCTTGAGAAGATCAACCATATTGGATCCTCTTGTCGAGCCAGGCATAGAGAAGGTCGGCTGCGAAATTGACGATGGAATAGGTGGCCGCCATGAGAAGGACGCCGGCCTGAATGGAGGGCAGGTCACGCGTCTGGATGGCGACGATGAGCTGCCGCCCGATGCCGGGAATGGCGAAGATCTCCTCGACGACGATGATGCCGCCGAGCAGATAGCCGACATCAAGCGCAACGACGGTGATGGTCGGCAGCAGTGCATTGCGAAGGGCATGGCCGAACAAGACTCTCGAACCGGAAAGGCCTTTCAGCCGCGCCGCTCGGATATAGTCGGTATGGAGGACATCGACGAGTTCCGAACGGACCATGCGCGAGACATGGGCGATGAGGATGATGGAGATGACGCAGACGGGCAGCGCCAGATGCGCGATGCCGTCGAGGAAATTTTCGGTGAGCGGCACGTATCCGGTCGCGGGTAGCCATTTCAGCCAGTCGGAGACGACCAGCACCGCGACTGTCGCCGTCACGAATTCTGGCAGCGAAACGCCCGCATAGGACACCAGGCTCACCAGCATATCGGTCAGGCGGCCGCGCCGCATCGCGGCGATAACGCCTAGCGGAATGGCCAGTACCAGCATCAGGCCGATCGACAGGCAGGCGAGCAGCAGGGACCGTCCCAGCGCTTCGAACATCACGGGACCGATGGGCTGGCCGGTGCGCAGCGAATGGCCGAAATCGCCATGCAGGACGCCACTCAGCCAATGCAGATACTGCAGCCATACGGGGTCGTTGAGACCCATCTGCTGGCGCAGGGCGTCCAACGCCTGGGCGGTGGCGTTTTCTCCCAGCATCATCACGGCGGCATCGGCCGGCAGGACCTGGGTAATGGCGAAGACGACGAGCGACACGACGAAGAGCGTGTAGACGATCATCAATAGTCGCTTGATCAGATAGTGCGGTGACAAGGGCTTGTTCCCTGGCGTTCCTGTGGCCGGCTGAGGATTGTGCGGCCGGCCTTTGGGCTGCGTTGCGCGCCGGAAAGCGACGCGCAACGCCTATATCGGCAGAGCTCAGCTCCGCTTCGGCGCCTTGTCGGTCAAGGCGGTGTAATCGAGGCGGAAGACGGAGGCGCGCGGATGGACTTCAAAGCCCGAGACCCAGTCACGCTTGGCCGCGAGCACGTCGAAGAAGACTGGGATGATCGAGGGAACTTCCTCGTTCATCAGTTTTTGCGCTTCAGCATAGAGTGCCTTGCGCTTGGCCTCGTCGGTGATCCCGCGTGCTTCGTTGACGACCTTGTCGAAGGCCGCGTTGTTCCAGCGTGTTTCATTCCAGGCGGCATCTGAGGTGTAGAGAAGCTTGAAGATGGCGTCGGCCGTCGGCTGCATGTTGTAGAAGCCGACATAGAAGCTGCCCTTCTTCCAGACCTGATCCAGATAGGTGGCATGCGGCATGGTCTGGACGTTGATCCTGATGCCGGCTTCCTTGGCCATTTCGCGCAGCGCCACAGCGAGCTGCGTCCGCTGGCTCGGCTTGTCCGAGGCGATCAGAGTGGCTTCGAAGCCGTCTGGATAGCCCGCTTCGGTGAGCAGTTTCTTTGCTTCCTCGATATTGGCCTGACGCAGCGGAAGGCCTGTGTAGAAGTGGTAGGAGGAGTTCAGCGGTGTGTCGTTGCCCGGCGTTCCGAAGCCTTCGGTGACAAAATCGACCATGGCCTGCCGGTCGACGGTCAGTGCCAGGGCACGCCGGACGCGGGGATCGTTGAAGGGCTTGGTGTCGCAACCGAAATTGATGTTGCAGAACTGCCCGGACGGAATGCGCAATGCGTTGACGCCCTGGGCATCCTTCATGCGCAGATATTCGGTGGGCTGGACGGTGGAGACCACATCAATGTCGCCGGCCAGGAGTGCGGAGGTTTGCGCCGATGTATCCGGGAAAACCTGGATTTCCACGCGGTCGAGATAGGGACGCTTCGGATCGTAATAATCCGGATTGCGTTCGACGACGATCAGGCGGTCGGGCTCATAGGACACGAGCTTGAAGGGGCCGGTACCGTTCGCTGTTGTCGACAGCTTCTTGAAGTCGCCGGTGGCGATCGAGGCGGGAATGATGCGGGCCACCGTATAGGCCATGGCGACCGGGAAATCGGCATAGGGACCCGAGAGCTTGAAGACGGCGGTCAGAGGGTCGGCGGCTGTGACATCGGCGATCGGGCCGACATTGTTGCGGGCCGGAGACGCATTGTTCGGGTTCAGGATCGCCTTGAAGGTCTCGACGACATCTGTGGCGCTGAAGGGCGAGCCGTCATGGAATTTCACGCCACTTCGGAGCTTGAAGGTCCATTCGGTCAGCGCATCGTTGGCGCTCCAGGATTCGGCAAGGTCCGGCTCCATGGTCATGTCGACCTTCAGCCGCGTCAGATTGCTGTAGAGCAGCTCGGTGACCATGTATTCGGGATTGACGCGGGTCAGAAGCGGATGGATCACGCTCGCCGCCTGATCGACGGAAATCCGCAGCGTTCCGCCCTTTGCCGGCGTGGCGGCTTGAGCGAGACCGAGAGACGGCGCTGTCAGGAGCGCCGCCGTTCCGGCCAGAAAATGACGTCGGTTCAACTTCAGCATCTGGTGTTCCCCTTATTTTGACGCGGAATGTTCTGGAATGAGATCGGCGGAAAAATCCTGCGCGAGATAGGCGAGAATGCTTTTCGCCAGGGCGATGATATCCGTCGTTGTCGTGTGTTCTTCCGGGCTGTGGATGCAGCTTTCGGGACGTCCGAGGCCCCCGAGCAGTATCTCCTGCATCGCGCCTGCCTGCTGGACGTAACCGAAATCCGAGCAGCTCGCGGCCCCCCACTTGCTGAAGTCGGAGGGCTGGTAGCCGAAACCGAGGCTCAGCGCCTTCTGCCAGCGCGGCCAATGAGGGCCATCGGGGTCCGCCGTCGGGATCAGATGGCCGACGAGATCGATGTCGAAGCTAAGGCCCGGTGTCTGCGCCACGCATGCGCGCACCAGATCCTCGAGTGTGGCGCGCGCGGCCGCATAACTTTCCTCGGGAGCGTAACGGCGGCTGACGAGGATCTTGACCTCGGCCGCGACCTGCCCGCCCGAGGTGCCCCCGTCGACGGCGGATATCGATAGCTGCGGCCGCAGCGGGCCGCTCGCATGCGGCGGTGGCGGCAGTTTGGACTCGAAAGCGGCGATCTGCGGCTTCAGCGCATGAAGCGCATTGAGGAGGGGAAGGGCTCCCTCGATGGCATTGATGCCCGAGCCGGTGCGATTGCCTTCGCCGGCATGAACGGCGTGCCCCCTGATGGTGATCTGCAGATGAAAGACACCGAAGCAGCCGGCCCAGACGCGCGGCGCGGCCGAACCGTTGAAATTGACGATATGTCCCTTGAGCATGCCCTGTTCGGCAAGATAGCGGATACCCGGATAAAGCCCGCCTTCCTCATCCGTGCACAGCAGCAGCATGGGAGCATAGGCAAGCTCGACGCCGTGCTCCTCGGCGGTGCGCAGCGCAAGCAAAGTTGCGGCAATTGTCCCCTTCATGTCGGCGGCACCCAACCCGAAAAGCTGGTCTCCCTCGCGCGTCAGGCACAGCGGATGACGCTGCCAGCCGGGTGCTGCGGGAACGGTATCAACATGATAGTAGAGGCCGCAGACCGGCTTGTTTGCCGGGCGCTCAGCAACCAGGTTGACGCGCTCTCCTAAGGCTGGGCCATTGGCGACACGCCATAGCTCGTCCGGCACCTTGACGCGCCTAGTGTGAAAGCCCAGGGGTGCCAGCAGCTCCTCCATCAGGTCCGCGAAGGCAGGGTAGCCCATGCCGGGTGGAAAGGAGGTGTCGATGGCAATCATGCGCGCCAAATCTTCGACCGCTTTTTCGACATCACGTTCGATTGCCGCCAAGGCGTTTGCAAATGATATCGACTGGGGTGATAAGGCTTGATTGCTCACGTTGAGTTCCGAAAAGATGCGCGGAATGGAGGTTTGTTCTGCTCTCGTATTCATATAAACTATATAGTAATGATGCTTCCTCGCCTTCCGCGAGTCAACTCCAAATAAGAGGCAATTAATTGCGCGAAATGCCCAATTTTTTAGCGGACACGTCACGTGCGGCGGAGTTTTCCCTGCCGCTCTACGAGGTGGTCAAGCGACAGATCACGGAAGCGATCATGATGGGCAAATGGCCCGCGGGAACGGTCCTGCCGAGCGAGATCGCGCTCTCGCAGATGTTCGGTGTCGCAGTCGGTACCATCCGGCGGGCTTTGGCGGATCTGACCAATGAAGGATTGCTGAGCCGCCGGCGCAAGACGGGAACGGTCGTGACGGGGCGCACGCCGCAACACAGCCTGCGCTTCTTCTTTCAGTATTTCCGCCTTCATGGCCTCGACGGCTCGCTGCAGAATTCCACCTCGGAAATCCTGTCTCTCGAGAAGCGCCTTGCCAGCCAGGACGAGAGCGCGAGCCTGCAACTGGAAAGCCCGACGGAGGTGATCACCTTTCATCGCCTGCGCAGCGTAGGCGGTGTGCCGGTCATGCATGAGATCATCACGCTTCCGGCGCACTTGCTGCCGGGCTTCCCCGAGAAGAAAGAGGACATTCCCGCGCTGCTCTATCTGTTCCTGCTCGATCGCTATGGCATCCGTATTTCCGCGGTTCGCGAGCAGATTGCCGCAACGCTTGCGACGGAAGACGATGCCCGCCTGTTGAAGCTCACTCTGCCGGATGCCGTGCTGACGATCGATGAGGTGTCCTACGATCAGTCTGCCGCCCCGGTCCTTGTCGCGCGGCATCGGGCGACGACGAGAAGCCACCGCTATGTACATGAGGTGCAGTAGGGCGGACCTGGGAATGCGCTGGAAGAGAGCGGCTGATCATCGAAAGTCAAACGATCTACTTTCGTTTGAGTACCTTGCCCGGGTTCATCATGCCTTGAGGATCGAGGCTGTGCTTGATGGCAAGCATGAGATCATGCTCGACGTCACCACGATATTTGAGGACCGCATCGGTCTTCATGATTCCAAGGCCGTGTTCAGCGGCGACCGAACCGCCAAAGCGGTCGGCATGATCGCAGATGATCTGATGTATTTCGTCCGATCTCGCCAGAAACTCTTCGGTGGGGACAGCTTCCGGCGCAATGATCCCGAAATGGATATTGCCGTCGCCAAGATGGCCGAAGGCGATGATCCGGGCAGCGTCGACCGCTTTTACGATCGCGCTTGAGCAACTGTCCAGGAAGTCGGGTATCGCCGAAATCGGAACGGAAATGTCCCCCTGGACCGTCGCACCCTCCTTCATGTCGGCTTCCGCCAATGCTTCGCGAATTGCCCAGAAGCTTCTGCTCTGTTCGATGGAGCTGGCTATTGCCGCGTCGACGATCAGACCGGACGCATAGGCCTCGGACAAAACGGCCTCGATCCGCTCCTGCTGGGAGACCGCTTCGTCAATCGAGGAGAATTCGATGAGCAGTTGCCAGTCGTGAAGCTGGTCCAATGGCATGCGGCATGCCGGAAAATGCTTGAAGACAAGTTCCAGACCGTTGCGCGGCATGAGTTCGAAGGCGGTTATCTGCCCACCGGTTCGCTGTTTGCACAGGGCCAGTAGCTCCAGCGCCGCCTGGACGGAGGGCACGGCGCAGACGGCGGTGGCGATAGAGGCAGGCTTCGGAAACAGCTTCAGCACGGCGCCGGTGATGATGCCGAGCGTGCCTTCACTGCCAATGAAGAGTTGCTTCAGGTCGTAGCCCATATTGTCCTTGCGCAGCCCGCGCAATCCGTTCCAGATCCGGCCGTCCGCAAGCACAGCTTCCAGGCCAAGGACCAGATCCCGGGTGTTGCCGTAGCGGATGACGTTGCTGCCGCCGGCATTGGTGGCAAGGTTGCCGCCGATCTGGCAGCTGCCCTCGGAGGCAAGGCGCAGCGGAAAGAAGCGCGATGCGTTCGCCGCTTCGGCCTGGATCATGGCGAGCAGGCATCCCGCGTCGACGGTGATGGTATCGTTGATCGTGTCGATACCCCGCACCTTGTTCATGCGCGCGAGATTGACGATGATTTCGAAACCCTCGCCGGACGGCACGGAACCGCCCGCCAGCGAGGTGTTTCCACCTTGGGGTACGATCTTCAGACCATATTGCCCACAGATGGTGACGATTGCCGCAACCTCCTGCGTGTTTGCCGGCTTCAGCAACAGGGGGGAGTCGCCGCGGATCGATCCCGTCCAGTCGACCGCGTGCGGTTCGATAAGGCCGGGATGCGTGCTCCAGCCGAAGGGACCGACGGCCCGCTTCAGCATCTCGATTGCTTCAGCCAGCTGTTCAAGTCCCAGAGGCTTGCGCCCTTTTCCGTTCACCGCCATTCGGAAACTCCTTCCAGTTCAGGCCGATCGAACATGCGTCATAACGCCAGTGACGGGCTGAAGCGGATGAGGCTCAGGATCTCGAACAGCATTTGCGCCGCGACATGGGCTGTGTTCGTGGTGGCATCATATTGCGGGGCGACTTCGACGACATCGCCGCCGACGAAATCGATGCCCTTCAATCCGTGGAGGATGGCGAGCGCCTCCCGGCTGGTTAATCCACCGATCTCCGGCGTGCCGGTGCCGGGCGCAAAAGCCGGGTCGAGACTGTCGACATCGAAGGACAGATAGGTAGGGCCGTCGCCGACGACGGCGCGTGCCTTCTCGATGATGGCATCGATCCCCATGCGAGAGATATCCTCGGCATGTATGACGGTCATCCCTGACTCATAGGAGAATTCCCAGAGATATTCCGCAGCCCCGCGAATGCCGATCTGAATGGTGCGTGTCGGATCGAGGACGCCATCAAGAACGGCGTTGCGGAAGGGGCCGCCATGGTGGAACTTCGTGAGATCGTAAGCGCCGCCGGTATCGCAATGGGCGTCGATGTGGATCAGTCCGACAGGCCGCTCCTTGCCGACGGCTTTCAGGATCGGATGCGTTATCGAATGGTCGCCACCGACCGCCAGCGGGATGACGCCGGCCGCAACGATCTGCCCAAAACGGCGCTCGATATCCTCATGGCTGAGTTCGAGGCGATAGCGGCTGCGGAATGGGACGTCGCCGATATCGGCGACCTTCGCCTCGAACGTGGGCGCGCATTTCAGGACGTGATTGTATGGCCCGACACGCTCGATGGCGCGCAGCGCCCGGGGTCCGAAGCGCGAACCCGGGCGATTGGTGACGCCAAGGTCCATCGGAACGCCGATGAGCGCGATATCGAGATCGCTGAGATCGGGGTTCTCGGCGTCGATCTGGCGATAGGCGGCATCCAGCAGCGTCGGTATGCCACTGAAGGGAGCCGCGCGCGTGCCGCTCGCCGAAAAGATCCTGTCCGCGACGGCGCGGAACTCCGGATCATGGATGCTGCCGCCGTGACCTTCGCCGAATTTTTCGCGCAGTTGCTGCAGTTTATCTTCGTCAATCGCCATTGTTCACCATCCAATCTTACGTGGGAGAAGCTCTGCGCTCTGCCTCGAGCGCCTCGAAATGGTCCGTTATCTGCGCCCCGGTTGCAATCCAGACATCGCCCTTAGACTGAACATGGCGCAGGAAATCGCGAAGAATGAACCAGCGCATTGGCCGGCCGGAGACCTGCGGATGCAGAACCAGTGTGGTGACGCCGCCCCAGGCATGCGTTGCCTCGAATTCCTCGATCCAGAGCGGCAGCACGGCGTCGCGGCCGAAAAGGGCGCGCGGACTTGTGCGGCTCGACATGCCGAAATTCCAGTCGTCGAAGGCAAAGTTGACCGGAATTTCGACCGGCCCATCCATGCCGTCGGATGAGGCGTGACGATAGGGCAGGATATCGTCGCGGAAGGAGCTGGAGTAGCGAATGCCGGATTTGGCGAGATAGGCCAGCAGCTCGGGGAAATTCTCCCCCGAAGGCGCCCGGTAGCCGACGGGCCTGACGCCGAGCGCCTGTTGCAGCGCCTCGAAACCGCGATCGATCTCCTCGAAGGCTTCGTCCAGCTTCTCGCGGTCGGGCATTTTGTGCAGATAGCCATGATGCCCGATCTCGTGGCCGGCCGTCAGGATCGCCTCGCAGATCTCGCGATGTGCGAGCGCCGTCCATCCCGGCGTGAAGAACGTGCCCTTCAGGGAGAGCTCATCCATCAGTTCGAGGATCTTTGCTATTCCGACACGCCGGTCGTAGCCGCCATGCGAGGTGGTCACCATGCGATCGACATTCGATGGGTTGTTGCCGATCCAGGCGGTCTCGGCGTCGACATCGAAGCCGATGAACAGGGCACTCTTGGCGCCGTTCGGCCAGATCATCTTTGGTGTGTTCGGCGCCGGATTGAGAGGGCGCGGTGTCAGATCGAAACTCATGAGAATATCCTCAGCAAAAGACGGGTCGGCTGTCTGCGTCCCCGGCCATAAGGTCCGCGAGCTTGCGGCAATCGTCCAATTCCTCGAGCGTGGCGAGGGTGCTCCACAGGTGGTCCGTTTGCTCGGTGCTCAGGCTCATCGTAGCGAGTTCCTTGAATTTGTCGGTGATATCCGGGAGGAGCATCGGCCTTTCGGCGGAGCCCGTGGCGCGGGGAACCATATGGGTCGCGCGCAGACCGTCTTTGAACGTCAGCGTGACGAAGGGTTCATCGAGTGGCTTCATGCTGTCATCGACGATCAATTGCATCTGCTCCATGATGGTGTGAACCTTCGGATCCGAGCGTCGTTCGGCCGAATAGGCCTCAAGACCGGCGGTTCCGAAGACGCAGCGCGCCGCCACGGCATAGGGCAGACTCATCTGGGTCGGTGCCATCGCGCCGCCTTCCTTGGCGCCGCACATGCCCATCAGCATCGGGCTCAGCCGCAATTCGATCGCCTCGATCTGCGAGGCCGTCCGCGCCGTCTGCTTCAGCAGGTCTTCCAGCGCATCGACCGCCGAATGCGCACCGCGGCAGGAGGCATATGGCTTCAACACTGCCCGCTTCACCTTCCAGACTTCGCCGAGCGCTTCGCTCAGCTTGTCCACATCGCAAGTGGATTTGTTGAAGGAGCGGAAGAAGCCGCCCCATACGTCGTCGAAGACCTTAGACGGTCCGGCAAAACCCTCGGTGGCAAGCTGTGCCGCCAAAAGGCCGCCCTCCGCCGCGCGCCCGGCATGGATCTTCTTGGCCTGGGAACCATCATGGATGAAGGCCCAGAGGCCGGAGGAAAAGCTGGTTGCAAGCGTGATGGCGTCGCGGGTGATATGGGCATCGAGATCACGAATATTAGCAACGGCGGCAGCGGCCGCCAGCGTGCCGCAGGTGCCTGTCGAGTGCCAGCCGAGACTGTTGTGGCTGTCGTAGCCGCCCGTCGCTTCCAGGATGCGGCGGCCGACATCGTATCCAGCAACGACGGCTGCGATCAACTCTTTGCCGGAGACGGCGCGTGGCATCTGTGCGATAGCGGCCAACAGGGCAGGCATGACGACGGCGCCCGAATGGTCGCAGCCGCCGGCGTCGTCCAACTCAAAAGCATGGGCGGAAACACCGTTGATCAGCGCGGCATCGCGTGCGCCGGTAAAGGCGTTCGTGCCCCAGATACGCGCCGCTCCATGCGATCCGACAATACGGCGCGTGATCCGGAACTCGTTGGAACGGGCACCGGCTAGTGCTGCGCCGAGCGTGTCGGCGATATGTATCTTCGCCTTGTCGATCACATCGGCCGGTAGCGCTTCAAATCGAAGGTTTGCAACGAAGGACGCAAGCCGGTCAACAGGAGCGTCGTCAAGTGAGCGGGGCATTCCGGTTTTCTCTTTCCGTGTCTCGGTTTGTCAAACCTTGGCGGCATGCTGCCATTTCGCGGTGGATCGGCAGCCCGCGGCGATTGCCTGAGCTGCCGATCGCGATCCTTACTTGACGGCTTCGCCGTTGATGTAGATGCCATCCAGCATCGTGCCGTCGAGGCCGTGCTTTGCGAAGATCGTCTTGTACTCGCCGCTGGCCATCAGCGCCTTCAGCGCGGCGGCATAGGCATCACGTAGTTCAGTATCCTTTTTGGCAAAGCCGATACCCTGATAGACGGCGGTAAAGGGCTCGCCGACGACAGTATAGGTGTCCTTCTCGAGGGTCAGCAGATAGGGAAGCGTTTCGGAGCCCTGCACCGCGCCATCGACGCGGCCCTGCTTCAGCTGGGCGCGGGCATCCGCCGAGCCTTCGGTGCCGACGACCTTTACGGCCGGCAATCCAGCTGCTTCGCAGTTGGCGGCGCTCCACTTCGCCGTTTCATCCGGGAAGGACGTGCGGCGGCTCATGCCGATGATCTTGCCGCAGAAATCGGTCGGCTTCTTGAACTCATCTTTGCGGGCAGCGGTCGTGTAGAATTGCGCGCCGGACTTCATGTAGTCTACGAAATCGAGCGCGTCGCGACGCGTCGGTAGGTCGCTCATGCCGCTGTGGATCAGATCGACACGGCCGGTCGTCAGCGAAGAGATCATCTGTTCGAAGCCGATGTCGGCCCATTCGACCGTGGTGCCGAGCTGCTTGGCCAGTGCCAGGCCGAGGTCGATGTCGACACCCATCAGCGTGTTGGTCGCCGGATCCTTGTATTCCATCGGCGGATAGTTCGGCTGGTTGGCGACGACCACCTTACCGGCCGATTTGATGCGCTCCGGCAGGCCTGCGGCGCTGACCGAGGTGACCGCCAGGCAGGCGATGGTGAGCATTGCGAGATGCTTTTTCATAGTGTTCCCCATTTTTGATCTGGTTGGCACTGGCGGGCCTGATGGCTCGCCACTCTCTTTCTCAGCTATGGACGGCCTTGATGAATTCCGCCGTCCTGGCGCTTTTCGGGGCACTGAGAACCTCCGACGCCAAGCCTGTCTCAATCACTTTCCCGGCCTCCATGAAGGTAACGGTATTGGCCACGCTGCGGGCGAACCCGAGCTCGTGGGTGACGACGATCATGGTCATTCCGGAGGCCGCGAGATCCTTCATGACGTCGAGTACTTCCGAGACGAGTTCCGGATCGAGCGCCGATGTGGGTTCGTCGAAGAGGATGAGATCCGGCTGCATGCCCATGGCGCGGGCAATGGCGACGCGCTGCTGCTGGCCGCCCGAAAGCTCCGACGGATAATGGTTCGCCTTCGCGGCAAGACCGACGCGCTCGAGAAGGACAGACGCCTGTTCGCGGGCCTGCTCGGCGGATTGTCCAAGCACATGCACGGGTCCCTCGATGATGTTCTCGATCGCGGTCTTGTGCGGAAACAGGTTGAAGCGCTGGAAGACCATGCCGATGCGCCGGCGCTGACGGGAGATTTCAGCATCGCTGATCTGATGTAGATTGTTGCCTTCGCGACGGTAGCCGACCAGCTCGTCGTTGACCCAGATGGCGCCGCCATCCATCCGCTCCAAAAGGTTGATGCATCTGAGAAACGTGCTCTTGCCGGAGCCGGAAGGGCCGATGATGCAGCTGACTTCGCCGCGCACGACTTCCATGCTGACCTTGTCGAGAGCGCAGAAGTCGCCGTAGTTCTTGGTGACGTCGACGGCCTTGACGAGAATATCCTGTTTCATGGTCGACCTCACATGGACGCTTTGATCGATTTCGAACCGCGTCCGAAATAACGTTCGATATAGTGCTGGCCGACCGACAGGACCGAGACCACGACGAGATACCAGAAGCTTGCGACGAGCAGCAGTTCGAGAACGCGGGTATTGGCGAAGTAGATGATTTGCGCGTTGTGCAGGATCTCGGAATACTGGATGACGCTTGCGAGCGATGTGAGCTTCACCATGCCGATCACTTCGTTGCCGATCGGTGGGACCATGACGCGCATGGCCTGCGGCAGCACGATGCGGCGCAGCATCTTCATCTGCGTCATGCCTATGGTCCGGGCGGCCTCGTATTGACCGCTATCGACCGAGAGCAGCCCGCTTCTGACGACCTCGGACGTATAGGCGCCCTGGGAAATGCCGAGGCCAAGCATGGCGGCGACGAAGGGCGTCATTACGTCCACGGTACGAAATTCGAGAAGGCCGTGGATGCCCATGGTCGGGAAGATCAGCGCCAGGTTGAACCAGAGCATCAGCTGCAGCAGCGCCGGTGCGCCACGAAAGATCCAGACATAGCCGACGGCGATACAGGAGAGCACCGGATTGCCGGAAATGCGCATGATGGCGATGAGGACGCCGAGTACGATGCCGAGCGCCATGGCTGCCACGGTCATCAGCAGCGTGTTCGTGAGGCCATCGAGAATGGCCGGTGCGAACAGGAACTGGCGAACGTAACTCCACTCTATCTGTCCGACGCTGAAAGCGCGCACCAGCCCCGCGAGCAGGACGAGTACGATGGCTGCAGCGACCATGCGGCCGATATGCCGCTTCGGCACGAGGCGCAGATGGGCGATTTCGTATTTGTCGTCGGTGGGGGATGGGCTGGTGCTTGCGGCGGTCATCGGCTTCGAGGCTCCTGAGGGTCGTTCTCTCCATGCGTGGCTTTGGTCACTGTTCCCGGCGTGTCGGCAAAGGCGCGGCAGGCGTTGATTGCCGTTTCGAAGCGGGCAATCTGTTCGCGCACGCGAACCGGCGCGGTGGCGCCGTAACCGGTGCGGCTGGCAAGTGCATTGTCGAGCGTGATGGCGGCAAGCATGTTCTTGTTCAGCCGCTGATCGATCTTCGGCAGATCATCCTCGGTGAGCCCGGCAAGATCGTGGCCGCGTTCCTCGCAATAGCGGACGACCGCGCCGGTGATCTCGTGCGCCTCCGCGAACGGCACGTTCTGGCCGACCAGCCAGTCGGCGACCTCGGTCGCCAGCGTGAAGCCCTTCGGCGCTTCCTCCCGCAATTTCTCGACATCGAATTCGAGCGTTGCGACCATGCCGGCAAAAGCGGGCAGAATCAGTTCGAGAATGTCGATCGTTTCGAACAGGCTGCGCTTGTCTTCCGCCAGGTCGCGGTTATAGGCAAGCGGCATGGCCTTCATCGTTGCCAGGAAGCCGGTGACATTGCCAATCAGCGTTCCCGACATGCCGCGTGTCAGCTCCGCAATATCCGGGTTCTTCTTCTGCGGCATGATGGACGAGCCGGTGGAATAGGAATCGTGCAGCCGCACCCAGCTGAATTGCTTGGAGCTCCAGATGCAGATCTCCTCGGAAAGCCGTGAGAGATCGACGGCAACCAGCGAGCATATGAAGAGGAACTCGGCCACATGGTCGCGGGCCGCGACCGCATCGATCGAGTTTTCGCAGGCGGCGGAGTAGCCGAGCTCGATGGCCGATTGGTCGGGGTGGCAGGCGATGCCCGATCCGGCAAGCGCGGCGGCGCCGAGCGGCGAGCGGTCGAAACGACGATCCCAATCCTGGAAGCGCTGAAGGTCGCGCAACAGCGACTGCGCATGCGCCATCAGGTGGTGGCCAAGGACGATCGGCTGCGCCGGCTGCAGATGGGTGAAGCCCGGCATGACCGTTTCGGCGTGCTGCGAGGCCTGGCTTATCAGCGCCTCCTGGACCGAGATGATCTCGCTAGAGAGTTCGCGCGCCATACGGCGCAGATAGAGGCGCGTGTTGTTGGCCGTCTGGTCGTTGCGGGACCGTCCGGCACGCAGCTTGCCGCCGAGTGCGCCGAGCCGCGCCATCAGCAGGCGCTCGAGGAAGGTGTGGACGTCTTCGTCCCCTGGGATTGGCTCCTCAATGCCGGAGTCAACATCCGCCTCGATGGCGTCGAGTGTTGCGCGAATGGCGGAGAACTCGCTTTCGACCAGCACGCCGGCGCGCTTCAACTCTGAGGCATGGGCGCGGGAGCCGGCGATATCCTCGCGGAACAGGCGAAAGTAGGACTTCGGCGCGCGCGAGAGATTGGCCAAGGCTTCGGACGGTCCGGACTTGAAGCGTCCACCCCAGAGCTGAGTGGGTTCAGGCATTGATATTCCCCTGCTGTTTAAACTTTCGGCAAGGCTCCCACGTGCTTGTTTCGTGGGCAAGCGAAGTTATTTCACCCCGCTATGACGAAAACGACTAGCTCGGATATCGCATTGGGTTTACCGATATTCATGCGAGGAGTTCGGCCACGGGCTGACGCGTGACACGGTCTGATTGGCAATAGCGCGGAGATTTGCATGGCATCCGGTCGACAACGTCTGCCTTCGACAACCGCGCTGCAGGTGCTGCTGGCGGTGGCCGAGAGAGGATCGACCAGCGCGGCGGCCGAGAGTACATCGCTGTCGCAGAGCGCGGTCAGCAAGCAACTGCTGGCATTGGAAAATCTGATCGGTAGTCCTGCTTTCGTCCGCACACCACGCGGCATGATTCCGACGGAAGTCGGTTCCATCTATATCGAGCATGCGCGCACGGTACTGAAGGCGATGGAGGACGCGGCGTTGCGTGTCGCCCGGCTGAAGCCGGGCCCGCGCGTCCTGCGGCTGCAGGTCCTGCCGATCTTTGGCGATCGCTGGCTGTTGCCGCGCTTTGCGCAATTTGCGGAGAAGCATCCGGATATCGAAGTCCAGTTCACAACCTTCGTATCGCCGACCCAATCCGAAGTCCCGGATGGGATATTCCATTTTCTCGCGGAGCCCCGACAGGAGAAGAACCTGCATTATCTTTTCGGCCACGAGGTGCTTCTCGTGAGTGCGCCGAGCTATTGGGAAAAGAACGGCATGCCGGAAACGATCGCGGATCTGGCCAGGGGCGAGATGCTGGAGCACCCGCAGACCCCGCTGCACTGGCGATATTTCGTCGAGAGCAATGGCGCGGCTGAGCTGGAGGTACGACACATCACGCGCTTCGGATATTATACGATGGTAATCCGCGCCGCACTTGCCGGGCAGGGCATGGCGCTCGTCCCGCGCGGCCTGATGCTGGAGGAACTTGCGGCCGGAAAGCTGGTCAATCCTCGCGGCCTTGGGTACCGCAGCAGCTATGGCTACTGGTTCGCGACGCCGCATGAGGTGAAGCCGAACTCGTCCATGGAGGCCTTCCGGACATGGCTGATGGCGCAGGCGGAGGAAATGCGGGATTGAACCCGCCGCCTTGCGTCGGTCATCACATCCCAAGCTTGTCGAGCGCTTCGCCATCCAGGCGATAAAAGAGCTTGTCGGTCTTTCGCATGCCGCCGATCTCGTCGTAGAAGGCCAGCAAGCGCTCATTATCCGGATCGGCGGTCCAGTCGATCCGGGAAAGACCACGAGATTTCGCAAGGCCGGCCAGCGCCCGCATCAAGCGGCGTCCGAGCCCCTGACCGCGGCTGTTGTTGCCGACATAAAGCTCCTTGAGGAAGATACCGGGTTTGAGGCCAGGGCCTGGATAGATGCCGGAAAAAGCAGCAAAGCCGAGGACAGCGCCGTTCTCCTCCGCCAGCAGGATTTCCGCGCCCGGCGGCATGGATTCGAGGCCGAAGATGATGTCTTCGCGCGGTGGGCAAGCCACGCCGTAATGCACCTGCATTTCTTCCATCAGTGCGGCCAGGGCCGGCAGAGCCTGATCGTTTGCTTCGAGCAGGCGGATTTCCATGGTCACTGCGGCCCCTCCTTGTCATTGCTGACCCAACGCTCGACCCAGATTCGATCATTACATTGCGAGATAGGCCTGCCGAATATCCTCGCGACTTTCGAGTTCGGCAATGGTGCCAGAATATCGGATCCCGCCCTTTTCCAGAATATAGGCGCGGTCGGATATCAGCCGGGCGAAATGCAGGTTTTGTTCCGACAAAAGGATGGACAGTCCCTCGCGCTTCATCGTGACGATCGCGTCGGCCATCTGTTCGACGATTTTCGGCGCCAGCCCTTCGGATGGTTCGTCAAGCAGGATCAGATGCGGATTGCCCATGAGGGTGCGGCCGATCGTCAGCATCTGCTGCTCGCCGCCGCTCATGTTGCCGGCCGGTCTTTTGCGCATGCCGCCGAGGTTCGGAAAGATCTCGTAGATGCGCTCGGGCGTCCAGACCGCGCGATTGTCGCGCCCCACCTGCCGCCCGACTTCGAGATTTTCCTCCACCGTCAGTCCGGTAAAGATGCGCCGGTCTTCCGGCACATAGCCGAGCCCCCTGCGGGCGATGTCGAACGGAGCAAGCCTGGAAATATCCTCGCCGCGAAACCGGACTTCCCCCTGTTTCGACATCAGCAGGCTCATGATCGATTTGAAGGTCGTCGATTTGCCGGCGCCGTTGCGGCCAAGCAGGGCGACGACTTCGCCTTCGGCAACCTGCAGCTCCACGTCGAACAGGATATGGGCGGGTCCGTACCAGCTATTGAGACGCGATACTTCCAGCATCAGCCCTCCGATCTGTTGGCGTAAAGCAGGCCGGAGCCGAGATAGACGGCCTGGACGTCGGGATTGGTCCGGATCGCTTCGGGAGACCCTTCCGCGATAATCACGCCGCGATTGAGCACGAGGATCCGCGACGCATGTTCGAAGACGATATCCATGTCATGCTCGGTGAAGAGAACGCCGATCTGTCTTTCCTCGACAATCCGGGCGGTCAGCTTCATCAGCTCGATGCGTTCGCGTGGGGCCATTCCGGCAGCGGGCTCGTCCATCTGCAGGAGCTTCGGATCGCCCGCCAGCGCGATGGCAAGCTCAAGGCGCTTGACGTCGCCATAGGGAAGTTCGCGACAGGGACGATCGGCCTGGTCGCGGAGACCGATCAGGCCGATCAGCTCTTCGGCTTCGCTGCGGAATTTGCGGTCCAGCCGTCCGAAGAAGCCGGTCCATCCCGAGAGATTTCCGGCATGCGACAGGATCGCTACCTGCACGTTCTCGCGAACGGTCATAGAGAGGTAGACTTCCGCGATCTGGAATGTCCGGCCGACGCCAAGGCGGAAGATTCGGGCGGGCGAAAGGCCTGACGTATTGACCCCGTCGAGGATCACCGACCCTGCATCGGGCCTGATCTGCCCGTTCAGCATGTTGAAGCAGGTGCTCTTTCCGGCGCCGTTGGGGCCGATAAGCGCCATCAGCTCGCCACGGACGAGCGAAAAGGAGACGTCGGTGACCGCCTTGAGGCCCTGATAGCTCTTGCTCAGATGCGATACTGACAGAAGCGGCTGGCTCATGGCGCATCCCCCATCTTGGCGACCGGTCGCGAAAGGATTGCTGGTTGCTGCTTGCGAGTACCCAGGATGCGCCCCAGCGTGCCGACGATCCCCTCCGGAAAGGCCACGACCAGAAGGATGATGAGGCCGCCGAGGATCATGCGGGAGAGATCGGTATTGCTCATCAGCCAGATGGAGGCCGTCTTGTAGACGATCGCGCCGACGATGCCGCCCGATACCGTGCCGAAACCGCCGAGCAGGACCATGACGAGCCCGTCGATCGACATGGGAATGCCGAGCACGTCGGGAAAGATGCTTCCCTTCTGGAACGCCAGAAGCGAGCCGGCAAGGCCGGCAAAAAAGGCCGAGACCACGAATGCCGTATGCTGGACGGTGCGGCGCGGAATGCCGGTCGCCGCCGCGCGCTGCGGCGAATCCCGAAGGGCTCTCAAGGCATGGCCGAATGGCGCAAAGGTCAGATAGCGAATACAGCCGACCGACAGGGCGGCCGCCGCGAGCGCCAGCCAATAGAAGGTCTTGGCTCCACTCGCCCAGTCGGACGGCCAGACGCCGACGATGCCGTTGTCGCCGCCGGTGACGTCGACCCACTGGTAGGCTATCGACCAGAAGATCTGCGCGAAGGCCAGTGTGAGCATGGCGAAATAGATGTTGGACAGCCGGACGCAGAACCACCCCGAGATGAGGGATATGGCAGCCGCGACGACGGGTCCGATGACAAGGGCAAGCTCCATCGGCGCGCCGAGCCACTGGACCGATAATGCCGCCCCGTAGGCGCCGAGGCCGAGGCTTGCCGCGTGGCCGAAAGAGTCAAGCCCGCCCACCGACATCATGAACTGAAGACTGGTGGCGAAGATCACGGCGATCAGGACTTCGCTGGCGACCCCGAGGCCGTAATTGCCGAGCACCAGAGGCAGCAGGACCGCGCCAAGGATCAGCACGCCGGCGGCGGCACGGCTGCGCGGACCAAGTGGTTGCCATGTGGTTCTTGCCGCATGGCCGGCGCGGGAGGCCGGCAACGGCTTGCCGAAGAAGCCCCAGGGGCGCAGGACAAGAACGACCGCCATGACCACGAACATCAGCACGAGGGAAATGCCCGGGAACACCAGGATGCCGAAGGCGTTCAGCTCGGAGACGACGATGGCGGCCAGGAAGGCGCCGCCGATGCTGCCCAGCCCGCCGATCACCACCACGACGAAAACCTCGGTGATGACGGATAGATCCATGAAGTGCGTGACGGCATCGCGCGGAATTTGCAGGCCACCACCGAAGGCGGCCAGGAAGACACCGAGCGCGAAGACCCCGGTGAAAAGCCACTTCTGGTTCACGCCAAGCGCGCTGACCATGTCGCGGTCCTGGGTGGCCGCGCGCACCAGAATGCCCCATCGTGAGCGGTGCAGCAGCAGCCATAGCAGGCCGAGAACGGCGGGTCCGAGGGCAATGAGCACGAGATCATAGGCGGGAAAGGGCCTACCGAGGATCTCGACGGCGCCGGACAGTCCGGGCGCCCGTGGCCCGACGAGATCTTCCGGCCCCCAGATCAGCCGCACGCCGTCCTCGACGACGAGCGTAACGCCGAATGTGGCCAGAAGCTGCAACAGTTCGGGAGCGCGGTAGATGCGGCGCAGCAGCAGGATTTCCAGCAGAGCACCGCAGATTGCGACGATGGCGGCGGAGACAAGCAGTGCTGCCCAGAAGCCGAAGGCGCTCTCCCACCGGGTCGTCAGGCTATAGGCGATATAGGCGCCGAGCATATAGAAGGCGCCATGGGCAAAATTGACGATGCGGGTCACGCCGAAGATCAGCGATAGTCCGGAGGCGACCAGGAACAGCGAGGCGGCATTGGAAAGCCCGGTCAGGAACTGCAAAAGATAAAGGTCCAACGGAGGCTCCCTGCCCATTTAACAAGGGTGGCATTCGACGTAACGGAGCGAATGCCGGCTCGATAGCGTGTGTCCATCTTGCCGGCGGAAGGGCATGACGCCGCGACCGCCGGCCTTGACGGTTGTGCTAGGGGCGGAGCTTGGCGGCGTCAGCCTCGCTCGGCAGGAAGTCGTTGCCGCTATGGTACTGGAAATCGACCATCACGCCTTTTCCATCCTTGAGGGCGGTCTTGCCGATGAAGGCGCCGAGCGTCGACTGATGATCCGCGGCACGATAGGTGATCGGGCCGAAGGGAGTGTCGACCGAAATGCCCTTGGCGGCGGCAATCAGCGCGTCGGTGTCCGTCGACTTGGCCTTGGTCAGGATGGCGGCCATCGACTTGACCAGCGCATAGCCGACCACCGAGCCGAGGCGGGGATAGTCGTTGTAGCGCTTCTGGTAGGCGTCGAGAAAGGCTTTATGGACTGGCGTATCGACGGAATACCAGGGGTAGCCGGTGACGATCCATCCTTCCGGCGTATCGGTCTTCAGCGGATCCAGATATTCCGGCTCACCTGTCAGGAAGGAAACCACCGAGCGGCCCTTGAAGAGATCGCGGGTCGTGCCTTCGCGCACCAGCTTCACTAGATCAGCACCGAATTCGACATTGAGGATCGCATCCGGCTTGGCGGCCTCGATGGCCTGCGCCACGGACCCGGCATCGATCTTGCCCTGCGGCGGCCATTGCTCGCCGACGAACTCCACGTCCGGCCGGGCCTTCTGGAGCAGCTCCTTGAACACCGCCACGGCGCTTTGTCCGTATTCGTAGTTCGGCGCGATGGTTGCCCAGCGCTTCGCCGGCAGCTTGGCGGCTTCCTGCGCCAGCATGGCGGCCTGCACGTAGTTCGGCGGGCGCAGACGGAATGTGTAGTCGTTGCCCTTCGACCAGATCATCGCGTCGGTCAGCGGCTCTCCGGCCAGGTAAAAGACCTTCTTCTGCTTGGCGAAATCGGCAACCGCCATGCCGACATTCGAGAAGAAGGAGCCGGAGATCATCACCACCCCTTCCTTTGCGACCAGCTCGTTGGCGGCCGTCAGCGCGTCGCCGGGCTTGCCGCCGTCATCCTTGGAAATGATCACCAGCGTGTCGCCATTGATGCCGCCGGCCGCATTGATTTCGTCAAGCGCCAGTTGCCAGCCCTTCTTGTAGGGATCGGTGAAGGCCGGCAGTGCAGAATAGCTGTTGATCTCGCCGACCTTGATCTCGCCGGCCATTGCCTGTGTCCCGGCCGCCAGACAAAGGGCCGTACCCATAATCGCAAAAAGTCCTCTCATTTTCGTCCTCTCTGGATTGATCTGTTTTGATTCTTGTTCTTACGGCACGTCATCGGCGGCATCGAATTTCGAGCGCGTGCAATCGCGATCCATAGCCTGTCGCCTTGAGGTATGATCTGGTGTGTTCACTATAAATGCAAGGCCTTTCTCTGTGTATTTTTTAGGCAAAATTGCGCTGAAATCCCGTATTTCCGGCTTGCCAATCGTTGGCAGAAGATGGAAATTCGCGTGTACACACTAATCTTGGCGACGGATGGCTGATGTGAAGCACGATAGGCCGGATACGGACGACTATGACGTCACGCAGCAAGTAGGCCATCTGCTGCGCAGGGTGTATCAACGGCATCTTTCGATCTTCCAGGAAAACGCCTCCGATCCCAATCTGACCTCCGTCCAGTTCGTCACCCTCTGCGCGCTTCGCGATCATGGGCCGAGCTCCCAAACCGAACTCGTCAAGGCCACGGCCGTCGATCAGGGCACGATCCGGGGCATCATCGAACGGCTGTCCGCACGGGGGCTGATTACCACCTCCGGGGACGAGCAGGACGGGCGCAAGATCATCATGTCCTTGACGCCGGCGGCGGAGCACCTGCTGGAGGAGATGATACCTGCGGCTCGTGTCATCAGCGAGTTGACGATGGCCGACCTCAATCCCGCCGAAAGAGTGGCCCTGCTTTATCTGTTGCGCCGTATTCTGAACTACCACGATGACAAATCATCGGGCGTGTCGGAGAAATAGCGCGGCGGGAGATGCTGCCGTTCGACAGCATCTCTCTTTTTTGGCTATTCGGCCTCAATTCGCAAAAGCGGCGATGCCAGTGATGGCACGGCCGAGGATGAGGGCGTGGATGTCGTGGGTGCCCTCGTAGGTGTTGACCACTTCGAGGTTGACCAGATGACGGGCAATGCCGAACTCGTCGGAGATACCGTTGCCGCCGAGCATGTCGCGAGCGGCACGCGCAATGTCGAGCGCCTTGCCGCAGCTGTTGCGCTTGAGGATCGAGGTCAGTTCCACCGGCGGATGGCCATCTTCCTTCATCCGGCCGAGACGCAGGCAGCCTTGCAGCCCGAGCGTGATCTCGGTCACCATGTCGGCGAGCTTCTTCTGGATCAGCTGGTTGGCGGCGAGCGGCCGGCCGAACTGCTGGCGGTCGAGCACATATTGCCGCGCCTTGGCATAGCAATCCTCGGCAGCACCGAGCGCACCCCAGGCAATGCCGAAGCGGGCGGAGTTGAGGCAGGTGAACGGACCCTTGAGGCCGGAGACATTCGGCAGCAGGTTTTCTTCCGGCACGAAGACATTGTCCATGACGACTTCACCGGTGATTGAGGCACGCAGGCCGACCTTGCCATGAATGGCCGGCGCGGACAGGCCCTTCCAGCCCTTTTCCAGGATGAAGCCACGGATGACGCCATCCTCGGTCTTGGCCCAAACGACGAAGACATCGGCGATCGGCGCATTGGAGATCCAGGTCTTGGCGCCGGTGAGGCTATAGCCGCCATCGACCTTCTTCGCCCGTGTTGCCATCGAGCCGGGGTCGGAACCATGGTTCGGCTCGGTGAGGCCAAAGCAGCCGATCCACTCGCCGGTGGCAAGTTTCGGCAGATATTTCTGCTTCTGCGCCTCGGACCCGAAGGCATCGATCGGCACCATGACGAGCGAGGACTGCACGCTCATCATCGAGCGATAGCCGCTATCCACACGCTCGACTTCGCGGGCGATCAGGCCATAGGCAACGTAGCCGAGGCCGGCGCCGCCATATTCGGGGGCAATGGTCGGCCCGAGCAGTCCGAGCTCGCCCATCTCACGGAAGATCGTCGGATCGGTCTTTTCATGGCGGAAGGCTTCGAGCACGCGGGGCGCCAGCTTCTTCTGCGCATAGGCATGCGCCGTGTCCAGCACCATGCGTTCTTCATCGCTCAGCTGTTCCACCAGCCGGAACGGATCGGCCCAGTCGAATATCTCGCGGCTCATGCTCTCGTCTCCCAATTCTCTTTTTTCTCAATCACAGCGATATGCCTATGCCTTACGGCTGGCACGGGCTCGCTCCGTAGCGGTCGCATCCGCATGGCAATCCACTGTTACGACAACGCCGAACAAATCGAGCGCCTCGGCCGATGTATAACGACCGAGCCGTACGTCTTCTACAACGGCTTGTGGCTCGCGTGTCAACGGGTCGCCGTAGCCGCCGCCGCCTGGCGTGCCGACGCGGACGCGGTCGCCGGGTTTCAGCGCGATGTCCTGCGCTTTCGACAAATGCTCCGGCGTCATCGCTTCGCCGCCGCGCCAGACCGTGACGCTGTTCGTCCGGCCGTCACCGCCGCCAAGCGCGCCCTGCGGCCCGAAACGTCCGTGATCCATGACGAAGCTTGCGGTTGCCGCACCGCGTCTGAGCTCGATCTCGTAGTCGAGACCGAAGCCGCCACGATGCTTGCCGGCGCCGCCGGACCCTTCGCGAAGGGCATAGCGATGATAAAGCACGGGGAATTGCTGTTCCATGATCTCGACCGGTGGCGCCTTGGAAATGCCGATGGTCGAGCAGCCGTTGGCAAGCCCGTCGTGATCGCTGTTGCCGCCGTAACCGCCGCCTGAAATCTGGTACATGACATAGCCGCGTTCGCGCTCCGGATCATGGCCGCCCAGCGCAAAATTGCCGGAGCTCCCGGCGGGCGACGCCGTCACCCGGTCAGGTAGCGCCTCGACCAGTGCCGCAAAGACTGCTTCGGCGATGCGCTGGCTGACTTCCGCAGCGCAGCCGGAAACCGGGCGCGGATAATGAGCGTCGAGGAAGGTTCCCTCCGGCGTCTTCACCTTCAACGGCTCGAAGGCGCCGGCGCTGATCGGGACATCGGGGAAGATATGGCGCATGGCGAGATAGACGGAGGATAGCGTCGTCGCCAGTACCGAATTCATCGGCCCGGCGCAGGGCCTCGACGACCCCTCGAAATCGAAGGAAAGCTCGTCGCCTGTCGCGGTGATGGTCAGGCGGATTTCGAGTGGTTCATTGACCACGCCGTCGCTGTCGATATAGGCGATGGAGCGATAGGTTCCCTCGGGGATCAACCGGATATTGGCGCGCATCTGCTCGGCCGCTCGACGGCGCAACTCACCGATCGCTTGGGCGACCGTATCGTCACCGTATCGTTCGAGAATACGCACCAGCCGTTCCTGACCGACCAGCAGGGCGGCGGCTTGAGCCTTTACATCGCCGATGCGTTGTTCGGAGACGCGGATGTTCGAGCAGATGATCGCGTAGATCTCGGTATCGAGCTTGCCTTCCTTGAAGAGCCGCACCGGCGGCAGGCGCAAGCCTTCCTGCTCGACGGAGGTGGCCGAGGCCGAAAAACCGCCGGGGACGGCACCGCCTGTATCCGGCCAATGGCCGGTGTTCGACAGCCAGCAAAAGATCTTGCCATTGCGATAGACCGGCATGGCAAAGCGCACATCCATCAGATGCGTGCCGCCGAGATAGGGGTCGTTGACGATATAGATGTCGCCCGGCCTTGGCGCCGCCGCCTTGCCCGACGCGATCATCTCGATCAGCGTGCGGGTCGAATATTGCATCGTGCCGACGAAAACAGGCAGCCCGCCGGCGCCTTGCGCGATCAGCGAACCGTCCTCGGCGGAATAGATACCGTCGGAACGGTCGTTGGCCTCGGCGATGACGGGCGAGAAGGCAGCGCGGGAGAAGGTCAGGTCCATTTCATCGCAGACCTGCTGCAGGCCGGATTGAATGACGCTCAGTGTGATGGGGTCGATGCTCATTGGCCGGCTCCGATCGAGATGATGATATTGCCGTCGTCGTCCTGCGTGGCGACGTCGCCGGGCTCGAGGATGATGGTCGTGTCCATCTGTTCGATGATCGCCGGTCCGGATATCGTTGCCTTAAGCGGCAGGTGATCCCGCCAGTAGATCGGCGTCTCCCGCCAGCCCTCGAACCAGACCGAGCGCGTGCCGGTCTGCGCCTCGGCAAGCGTCGCCTTGCGTCCGGCCGCATCGATCAGCATGGACAGATCGATCTCCGTGCGCCGGCCGATGACCGAGGTGTTGACGTTGACGAGGCTGGCGCGGATTTCCGGGAGCTCGACATGGAAGCGGTTGAAATAAGCCTCCTCGAAGCGTGCCTGCAAGTCAGCCCGCGTTGGCATTGCGCTCGGCAGCGGCACGCGCAGCAGATGCGTCTGGCCGATGAACTGCATGTCGACGGAGTAAATTTCGCGGATCTCGCGAATGGCGACCGCTTCCTTGCCGATCAGGCGACGTCCTTCCGCCGACTGCTTTTCGAAGAGCGCGTGTACCGCGTCCATATCGGCGACATCGAGCGGGCGGTTGACCGTATTGACGAAATCATGCCGGAGATCGGCGACGACGCAGCCGAGCGCATTGGTGATCCCGGGACGGGACGGTGTCAGCACTCTTGGAATGCCAAGTTCCCGCGCGATCGCGGTTGCGTGCAGCGGGCCGGCGCCACCGAAGGAAAACAGCGCGAAATCGCGCGGATCCTCACCGAGGCTGACCGAGACCATGCGCACGGCGTCTGCCATGCGGGCATTGGCGATGCGGATGACGGCAGCGGCCGCCGCCGTGGCATCAAGCCCGAGTGGCCGGCCGAGCTTTTCCTCGAACAGGTCGCGGATGCCGTCGATGGAAATGCCGCCCGGAACCGAGTTGAGCTTGGAAGGGTTGAGGCGACCGAGCAGCAGGTTGGCGTCGGAGATGGTCGGCGTTGTGCCGCCACGACCATAGCAGATCGGCCCTGGCATGGCACCGGCACTTTCCGGGCCGACCTGGAGCAGACCAGCGGCGGTAATCTTCGCGATCGAGCCGCCGCCAGCGCCAACGGTGCGGACATCGACCATCGGCACATGGATCGGCATGGCATATTCGATCTCGATTTCATTCGAAACCGCCGGTTCAGCGTTGCGGATCAGGGCGACGTCGGTGGACGTGCCGCCCATGTCATAGGTGATGAGATTGGGGATGCCGGCGCGCCTGCCGGTATAGGCGGCGGCCATGACGCCAGAGGCCGGGCCGGACATCACGGTCTTTGCGGCTTCCTTGGCGACGTGTCGCGCGGAGACCATGCCGCCATTGCCATTCATGACGAGAACGTCGTGCCTGTAGCCCTTGGTGGCGAGCTGGTCGGCCAGGCGCTCGATATAACGGGCCAGCAGTGGCTGCACAGACGCGTTGACGGCCGCCGTGACGCCACGCTCGAACTCGCGGCTTTCGGACAGAAGCGCATGGCCGAGCGTGATGTTGTCGTTTGGCCAGATCTCGGCGGCGATCTCGCCGGCGCGCAGTTCATGCGCCGGATTGGCATAGGCATGCAGGAAATGGATGACCAGCGACTCGCAATCCGTGTCCACCAGGGCTTTGAGCGCAATGCGGAGCGCCTCTTCGTCGAGCGGGATCAGCACGTTACCGGCGGCATCCATGCGCTCGGGAACTTCGAGCCGGAGATCGCGCGGGATGATCGGACGAAACTCGCCCTTCATGCCGTAGGGGTTGGGGCGCGTGCGCCGGCCGAGTTCCAGCACGTCGCGAAAGCCGCGTGTGGTGATCAGGCCCGTTCGGCAGAGATTGCGCTCGAGGACGGCATTCGTGGTGGTGGTGGTACCGTGCACGATCAGGTCGAGTGCTGCGACATCGGCTTCCGCCGCATCCAGCGCGTTAAGCACACCGAAAGCCTGGTTGTCGAGCGTGGTCGGCGTTTTGGCGAGGCGAACCTTGCCGGAGACCGTGTCGAAGAGCACGAGATCGGTGAACGTACCGCCGACGTCGATACCCGCGACCTGCGATTGTTCAGGTGTCGGGCCCGATGGTTCATTCGAATTAGACTGAGTCACGACTGTTCCCATTATTGTTTGTATGCAAATGAATCCATGGCGCCACGATCTTGGAGCGTGCCCTTAGCGCAGGCCATCCTTGCCTTCGACTTCGGAGGCTTTCAGTCCACCGACGCGAGCAAGCGGCCGGCCGCTATCCGTGACAGCGACGGCCACCATGATTTCCGCCGGACGCGGTGCGTCGGCGAGGCTCACCTCCATCCCGTCGAAATGCGACCGCACATAGGCGGCATCCTTGTGCCCGAGCGGAATATCGAGGGGTCGGCCGGGGCCGCCGCGCTTCTTTGAGGACGGCACGAGTGCGGCGCCTTTTTCCACGGCCTCGCGCAACGGTTTGCCGAGCGAGGGATGCAGAAGGGCGGCCGCATGTTCCAGCTCGCCATCCTCGCCGACCAGCGCCGCCTTGCCATAGCTTTCGGCCTGTGCCGGCGAAATCCCGAGCGCTTCGACGCATTTGCGGCCAAGCAGCCCGCCGAGTTCCGCGCCGATCTCGATCAGCGGCGTCAGATCCTCGACATAGCGGCCGGCGAAAGGGTTGGCGATGACGGCCACAGCGGCAGCCTTGCGCGTCGGCGGCGAGATGGTTTCACCCATCTCGCTCAGTGTCTCCTCGATGAAGACGGTGATCTTGCGGATATCGGCGGTCAACGCAGGCCGTCCTCGCCCTTGATGTCCTCGGCCTTGAGGCCGCCGCTACGCGCATGGACGCGCGGACCGGTGGTCATCACTAGCACGACGGCCATCTCGTTGGCGCGCGGACCGTCCGGCACGCCGACTTCAATCGAGTCGAAATGACTGCGCACATAGGAGGCGTTGATATGGGTGACCGGGACGTCCAGCCGCGTGCCGGGTCCACCGACCTTCTTCGACGAGGGGACAATCGCCTTGGCGCCGCCCAGCACCTCGCGCATAGCGTAGCCGCCCGGCGCATGCCAGAGCGCACCATGCTCCAGTTCGCCGGCCTGACCGATGATGATACCCTTGCCGTAGCCCTCGACAATGGTGGGATCGCCGCCAAGTGCCGCGACCAGCCGGTTTGCCATATCGAGGCCGAGCGGTTCCAGATCCTTCATGAAACCGGTGATTTCCTCATGATAGCTGCCGGCGAAGGGGTTCTCGATGACGGCGACGATCGCTCCCCGCTTCAGCGGCTTTGCGACGGGCTTGCCGCCTTCGTGATAAATCTCCTCGATGACGGTGAGGAACTTGCGGATCTTGACGTCAGGCATTGGAAAACCGCTCCATGGATTGATCGATTGAAAGAGGTGAGGCTGTAAATGGCTGGGCTGCGACCGGCATGGCGAGCAGACCCTGGTTCCTCAGAAACAGACCGGCGCGATCGATAAGGCCGAGCGCAATGAAGCGCTCCGCTCTGGCAAGACCACGGGAAAGCGCCCTATCGATTTCCGCATCGGTCAGAGGTCCGCAGCCGGTGACGACAAGGCGCTCGCCGAGATCGCTGTCGTCGACGACGTCGATGGCGCGGGCTCGGCTAATGGCGGCATGGCCAGGGAGATCGACGGCATTGGCAACGAGTGTGACCGCAGCGTCGGAGGCGGCCGCATTCGCGGCCAATACCGTCACGGAATCGGCAATCCCCATCGACAGGCTGCGCCCACCGCGTCCGCTGGTGGCGATGCCGCGCTTGGGGCTGGAAGAATGGAGCGCGAAATCGCCGAGCGCTGCGCCATCCTCGCGCGCCATACGGACACGAAACTCCGCATCGCCGTCTAGATGGACGGCGATGTCGCCGCCATTGTTGACATAGGCGCGGTGAGGGCGGTCGTCCTTGTCGAATGCCTCCAGCATCGTCGCCAGGATTTCGTCGGCGACGGCACCAGCGACGGCCGCCATTGGCGTGATGAAATGATCAGCGGCAAAGGGCCGGACCGCGACGATCATGCGCCGGGCGACCGAGCCCGTGGGCATCGCGCTGCCAATTTCGGCGGGAGCGCGCAGCTGAGGCAGCTCGCTCACAAGCTCGTCAAGGACAGTCTGGAAGCGGGCGATGGCAGCCGCAAAAGCACGAGCACGCCGTTCGGCTTGACCCGCGCGCGCAGCGCCGCCGTCATCGACGCCAATGACGAGATCGATCGGCCCGTGCTGCAGATGCAGCCGGCCATGCGGATCGCCACCATCGAGGTATCGGGCAACAGGCCGCGACATGCTATCACTCCCTTTGCCGTCAGGCGCCCCACCGGAAGTTTCGGCTTTCCGTCGGCCAGGGGCCTTGGCCGATCGGCGTCACCTTGCGTTCGGCCACTTCAAGCGCCTGCTCGATCGGCATGACAGCCTCCATATGGCCGCCGAGCGCGCGGTAGTCGTCGAGCCGCATGGTGAATTCGATTGGCGCGACGAGCGCGGGTGTCGGCACATAGCCGAAGGCGTTGCTCGGCATCTGCGTTACATCGGCCATGACAGTGATACCGCCACCCGGCCAGACATAGGCCGGGACGCCGCCGCAGGAAACATGGGTCAGTGCTTCCTTGACGGAACGCGTCAGGCGAACAGGGTTTGTGGTGACGCCGGCGCGCAGGCTGCCGCCGGCGCCACCGATAAACAGGACCGAGGTGAGCGCCGGCTCACAGTTTTCGGCGATGATCTCGACCGATTCCTGCAGGGCTGCCGGAAGGATGGTCTGCAGCTCCGGCCGCAGATTGTCGTCGAGAATATAGTAGCCATATTGTTCGCCGGTGGTCGACACCATCAGGATGCGCATGCCCGGCCAGGCGGTCTTGGGGTCGAAATCGCCGAGGATCGTCAGGGGATCGGAAATGTTGGTGCCGCCCCAGCCGATGCCGGGCTCGGCGACCTGGAAATAACGGCCGGGCGTCGAGCGCCGGCCCTTGATGCGGATGCCGGTGGCGGGCACATCGAGCAGGCGCCCGGCCTGGTGTTCGGAGAGCACGCCGGTGATATGGTCGTCGACAACGACGACCTCATCGACATGGCCCATCCACTGCTTGGCGAACATGCCGATGGTGGCAGAGCCACAGCCGACGCGCATGCGGCTTTCCTCGACATCGTTGATCACTGGTGCAGCGCCTGCCTTGATGGTCAGGCTGACCCCGCCGTCGACCTGCATGTCGACGGCTTCGCCATTACAGAGTTTCAACAGCGCGTCGCAGGTAACACGGCCTTCTTTTTTCGAGCCGCCGGTCAGGTGATGGACGCCACCGAGCGACAGCATCTGCGAGCCGTATTCGCCTGTTGTGACATGGCCGATGGCTTCGCCATCGACCCGTACGGTTGCCGTTTCCGGGCCGAGAAAACGGTCGGTGTCGATCTTCACCTTGGCGCCGCAATAGCTGAAGATGCCCTCGGTGACGACGGTCACCATGTCGATGCCGTTTTCCTGCTGCGAGACGATGAAGGGGGCTGGCTTGTAATCGGGATAGGTCGTTCCGGCACCGACGGCCGTGACGAAGCTTCTGGTGGCGTGGACGATGTCGCCATCCCATTCGCTCTCGCCCGGCTGGGCCAGAAACGGCACGACATTGCCGCCTTCGGAAATGGTGTTTTCGATAATTGTTAGCGGATCGACGCGGATCAACTCGCCGCCGACATTGGCGTAGCGATCGCAGGCCCCGGAGCGGCCATCGGAAATGTAGCACATGACGGGACAGGCATCGCAGCGTATCTTGCCGTTTGCGACGCTTTCCACGCGTTGCTTGACCATGGCACTCTCCATTTTAACGCGGCCTCTTGTCCTATGATGCTGCCATCAGCCCATGGACAGATATTTGACCGTCACTGTTCCCATTTTTCATTTGTATGCGAATGAGTATCAGCCCGTCTCTCGGTCCTGTCAAGCGAGGGAGGGGAGCTCTGATGAAAATGCTGTCGCCGGGACAGATGCATGTCGTCGCTGCCTTCGACCGGTCCGGTTATCGGAAGGCGATGGCGTTGACAAATATCGTCTTCAAAGTAGAGGCTTGCGGCCTCGAGCGTTTACATCAACACACAATGGCGCTCTAATCTCTTGAATCCAGAACAGCTTATTGATGTTGCAACCATATGCGCAGATCCGGGGCGGGACAAATGCAGAAATCGGGTGAAGACAAACAATCCGCCGCGCCCGAATACCATGTCGATCGGCAGGTCGGGTTCTTTCTTCGGCAGGCCAACCAGCGGCATGTGGCGATCTTCGCCAGTGCCATAGGCGACAAGCTGACGACAACGCAATGGTCGGCACTTTCGAAGCTCAAGGAAATCCAGCCCTGCTCGCAGAACCAGCTCGGGCGCGAAACGGCGATGGATGTCGCGACCATCAAAGGAGTGGTGGATCGCCTAGTGAAGCGCGGCTTCGTCGCAACCGCGCCGGACCGGAATGACGGGCGCCGGGTTGTGCTGTCGCTGACCGAAGACGGTCTCGCTGTCATTGCCGCGAATGTTGGGGCGGCGCTTGTGGCAACCGAGGGGACATTGGCGCCGCTTACCTCCGGCGAGCGGATGATCTTCCTCGAATTGCTGCAAAAAATCTGCTGACCAGCCGGTCCAAAGCCCTCGCTCTCATCCCTCTGCCTTCGGCAATGACGAAACATCATGTCGTCGGTTGAAGGAATGGATTGCAGAGTTAAATTCATTCGTGTACAAATGAATATGAGCGACCAAGGCGAGGGAAGACGGATGAGCTTGTCAACGGAAGAAGCAGTCATCAACGGCGGTCAGCAGGCAGGTTCTGCGCCGGCCTTTCCGATCCCCGCCAATGTCTTTGTCCAGACGGTGACCGAGGTCCGGCATTTCACCGACCGGCTGTTCAAGTTCCGCATCACGCGGCCGGCGGAATTCCGCTTCCGGTCCGGCGAGTTCATCATGATCGGCCTGCCGAATGCCGAAAAGCCGGTCTTCCGCGCCTACTCGATTGCCAGCCCCTTCTGGGACGAAGAGATCGAATTCTATTCCATCAAGGTTCCAGGCGGCCCGCTGACGGAGCATCTGCAGAAAATCGTACCCGGCGACACCGTGTTGATGCGCAAGAAGCCGACCGGTACGCTGGTGCTCGACGCGCTGATCCCGGGCAAGCGGCTCTACCTCCTGTCGACCGGCACTGGCGTGGCACCTTTCGCAAGCCTGATCCGCGATCCGGAAACCTACGAGAAATTCGAGGAAATTGTCCTCATCCAGACCTGCCGCGACGTGGATGAACTCACCTACATCACGGAAATGGTCGAGACGCTGAAGGACGACCCGTTGATCGGCGAGCTCGTCGGCGACCGCCTTCGTCTGCATACGACAACGACGCGCGAGCCCTTTGCGCGCATGGGCCGGATCACCGACCTTCTGGCTAGCGGCAAGTTCTTCGAAGAGACCGGCCTGCCGCGCATCAACCCAGACGAAGACCGCGGTATGATCTGCGGTTCGGCGGCGATGCTTAAGGATACCAAGGCTGTTCTGGAATCCTTCGGTCTCATCGAAGGCGCCAACAATGCCCCGGCGACCTTCGTCATCGAGCGCGCTTTCGTCGGCTAAGCCGTCAATCCATCGGCTGGACGGCGCGAGCGCGTTCGATCGCAGCGCCAAGTTCCTGCCATGCAGGCTTGTCGGGGGCGAAGCGTGCGCGCAGATAGGCGGCGAGGTCCGTGAGCTGGCGATCGCTTAAGGCTTCGCCATAAGCCGGCATCGACATGATCTCAGACGTATCGTTACCTGCCTTCTCAGCAAGCAGCGCCGGAGCCTGCGCCCCGTGCATCACCGTCAGCAGCACATTGTCGGGACGGTCGGCGTGCAGGTTGCTGTTGAAGGCGAGCGATCCGAGCGGCGAAGCCTCGGTGTGACAGGCTGAGCAGGCACCTTCGAACAGCCGCGCGCCTACCGGCGCTATTCGTGCTGCCGTGGCCTCTGCCGCCTTCGAGTTGGCAAGCACGGTCGCCTGCTGTGCCGCAATGTCCTCGTCAGTCTGTCCCGAGAAGCTTGCCAGATACATCGCCATGGCCTGGATATCGCTGTCCGGAAGCGGAGCGAGCGCCTTGACGACCGCGCCCATCGGGCCACCGGCGCCGCCGTGGCCTTTGGCGGTACCGGTGCGCAGATAGTCGTAGAGAGCGGTTTGGCTCCAGCCGACAGGGGCGAGGCCCGCGCCATTCAGCGCCGGTGCATCCCAGCCCTCGGCGAGGCCACCCGCAAGATGGAAGCCGCTCTTCTTTTCCGCACCGAGCGCATTGCGCGGGGTGTGGCAGGCGCCGCAATGGCCGAGCGTCTCAACGAGATAGGCGCCGCGGTTCCAGCTTGCACTTTTCGTTGTGTCCGTCGGTACCGTCCGCCCGCCCGCAAAAAGCATGTTCCAGCCGGCCAGCAATGGCCGGATGTTGAAGGGAAAGCGCAAGGCGTTGTCTTCGGCCTTTGTCGCGGAAGGTGTCTGAGTCATCAGGAAGGCATAGAGCGCCTGAAGATCGGCATCGGTGGCGCCGGCGAAAGATGGATAGGGATGCACGGGGTAGAGATGTTTTCCATCACGCCGCACGCCCTGCCGCATTGCCCGTTCGAAGGCCGGATAGGACCAGGCGCCGATGCCGTTTTCGGCGTCGGGGGTGATATTGGTGGCATGGACCACGCCGAACGGCGTGTCGAAGGCGCGGCCACCGGCAAAGGGGGTCCCGTCCTGTCCGGTGTGACAGACATTGCAGGCGCCGGCTGCTGCAGCCAGGCGTCCACGCTCGATCGTGGCGGCGCTATAGGTGCCGGGGTCCGGCCGTGTAATCTCGGGATAAGCGCCGCGCCAGGGCGAGGCCGCAAGAATGCCGCCGGCCAATACGCCCGCGACAATGCCGCCCGCGCCTGCGAACGTCGACCCTCGTCGCCACCATGGTTTCTTGATCGGCGTCGGAGGAGCGAGTGCCGGTAGCGTTTCACCGAGGGCGGCGAGCACACGCTCCGGTGTCAGCGGCAACTCGCGGAACCGGATGCCGGTCGCGTCGAAGACGGCATTGACGATGGCGGCAGCCGACGGCACCGAGGCAGATTCGCCGGCGCCGCGCGGCTCTTCGTCCTGGCGCAAAAGCATCAGCACGTCGATCTCAGGCACTTCCGGGAAGGTGATGATCGGGTAACCACCCCATTCGGCGCTCTCAACGGCAGTGCTGGAGAAATCCACTTTCTCCTTCAGCACGCGGCTGGTCGACTGGATGACGTTGCCGTGGATCTGGTGGCGCACGCCATCCGGATTGATCATCATGCCGGAATCCTGGCCGACGGTCACGCGCGTGACGGCGATCTCGCCGGTCTTGCGGTTGACGGCGACGTCAGCGACCCAGGCCGACCAGGCGGCCGGCGTTCCCGGGAACTTGCCGTGGACATAGAGCGCATAAGCAAAGCCCCGACCATACAGCAGGTCGCCTTCGCCGCCCATCGTTCCCGGTTCGGTGCGCGGCGTCCAGCCGGCGCGTTCGGTGACAGCATGGACCAGATCGACTGCTCTTGGATCCTTCAGATAGCGCAGCCGGTATTCGACCGGATCGACCTTGGCCGCAAACGCGAGTTCATCGATGTAGCTTTCATGCGCAAAACTGTTCGGCATGGCCGAGACGCCGCGAAACCACGAGGCCCGTGCGATCGGCGGCATGTCCTGCACGGCAATGCGCATATTGCTGAAGGCATAGGGCGGGATCGCTGTCCGGTCGCCCATGTCCGATGTTGCCGTGACGTTCGAGGCTTTGCCGGTCAGGATCAGGGCGAGCGTCGGCGACAGGTTCGACGGATAGCGCGTCTCGAAATCATAGGCCGCTGGCCCGCCTTCGAGATCGAGCCCGCCACGCACGTCGATCACCTGCGCAGCACCCTTCGGTTCCCAGCCGTGCTCCTGTTCCCGGGTGAGCTGCACGCGCACCGGCCGCCCGACCGCGCGCGACAAAAGCGCCGCGTCGGCGGTCACATCGTCGGCGCAATTGCGACCATAGCAGCCGGCAGCCTCCAGCCGCTCGACGAGGACTGCCTCTTCCGGCATGTCGAGAAGAAGCGCCAGATCGCGGCGCATCGGATAGGGGTTCTGCGTTCCCGACCAGACGACCAGCCGCTCCGGGTGCCAATCGGCGACGGCGCAGGATGGGCCGATGGAGCCATGCATCTGATAAGGCCAGACGTAGCTGCGGTCGAAACGCGGCCACGCGCCTTCGAGCGCGCGCTCGACATCGCCTTGATCGGCAAGAATGCGTTTCTTGGCCGGATTGTCGCGCAGCGCCTGTTCCGGATTGTTGAGGTCGGGCAGGAGTGGTGGATCGCGCCATATGACTTCGAGCCGGCGTGCAGCCTCCGCCGCGTTTTCCTCGCGCGTGGCGACGACGCCGACGAAATCGCCGATCGCCACGACCCCGACCAGACCGGGAATATCGGCGATTGAGGCTTCGTTGACGGAGATCAGGCTGTGGCCGACATGCGGGCCATGGTCGAAGCCGACATAGGGTGGGCGGACGACGCGGCCATGCAGCATGTCCGGCACGCGAACATCATGGACATAGGTCCATTGCCCCGTCGCCTTGGCGGCGATGTCGTTGCGCGGCTGTGGCTTGCCGACGATCCTGTAATTTTCTACCGGCTTGATCGGCGCGGTAACGTCGATGACGATCCGCTCATGCCGCCCGGCGATCAGCTCACCAAAGGTGACCGACCAGTTGGCCGATGCATCCGGGTGAATGACGCCTTCTTCGATCGAGAGCGTCTGCGGCGTGACGCCATGGCGAAGAGCCGCCTGCTGGAGAAGCCAGCGTCGCGCCGTTGCCGCAGCCTGGCGCAACGGGATCGCCGTCACCTGGATGGTTTCGCTGGCGATCGTCGCACCCTGATCGGGCGCCACCGTCGTGCTGCCGAGCACCATTCGGACCCGCTCGAAAGGCAGGTCGAGCTCTTCGGCGACGATCTGGGCCAAAGCCGTCCGGATGCCGGTGCCGAGATCGACATGGCCGTTGAAGGCGCTGGCGGTCCCATCGGGATGAAGGGCGAGGAAGATGTCGGGCTGGAGCGCATCTCCCGGCTTGACCACCAGCAGGATTTCATCCGCTTCGAGATAGCGCGTGCGAGGCGTCTCCTGCGGCGCGGTCATGGCGCATCCTCCGCAATGGCTGAGGAGGGAAGGGCGGCCATCAGTTCGCTGGCGCGGCGAGCGGCGGCGAGGATCTCGATATGCGTGCCGCAGCGACAGAGATGGCGGCTGAGGGTTGTGCGAATGGCGGTTTCGTCCGGCTGCGCGTTGCGAAGAAGCAACGCTGTCGTTGCGATGATCATGCCGTTCAGACAATAGCCGCATTGCGCGGCCTGTTTCTCAATAAAGGCTTGCTGCACCGGATGGAGCTTATCCTCTGTGCCGAGCCCCTCGAGGGTGACGATGGCGCGCCCTTCGGCAGCCGCGACCGATATGGTGCAGGCGCGCACGGCGCGTTTGCCGATCAGCACCGCGCAAGCGCCGCATTCGCCGAGGCCGCATCCGAATTTCGGCCCGTTGAGACCGAGATCGTTGCGCAGGATGTAGAGGAGTGGCGTTTCGGGGGATAGGTCGAGCGTGTGGCGGCGCCCATTGACATCAAGGGCGATCGGACGAGTCTTCACCATGCCTCCCTTCCCGTCGCAAGCGCGATGGACTGGTTCGTCATCTCCCGAGATGGCGGAAAGCCATGCGAAACCGAGCAGTCGCTGCCGCGCTTTGTCAAGATAATCATCGCTCTGTTCCCAAGGGTCTTAGTCGCCCTTCGTTTGTATACGAATGATTGCCGCGGGGCGGCTATCTGTCAATGGGCAGAGCCTGAAAACTATTTATGGTGATGTCGCGTTATCTTGCATGCGGGACGCCATCCGGAAGACTCCAGTTCTGAGCGCCTTGGTATCGTTTCGTGTTTGTCTGCGCGAATGACCGATTACTTACTGATCCAGCTTTTGGAAAACTTCGGAGAGCAGATTGGAAAGATCGGCCGCTTCCTTATGGCCCAGTATGTTCATCACGTCTTGCTGGGCCTTTGTGCTGAGGCCCTGTAGTGTCAGGAAAATGTCCTTGCCCTTGTTCGAGCGGAAAATAAGGACCTTGCGCCGGTCCTTGGCATCGGGAGCGCGATAGACGTCGGAAGACGCGACCATTTTGTCGATGATCTTGGTCAGGGTCGGCGAATCGACGAAGACTCTGGCTGCCAGTTCTCCCATCGACATGCCGTCATGTTCGTCGAGCGCTTCCAGGATCCTGTATTGTTCTATGGATAGGCCAACCGGTCTCAGATGTGCCTCCATGGCCTGCTCGAGCTTGCGGTTGACGCCGCAGATGAGGCGCGTCAGTTGCACTTGGTTGGTCCTCGCGTGCATATATTCATTTTCAATATTTTCCTTTCCATATAAATTTTCCAACCCAAATGATCAAGCCGGCGATTGAGCTAATATGCTTAACGACTGAGCATCCGGCCCTGTCATTTTTTGTGCACAATCGCCGCCGGCGCCTCTCAAGGACCTGAATCTGATGGCTTGCGGCGGTCTATGGCCGTCCGACGGGTGCAAACAGACGGCCAAGAAGGGTTGGCACATTTCCTGCTTTCATAAATCCCTGGCGAAGCGACGAAGATGAAAGGCAACGGTCTTGTTCACGATTCGGCTTGGTCTGCTCACTGCACAAAGTGGTTCGGCGGGATTATGGGCGCCGTCTGCCGAGGCCTGCGGCCGTCTGGCGGTTGACGAGATCAACCGTGCAAGCGGGATCTTGCGCCGGCCTGTCGAGCTTTCGGTTATCGATGCCGGGTCGACGAGCGAAACCGCCGGCCGCGCGGCGGCGCACGCGATCCACTTCGATGGCGTTCATGGTATCATCGGCATGCTGCCGAGCTACGCGCGCGAGGCTGTTGCCGCCGCGACCAATGACACGGTGCCATTCGTCTATACCCCGCAATTCGAAGGCTTTGCGCCGGAGCGTCAGGTGATGACCACCGGAGAGACGGCCGACGAGCTTCTGGCGCCGGCGATCAATTGGCTTTCAGAAAATAGCGGCGCGCGGCGCTATTTTCTCTGTGGCAATGATTATGTCTGGCCGCGCTCGAGCCTCTCCATCGCGCGGAAGCTTATCCAGCGTACCGGCGGCATCGTCACGGGAGAGAGCTTCGTTCCCGTCGGCGTGCTCGACTATGATGAAATCCTAGATCGCATCAAGACGACGCGCGCGGATGTGGTTCTGCCCTATTTTCTCGGCTCCGACGCCATTGAATTCAACCGGGCCTTTTGCGCGGCGGGCCTGAGCTCGAGTGTCTTGCGCTTCACCTCGGCGATCGACGAGACCATCGTCTATGGCCTTACGCCGCACGAGACGGAAAATCTCTATGTCAGCTCGGCCTATTTCTCATCGATCCGGTCTCGCAACAACGGCGCCTTCCTGGAGCGCTATCATATGGCCTATGGCGAAAATCCGCCGCCGGCCAATGCCTTCGGGCAATCCTGCTATGAGGGCGTCTACTCCCTGGCCGCCCTTGTCGAAGAAGCCGGCGGCTTCGATACCAAACAGCTCGGACGCCTCTATGGCCGCATCCTGCAGCAACGCACCGCTCGTGGCAGCGAGCCCAAGGCGGTGGTTGGTGGGCGCCATCCCGTGCATGTCGCGCGCCTGGACGGCTATGATTTTAAGATTCTCGCCAGCGCATAAAATAACTTGATTTTTCAAATATTGCAGATTTAAGTATCCCCGCCATAAGCAACAAGGGGAACTCTTCAATGCACCTGTCTCGCCGCCGCTTCCTGCATCGCTCCGCGCTCGCCTCCGCCACGCTCCTCACCGCCCCCATGATCCTTCGTCACTCGGCCCTCGGCGCGGACAACCCCATCCTGATCGGCAGCCTGCACGACCAGTCCGGCCCGATCGCAGCATCCGGCGTACCGATGGTGCATGCGCTTCAACTGGCGGTCGATGAGATCAATGCGGCAGGCGGCCTCATTGGCCGGCCGGTCAAGATCGTGCACTACGACACGCAGTCGAACATCCAGATGTATTCGCAATATGCCCAGCAGCTGGCGCTGAAGGACAAGGTTGCCGTTGTTCACGGCGGCATCACCTCGGCGTCGCGCGAGGCCGTCCGTCCGACCTTCGACCGCTTCAAGGTGCTCTATTTCTACAACGTGCTTTATGAGGGTGGCGTCTGCGACCGCAATACGTTCTGCACGGGCACGACGCCGGCGCAGACCGTCGAGAAGCTGGTACCCGCGGCCATGAAGAAGGCCGGCAAGAAGGCTTACATCATCGCCGCCGACTATAATTATGGCCAGATCACCGCCAAGTGGATGACCAAATATGTCAAGGACAATGGTGGCGAGGTCGCTTCGATCGACTTCTTCCCGCTGGATGTCACCAATTTCGGGCCGACCATTTCCAAGATCCAGGCGGCCAAGCCCGATCTCATCCTGTCGGCTCTCGTGGGCGGCAACCACACCGCCTTTTATCGGCAGTGGACTTCTGCCGGAATGAAGGGCCAGATCCCGATCGCCTCCACCACCTTCGGCCTCGTCAACGAGCCGACGACGCTGGATGCGGCGGAAAGCGAGAACATCCTGGGCGCCTACGGCTATTTCGAGGAACTCGATACGCCCGCGAGCAAAAGCTTCGTCGAGAAGATCAAGAAGGCTCATCCGGATACGCCCTATATCAGCGAGCTTGCTGCGGCCACCTATGAAGGGGCGCAGCTCTGGGCAGAAGGCGTGCGCAAGGCCGGCAGCATCGACCGCGCCAAGGTCGTCGACGCGCTGGAATCGGGCCTCTCCTTTGCCGGTCCGACTGGCACCGCCACCCTCGATCACGCGACCCATCACACCACGCGCAATGCCTTCCTCGCAGAGGTCAAGGATCGCAAGTGGAGCGTTCTCGAGAGCTTTCCGGACGTCAAGCCGCTGGACACCGCCAGCGTCTGCGATCTGGTGAAGAACCCGGCCGACAACAAGCAATACGTCATCAGCTTCTAAAGCCCGCCGGCGGATTGCGCGGCAAAGCCTGGGCAATCCGCAGTCTTTGCGAGAAAGGAGCTCGATTTTGGATATCTACATCATAGTGGCGCTCGACGTCATCAACGGCACGGCCTCTTTGTTCCTCCTATGCCTGGGATTGGCGATCATCTTCGGGATGATGAAGATCATCAATCTGGCGCATGGCGAGTTCATCATGCTCGGCGCCTATGCCACGGTTATTTCCGCCAATGCGGGCGTCAACATCTGGATCGCGATGCTGGTCGTCGCACCGCTTTTCGTCGGGCTGGTCGGGTTGATCGTCGAGCGCTGCCTGATCCGCTTCCTCTACGGGCGGCTGGTCGATAGCATGCTGGCGACCTGGGGATTGAGCCTGCTGATCATCGGCATCGTCACGACGATCTTCGGCAATACCATCCAGGGCGTTCCGACGCCGCTCGGCGGCTTCTCCATCGGTGCCTACCGGTCGAGCTACTACACACTGTTCCTGCTGGCGATGGCGATCATCATGATGGCGCTGGTCTATGCCGTTATGCGCTACACCAGGTTTGGCCTGATCGCGCGCGCCACCATGCAGAACCCGGCCATGGCCAATACGCTCGGCGTCAACCCCGCCCGTGTCTACATGACGACCTTCGCCGCAGGCGCTGCCATTACCGGCTTGGCCGGCGGCCTGCTGGCGCCGGTATCGGGCGTCACGCCGGTCATGGGCGGCGCCTATGTCGCCAAGGCCTTCATCACGGTTGTCGGCGGCGGCGCGGCCATTCTGTCCGGGACGCTTTCGGCGGCGACCTTGTTCGGCAGCATCAACCAGATCGGTGCCTATCTCACCACCCCCGTCTATGGCGAGGTCATCGTCTTCACCGCCGCCATCGTCCTGATCCGGCTATTGCCCCAGGGCATTTCCGGGCGCTTTTTCAAGGGGAACCTGTGATGACGCCACGTCTTCGCCTGATTGCCCAGAGCCTGGCCGTTCTCGTCGCCATCATTGCCGTAGCCATTGCACCCGGCCAGCTTGAGCTCTTCACATTGATGCAGTTCACGCTGTTTGCCGCCATGGCGGTGCTATCGCTCAGCCTTGCCTTCATCTGGGGTTTCGGCGGCATCCTGTCTTTCGGACAGACGGCCTTCTTCGGCCTCGGCGGTTATGTCTATGCAATCTCCGCCATCAACTTCCAGGATTCCACGCAAGGCATCATGCTGGCGCTGTTCATTCCGGCGGTGTTTTCGGCGCTGCTCGGCTACTTCGTCTTCTATGGGCGGATCTCCGATGTCTATCTCGGGGTCATCACCCTGACGGTGACCTTGATCCTGTTCAACGCCATCAACTCGACCTCGGGGGACGAATATCACATCGGCACGGCGATGCTGGGCGGCTTCAACGGCATTCCGGCGGTGCCGACCTTCAACATGCCCTTCGATCCTTCGACCCCGCTGTCGCCGGAGCAATCATGGTGGGTGACGGGCGGGGCGCTCATTGCCGTCTACCTCCTGCTGCGCCTCATTCTGGCGAGCCCTTTCGGCCGCGTCGTGGTCGCCGTCCGGGAAAACGAGGTGCGTGCTTCCCTGCTGGGATACGATCCGCGTCTGATCAAGCTGGTTACTTTCGTGATCGGCGGTGCGATCGCCGGATTGGCGGGCGCCCTCTATGTCAATTGGGGTGCCTTCGTCGGGCCGACGATCTTCAGCCTATCGCTATCGGCTGAGATCATCATCTGGATCACCATTGGCGGTCTTGGCACGCTGCTCGGACCGATCATCGGCTGCATATTGATCGAATATGCCGTCGCCGCCATCGGCTCGCAGCAGACATTGAATTCGAACCTCGTCCTGGGCGCGGTTCTCATTTTCTTCGTCCTGCTGCTGCCCAAGGGATTGGTGCCAACCGTCCGTGACCTTCTGCTGCGGCTCCTCCCCAAGATCGAGCCGAGATCGGCTAACCCAGCTCCAGAACCCTCCGTCCAGCCTGTGGGAGCCAAGTGACATGCCCGAGCCCACTTTGCTTCTCAAGACAGAACATCTGACCATGCGCTTCGGCGGCGTCGTCGCCAATGATGACATCAACTTCACGCTGGAGGAGATGGAACTACGCTGCCTGATCGGGCCGAACGGAGCCGGCAAGAGCACCTTTTTCAAATCGCTCACCGGCCAGCAGACGCCGACATCAGGGGCGATCGCCTTCCGGGGGCAGCCGATCGCGGGAAAGCTCCCGCATGAGATCGCCCGCATGGGGATCGGCATCAAGACGCAGGTGCCGAGCGTCTTCAACGGGTTAAGTGTCAGGGAAAACATCTGGATGGCGGCCCGCCGCAAGGCGACGCCCAGGGGTCTCGCGCCCATGGTGGAAAGCGTGCTGGCGCTCATCCGGTTGAGCGACGTCGCCGACAGGGTCGTCGCGACGCTGTCGCACGGCCAGCGCCAATGGGTCGAGATCGGCATGGTGCTCGCCGCCGAACCGGATCTCATTCTGCTCGACGAGCCCGCCGCCGGCATGACGGATGAAGAGACGCTCAGAACCGCGGAGATCATCCGCGACATCAACCAGTCGCGCGCCATCATCGTCGTCGAGCACGACATGGCTTTCATCAAGCTGATCGCCAAGAAGGTCACGGTCTTTCATCAGGGCAAAGTGCTGGTGGAAGACACCATCGACCGCGTGCTTGCCGATCAGAGGGTTCGGGACATCTACCTCGGAAAGAAGGTGGTCGCATGACACAGCTTCTGAGCGTGAAGGACCTACGATCCGGCTACGGGCGGATTCCGATCCTAGCGGGCGTGGATATGGCGATGGAGGAGGGCGAGTTTCTCGGCATCCTCGGTCATAACGGCATGGGCAAGACGACGCTCATGCGTACTCTCATGGGGCATCTGCCGGCAACGGCCGGAACGGTGGAATTCTCCGGCCGCAACGTGACGGGGATGAAACCTTTCGAGCGGTCGAGGCTCGGCATGGGGTTGGTGCCGCAGGGGCGCGAGATCTTTCCGGAGCTTTCGGTCTATGAAAACCTGCGGATGGGGCTGGTGGCGGCCCGGAAGGAGGATCGATCGATCATCGATACCGTTCTTCAGGATTTTCCGCGTCTGGTGCGCCTGCTCGACCGCAGGGGCGGGGCACTTTCCGGCGGCGAGCAGCAGCTTCTGGCGCTTGCCCGCTGCCTCTGCACCAAGCCGAGGCTCATTTTGCTCGATGAGCCGACGGAGGGCATTCAGCCGTCAATCATCGAGGAGATCATCGAGACGCTGATTGCGCTGAAGAGCCGCTGGAAACTGTCGCTGATCGTCGTCGAGCAGAACCTCGAATTCATTACGTCGCTGTCCGACCGAATCCTGCATATCCAGAAGGGACGCATCACCGGTGAAATCGATCGGGATGCCATCCTGTCCGGGGAGGTAGGCATGGCCCCCGTCTAATAAATCGGGGCCGCCCCGGCTCCGTTCCCACCAAAAATTCGATCTCAAACGCTTGTCTTCACAAGAAAGGATGACTCATGTCCATTACTCGTCCAACCGTTGCCGATGTCGTCGAGCTGGCCTCCAGCCTGCACATGAACATGTCCGCCGAAGAGGCCGCCAGCTATCACTCTTTGATGGGTGGCATGTTCGATGCCTATGATGTGGTCGACTCACTGCCCAATCCCCTGCCGCCGGCCAAATATCCGCGTATTCCGGGTTACAAGCCGGGCCTTGAGGAAAACAAATATGGAGCCTGGGCCTACAAGAGCGAGGTGAAGGGCGCGTCCGAGGGCAAGCTCAAGGGACGAACCGTCGCCCTCAAGGACAATGTCGCGCTCGCCGGCGTTCCGATGATGAACGGCTCCACGACGCTTGAAGGCTTCGTGCCGGCGGCCGATGCAACCATCGTCACCCGCATGCTCGATGCAGGTGCTACCATCGTCGGCAAGGCGGTCTGCGAGCATTTCTGCCTCTCCGGCGGCAGCCACACCTCCGATCCCGGCCCGGTGCATAACCCGCATCGCATGGGCTATTCGGCAGGCGGTTCTTCCTCGGGCAGTGCCGCGCTGGTTGCGGCCGGCGAAGTGGACATGGCGATCGGCGGCGATCAGGGCGGCTCGATCCGGATTCCCGCCTCCTATTGCGGCATCTACGGGATGAAGGCCACGCATGGTCTCGTGCCCTATACCGGCGTCATGCCGATCGAATCGACCATTGACCATACCGGGCCGATGACCGCGACCGTGGCTGACAATGCTCTGCTGCTGGAAGTGCTTGCCGGTGCCGACGGTTTCGATCCGCGCCAGTATGCGCCGAAGGTTTCGGCCTATACCGAGGCGCTCAGCAAGGGTGTCAGGGGCTTGAAGATCGGCCTGTTGAAGGAAGGCTTTGCGGTGTCGAACATGCAGGAGGCGGTTGCCGACAAGGTGCGGGCGGGTGCGGAGCGTCTGGCCGGCCTCGGTGCAGAGATCTCCGAAGTCTCCATTCCGGATCATCTCAATGCGCTTGCCGCCTGGAACCCGATCACGCTGGAAGGCTTCATGGTGCAGATGATGCATGGCAATGGCATGGGCTTCAACTGGAAGGGGCTCTATGACGTCGGCCTGCTGGACGCGCATTCGTCCTGGCGCAACCGGGCCGACGATCTGTCGAAGACCCTCAAGCTGTGCATGCTTGTTGGTCAGTGGGGGCTTACTCACTATCGCGGGCGTTACTATGCCAAGTCCCGCAATATCGCTATCGCGGCAAAGGCTGCCTATGATGCGGTGTTCGGTGAATATGATCTGCTCTTGATGCCGACCCTGCCTTGCGTGGCAACGAAATTGCCCGAGAAGGACGCGCCGCTCGCCGAGATCATCGAGCGCGCCTTCGAGATGACCGCGTCCACCAGCCCGTTCGACGTCACCGGCCATCCGGCCATGTCGTTGCCCTGCGGTCTCGTCGACGGGCTGCCCGTTGGCCTGATGCTGATCGCCAAGGACTATGACGAGAGCACGATCTATCGTGCGGCCAGCGCGTTTGAGGCCGACGGCGACTGGAGGTCGTTCTGATGCACACCATCAGCGCGATCATCCGGGTCAAGGCCGGGCAGGAGGCGACCATGCGCGACGCGCTGATGGCGGTCGCCTCGCATGTGGCCATGAATGAGCCGGAAACTCTCGGCTTTTTCATTTCCCAGAGCGAGGACGATCCGTGCCTGTTCACCACCTATGAACGCTTCACGGACCGCGCCGCCATGGATCGCCACAATGGGTCGGATGCGGTGGCTGCGTTTTTTGCCATCGCAAGCCCGATCCTGGATGGGCCTGTGACGCTGGTGACGGCGCTCGAGGCATCGGCGAAAGCCTGATTTCGACAGTCCCGAAGTGCCGGCGGCGTCGAGCGCGCCGGCACGGGGCAACGCATGGCTCTTTGCCGATTTTCCAACGAAAGAATGGGATGATGTTCGATACGATCATTATCGGGGCGGGCTCAGCCGGCTGCGTGGCGGCCCATCGTCTGAGCGCGGATGCGAAGCGAAAGGTTCTGGTGCTGGAGGCCGGGCGGGATGCGCCGGTCGCCTCCGATATCCCGTCCGACTGGGTGACGATGTTTAATACCGGCGCCGATTGGGGCTACTACACCGAGCCGCAGCCCGGCTGCCGGGGCCGCCGCATCTTCTGGCCGCGCGGTAAAATGGTCGGCGGATCCGGCGCGCTCAATGCCATGATCTATATTCGCGGGCTGCCATCGGATTATGATGCCTGGCAGGAAATGGGCTGCACCGGTTGGGGTTGGCAGGACGTCTTTCCGGCCTTCCTCGCTGCCGAAGGCAATGCCGATTTTCGAGGCAGTCCCTATCATGGCAATGAAGGGCCGCTTCACGTCGCCAACGTGCCCTATGTCGACAGGCATGAGCATCTATGGCTCGAAGCCGCCCAGGCGGCGGGCTTCGCATTCAACCCGGACTTCAATGGCGAGAGCCAGGAGGGCGTCGGGTTCTTCCAGTTCACGATCCGCAATGGCGAAAGATGGGGGACCGGTAAGGCCTATCTGCGCCCCGTCCTCGACCGGCCGAACCTGACCTTGAAGAAGGGCGTTTTCGTCACTGGTCTGATCATCGAGAAGGGCCGGGTCATCGGCGTGAACTACCTGGTGAACGGCATTCCGGAAACATCCTATGCGGCAAGCGAGGTGGTCATGGCAGCCGGTGCCATCGGGACATGCCAGATCATGATGCTGTCCGGCATCGGCCCGGCCACGGAGCTGGAAGCGGCGGGCGTCACGCCGGTTCACGATCTTCCCGGCGTCGGCAAGGATCTGCAGGACCACCTCAATATCCCGATATCCTTCTATGCCAAGGAGCCGATGGGGATCGGGGCGTGGACAGAGGAAATCCTTGAAGACAGTTTTGCGGAATGGCGTGATCATCGAAGCGGCATCCGCACCTCGCCCTGGGTGGCGGCAGGTGCCCATGTCTGTAGTCGGGAAGGCGTCGAGCCCGATCTCCAGCTTTATGGCGCCATTAGCCCGCATCGCGACTATGCCCGGTTCCTCGGCGGCCGTTCCGGTATCACCGCCCATTGCGTTCTCCAGCGTCCGAACAGCCGGGGCGAGATCAGGCTGCGTTCGGCGGATCCCACGGAGCATCCGGCGATCGATCCGAAATATTTCACCTCCGATCCCGACGGGACCGATCTTGCGACGATGATCGCCGGGGTGCGGATCAACCGCAATATCCTCGCCCAATCGCCGATAAGAGAGCTCATCGACTATGAGCTGTCGCCGAGCGCGGAGTGCGAGACGGATGCCGAGATCGCCGATCATGTCCGTGGGCATATGACGACGCTCTATCATCCCTCCAGTACCTGCCGGATGGGCGTCGACAGGTTCGCCGTAACCGATCCCGTCACGATGAAGGTGCATGGCCTTGAGGGCCTGCACATCGCCGACGCCTCCGCCATTCCGAAAATGGTGTCCGGCAATCTCAACGCGCCGACGATCATGCTTGCCGAGCGCGCCTGCCAGAAAATACTTGCGGCTTGAGGAGAACGAAAATGACCGCTGTTTCCACCCATGCGACCTGGCACCAGAAGGCCGAAAAATTGAAGATCGAGGGAGGGTTGTTCATCGACGGCAGGCTCCTGCCGGCAAGGTCCGGCAAGCTGTTCGAAAGCATCAATCCGGCAAACGGCGCGGTGATCGCCGAAGTGGCGCAAGGCGATGCCGCCGATATCGATCGCGCCGTGGCATCAGGCCTGAAGGCCTTCAAATCCGGTGTGTGGTCGCGAAAGGCGCCGCGCGAGCGCATGGCGGTGATGCTGCGCTTTGCCGATCTCATCGAGGCGCATCGCGAGGAATTCGCGCTGATCGACACCATGGACATGGGCAAGCCGATCAGCGAGATGCTGAACGTGGACATTCCGCTCGCGCTTCTCTGCTTTCGCTTCACTGCCGAATGCATCGACAAGGTGCAGGGAAGCGTGGGCGCGACCTCCCCGGATATCCTTTCCTATGTACTGCGCCAGCCGCTCGGTGTCGTCGGGTGCATCGTGCCCTGGAATTATCCATTGCTGATGACCGCGTGGAAGATCGCTCCGGCGCTGTCGGCGGGCAATTCGGTGGTGCTGAAGCCGGCCGAGCAGTCGCCGCTGTCGGCCATTCTTCTCGCGCGCCTCTTTGTCGAAGCGGGAGGCCCCGAGGGCGTGCTGAACGTCGTCAACGGCTTCGGGCCGGAGGCCGGCAAGGCGCTCGCGCTTCATCGCGATGTCGAGAAGATCGCTTTCACCGGCTCGGTCGAGGTCGGCAAGCTGATGATGGTCTATTCCGGCCAGTCGAACCTCAAGAAGGTCTCGACCGAATGCGGCGGCAAGTCTCCACATGTGATCATGGCCGACGCCACCGATCTCGACGCCGCTGCCTCCTGGGCGGCCGTGGGCATTTTCGGAAACCAGGGCGAGGTCTGCTGTGCCGGCTCGCGCATCCTGGTGGAACGCAAGATCCTCAAGGATTTCATCGACATCTTCCGCGAAAAAGCCGAAACGGGCTATCGGCCTGGCGATCCGCTGGACCCTAGCACCAGCATGGGGCCGCTGGTGGATTTCGGCCAGCAGAAGCGGGTGTTGAACTATATCGGCATCGGCAGGCAGGCCGGCGCGGAATGCGTGCTCGGCGGCGGCATTCCGGCAGGGTTGGAAAAGGGTGCCTTCGTTTCGCCGACGATCTTCACCGGCGTCAACAACCAGATGACCATCGCCCGCGAGGAGATCTTCGGTCCTGTCGCCAGCATCATTGCTTTCGATGGTCTCGAGGAGGCGGTCTCGATCGCGAATGATACCAGCTTCGGTCTCGCCGCCGGCATCTGGACCTCGGATCTCGGCAAGGCGCATCGTTTCGCGCGCGATGTGGAGGCTGGGATGGTCTACATCAACAGCTATATGACCGGTGACATGCAGCTCCCCTTTGGCGGCTGGAAGGAAAGCGGCAACGGCCGCGACAAATGCATGGATGCGCTCACCTCCTACACCCAGACCAAAGGCGTCTGGGCGACGATTGGGTAAGCGTATAGTTACCGAATGGCAATCGGCGTTCCCGCATCATTTACACCTTACCGGATGCGGGAAGCGGAAACGTCCGGTTTTTACCGCGATACGGAATTCACGATGTTGCAAAGACCGGTTCGGACCGCATTGTTCGAGGTGACCTGGCCGGCCTGAATATCGAATATCGCGTCGACGCGCACTCCGGCGCCGATTTGACGCGCGACCACTCTAAGGGTCTGAATTCTGCCGGACCCCGTGGTTTCCTGATAGGCGTCGATGGCCGAAAGGTCCCGGTCAATCTTGATGCCGGAAAATCCCTCTGCCGCAACGGCTTGGGCAAGCGTTTTCAGAACCACTGCCGCCTTTGCCTTCGGGAGTTCCTGCCAGGTCTTGTAGCTGACAGCCGTGACCATCGGCACTCCGCTCGTCTTGAAATTGCTTTCGCACGAGGCGGCTTCGACCACGCCGGCCGACATGGTGAAAGCAATCAGAATTCCAACAACTCGTTTCATATTTGCATCCCGAGCAATTTTTAGAATGTCGGGAATGTTGCAATAAATACGGTATTAGTAAAGTAAGTTTTTCGCTACCTGGTTGCGCTTATCCACCGCGAAAGATCATGGCCGATCCTTGGCGCATGGGCAGCGATATAGAGACTGGCAACAGACCCACGCCGCTCGAAAGAGCGCGGCGCGGGTCTGTTATCTTGGATTATGCGGATGCTTCCGGTTCCTTGACCGCCTCTTCTCGCGGTATCCGGAACCATGCCACGTAAAGGGCGGGAAGGAACAACAGCGTCAGGGCCGTGCCGATGACGATGCCGCCCATCATGGCATAGGCCATCGGTCCCCAGAACACTTCTCGCGAAATGGGGATCAGGGCGAGCGTGGCGGCGGCGGCCGTCAGCATGATCGGTCGCATACGATGCTCGGTCGCCTCGATCACCGCATGCCATGCGCTGACCCCGGTTTCTCGCAAATGCTCGATCTGCACCACCAGGATGACCGAGTTTCGGATCAGGATGCCGATCAGCGCCAGCACGCCCAATATCGCAACGAAGCCGAGCGGCGCATTGCTTATCAACAGGGCGGCAACCACGCCGATCAAAGCCGTGGGAGCTACCGCGAAAACCAGGAACAGCCGGCTGAAGCTCTGCAACTGGATCATCAGGATCGTCGCCATGATGAAAATCATCATGGGTGCGACGGCGGCGATCGGTCCCTGTGCCTTGGCGCTTTCTTCGACGGCTCCGCCGACGACGATCGAATAGCCGATCGGCAACGTCTTCTCGAATTGCTCGACCTTGGCGTTAAGCTGGTTGACGACCGTTGCCGGTTGGATCGCGCCGACGACGCCGGCCTTGATCGTGATCGTCGGGATGCGCGCGCGGCGCCAGATAGTCGGCTGCTCCAGCTCGTAGCGGAAGGTCGCCACGGCCGACAGGGGAACCGCTTTTCCATTCGAAGCCGGCAGTTGAAGATTCTGCAGGGTTTCGATGGATCCGCGTTCCGACGTCTGGGCACGCCCGATCACATCGATCAGGTAGATGTCGTCGCGGATCTGGGTCGTGCTCGATCCTTCGACGATGCTGTTGAGCGTCGTGGCGATGTCTTCGGACGAAACGCCCAGCTGGCGCGCCTTGTCCTGGAGAACGTCGATCTTGACGACGCGCGCCGGCTCGTTCCAGTCGAAGATGATGCCGGTCAGCGACGGATTGCTGCCGATGACGCCGGCAAAATCCTGGGCTATGCCGCGGACCGTCTGGATGTCCGGGCCGCTTATCCGGTATTGTACAGGCTTGCCGACCGGTGGGCCGATATCGAGCAGCTTCACAAAGGCATCCGTACCCGGGAAGGTCTTGCTGAGGTAGTCCTGAAGCTCCGCCCGCACCTTGTCGCGCACCTCCAGGCTCTTCGTGACGATGACCGTCTGGCCGAAGGTCACGTCCGGCGTCTGAACGTCGAACGACAGGATAAAGCGGGGCGCGCCCTGTCCGACATAGCTCGTCCAGTGATCGATGCCCGGGTTGTTCGCGAGCTTCTCACGTTCGAACTGGGCCATCTGCCGGTTCGTTTCGGTAATCGAGCTGTTGTGCGGCAGGTTCCAGTCGACGATGAGCTCCGGCCGGTCCGATGATGGGAAGAACTGCTGTTGCACGTAGCCCATGCCGAAGATGGAAAGAGCAAAGGCAAAGACGGTCAGGGCAATAGTTGCCCATCGGAAGCGCATCGCCGTCGTCAGCAATCGCGAAAACAGCGAGGCGAACCAGCCCTTTTTGTCGTGATGCTTCTTCATGGTCTTGGGCAGGATCGTCACCCCCAATAGCGGGGTGAAAAGAACCGCCACGATCCATGAGACGAGCAGCGACACCGCGATGACGACGAACAGAGTGAAGGTGAACTCGCCGGCGGCGCTGTCGTTGAGGCCGATCGGAATGAAGCCGGCGACGGTGACGAGCGTGCCGGTGAGCATCGGGAAAGCGGTGGAGGTGTAGACATAGGTGGCCGCTTTGCGCAGGTCGTCGCCGACCTCCAGGCGCGCCACCATCATTTCGACCGCGATCATGGCGTCGTCGACCAAGAGGCCGAGTGCGATGATCAAGGCGCCGAGCGAGATGCGCTGCAACGAGATGCCCGAATAGGCCATCACCACGAATGTAATGGCAAGCACGAGCGGGATGGAGATCGCGACCACAAGACCGGCCCTGAGGCCGAGGCTGATGAAGCTGATCGCAAGCACGATGGCAATGGCTTCAAAGAGGGCGCGCGTGAAGCCGGAGACGGCCTCGTCGACCACGGCCGGCTGGTCCGAGACGCGGTGAACATCGACGCCAACCGGCAGGTCGGCGACAATCTCGTCGACTTTCTTTTCCAGGGCCTTGCCGAATTCGAGCAGGTTGGCGCCCTGTTTCATGCCGATGGCAAGGCCGATCGCCGGCTCGCCGTTGACGCGAAAGAGCGAAGAGGGCGGGTCGACATAGCCGCGCTTGATCGTCGCGACGTCGGTCAGCGGAAAGAAACGGTCGTTGACCCTGAGGTTGATGGCCCGCAGGCTTTCCTCGGAGCTAAATTGGCCGCCGACCCTGAGCGCGATGCGTTCAGGCCCGGCTTCCACGAAACCGGACTGGGTGACGGCATTTTGTGCCTGCAGCGTCGAGATGATGGCAGACCGGTCGATGCCGAGCGCCGCGATCTTGCGGGTCGAGAATTCCAAATAGACAGCTTCGTCCTGCGCGCCGATGATATCGACCTTGCCGATATTCGGAACGGTCAGGATTCTGGCGCGTGCGTCTTCGACGCGGTCGCGAAGCTGCCTCTGGGTGAGCCCGTCGCTGGTGAAGGCAAAGATGTTGCCGTAGACATCGCCGAAGCGGTCGTTGAAGAACGGACCGACCACGCCCGACGGAAAATCACCCTTGATGTCCGCGATCATGTTGCGGACGCGAACCCAGGTACTTTCGACATTCTTGGCTTTTGTCGTCGGAAGCAGCTCGACGAAGATGGTCGTCTGCCCCGCAACGGTTTCACTGCGGGTGTAGTCGAGGGACTCGAGTTCCTCCAGCTTCTTCTCAATGCGATCGGTCACCTGCTTGGTGACTTCCTCGGCTGAGGCTCCCGGCCATTGCGCCTGGATGACCATGGTCTTGATGGTGAAGGAAGGGTCTTCCTCGCGGCCGAGCCCCATATAGGAAAACACGCCGGCGAGAATGAAGACGATCATGAAATACCAGACCATCGAACGATGTTCGAGCGCCCAGTCGGAGAGGTTGAAGGTCTTCAAAGCTGGTTCTCCTGCGTAAGTTTGACCTTCTGGCCGTCTGTCAGATGATGAACGCCTGCAATCGCGACATGGTCGCCGATCTTGAGTCCGTCGAGGATCCGCACGCGGTCAGGATCGGTAAAGGAGCTGTCCAGCGTGACCGCCTTGCGGGATACCGTCGCTTTGTTCGTGTCGATCACCCAGACATTGGGCTTGCCGTCCTGCATCAGAATGGCCGTCGATGGCAGGGAGATGGTGGGTTCCGCATTGATGACGGCGCTGGCGGTGATGATCGAGCCCAGGCGGAACGCATCCGGCGGGTTGCTGAGCGTGATCTTTGTCCGTCTTGTCCGTGTAGCCGCTTCCGATTCAGGGGCGATTTCACGCACGATGCCGGTGACCCTGATGGTCGGATCGAGTTGCAGGGAGATCTCGAAGGGCGATCCCGGCTTCAGCCCGTCGAGGCTTGCCTCCGGAATGTCGATGACCGCTTCGCGCACGTCGGGGCGGGCGACGGTGAGGACGGTCTGTCCAGCGGAGACGACCTGACCGACTTCCGCCGAGGTTGCGGTGACGACGCCGTCGAATTCCGCCTTTAGTTGGGCGTAGCCAAGCTGCTCTTCCGCCTTCGCCAGATTGGCTTGTGCCTTGGCGACGGAGGCGGCGGCCGACCTTTGCGCCTGTTCGGCGCTTTCAAGTGCTGCTTCACTGCCCGATCTGGATTCGGCAAGCGCGCGCTGGCGTTCTTCCGAGGCCGACGCATTGGTCAATTGCGCCTGGCTGTTCGAAAGATCGGCGCGCGAGCTGCGGACGGCAAGTTCGAGGGAAAGCGGATCGATAGCGGCGACCACTTGCCCCTTGGTTACGAGATCGCCGACATTGACGTCGCGCGCGATGACTCGCCCGAGGACGCGGAAACCAAGGTCCGTCTCGATCCTCGGCTCGATCGTCCCCGGCAGCTGCAGGCTGACGACCGGCACCGATTTGATGATGGTCGAAAGAACCGGCCGTATTTTTTGCTCGGCCTCGGCGGGTTTGCTGTCGCAGGACGACAGTGTCGACGCAGCCAGCAATAGCGATGCTGCAATCAAGCTGTTTCTCATTTCGCAGCCTCCTGGGAGCTGGCCACGCGCTGGCCGGCGCGCAGGAATTTGCCGCCTTCGGTGACGACGACCTCCTGCGGCTTCAGCCCGCCGCTGACCGCGAATTGTCCGGTGTCGTATTCGGCGACCTGAATTTTCCGCAAGGAGACTTCGCTCGTTGTGGGGTCGACGACCCATACCGCTGGCTGGCCGCTGGCCGAAGTCATGGCGCTCCAGGGCAGAAGGATGGCTTCCGGTGAAGGCTTGCTGAATGTTCCGGAGACGGCCGCGCCAAGCGGCAAGTCTCCGCCATTGTCGAGCCCGACCTTGACCTTTATCGTGCCGGTCGAGGCATCTATCGTCGGCGATATCTCTCTGATCGTGGCGGTTACCTGCTTGGGTGTGCCAGACAGGAGGGTGACGACGACCTGCTTGTCGGGCTGTTCCTTCAGAAACAGCGATTCGAAGACATTGAAAACCGCATCGCGCGGGCCGTCATGGGCAAGCGTGAAGATGGACTGTGCCGCCTGTGCAACCTGACCAACCTCGGCATTGCGCTCGGTGATGATCCCGTCCGCGTCGGCGCGCAGTTCGGTATAGGAAAGCGCGTCCTTGGCGGTCTCGAGCTGGGCCTTGGCGGATTCTTCCGATCCCTGAGCGGTTAGAAGCGTCTCGTGCGCCGAATCATAAGCGGCGCGGGTCGTGACCTGGTTCTTGAAGAGGCTTTCCTGGCGCGTCTCGGCGAGTTGCGCCTGGGTGAGCTGTGCCTCGGCCGCCTGAAGGCTTGCCGTGGCAACATCGACATCGGCCCGCTGCTCCTCGGCATCGATCTTCGCCAGAAGATCGCCTGCCTTAACCTTGGCGCCGACGTCCACGCTGCGTTCGATAATTCTGCCGCTGACGCGAAACGAAAGCTCCGATTCGATGCGGGCCTTCACTTCACCGGTGACGGTGGTCTGTGCGGTGGGCTTGCTGAGCTTTGTCTCAATGGTCCGGACGTTTTGAGACGTCGGTGCGGCGGGCGCGTCCTTCTGATCGCAGGACGATAAGGCCAGCGTCAGTGCGAGCAACCCCATAATGGGTGCCAATCTATTCATACATCCCCCGAGCGCGGGTTTTACGGTTGCGCTTGCCTAATATTATTGACTGACTGACTAGTCAATGAAATAATATGTTACAATTAAGATTGTTATATCAGGATTCTCTAAGAAAAAGAGGAGGTCACATGCCAGCGGAAAAGCAATTGGGACAAAGGGCGCAGCGCAAAGCGCAGCGTCCTCAGGAAATTCTTGAGGCGGCATTTGAGGAGTTCGTAGAGCGCGGCTATGTGGCGACGCGCGTTGAGGATGTCGCCCGTCGCGTCGGCGTCACCAAGGGGACGATCTACTTCTATTTCGAGACGAAGGAGCGGCTGTTCGAAGAGATGATCCGCCATATCTCCGTCCCGTTTTCCGATATCAGCGCCAATGCAAAAAACCTGAGCGGATCCTATTCCGAAAGGATCCGGATGTTTATCCGCTTGCTTTACGACCGTATCGTCATGGACCGGAATACGAGAGAGTTGCTGCGCTTCGTCCTCACGGAGGGGTCGCGGTTTCCGCAGGTGGTGGATCGTCATCATGAAGAATTCATTGTGCCGTTCAAGGCGGCGGCAAGGGATATCCTCGAAGCAGGCGTTGCCGCCGGCGAATTCCGGGACGGACCGGTAATCAAGATTCCGGATGCTGCAATAGGGGCGACCATGATGCTGTCCGTATGGCAGATGCTCTTTGCCGATCGCAAGCCGCAGGACGTGGAGGCGTTCTTCGAGGCGCATGTGGATGTCATCCTTAACGGATTGATTGCAAAGGGCTGAGCTGATTGTGAACGAGACGCTCTCAATTGCCGGCCTTCACACGCAGGATTACAGCTTTTATGCAATTGCTTCAGGCTGCCGAAGGCGCCTTGGTCGTCGCCAGGCCGAAGCCGCTGCGATATTTGGCCGGCGTCGTGGAAAAGCGCTCTTCGAAGGCTTCGTAGAAGCGCGACAGTGAACCAAATCCGGATTCGAATGCGACCGCAGCCACCGGCAGATCGCTGGAGATCAGCAGCGACTGGGCGGTGTCGAGCCGATGGCGCGTGATTGCCTGATTGACGGTCAGGCCAACGGTCTTTTTGAAAATCGACATGGCATAGTTTGGATGCAGCCCGGCCGCCGATCCGACGTCGACGGCCGATATCTCGCCGAGTGCGCGTTCGGCGATGAAGCGGAGCATCTTTTCCACCCTCGGCAGGCGGTCGGGATCCTGATTTCGCGATGCTTCGATGGCGGAGCCCTGTTCCCGCAAATCCTGCCAGCCCTCCCGGGCAATCCGGCGGATGCGAGCGACAAGCTCGTCGCGAACGATCTGCTCCAGCTCCGGATCTCCCGACAGCAGTTCCTCGCGCCATTTCAGAAAAACATCGCGGTCGTGCGCCCTGACGCTCAGTGCCTCTATCAACCCGCCACGGAAGACGGCGTCGCGAAAGGCGCCCATACTGTGCAGGTTGACGAGCACGGACATCGGAACATAGAGGCAGACGAAGGTCGCCGGCTCGGTGACATCGACGACCTGATGCGGGATCATTCCCCAGAAGAGGCAGAGCTGTCCTTGCGAGATCTGAAGCCTGCGGCCGTCGAACCAGTATGTGATACGGCCGTCGAGAACATAGTTGAGTTCCACCTGACTGTGCATATGCGGACCGCTCATGCGCCGCACGTCCAGTCTCTCTCCGGCACAGAAGCGATGATCGCCGAAGACGACGAGGGGATGGCGCGTCGGGCCATCGTGAACTGGAACTGACTCGTCTTCGATCAACATTGCAAGGGTCTCCACTACGGTCGCGATCTTAGAAAACCGGAAGCGATCTTTAATATCGCGGTAGAGGTCTACGAATTTGGATGATGAATATCAACCGCCGCGCATTGGGGGCGATGTGTTGGTCGGCGCTCGCGCCGTAACAGGTCAGTGGAGGATATACGTGACCCTTTTGAAAAATATCGGCTCGATCGCATTGAGCTACATGCTGGTGGCATCGGCGGCATGCGCCGGCGAAATCGTTCTCAATTCCGACCAATCGGATCCTGTGCCGAAAAAGGCGATGGAGCAGCTGATTGCGGACTTCCAGACGAAGAACCCCGACATCAAGGTCAAGTGGAACAACTTCGATCACGAAGGCTATAAGTCCGCGATCCGCAATTTTCTGACTGCCACGCCTCCAGATGTCGTTGCCTGGTACGCCGGCAACCGCATGGAGCCCTTCGTCAAGGCGGGTCTCTTCGAAGACGTTAGCGACGTCTGGGTCGCAAACGGGCTGAACGACCAGTTGAAGGCTGCCGCGGCATCGATGACGATCGACGGCAAGAAGTGGGGCGTGCCCTACACCTACTATCAGTGGGGCATCTATTATCGCGCCGATATCTTCAAGGATAAGGGCATTACGCCGCCGAAGACCTGGGATGAGCTGGTCGCCGCCTGCGCCAAGCTGAAAAGCGCCGGGATCACCCCGTTTACGATCGGCAGCAAGGCGCTCTGGCCGACCGCCGGCTGGTTCGATTATCTCGACCTGCGCGTCAATGGCTACCAGTTCCACATGGACCTGACCTCCGGCAAGGTGCCCTATACCGATCCGAAGGTGAAGGCCGTGTTCGCCAAGTGGGCGGAACTGGTGAAGCCGGGCTATTTCCTTGAGAACCATGCGGCACTCGATTGGCAGGATGCTATGCCGCAATTCGTCCAGGGCAAGGCGGCCATGTATCTCATGGGCAACTTCGCCGTCGCTCCGATGAAGGATGGCGGACTGAAGGAAGACCAGATCGGCTTCCTGCCGTTCCCGGAAATCACGGCTGGCCTGCCTGCCGCCGAGGAAGCGCCGCTCGACACCTTCCACATCCCGTCGGGTGCGAAGAACAAGGAAGACGCGAAGAAGTTCCTCGCCTATCTGGCCTCCCCGGAAGCGCAGACGAAAATGAATGCGACCCTCGGCCAGCTGCCGGTCAACAACCAGTCGACCAAGCCGGATGATAAATTCCTGAAGGCAGGCTTCGAGATGCTGTCGAAGGCCCAGGCTCTCTCGCAGTTCTACGACCGCGACGCCCCGGCCGATATGGCGAAGGCCGGCATGGAAGGCTTCCAGGAATTCATGGTGAAGCCCGACAAGATCGACGCGATCCTGGCACGCCTCGATAAGGTGCGCGCCCGCGCCTACAAGTAGCCCATTCCAACGATGACCCGCTGCCGGACGTTCACGACGCCCGGCAGCGTTCTTACTCGCATTTGCATAGGAGCAGACAGTGGGCACGAGCAGCACCGCTCTACCGGGGTTCTGGAAACGCAATCAGCGGACCTTCGCACCCTGGCTCTTTCTTGCGCCGGGCGCCCTGATGTTCCTGGTCTATGTGATCCTCCCGGTCTTCCAGTCCGTATGGATCAGCTTTCACGACTGGGATGGTCTGGGGCCAAAAACCTGGATTGGTCTTGGAAATTACGTCGAGCTTTTCTCCGACGACGCCTTCTACACGTCGCTGGAAAACAACATCATCTGGCTCGTCCTCTATCTGCTGGCGGTCCCGGCGGGCCTCGCCGCGGCCCTGTTCCTGAACCAGACCGTTGCCGGCATCCGCATCTACAAATCGCTTTTCTTCTTCCCCTTCGTGATCAGCCAGGTCGTCGTCGGCCTGATCTTCACCTGGTTCTACGCGCCGAATTTCGGGCTGTTCTCGGTGCTGACGGAGGCTCTGACGGGGACGCAGATCGCCATCCTCGCGGATGAGCGCCTGGTCACTTACGGCATCATCGCCGCCGGCCTCTGGCCGCAGATCGCCTATTGCATGATCCTCTACCTGACCGGCCTCAACAACATCAATCCGGAACAGATCGAAGCCGGGCGCATGGACGGCGCCAAGGGCTGGCATCTGTTCTGGAACATCGTCCTGCCGCAGCTGCGGCCCGCCACCTTCATCGCGGTGGTGGTGACGGTCATCGGCGCGCTTCGGTCCTTCGACCTCGTATCCGTCATGACAGCCGGCGGCCCTTACGGATCGAGCCGCGTTCTGTCCTATTACATGTATGAGGAAGCGCTCTCCGAATACGGCTTCCGGATGGGATATGGCGCCGCCATCGCGGTCGTGCTCTTCCTGATCATGATGATCTTCATCACCTTCTTTCTCATCCGCATGCTGAGACAGGAAAGGAATTCCTGATGTTTCCAACACCTGTCCAGAAATCGGCCCCTTGGGTGTCGACCACCTACCAGATCATCCTGCCGATCGCGCTGATCATCTGGCTCCTGCCGCTGATTGGCGTCGCGGTCACCTCGATCCGGCCATCGGGGGATCTGGCGGCCGGCAACTATTTCGGCATTCCCTCGGGCTTTGCCGGCGTGGAAAATTACACCGCCGTTTTCCGGGATTCGCCGATCGGCCACTACATCCTGAACTCGTTCAAGATCACCATCCCGACGGTGATCGGCGCGGTTGGGCTGTCCTGCCTTTGTGGTTTCGCGCTCGCCGTCTATCGCTTCAAGGGAAGCCTGGCGCTGTTCTTCATCTTCGTGGCCGGCAACTTCATTCCGTTCCAGATCCTGATGGTTCCGGTGCGCGACATGACGCTGAAGATGGGCCTCTACGATACGGTGACCGGGCTCGTGCTGTTCCACGTCGCCTTCCAGACGGGCTTTTGCACCTTGTTCATGCGCAATTTCATCAAGGGCCTGCCCTTCGCGTTGATCGAGTCGGCGCGCGTCGAGGGCGTCTCCGAATGGCGGATCTTCGTCCATATCGTACTGCCGTTGATGCGTCCGGCGATCGCGGCTCTGTCGGTGCTGATCTTCACCTTCGTCTGGAACGACTATTTCTGGGCGACCGTGCTGGTTCAGGGACAGAGCGCCATGCCCGTTACCGCCGGCCTTAATTCCCTCAACGGGCAGTGGGTTGCGGCGTGGCATCTGGTGTCGGCGGGGTCCATCGTCGCCGCCATGCCACCGGTTCTGATGTTCTTCTTCATGCAGAGGCACTTTATTGCGGGCCTCACTCTCGGAGCGACCAAGGGATGAGCAAGACTGTTATTGTCAAAGCCGGCGCGATGTCGCTGGCGCTCGGCCTGCCTGCGAGCGGCATGCCCGAGATCCTCGGCTTCGGTCGCGGGGCGCTTGCGCCGGAATTCTGGCCTGACGTTCCGCGTTCGAGCCGTGTCAACGGCATGGATATCGCCGTGCCGTCAAATGTTCTGCTACCTGTCGGCGGGCTCGGTTTCTTCGGCTGGCCGGCGATCTCAGGGCACCGCGACGGGCGCTCATTCATCCTGGAATTCGGAAACTGGCAGGTCGAGGAAAACGACCTTGGCGTAGTCCTGAAGGCCGAGGATCCCGTCGCGGAAATCGGCCTGCAGATTCGCCTCGAAGGCAGCCCGACCGGGGTGCTGTCGGTTTCGACGTCGCTGACCAATCTCGGTTCCGGTGATTATATCCTCGATCGATGCATGGCGGCGAGCTTCCTCATGCCCGCCGGTGCGGCGGAGCTGACCACCTTCACAGGCATGTGGGGCCGCGAATTCCAGACACGCCACATCGCGATTGCCGACGGACTCTGGATGCAGGAAAGTCGGCGCGGGCGCACCTCGCATGACCGCTTCCCCTTCGCATTCCTCGAATGCGGTGGCGAGCGGATGGGCTTCCATCTCGGCTGGAGCGGCAATCACCTGATGGCGATCGATACGCTTGATGACGGGCGCAGGCTGGTGCATCTCGGCGAGCTGTTCGAACCAGGCGAAATACGCCTGGCAACCGGTGAAACCTATGCCAGCCCGACGGCCTTTGCGGGGCCTGACAGCGAAGCGTTCCATGCCTTCGTGCGAGAGAGCGTGATTGCCTGGCCAGGCGGCGAGATGAAGCCCCGGCCGGTGACGCTGAACACCTGGGAAGGCAATTATTTCGATCACCGCATGGACTCTCTCAAGGCCCAGGCCGATGCGGCGGCGGCCGTCGGCATCGAGCGCTTCGTTCTCGATGACGGCTGGTTCGGCAAGCGCGACGATGACACCACCAGCCTCGGCGACTGGTTCATAGACGAGCGGAAATATCCTGACGGACTGAAGCCGCTGGTCGACCATGTGACTTCCCTTGGCATGGAATTCGGTCTCTGGTTCGAGCCCGAGAATGTGAATCCCGAGTCCGAGCTCTTTCGCGCCCATCCCGATTGGGCTCTGCAGGTCGAAGGGCGTCCGCTGCTTCTGTCGAGAAACCAGCTTGTGCTGGATCTGACGCGGCCGGAGGTCAGCGACTATCTCTTCAGATGCATGGAAGCCGTACTTTCCCAGCATGCGATCGCCTATATCAAATGGGACATGAACCGCGACCTGACCCATGCCGGCGGTGTCGATGGCCGTGCCCGCACGGCACAACAGACGCGAGCGGTCTATGCCCTGATGGACAGGATCCGGCAGGCGTTTCCGGCGGTCGAGATCGAAAGCTGCGCATCGGGCGGCGGGCGCATCGATTATGGCGTTCTCCGGCACACGCACCGCGTCTGGACATCCGATTGCACCGATGCTTTCGAACGGCTCGAAATACAGCATGGGGCCTTGCAGTTCGTTCCTCCGGAACTTCTGGGCGCACACATTGCCGCTTCGCCAAACCATCAGACCGGCCGCAGGCTGACGCTTTCCTTCAGGGCGCTCGTCGCGCTCGCCTATCATCTGGGCGTCGAACTCAACCCGCTGACCCTCGATGCGGACGAGAAGCAGGAGCTCGAAGGCTGGATCGCGCTTCACAAGAGCCTGCGCCCGCTCCTGCATGCGCCGGGCAAGCAGTTCCGCCTGCCGCCGCTCGACGGCCGTTACGTCTGGGGCGCTGCGGATGAGAGCCGTATCGTGGCTTTCGTCGCGCAGGGTCCGCAAATGGTTGGCGAGCAGCCGGCACCGGTTCGCCTGCCGGTGAGCGGTGAAGGTACTGGCAAGTGGCGTGTGAAGGCGATCCATCCCGCCGAGCCCGAGTTCATCCGGATATCGGAAGGACAACAGCGGCTTCTGAACGGCGAACTGACCTTCAGCCTCGATACGCTCCGGCATGTCGGCTTGCCGCTGCCGATGCTTCGGCCCGAAAGCGGGCTTCTTCTTGAATTCGAACCAGTGACGGGAGACTAAGTCTCATGGGGAATGTAACGCTTAACCGCGTGACGAAGCAGTTTGGCGCTGCCAGCGTCATCAAGGGCGTCGATCTGGCGATCGAAGACGGTGAGTTCTGCGTCTTCGTCGGGCCGTCCGGCTGCGGCAAGTCCACGCTTCTGCGCATGATTGCAGGGCTTGAGGATATTTCCTCCGGCGAACTCAAGATCGGCGGCAACGACATGACCAGGGTCGGCCCCGCCGAGCGCGGTGTCGCCATGGTGTTCCAGAGCTACGCTTTGTACCCGCACATGACGGTCGCGGAGAATATCGGCTTCGGCCTGCGCATGACCGGCCACTCCAAGGATGAGGTCGCTCGCCGTACCGATGCCGCCGCCGAGATGCTGCAGTTGAAGTCCATGCTCGACCGCAAGCCGTCCCAGCTTTCGGGCGGTCAGCGTCAGCGCGTCGCCATCGGCCGCGCCATCGTGCGCAATCCGCAGGTGTTTCTCTTCGACGAACCGCTGTCCAATCTCGACGCCTCGCTCCGGGTTCAGATGCGTACGGAGATCAGCAAGCTGCATCAGGATATCCGCACGACGATGATCTACGTCACCCACGACCAGGTCGAGGCCATGACCATGGCCGACAAGATCGTCGTGCTGCAGGGCGGACTGGTCGAGCAGGTTGGGTCGCCGCTGGAGCTTTATCATCGCCCGAAGAATATCTTCGTGGCTGGCTTCATCGGATCGCCGAAGATGAATTTCCTGAAGACCAAGGCTTCGCCGGTCGATGGCGGTGTGAAGGTCGATCTTCCCGGCGGCCAGTCGATCACGCTGCAAGGCGGTTCGGTGAAAGAAGGCCCGGTTACTCTCGGCATCCGCCCCGAACACCTCGATCGAAGCGAAGGCGGTGACGCGACGCTTCAGGGCAAGGTGCGCCTTGCCGAATATCTGGGATCGGAAACGATGTTCTACATCGCCCTTGCCGATGGCACCGAGATTGCGGTGAAGGCGGATGGTCTCGCGCAGGCCAAGCCCGGCGATGATTTTGCCATTCATATTCCTGCGGCTGCCTGCCATCTGTTCGACGATGCCGGCAATGCCATCCTCAACGGAGATCTGACGAAATAATGCTTGGCGTTTGTTATTATCCGGAACATTGGCCCGAGAGCTGGTGGGAAAAAGACGCGCGTCGCATGCGGGCGCTTGGCATTTCTCATGTCCGCATCGGCGAGTTCGCCTGGTCGCGTCTCGAGCCGACGCGCGGCTCCTTCGATTTCGACTGGCTCGATCGGGCGATCGATACGCTTTCGGCCGCCGGTCTGAAGGTCGTGCTTGGCACGCCGACCGCCACGCCGCCGAAGTGGCTGATGGACGAATATCCGGAGATCGCTCCGGTGGACGAGCAGGGCAGGGTGCGGGGCTTCGGCTCGCGCCGTCATTACACTTTCTCATCGGACGTCTGGTGGAAGGAGTCGGAACGTATCGTCGAGGTCGTCGCGAAGCGATATGGCGAGCATCCCGGTATTGTTGGCTGGCAGACCGACAATGAGTATGGATGCCACGATACGAGCCTTTCCTGGGGCGCCGAAGACCTGAAGGCGTTTCGCCGCTGGCTTCGCCTCCGCTATCAGTCGGCGCAGCAATTGAACGAGGCCTGGGGCAGCGTCTTCTGGTCGATGGAGGTCCAGAGCTTCGAGGATGTCGTGCTGCCGAACCTGACGGTAACGGAGACGAACCCCGCCGTCCGGCTCGATTTCTGGCGCTTTCATTCCGACCAGATCGCCGCTTATGACCGCATGCAGTGCGATATCATTCGTAAGCACTCTCCGAACCGTTGGATCACCCATAATTTCATGGGCTTCGTCAACGATTTCGATCATTGGAAGGTCGCCGAAAACCTGGATCTGGCATCCTGGGATTCCTATCCGATCGGCTTCGTGGAGAAGTTTCCCTTCAGCGAGGCAGAGCGCGTGCGCTGGGCGGAGACATCCCACCCCGACATCGCCGCTTTTCATCACGATCTCTATCGCGGCGTCGGCAATGGTCGGTTCTGGATCATGGAGCAGCAGCCAGGGCCAGTGAACTGGGCGCCATGGAACCCGGTCCCCAAGCCGGGAATGGTGCGCCTGTGGAGCTGGGAAGGTCTTGCTCATGGAGCCGAGGTCGTCAGCTATTTCCGCTGGCGTCAGGCGCCGTTTGCGCAGGAGCAGATGCATGCCGGCCTGAACCTGCCCGGTCTCGACGAACTCTCGCCGGGCGGTAAGGAAGCTGAAATCGTCGGGCGCGAGATCGAGGCCGTCGGCCCGTTGCCGGAAGCGGCTCAGGCGCCCGTGGCAATCGTCTACGACTATGAAAGCTACTGGTCCGCCGTCATTCAGCCGCAGGGCAAGGATTTCCGCTATGAAGAGCTTGCCTTCCGCTGGTACGAGGCGGTCAGGAAGCTCGGGCTCGATGTCGATTTCGTTCGTCCGGGGCAGTCGCTGAAAGGCTACAAGCTTGTTCTTGTTCCCTGCCTGATGCATGTCTCCGACGTGGCTCTGGCCGCGTTCGAACAGGCTGATGGGACTGTCCTTTTTGGTCCCAGGACCGGATCGCGGGACCGCAATTTCCGCATTCCGGCCAATCTTCCGCCGGGGCCGATCGGCGAACTCACCGGTGTCAGGATCACGCAGGTCGCTTCGCTGCGGCCGGGGCTCAGCGCCTCGTTGGCCGGCGCGGTCAACGGCCAGGCGACAAGATGGCGTGAGCATCTCGAGACGCAACCGGATGCGAATGTCGTGGCGACGTTTGAAGACGGCGGCCCGGCGCTGGTGTCCAAGGGTCGGTATCTCTATCTGGCCTGCTGGGCGGACGGTGCGCTCCTGGGCAATCTGATGTCCCATCTTGCTGCCAGCCTTGACCTGCAAACCACGGCGATCCCCGATTTCATCCGTCTTCGCCGCGCCGGCAAGCTGACATTCGCGTTTAACTACGGGCCCGACATCTGGACGGTTCCCGGCGAGCGGGCATTTGTGCTCGGCGGGCGGGAAATCGCTCCGTTCTCTCTCTCGGCGTGGAAATAGTTATGGCCCCGGACCACTGAGATTGTAACCGCTTCAATCTCGGTGGTCTGCACCGCAGCCGCTTGCCATCATCAAATTGGCAAGTTGCGATGGGCTCAGGAAAACGGATGCGAGCCGCGCGCGACCCGGTTACGACCGTCTTCCTTGGCGCGATAAAGCGCGCGATCGGCATGATGCACGAGTTTTTCGGGTTCGGTTGTCGCCCCGTCCGTCCATGCCGCCGCGCCAATGCTGACGGTGGCGATACGGTTCGGGCTACCCCTGTGTTCGATCGAAAGCTCAAGCACAGCTTGCCGAAGCAGCTCGGCGATCGCGGCTGCGGTCGGCTCGTCGGTATCCGGCAGGAGGACTGCGAATTCTTCTCCGCCATAACGCGCGGCAACGTCGCCTGGCCTATTGACGATGTGCTGGATTGTCGCGCCAATCCTCTTCAGGCATTCATCGCCGGCCGGATGGCCATAGCAATCATTGAAGGCTTTAAACCAATCGACGTCGATCATGAGCAATCCGAGACTCACTTTGTCCTGGCAGGCCCGCCTGGATTCGCGCAAGAGCGCGGCGTCGAAAAAGCGTCGGTTTGACAGGCCGGTCAGTCCATCTTGCTCGGCAAGCGCTTGCAGACGCCGATTGGCATCATGCAGTTCGTCCTCGATAGCCTTTCGAGCCGAAACGTCTCTCAGCGTTCCGATGATCCCCGACGGCGTTCCCGTCCGTGGGTCCTTCACCGCCTTTAGCTGTGCCTCCACCCAAATCCAGTGTCCGTCGCGATGGCGAAAGCGATTGATGATCGACCGTCGCTCGGCGCTGCCGTTCAGCAACGCTTGAAAAGTGAGCATCACTTGCGGGCGCTCGTCGGGATGGGCCAAGTTTATGGGCTTGTTCCCGATCAACTCCTCCGGCTCGTAACCCAAAATTTCGCGGCAGGCCGGCGAGACGTAACGGCGGACCAAATCGCGATCGAGTTGAAACACCATGTCGGTGCCGTGATCCGCCAACAGACGATAGCGTGCTTCGCTCTCCTTGAGACGCTGCTCCGCCGCAACGCGTTCATCAATATCGCGAGCCACCGAATGAATAGCCACGACGTGTCCGTTGGCATCGGTGAGCGCTCTATTCCTCCAGGCCATCCATCGGGTTTGGCCGTTTGGCAGAATTACCTGGTTCTCGTCCTCCACGCTATGATTGACACTGCAGACATGCTTCAGATGCTCCGCTACCGCGTCGCGGCTGTCTTCGGGAATGAAATCGAAGAGACTCCGGCCAATCATTTCATCCGGCTGCAGTCCATAGTGACGCGCATAGGCATGATTGACGAAGCGCAGCACGCCCTCCGGACTTGCAAGCGAAACCAGCTCCGATTGGTCTTCCACCAGGCCTCTGTAGCGTGCCTCGCTGACAGCCAATTGTCGTTCGATCGTCTTGAGCGCGGTTATGTCGGTGACGACCGCTAGAGAAACGCTGCCGATTTCGGGGGCACTATCATCCAGCACGGCTGACAGCAAAACGTCGATGACCTGTCCATTCTTGCATACCATCTGATATTCCGCATCATCGATGCGGCCAGACTGGAAGAAAGCAGGCAAAACCTTCTCGATCGCGTAGGCGCGTGATTCGGGCGTCAGAAAATCCGAAGACGGTCTGCCGATCACCTCTTCACGCGTATAGCCAAGTTTCGCAAGCCAGGCATCACTGACCGAGATCAGCCGACCCTCTTTGTTGATCGAATGGAGCATCGCGGGGGTGACCTTGGTGCGATGTTCGAGCTCCGCCCATAGTCTGATGACATTGCCGTCGGTTTCAGTGTGTTTCGGCGAGGCTTGGGTCACTCGGAAAAACCTATCTTAAAGCACGTCACCATACTTGTAATTCGTTATAATAGCGTTGCCATATTCCGACATCGTGGCAAGTCCGTGAATGCTGGCTTATCGAAATCTTCTCGCCGCTCCCGATCGCATCCTGCCTCGATCATTCAGCATGGTCTGGATGAAGCGTAAGCCGCAAATCAGTCAGGCCACGATTCCCGTCCTTGCTGCCGGTCGCGGCCACGGCGGTGAATATGCGCTCCGCGTCGTCATACATTTTGAGATTGAGATAGCAATAACCGCGCAGCACCATGAGATCCATCCGCTCCTGCTGCAGTTGCGCACGCTGATCAAGATAGATCAGGGTCTCCTGATAGCGCTTGGCGCTGAATGCGGAGAGCGCGCGGTTGGCCAGGATCGCAACCTGCAACTCGGCGGCGCGCTGACGGCTGAGAGGTGCCTTGGTTGCGGCAACGGCTGCATTGTTGGTGAGCCCGGCGCGCAGATAGGCAAGACTTTGTCCGTAGGCGGCATCCTCCCGCAACTTGCCGGCAGGCGCGTTCATCGCCGTTTCGAATGCCGCAATCGCTTCCATCGGGCGGTTGAGATCCATCAGGCACCAGCCGCGTGATAGCGCATCCCCCGGCGTGAGAAACTGGGAGTTGATCGTCGTGGAGCAGCCGCGGGGCTGGCGGGGGCCGCGCCGTGCCGGCGATGTTCGGCTCTGGGATTGGCTATATCCAACCGGTGGCGAAGAGCCTTCGCCTGTGGTCACAGTGGTCTCGGATTTTGCGGGCGGTGTGGCAGGGGTCTGTGACGAGGCCGCCGCCGTTTGCGGTACAGCCTGATTTGGCGAAGGCAGCGGCGCGGAGCCGGCAGGCACTTGTGGCTTGACCTCGTTGAGCCTGGCGATGCGCTCGGACCGTCCCGCCCAAAGTCTCTGGATCTCCGCAACGCCTTGCCGATCGTTGAGCTGATTTCGGGTAATGGCGAGCCCATAGGCTGACGGTTCGTCATCGGGTTTCCAGTTGAGCGCGGTCTCAAACCAGCGTAGCGCGGTTTGCGGCTGGTTCAGCGAGCGCGCAAACCAGCCGAACTGCTGCGCGGTCGGAACGTATTTCTGGGCGATGACTTCGGTGGCGATGCGGCTGAGCACGGTCTCGCCAAGAGCGGCCGGCGGCTGCAATGCCATCAGATTGGCCGTCGCCGCGAGGTAGGTCGCCGTCGCGTCCTTGGAGACGCCGCGCCACTTATACATGACGTCTTCTGCCTCCTGGGGCTTGCCGTCGGCAATCAGGACCAGTGCAAAGCCTTGCGATGCCGTAGCCGAATCTCCCTTGTCATGGGCGATCCGAAACCATTTTTCCGCATCGCCGTTGTTTTGGCGGCGGAGATAGTACCAACCAAGAAGAACGGCGTCGGAAGCAAGGCCCTGGCTTTGGCCGACACGTTCGACCTCCGCCAGATAATTCGGCGCGACGTCCAATTTCGGATCGTCGTTGCCCTCGGCGACAAACCGGCGCGCAAGGTCGGTGCGGATGCTGTCGAATTCCCGCCCGTTATTGCCATCCGGCTTCTCGAGCGCCAGGATATCCTGCATGGGCTGGTACGGCAGCAGGGCGGCGGCCTTCTGCACTGTTGCAAGCCTCTCTTGAGGGGCGACACAATTCTTCAGAATATAGGCATAGGTGTCCTGGCCGCGGTTGGCCCGATCTGTTCGGATAAAGGCCTCCGCGACGCGCCATAGAATATCGATGTCGCTGCAGGTGAGCAGGCTTGGCGTGCTGGCGCCAATCTCGACGACGGTCGCATATTGCTTGAGATCGGAGGCATTGATCAGGCGCGTGCGGGCTTCGGCGACATCCAGGCGCTCCAGCAGATCCGAAGGCGGCTGCCATCCGGATTCCGCTGCTTGGCGATCCGTGATCGCCTTGCGCAGCTCGGCATAGCGGCCCTCCGAATAAAGCTGCCACATCGCTTCAAGTTGCTTGTCGCTGTTTTGCGGTATGGCCAACGGGTCGGCGGGTGGTACCCAGTTCGGATAAAGCGCCTGAAGCCTGGATATCTCGGCCTGAAGCCGTGCCTTGTCGCCACGGCTGGCGAAATAGCGCAGCGCACTTTCGTCGACTTTCTGTTCCGCGGCGGCTTGCGGCGCGCCGGACTGAGGAGCTGCCTGGGCGGCGGCGGCTGGCGTATCGGTGGTGGTTTGGATAGCCGTCGGTGCGTTCGGCAAGACCGCGGAAGGAGCACTCGCCTGAATGCGATCGGCGATGGCCTTCATGTCAGAGGACGACGTATCGAACGCCACATCGTCTTGCTTGATGCGCGAGGTTGGCCCGGACGGCATGTCGGAATGATGCACCGCTGATACTCGGAGCTTGTCCTCGATCGTCTCACGGTCTCTCATCGTCATGGCAACTGCTGTTGCCGCGACTGCTAAGGAAACTGTAATCAGGGAGGATTTTATAAACACTCCGGATGCTTCTCCTCGATGAAAGCCAGGCCCAGCAATTGGAGGGTCGACGGGTAATAAAGGGACGGTGCGAATTGGCGAACCGACGCGGGTAATTTCGTCCCACTCGTCACACACGCCACAACATCGTTAACAATTCGATAACCGGCCTCCGTCAGCGGCTGCTTCGATCTGCCGGTCGTGAGGTCGATTATGGCCGGGGCATCGCCGTCGGCGGTCATGCCCGCTTGCAATCGCATCAGCAGCGCCTTGTCGGCTTTTCCCGCTCGTGCGAGATAAAGCGGGATGCGGACGGCGTTGTAGCCGAATTCAGCGTCGAAACCTGCCGCCGGGCTTGGCTTGGCATGCAGGCTCACCCAATCCGCTGGCAGCTTTCGTGGACCGAACTGCATCGAGCGCAACAGCGAGAGACCGTCAGTCTCAAGCTTTTGCCAATCGTCGGACGGCGCCAGGACCGCCATGACGGGGAGCGCCTCATAAACCCAGTAGGACGGATTGATCACCGGGCCGTCATCACGATCGGTGGCGCCAAAGCCCTGGGCGCCGGGAAGAAGGAGAGTCCGACCGCCGACCTGAACGACGACGTGGGAAAGCAGCGCCTGCGCCATATGCGACGCCTCGCTCAAATAATCCTTTTTGCTCCAGGCGGATCCCGCCAACGCCAATGCATAGGCGATCAGTATATCGCCATCGGATGCATTGTTGGTGTCTACGACGTGAGGCGTCGTCGCAGGGTCCCATTTCCAAGCCGCCAGACCATCGTCGCGCAGGAGCAGTTCCGTTCGCGTGAAATACCAGATCTGTTCGAAATCGGCGGGACTGTTTGAAAGATAGGCGAGTAGCAGGCCGTAGCCTTGCCCTTCGCTATGACTGATATTGCCGTTCCCATTGTCGACGATCCGGCCGCTTGCGTCGAGGAATTTCGCTTTGTAGGCCTCCCAGGCTTGCGGATCGATCGCGGCATGTTGCGCCGCAATCGGCTGGCTCATCGCCATGAAAACGACGCTGCTCAAGGCGGCCATGATGCGCCAGCGTCTCATCCGCGCCTGCCGATCTTTGCGAGAACACCCGCCGTCGTTATACCGATCAGCAACGAAGACGCGATCAGCAGCAGCGCATAGGACAGGATATTGCTTGAAAGCCAGTTCGCGGCAATCAGACGATAGTTGGTAAACGACCAGGGTTGCGTCGTCACAAAATCGAAGCGGCTTACGGGCACGGTGTCGATCTTTCCGGTTTTGGCGGAGTAAACGGTCACATGACCGGCAATCTGCGACCATTCGCCGAGCGACGTGATAGCGTTGGCGCCTGCGCGCAGATCCTTTGCCGAGGGTGCCGCCACGATCGTCCATGTAGAGTTTGCCGTCGCGCCTTCCCCTTGGGCAATCATGAAGCTGTTGAGATTTGAAGGTGTGAAGATCTGCTCGGCCCCCGGAATGAACTGCAGCGAGCTTCCTGAGATGTCGAAATTACGATGCATCCAGTCCTGGAACGACCGAAGCTGCACCTGCAGCAGGCCGCCTCCAATTCGAGAGCGCCATTCGTCGACTGTGGCGGCAGTCTCCTGCGGGGCCACTTGTCCGGGCAGGGGAGGACGCCAGGATGCCTGGCTCGCCGCCGCGACGTTCATTTGCGACAATGTCGTTGTCGGTATCTGCGAGATGGGACCGATAAAGATCGCGTTGCGGTCTCCGGCGCTGCCCGGCGAAGCAATAAGATCGACCGCGATTGGATGTCCCGCGACGATTGCCATCTGGCCCAACAGCGTTGCAGTCGCAGACAGGGTATCGGGATCGGTCCGGTCGATGAACAGTGCCGTGGGGGCGTTGCCGCGGCCATAGGGATAGCCGGTGCCGGCGAGAGCCGCGAGGTTGGGACGCTGGGCGACCCTGGCGAAATCCGGCATCTCAAAAGTACTCGTATCGAAAAGCGCGAAACGCGCCGCTTTGTCGGCCGTCGTGCCGGGCGCGCAGACTTCGTCGTCGTCGGTCAGCAGCATCGCTTCCAATGTTACGGTGTTGAGGCCGGGCTTGAAGTGACGCATCGTTACGCGAATGGGCAGTTTCCGGAAAATACCGCCACCGGGGGAGGTAATCGGCTTGGTGGTGGCAATGCTACCGTTGACATAGACATCGATATGACTGCCGGGCCGAACATTCCTGGCATAGGCGGCATCGAGATAGATAGTCGCTTCGCCATAGGCGTTGGCATAGAAGTCCGCCGGGATCGCCACATTGAAGCTCGTATGGAAGCGGCGACCTGAAAATTCGGTCGTCTCGATACCCAATTGTGAGAAGGAAAGGCTTGTCTCCGAAAAGATCAACGGTGCATCCGGGGCGGTCCATCGCTGGGTCAACAGCAAGTCCCGGCGGACATCCGGATCCCTGTCGGTGGGGGACACGACGATATCAATCGCTGCCGAAACCGACTGCCACGACGGCCCGCTGATGAGAAGAACTGTCGAACCGGAGCGCGGATCTCGGACGAATGCTGCAAGGGCCGCATTTTGCGCAGCTGCCGGCGTCGGAAATAGCGATTGCAGTTCGGCGGGCGTGCCGACGACCACAGTCATCTTTCCGGGGCCGGGCGGCGGCAATGAATCCGTGCTGAAGGAGAAAGTCTCATTCGGCATTCCGCTGAGCACCGAAAGGCCCTGTGTCAGCCTGAGCAGGGGCTTTGTGGTGCCGGGCTGGGCCAGCGCCGGCACCACCAGGTTGAATTCCGTCTTGCCGGCGCCATCGACACCGATGGCGCGAATGGCGTCCGTGCCGGACAGTTTTTGCGCGTTCTCTTCGGCAAAGCTCAAATAGGTCCTGGCGGGATCGATATCGGACCAGAGTTCATAGGTCGATTGAATATTGCAGTCGGTGCGATGTCGCTGCGTCGCTTCAAACGACACCAGATTGGCTCCTGGCTGCAGAAGGCCGCGTGGAACGTCGAAGCTGATCGTCGACGGATTGTCTGGCGACCCAATTTGCTGCTGGCCGATCGGGCGGTTGTTGAGAAAGATCGTCAGTTGTGACGCCTCGGGCGCGACGACCACGGCGTTCTGGTAGGCGAAATTGAATTTAGCCGGCGCGGCGGCCTGTTCGGGGGTCAGGTAGATCGACCATGACTTTCGATCATATTCGCCTTCCAGCCGAAAGTTCGTGAAGGGCACGACATATCGCTGAAAGTCGCTGTTGGCGGATGTCGCGGGGGCCTCCTTGGGCGCGGGTGTGCTTTGCGCCGTCGCCGGCGCTGGTATAGCTGCTCGCGGCACGGTCGGCGCCGATGTCTGCGGCCGCTCCCGCGACATATCGAAAGGCATGGTCTGCGCGGAGGCGAGCGTCGAGGCACCTATTGCCAAAATGACAGCTGAAAGGATCGCTTTCATCCGTTACCTGCCTTTGCCCGTTGTTGCTCTGCCTCTCGTTCCGGTCGCATGCCACGGAAGAAATAAAGCAGGCCGCGGCTTGTCTGGTACAATGACAATCCCAGGAACCAGACCGTACCGCGGATAATCCCGGGGTTGCGGCGGCGGCCCTGTTGAAACTGTGTCCATTGGTCGGAATTTGCAAAGACCAGATCCGCTATCAAACGATGATCCGATGCGCCCTTGGGCACATACTGGCACCCGATCGTCGTGATCTCGCCGGACGGCTGGATATTGCGCACGATGATGGGCAGGGTTTGCATCTCGCCACCGCCATAAGGTTGGAAGCGCAGTGTCGCCTCCGCACTGACAACCAGCGGATCGAGCTCCTTGTTGAACACGTTGAGCCGCGCGCCATGGACTGAAACGTCTTCGATCGAGGCGGTATGCCATTTGCCGTTGACGCCAAGCTCGCTGCGACGGTCGACCCTGATGCGACGGGAAGAGGATCGCTCGCCACGCTCCGACACGACGCCCAATGCGCAGCCGGCCAGGATCAGGTTGATGAGGTTCCAGGCGCCGACGACAAGCGTCACGTCAGCCTTGTAGGGCTCGGCATAGATGCGATAGATCGTGATCACAAGCGCGATGAGCTGCACGGCAAAAATAACGAAGAAGGGACGGCTGATCTCGGAAAGGCGGCTGACCGCGATCGATTCATCCTTGGCGGTGACCTTGAAGGTCGGCTTTCGCGGATTGAAGATGACGGAGATGACGGCGGGCAGCAAATGCACCATCTGCACATATTCATAGAGTTCCGAAATCCACGGCCAGCGGAAGGACCCATAGAGATAGTTCTGCATCATCAGGTTCACGAGCATGTAGGCCAGCGTATAGGCGAGGAACTCGCTGCCGGACGCGGTGAAGATCTCCAGATCGAAGAACAGGTAGCAAAGCGGGGCAAACAGAAAGATGGCGCGTGGAAAGGGAAAAAGCCAGAACAGCGTCGAGGACATGTAGCAGAGGCGCTGCGGCAAGGTGAGGCCGCGCTTCAGCAGAGGAAAGCGGAAACGCAGGATTTGCATCATGCCTTGCGCCCAGCGGCTGCGCTGGCCGATGAAGCTCGCGAATGTCGCGGGCTGCAAACCGGCAATCAGCGGCTTGTCGACATAGATGCTGTTCCAGCCGGCGCCATGCAGCGCAAGAGCGGTCTCGCAATCCTCCGTGATGCTGATGCCGCTGAAGCCGCTTTGGGACTCAAGCGCCTTGCGGCTCAACACCGCCGCTGAACCGCAAAAGAAGGCCGCATTCCATTTGTCCAGGCCGCGCTGAATGATGCCGTAAAACATCTCATTCTCGCTCGGCATGCTATCGAAGGTTCGCAGATTGCGCTCAAGCGGGTCCGGATTGATGAAGAAATGCGGGGTCTGGACGAGAAAGAGCTTCGGATCGTCTTCAAAATAGCCGACGGTTTCGAGCAGAAAGTCGCGAGCCGGTGCGTGGTCGGCGTCGAAGACGGCAATCAGGTCGCCGGTCGAGTGCTGAAGGCCATTGTTGAGGTTTCCGGCCTTGGCATGTTCGTTGCGCTCACGCGTCAGATATTTGACATCGAGTTCCTGGCAAAGGCGCTGGAGCTCATCGTGGCGCGAAATCGCTGCCTGCGATTCCAGCACCTTGGTGGAGTTGCGCTTCTGTAATGTGCCGCCATCGTCGAGCAGCCAGACCTGAAGCTTGTCGGCTGGATAATCCATCGCCTTGGCTGACGCCAGTGTATTGGCCAGAAGGTTGATATCTTCGTTGTAGGACGGGACGAAAACATCGACGGAAGGAAAGTGCTGCACTTTCGCTGCGCGGGCAGGGCGTGGGGGCAGGGGCGTTGCGACGATGAACAGGCTGAGCATCAGCATCGCCACGTTGTACATTTCCGCAAGATAAAGCAGCAGGCCGGGAATGAAGTTTTCGGGTTGGTTGATGGGCGGCAGGGTGCTGGTCGTGCGCCAGTAGACATAGCGCAGTACGATCGAAGTGCCCAAGGCAAGGGCAACCAGCCGCCAGGTGCCCTGACGCTTCAGAACCTTGATGACGGCCATGAAGGTGACGACAACCGTGCTGGCGATAAGTTGGGTTTGCAGGTTGACCGGCAAGGTGATCAGCACGAGCCCGCATATGGAAGCGGCAGCCCATATCAAGATGCTTCGTGCTGTCTGCATCGTTGTTCCTTCAAAGGTACTGGCCGAGCGCCATCCTGGCGCTCCAAACAACTAAAATCTATTTCGGGCAGGCGGCGTTGGCCGCTGCGCCGATACAATCCGGTGAGGGTACGATAGTGCTATAGGTCTGTATCGCTGCTGGCTGAGCTTGTCCTGTTGTCGTTGCCGGCATTGGGACCGCGTTCGTCTGGGCCTGGCCATATTGTTCCCCCGGCAATGGCACCCGTGGCCCGATTGCCTGCGGGAGGGGCGCGGCTGGTAAGGTCTGCGGCGAAGCGGCGACCTGGCGGCGCACGACCACAGAACGCACAGCAGGAGGGGCAGCTTCATAGCCGATCGGCGTGGCGTTGCTTCGATAGCCGGTTACGTCCGGATAGACGGGATCTCCGGGTTTGCCGAGCACCGCGTCGGCTCCGCGCACCGTTCCGTACGGATTGAGTGCTTCGTTCACAAATCCCCCGGCAATTGTATAGCCATAGGCGGTGCTCAGAAGCTGACGCTCGCTGGCATGGGCGTCGCATAGCCGGACCCGGACCTGAACCATGCTGAAGTTTTGCAATTGCGCTTGCGTGGAGTGACCTGCCCGAATCTGCTGCCAGGCGTAAAGGCAGGTGTCGCCAGCGCGGCTTTGACCGGAAGCGTAACCGAACGGGCCATAGGTGTTCTGTACAAAAGTCGCTGAGCGAGCGAGCCTGATGCCCGGTATTGCCGCGGCCAGCTCGCGCGCTATCGCATTTTCGCTGACGGCTTTGTAAGGCGTGCTGCCCTGCCCAGGACTGCCTCCAGAGACGCCAAGGAACTGTATTTTCAGAAAATTCTGACCGACAACCGACGAGGATGTGGCAAGCGAAATCGTCTGCTCCACATCATCCTTATGCCTGCGCTCGACCACGGTGACGATCGCGGGACCACCCGGTGGCGGAAATGCCAGCGCCTTTTCATTGGCAACGGTTTCGGGCCCTGTCGATTGCCGCACGCCGCCCGTTGTTGTGCAACCGGTCGCCAATCCAGCCAACGTCAGCAGTGCTATTAATTTGAACAGGTGCATCTTTGAATTCGCGGCCGTCGTCCATCATCTTGTTCGTGGAGCAAATCATGCGCCCGTCAAAATCGAGATAAGCGCGACTATGGTTAACCATCGGTTAACAAGAGGGAAATCGAAGAGCTCGCAGCCTAAACTGACAACTTCGGCCACAAATATCTTAAGCGGTCTTCGGGCGAGAAAGACGCGGGCAGAGAAGCGCACTGCTTACTCCCCCACAGACCGCGAATCGCAGTATTTAGAGATATAGTGCCACTCGTGGCCCATGGCATCAATGCACGGGGCTGTTTAAGCGATCACATTTGCCCGGCGCGATATCTGGTAACGAGGTTCCGGCAGGCGCGGATCGTCAACGCCATGACCGTCAGCGTCGTGCCGGCAATGCCGCTGCCGGGGAAGGCGGATGCGTCCGTTACGATCAGATTGGGAACGTCCCAGCTCTGGTTATAGGCATTGAGCACGGAATCCTTTTCGGATGCCCCCATGCGTGCGCCGCCCGTCTCGTGGATCGCGGCTCCCATGCACATGGTCTTGCGGAACCATTTTCGGAACATGAAGCGGCTGAAGGCATCCGCGTCGGGAAATGCGCCGCGGCCCATTTCCTTGAGACCGGTGGGCGAGCCGATGAACTCCAGCTCACCGCCGACGCCACGCACCGTCTCGATCAGTGTTTCCTCCTGATGGCGCAGCAGGGCGTGTTCTTCCTCTCCCATGGCGCAGCGGATATGCGGGACCGAAATATTCCAGGCATCCTTGCGTCTGGGGTCGAGTGTGATGCGGTTGTCAGCATAGGGCAGCATCCGGCCGAAGCCGAAGAAGGCGAGCCGCGAGGGCTGGTCATTCGGCGTCGGCGCGCGGCCGACGCTGCCCTGATAGTCGAAGTCCCCGCGAGAAGCGTCGCTTGTCCCGAACCGCGGGATGAAGATGCCGCCCGAGGGATTATAGAACGGATCGGCCGGTGCGGAAGTGTCAGCGGCCCAGCCTTTTGCTTTCGGGAAGGACCCGAAGGCGAGGCAGGGCAACTGGTCCATGAAATAGCGCCCGAGCGTGCCTGAGCTGTTGCCCAGCCCGTTGGGATGCTTGGGCGATGCCGAATTGAGCAGCAGCCGCACGCTTTCGATCGGGGAGGCAGAAAGTACCACCAGCGCGGCGTGCACGGTCTCAATTCCGCCCGTCACGCGATCGATGAATTCAGCGCCGGTCGCCCGGCCGCTCTCCTCGTCCGTCGTGATGCGGCGAACGATGGCGTCGTGACGGACGGTAAGGCGGCCGGTCGCCAGCGCTTCGCGCAGGGGTTTTGGCGTGCGCTCGGCGTCCGGGGCGATGTAGCGCCAGGAGACGACGCTCCGCTCCGGCCAGCGGCCCTCCACTTCGGTCTTGAAGGTCTCTTCGGCCGGCGTCAGTTTTGCGGGATGGGCATAGACGCCGTCCGGCAGGGTCTCCACACCGTCCTGATTGCCATAGAGCCCGAGATAGGATTCGACCTCGGCATAATAGGGCGCCAGTTCGTCATAGGAAACGGGCCAGTCGACGCCCTTGCCGGTTCGCGACTGGATCTTGAAATCATCGTCGGTCCAGCGCAGCAACACGCGGCCGAAACTGTGCAGGCGTCCACCGCTCTGGCGCCCGCGAATCCAGAGAAACGGCGCATCCTTCGGCGTCGTGTAAGGGTTCTTGCGGTCGTTGACGAAGAAGTGGCTGAAGCGTTCGGTGAAGAAGGCGGCGCGTGCCTGAATGGGCTGGCCCTTGAGCGTGGCGCGAGCGCGTTCCCAGATATTGATGCTGCTCGCCGGCTCCTTCTTTCGCGATGGATCGAAATCCCTATGCGAAACGGCAGGCCCGGCTTCGAGCAGCAGCACCGAAAGCCCTTGAGCGGTCAATTCCTTGGCGGCGAAGGAGCCCGCCGCGCCGGAGCCGATCACCAGCGCATCATAGATAGTCTGAGACATGAGCAATTTCCGTATGGTCTGAAAGCGGTGTTAGAGGCGTGCACCATCGGCGCCGAAGATAGAGGCCTTGGCGATATCGAGCCCAGGCGCGATCTCGGCGCCTGGATCGAGCATCGCATCGCCCATGATCCGGTAGGAAAGGCTTTGCCCCGCCCAATCGAACCAGATCACCGCGTCCGCTCCCATCGGCTCGACGACGGAAACCACGCCCGGGATGGTGGGCCAGCCCTTCGCGCGGCCGTCCGGCGCGACATGTTCCGGGCGGACGCCAAGGGTGGCCGAACCTGCTTTGGGAGCTGCGAGAAAGGGATAGTCGGAGAGGTCGATGCTGAGCCCGTTGCTTTCGAAGACCGGAACACCTGCCTTGAACGCAATCTCACCTTCGATAAAGTTCATGGCTGGCGCGCCGATGAAGCCGGCGACGAAAAGATTGGCCGGGCGGTGATAGATCTCGGAGGGGCTGCCGAGCTGCTGGATTACGCCGTCGCGCATGATGGCGATGCGGTCGGCAAGGGTGAGCGCCTCCACCTGATCATGCGTCACATAGATCATGGTGTTGCCCAGGCTCTGGTGCAGCTTCTTGATTTCGACACGCAATTCGTTGCGCAGCTTGGCGTCGAGATTGGAGAGCGGCTCATCGAACAGGAAGACGTCGACCTGGCGCACCAGCGCACGGCCGATCGCAACGCGCTGGCGCTGGCCGCCGGACAGTGCCGACGGGCGGCGATCGAGCAGTTTTTCGAGCTGTAGAAGCGATGCGGTGCGGGCGATGCGCGCCTCGATTTCGTCTTTGGGAAGACCTGCCACGCGCAGACCGAAGGAGAGGTTCTTCGTTACCGTCATGTGCGGGTAAAGCGCATAGGACTGGAACACCATGCCGATGCCGCGATCCTTCGGCTCCTCCCAGGTGACGTTCCTGCCGGAAATCGAAATCTCGCCGCCGGTGATGTCCTGCAGTCCCGCTATGGCGTTCAGCAGCGTAGATTTTCCACAGCCCGACGGTCCCAGCAGCACAAGAAACTCACGCGGGGCGATATCGATCGACATTTTCTCGATCACGGTATGATCGCCATAGGCGATCTTCAAATCCTTGACGGAAACAGCGGATTGCATGGAATTATCCCTTCACTGCGCCAGCGGCCACGCCGCGCACGAACCAGCGGCCGGAAAAGAAGTAGATGGCGAGCGGAACGATGGCGGTCAGGATGGTGGCGGCCATGTTCACATTGTAGGCGCGCTCGCCCATGGTGGTGTTGACGATATTGTTGAGCTGAACCGTCATCGGCAGGTTGTCCCGCCCGGCAAAGACCAGCCCGATCAGGAAATCGTTCCAGATGCCGGTGAACTGAAAGATGGAGGCGACCATCACCATGGGGACCGACATGGGCAGCATGATTTCGAAGAAGATCCGCCAGAAGCCGGCGCCGTCGACGCGCGCGGCCTTGCAGAGCTCTTCGGGGATCGCGACGAAATAGTTGCGGAAGAGCAGTGTCACCAAGGGCAAGCCGAAGATCACATGGACGAGGACGACACCCGCCACCGAATTATAGAGGCTGAGATTGGCGAGCAGCCGCACCAGCGGATAGAGGAAGATCTGATAGGGGATCAACCCGCCGGCCATCAGCAGCCCGAAGAGGAAGCCCGAGCCTTTCGGCCGCCAGAAGGAGAGGGCATAGCCGTTGATCGCGCCGATGAAGACGGAAATCGCCACCGCCGGCACGGTGATTTTCACCGAGTTCCAGAAGCCGAGGCGCACACCGAGGCATTGCGTGCCCATGCAGGCGCCCGACCAGGCGGTTTTCCAGGCGTTGAAATCGAAGGCGCCGGGAAGTGCGAAGATGCGGCCCTGGCGGATCTCCTCCATCGTCTTCAATGAGGTGACCAGCATCGTATAGAGCGGCAACAGGAAGAACAGCGCCGAAAAAATCAGGAAGGCATAGAGCCCGATGCGGCCGACCGTCAGCCTGGATGGTTTGGGGCCGTTTGGACGAAGGGCTGTCATCAATGCGCTCCCTTTCTTCTGGCGCGCAGGTAGAGCGCATAACGAAACGGAGCGACGGCCATGACGACGGAGAGCACCAGCACCGTGGCGGCTGCGCTCGCCAGGCCGAGGTTCTGCCGCTCGAAAAGATTGTCCATGATGAATTTTGCCGGCACTTCGGTCGCATTGCCCGGCCCGCCGCCGGTCAGCGCCACGACGAGGTCGTAGGTCTTGATGACGCCCATGGAGAGCAGCATGCCGGAGGCCGCAAGCGCCGGCCCCAGCTGCGGCAGGATGATCGACAGGTAGATGCGCCAGACAGGAATGCCGTCGATCTGCGCGGCTTTCCATTGCTCTTCGCCGATCCCGCGCATGCCGGAGAGCGCGATGACCATGACGAGGCCGGCCCCCTGCCAGATGCCGGCAAAGACGACGGTGTAGATCGCCATGTCGCGACTGACGATCCAGTCGAATGCGAAGCTCTGCCAGCCGAGCGCCCTGACGGTTGCCTGAATGCCGAAGGTCGGGTTCAGCATCCATTGCCAGATGAGGCCGGTGACCACAAAGGACATGGCGTAAGGATAGAGGAAGATGGTGCGGAACACGGCTTCGAAGCGCACCTTGCGGTCAAGCGCCGCCGCCAGCACGAAGCCCAGTACCAGACAGCCCGCGACATAAAGCACGCCGAAGATCAGGACATTCTCCAGGGAGGCGAGCCATCTCGACGTCCGAAACAGCTTCGCATACTGGGCAAAGCCGACATAGTTGGACGATGGAAAGATGGTAGAATCCGTGAACGACAGCCTCACGGACCAGACCATGGTGCCGATATAGATGAAGATCGCTGCGATCCATGTCGGCAGGAGCGCGATGGTCGCAGCGGGGGAACGTCTGCGCTTGGCTTGCATAAGCAAACTTTCTCAAAAGGAAGATGCAGGGCCGATCGGATGTTTTCTTTCCAACCGGCCCGCTGCACGGCTCTATTCAAAGATCGCGAAGAACTTCTCCGCGCCGGCGGTGCTATCCTCGGAAGGATTACTCCAGAACTCGTCGACGAAGTCATTGAGCGCGCCGGCCTGCTGCGGGGGCAGGATCAGGGCCTGATCCGGCACGATCTTGCCGGCGCTCATCAGCTCGAGACCTTTCTGCGCGCAAACGTCGAGCTTCGATTTGTCGACATCGGTCCGCATCGGCACGGAGCCCTTCTTCAGCGAGAATTCGACCTGCACGGCCGGATCCATGGCGACTTCGGCAAGCAGTGCCTGGCCCTTCTGGGCGGCCGGGTCGCTAAGCTTGGGGAAGGAGAAGGAATCGGCGACATAGACCATGCCCGGCGATTGCGGGGCGAGCATGCAGCCGTAATCCTTGCCTGCTACTTTACCGGCGGCGATGAACTCGCCCTTGGCCCAATCGCCCATGAACTGCACACCAGCCTTGCCGGTGATGACCATGGCGGTGGCGTCGTTCCAGTTGCGACCGGGAGCACCTTCATCGACATAGGCGCGGAGCTTGCCGAGGATGTCGAGGGTCTTCTTCACACCGGCGGTCGAGGCTTCGCCCTTATCCTTGTCGGCATAGATCTTGAGGAAGCCGTCAATGCCGACCTGGGTCAACAGGATCATGTTGAAGACCTTGGATTCCTGCCAGGATTGGCCGCCCCAGGCGACTGGCTGCACGCCGGCGGCCTTGAGCTTGTCGAGCGCCGCGAAGAATTCGTCCCAGCTCTTCGGTTCTTCGCTTATGCCGGCCTTGGCGAAGGTGTCCTTGGAATAGAATACCCAGCTTTCGCCATGGGCGCCGGTCGGGGAAAGGTAGACCTGGCCACTATAGGAGATCAGATCATAGATCGACTTCGGTAGTACATCGGCCCATTTACCGGCTTTAGCCACCTCGCCGATCGGGCTCATAAGGCCCTGATTGACGAAATCGGCGTTGGCGACTCCGAGTACGCTCTGCTTGGCGGTCGGCGGATCGCCGGCGACAAGTCGGTTCTGGAAAGCGGCGTCGGCGGCGCCGAAACCGGCGATGGAGGAATCCTTCCAGACCCCGCCGCGCTTTTCGAATTCCTGTTTGATGACGTCGAGAGCTGCTGCCTCGCCGCCGGAGGTCCAGGAGGTCATCACCTCCACCTTGGGCTTGTCTTCGGCATGGGCCGGAGCGAGGGCTGCAAACAGTGCAGCACCCGCCAGTAGCAGTTTCACTTTGTTCTTCATTGTTCCACCTCTTCAAAAGGCCCTCTTGGCGGGGCCGTTGGTTCTAGGTTTATGAAATTCAGCGATAGATCGGCAAGAGTGCCTGCCGGACGAGTGTCAGCCCGTTTGCGATATCGCCGACCGGATCGGGTGCGGCGTCAAGCTCGAGAATGGCCCAGCCCTGATAGCCGCGATCGCGCAGCAGCCGGATCCAGCCCGGCCAATCGACGCGGCCGAGGCCGAAGCCGCAGAAATAGGGGCGATGACGATCATGGATATGCTTGTCGATCGGGGTATCTGCCGGCATCGGCCCGAGCGCATCCTTCCAATGAGCGATGATAACACGCTCATGATGGCGGTCGACGAGCTGGAGCGGATCGGACCCCGCGACAATGATATGCGCCGTATCCGGGCACATATGCACATAGGCAGGGTCGGTCAGCAGCATCAGCAGATCGACGTCGCGTGCGGATGCAAAGATCGAGTGTGCCTCGGTATGGATCGCCAGGCGAACGCCTTTGGCGTAAAGGGCCGCGCCGAGGCGATTGAAAAAGTCGGCGATCTTGCGCGCCTGCTCGAAATCGAAAAATCGCACCGGCTGGGCGCCAAGCGTCTGGCGCAACGGACCACCGATGACCATGATGTCGCTGCCGCAGGCCTTCAGAAATTCGGCATATTTCTTCGCCTTGTCGATAATGGCGGCCTGCGCCGCGCCTTCCGTGAAATCGCCGGCGGCCTCGAGTTCGGCGAAAAAGCCGCTCGCCAGCGTCAGCCCGCGTTTGGAGAGTTCGCCCGCGAAAGCTTCGACTGAACCATAGGTCTTCGTCGCATCCTGCCAGTTGAAGGGCGAGAAGGTCAGCTCCACGCCGGTGACGCCGGAGGCCTGCACGCTGTCGAGAATCTTGTCCCAGAAGGCGCGGGGTTCGCTGCGGGACAAGGCGATGATGCCGTCATAATCCTCGACACCCCAGAATCCGGGATGGAAGAAGGTGACGAGATCGACGCCGAAGCGAAGCCGTTCGGTTGAAGTCATGACGCTATCCGTTCTCCAGGCACGGGAAATCGCTTGCGGAAGCGAGGTCCGCATTAATTTATCCGAATAATTTCAATGCACTGCAAATGGCAATCGTTTGCCGTGCCCAGATAGTAGACAAGTCGTTTTTTTATGCAAGTATTTTTTGGCAATCGTTTGCCAATTGACTGTTATTGCCGTAACCTTCGTCCGGTCAGATCGCCGACATCGCACTTGAGCCCGGTGAGCAGCTTGTCGGATCCGGCCCGTCGCTGCCGGCGACACCGTGCGCTGGATCATCGGCGAGACCGAAAGCGGCACGGCATCGTAAACTTAACGGAGGAATGGCCAGCGAAAGACGCCATCTGCGGATATCTCTCATGCTCGGGCAATTTTCGCCCACAGCCTCATCGCCGCCGTGCGCAGTTCGCGATGGTGGCCGGAAGAGATGTCGTGGCGCGGGAT
>NZ_JBFUPL010000010.1:0-297632 GCF_041355235.1 Rhizobium sp. RCC_161_2 | reverse complement strand
GGACAACTACCTTGCCGGCCTCAAACTCGCCGCAACGAGGATATGGATCGCTTCAGCTAATGAGTCCGCGTCCTAGTTGCCGGTGGTTTGGAACCAATCAGACCGCCGGCAGCCTTACGGTCACCAGCAAGCCGCCTTCGGCCGCGTCGTCAAGCGTGACCGAGCCACCGGCCCCGTCGATCACCTCGCGAACAATGGCAAGCCCGAGGCCGCTGCCCTCCGGTTCCGTGCCGATGATGCGATAGAAGCGCTCGAAGACTTGGGCGCGCTCGGCTTTCGGAATGCCGGGGCCACTGTCTTCCACCGTCAACACGGCGTCATCGCCATCGCGGGCGACGCCGACCGTGACCCGGCCGTTCGCCGGAGTGTAGCGCAGCGCATTGTCGACGAGATTGACCAGCATCTCGCGCAGCATCATGCCGTCGCCCTCGACATGGATCGGCGTGCCGCCGGCTTCCAGTCCGAGATCGATATTGCGCCGCAGCGCTTCCTCGGCGAGGTTTTCCAGCACATGCCGGGCCGTGGCGACGAGTTCGATCGTGTCGCTGCGCGGCCTGCGGCTGCCCGGTTCGGCCCGTGACAAGGTGAGAAGCTGGCTTGCCAGCCGCGTCACCTGCTTGGTGCTCGAGCGTAGCGCCTGCAGCGCCTCGTCGCGCCTGGCATTGTCGCTCTCGCGCGCGGCGACGCTTGCCTGCGTCGAGATCAGCGCCAGCGGGGTGCGCAGCTGATGGGCGGCGTTGGAGACGAAGCGACGCTGCGCCGCCATCTGGTTCTGCACCCGCTCCATATGATCGTTGAGAGCGTGGACCAGCGGCCGAAGCTCGCTCTGCACCATGTTCGGCTCCAGCGGGTCCAACCGCTCGCGCCCACGCTCGCGCACGGCGTCGCGCAGCCGCAGCACGGGCGCCAGACCCCGCTGCAGCCCGATGATGGTCACCAGTCCGGCGATCAGCACCAGCACGAGCTGCTTGGTGAAATCCGACAGCCACAGCCTGCGGCGCATGGCGTACTGGCTGTTGTGGGTGACAGCGACGGTGACGGAGATCGTGTTATCCGCGCCAAGCCCGACGATCGGCTGGTTCAGCAGCATCAGTCGCACCTTGTCGGCGCGAAAGACCGTGTCCTCGCCGACCTGTTGCCGCTTCGGCTGCGGTAGGCCGGGATAGCCGGCGATGAGGTTTCCCCAGGCGGTCACCACCTGGTAGAGGACGCGGTCGCCGTAGCCTGTATCGAACATTTCAAGGGCTGCGGGTGGAATGTCGACCTGCACGGTACCACTGGGATCGACATGCACGGCCTCGGCGATGACGCGGGCCGAGGCGAGCAGCGTATGGTCGGTGACGAGATCGGCGGTAGCATTCGCCGATCGGTAGCTGAGATAGAGATTGACGCAGATCGCCCCGATCAGCGTCAGCACCACCCAGGCGAACAGTTGTGCCCGCAAGCTGGCGGTCAGCCCTGCGATGGCGCGGCCGAGACGTCCTTCCTGCGGTAGGCTTTCGTCATTGCGCATGGCGAAGGAGATAACCGAGGCCGCGCAGCGTGGCGATCTGCACGGCGCTGCCTTCGAGCTTCTTGCGGACGCGGTGCACGTAGATTTCGATGGCGCTGGTATCGGCGAGATCGTCGAAGCCGAAGACGCTTTCCGACAGCGCCGTCTTGGTGACCGTGGTGCCGGCCTTCATGACGAGAAGCTCGAGCACGGCATGTTCGCGCGGCGTCAGCGCCAGCGTCTCGCCACTGAGAGAGAATTGTCGCGTGCCGCCGTCGAACACCAGGTCGCCGACGGCGATTTCAGGCGCGGCGCGGTCATGGCCGCGGCGGACGGCGGCGCGGATGCGGGCTTCCAGCTCGGCGATTTCGAAGGGTTTGGCGAGATAATCGTCGGCGCCGCTGTCGAGCCCGGTGATGCGGCCATCCAGGCTGGCATTGGCCGTGAGGATGATGACCGGCACCTTGTTGCCGCCCTGACGCAGCCGCTTCAAGAGCGTCAGTCCGTCGATTTTCGGCAGGGACAGATCGAGGATGACGACCGCATAGCCCGCCACTTTCAGCATATGCTCGGCGTCCTCGCCGTCATAGGCGATATCGACGGCATATTGCGCCTGACGCAGCGCCTTGCCGAGCCAGGACGCCAGTTCGCGGTTGTCTTCGACGATCAGGAGCCTCATGCGGCGAGTATACAGCAAGTGTCGGATGTTGCGAGTGTTTTGGCTATCCGGCGTCTATCCCGCCCCTTGCGGGCGGGAAAGCAAAATCAGCATTTAGCCGTCAGGCTAAGTGCTAGATTTTGCAAGGGCGGGGGTAGGCAGGGACGCACTTGCTTACCGGAAGCAGAATGAGCAAGAAAAGACCCCCTCCCTTGCAATTTCAATGGCTTAGAAATTGCGCCGGGTTTTGAATATGTGGACCGTCCCGTGCCGCAATTCCTAAACCAATGAAATTGCTTTCTCGCCCGCCAGGGGCGAGATGGCCTCACCGCCTGCCCAGCCTCAATCCCATCTCCCTCACTTCCCGCAAATACACCTTGCGTGCATAGGGCGGCGTCAGATTGTGGTCGGCGCCGGGGATGATGGTGAGGCGGATGTCGGGGAAATTCCGGAGTGCTGAGGCGTCCTCGCCGAAGTGCTCGTGAAAATGATCAAGGCCGATATCGTGGGCGCTGTAGATCAGCGATATGTCGACCCGGCGCCTGGCGAGCGCACGGAAGCCGCCCATGACGATTTCGTGTTCGCCGGCGAAGAAGGGCAGGACACCGAGCAGGGGGCGGCCGAGCCGGACGGCGCGCCTTGCCAGCGCTGTAACGATGTTGCGCGCGGCACTTCTGGCGTCGATCTGGCCGCCATAGAGCCGCTTCAGCGTTTCCAGTTGCAGGAATTTCTGGCCATAGGTTTCAAGCGAGCGCGGCACGAAGCGCAGGGCTTCGTCGACCGATTGCGTTTCGTCCCAGAAGAAGGCGTAGGGGTTGACGGTGATCAGGCCGTGGCATCTCTCATCATTGATTGCGGTCTGGAAGGCGAGATAACCGCCGCTGCAACGGCCGACGGCAAAGGCCGGCAGCAATTGGCTCGCCTCCAGCAGGTCGAGTGCGGCGCAGACATCCCGATGTTGGTCGCGGGAATAGAGCACCTGGTCGGGGGCGTCGGGCAAAGGCGGGCTATCGGCGACATTGGCGGTGTCGAAGCGCAGCGAGGCGATGCCGTCGCGAGCGAGTGCCCGCGCCATGGTCACCGATGTCCGGCCCCAGCCGGCGTGCCGGTCATAGGCGGTGGTCAGGAGCAGCGCGGTTGCGCCCGTCCGCTCGCCCAAGGGTTCGCAGAGAATGCCGAAAAGGCGATCCCCCTCGCCGAAGCGGAGCGGCGTCTCGCGGAAACCGTCTCCCTCAAGTGCTTCAGCGCGCGGTGCGTGGAGAATCTTGCGTGTGGTCGTGACGGGCTTTGTCGCAATCGATTGCGCCCAATCCAGAATTTTTCGGCTGGCCTCGAGCGGCATGGCGGCAATGGTCGGGTTCGAGACCAGCTCGTCATAGCCCTCATAGGCAGCTTGTTCGACGCGCGTTCCCAGCGTCCCGAGATGGGTTGCGAAGTCGGCATCGCTGGGCCGGCCGGGTCGGGTCAGGACAAGGCAGTTCGGCGCGCCGACATGGCCGCGCGTCATCAGGTTGAGCGTCTTGACCGTGGCGGCGATGGTATCCGGCATGCGCAGGCTGGCGACGGTGACGCCCTCGGTCTGGCGCTGTGTCTCGTCGAGCCCCATGCTTTCGTCGATCATCTTCGACCAGATAGTCAATTCGCGCAGATAGGCACGGCCAGAAATCGTCGGCGCGAGGAGGGCGATGCCGTCGACGGCGTCAAGCCGTTCGGCAACATCAAGAGCGATGGTGCTTCCGAGCCCCTGGCTAACCAGGATAAGCCGCTCGCAACCCGATAGCGACCGCAGCACGGCAGCAGCGGCGATTGCGGTATCCTCCCAGAGCGCCAATCCTTGCCCCTGATCCGCTACGTCGAGCGCGTCGCCGGTGCCGGCATAGTCGAAACGAAGGCTGGCGATGCCGGCTTTGGCAAAGTCCTCGGCGAGAATGCGCCAGAACTTGCGGGTGCACATTTCCTCGAAGCCCCAGGGGCTGAGGAACAGCAGGGCCGTGCGGCTTGGCGGCGCGGCGGCGGGCATGAACAGGCCGACGGTGCCGGCGAAGGTCACCGGCACGGCGGCGGCCGTGATCTCTTTGACTGTGTCCACGTATTCGGCGGCTCCCCAACCAGCCATGATAATCTCCTCACATTCGGCGCGGCGCCAATAGCGCCAGTGCGTGAACGGCAATCGGATGGGCGCGCCGTGGCAGGCGCGCGGCAATCTGCTGCATAACGGCGATATCCTCCGGCGGTACGGCGCTCAGAAGCCGCAGTGCCAGGCCGTAGACCAACCCGCCGGCAATGACGGCGCCGGCAAGGCCCGGAATGCCCGGCAGGACATGCAGGAAGCCGTAAGCGGCAGCGGCGCAAAGCATGGCGGCGGCGGTGACTTTGGCGAGGCTGACGAACATGCCGCGCATCGAGCCTTCGAACTCCATAAGGCGCACCATCAGCAGGCACATGGCGGTGAAGGCCAGCAGCCGCACCAGGGCGGCCCCCTCGCCGCCATAGAGCGGCACCGCGATCAGGCAGCCGACGACCATGATGACGCTGGCTGCGACGCCGATGATCGTGCGTTCGCGCGTGCGATCGATGGAATAGAGATATTGCGTGCAGATCTGCATGAAGACGTAAGGTGCGGCCGTCAGCGACAGCAGCGCCACCATGCCGCCGCTCGGGCCAAAGGGCTTGCCGAAGATCGTGACCACCAGTTCGGGCGCGATCGCCGCCAGGCCGAAGCTCATCGGCAGGGTGATATAGGCAATGCTGCGTGCTACGCCTTCGAAGACGCGGATCGGCAGCTTGCCGGATGGCTGCGCGTGCATCTGCTCGGAATAATAGGGCAGCAGGCTGCCGCTTAGCTGCACCGGAAGCTGCAGCGCGAGATTGGCGAGCGACAGGCCGACGGCATAAAAGCCGACCGCTTCTATACCCCAAAAATGCTGCAGGAAAAGCAGCTCGATGCGGTTGAGGAAGATCGAGCTGTTGATGAGCTCGATCGAGAGAATGAGCGAGGAGCTGACGAGAGCACTAAGGCCGACGCCGCAACTGTTGCGGCGCGCGATTGCGATCTTCAGGGTCGCGAAGAACATCGGCAACTGGCCGATGGCATAGCCGGCGAGCGCGCCGCTGACGCCGAAGAAGATGGCACCGAGGAGCACGGTGACAAGCTGTAGCGCTGAACTCGTCACCGTGATGCGCAGGAAGGTGCCGAGTTGCTGTTCGCCGATCAGGTAGTTCTTGCTATAGGCGCCGAGCGACTGAAGAACGAAAAATGCGCCGGTGATGGCGATGACGGCGGACGCGTCGCCTGCCCAATGCAGCCGCTCCGTATCCCAGTAATAGGCGGTGTAACCGACGAGCAGGATTACGGTTGCGAGGATCGTCGGTTGCAGGAGATAGGCGGCAAAGCCCAGCCGTTCCTCTGTCGAATAACCCCGTCCCTTCAACTGCGGCAGAATGCGCAGCAGCGTGACGCCGGCGCCGAGTTCGGCGATGAGCGCACCGGTCGTCGTCAGCCATAGCGAAAAGGCGATGATACCATTGGCCTCGGGACCGAGCAGGCGGGCGGCGATGATCGAGCAGGCAAAGCCGGTCGCGAGCAGGGTCAGCCCCGCCACCGCGTTCAACGCCGAATTCGCCATGATGCTCTTCGTCATGAAGATTACCGTTCTCATAGTCGCAGAAAGTGGCCGAGACTATCCGTCTCTTCATGGAAATAGCGCCTGCTCTATTTCATATGCCTTAATATTTACCGTCTATTCCTAATGTAAATTTTGTTTTTACTTCAGCTAATATTCAATTTTCCTGATATTGGCTGCTTCGCCGCTTGCCTAGAGGAACTTCGTTGTTCAGCCTCATCGTCTGTACGATCGATCGCTTCGACCAGCTGGAACGGTTGTTCCTGTCGCTGAGCAGTCAGCGACATCGGGATTTCGAAGTCATTGTCGTTGACCAGAATCCGGATGACAGGCTGTCGGCGTTGGTCGGGCGATTTTCCCCCCTTTTCACCATCCGGCATATCCGCTCCCTCAAGGGGCTTTCGCGGGCGCGCAACAATGGTATGGCGGCGGCGAGTGGCGATTATGTCTGCTTTCCCGATGATGACTGCTGGTACGAGCCCGATACGCTCGAGATGGCCGAGCGGCTGTTCGTCGCGCATCCGGAGCTTGCCATCGTCACCGGCCGCACGCTCGATGCCGGCGGCCTGGCCTCCGTCAGCCCGACGGGTGAGGTTCCGCTTGCGGTGACGCGCTGGAACTATCTGAAATGCGGCAATTCCAATGGCATCTTCGTTCGTCGCGCGGCGCTGGCCGAGATCGGCGGGTTCGACGAAAACCTCGGCGTTGGGTCGGACACGCCGTTTCAGAGCGGCGAGGAGGCGGATTTTCTGCTGCGGGCGCTGGCGGCGGGCAAGCGGCTGATGTTCTTTCCGGAATTGATCGTCCACCACGATCAGGTCACCAACGAATATGGTCCGCGACAGGTGGAACGAGCGCGCAAATATGGGCGGGGTTTCGGGGCGTTGATGCGCAAGCAGCGTTTTCCGCTCGCCTATGTCGGCTATCGCCTCCTGCGGCCCGTTGGCGGCTGGCTGGCGGCGCTCGTCCGGTTCAACGCTGATGCGGCGCGTTACAAGCGCGCCTGGCTCATGGGCATTCTCGAAGGCTATGCCACCTGGCCGCGTTGGGGCAACGGCTGATGTCGTTTGCCCCTTGGGGTCATGGCCTCGGCATAGGCATCGATATAACGCTCCGCCACTTCATCCCACGCATAGGCGCGGGCGTCGCGGATCAGTTCGTCGCGTAAGTCGAGGCCATCCGTCTCAAGGCGCTCGAAAGCGGCGGCTAGAGTATTGGCAGCCGCTTGCGGATCCGAGAAGTCGGAAAGCATCAGCGCCGGGTGGGTCTCGGCCAGCGCGACATAGGCGTCGTTCGTGTGCAGTACCGGCAGCAGGCCAGCGCTCATCGCCTCGATCGCCACAAGGCCGAAGCCTTCATACTCCGAGGCGGAGGCGAAGAGAGAGGCGCGGGCGATGATGTTGCGGATGGCGCTGTTGTCGATCGAGACATGCAGCGACACATGGCGGCCGAGATCGCGGTCGGCAATTTCCTGTTCCAGCGTCGGCTGGTCGAGGTCGGAGGCGGCGCCGATAATGTCGAGATGCCAGTCCGGATCGCGGTCGGCCAGCACCCTCATGACGTCGAGCATGCGGTCGAGCCGCTTGTTGACCGAGAAACGGCCGATGGTGACGATGCGGCGTCGGGCTTCCAGCGCTGCGCAGTTGGCGAATTTAGCGACGTCGGCGCCGTTCTCGATCAGGCGGACACGGCGTCCGGCAATGCTCGAAAACAGCCGTTCGTCCGACTGGCTGCAACAGATCAGCTCTGCATAGGCAAGCGCCGAGAGCCGGGTTGCGGTGTTGAACCAGAGCTTCTTGATGGCTGCGAATTTCGGCGTATGGAAGAAGCCGCCATGGGTGGTGGAGACCATCGGGCGACCATGAAAAAGCTTCCCCCAGGCAAGCGCATCGAAGAAGAAATCGACGGCATGGACATGGATGAGGTCGGCATCGGCGATATACTTGAACACCTTTGGCGCCAGCGGATAGCGGCTGGAGCCGGACCAGGGGATGCGGACAATCTCGATGCCGTCAATGATTTCGCTCGGCGCCAGCTCACGGGCCGGATCGGAAAACAGGCTGTTGCAGGTCACGACGCGGACGCGATAGCCTCGGCCGATCAACTGCCGGCAGAGATTGGCAACCACATCTTCCAATCCGCCCTTATTGGGCAGGAACTGGCGCACGACATGCACGATCAGTGGCCCGCCCGGCTTCTGTGCCTGAATATCCGATGTCATCGATCCGCCCTCGATCCTTGGGCCACGTACCACCGCGGCGATCAGGCGCACGAAAGCGCCATCCGTTGATCAGCGGACAAGGCTGCTCAGCGGACGGTTAAAAAGAGCTTAATTACGGGCGAAAAGCCAAGCGGTTTCGGGAAAGAGGGTTAATATCGGGGTGGTTCGTTGGCGATAACCCAAGAGCCGCCGTTCTTCATCGCTTCCGCAAATGACCAAATCGGGTGGAATTCCAACTGGCGGCAAGCGGGATCGGTGGTGTCTTATTGTACCGCCGAAAAGGCGGTCGGCGACAATAGCTGGTTTGAGATATTGGAGAGGATTTGCCCGTCGCGCTCAGACTCGTCGCGGGCCTTAAGCCATGCAGGATCAGTGGTGAAAGCTTTCCATTTCACCTCGCGATCGGCTAGCGATTCCCAGGCGATGAGATAGGTGAGACGCTGGCTGTTTTCGCCCACGATCGTGGTGAAGAAACCCGCCTGCTTGATGCCGTGCTTGTCCCATATTGCCAGCGTATGTTCGGCAAAGCGTTTGAGCAGAGCGGGCAATCGGCCGGGCAGGCAGTCGTAAATTCTGATCTCGTAGATCACAGTCTTGCTTCCCTATGTCCCTTGAGAGCGACAGGTGTTTGGAACTTGCTCCCCTGCGCCTACAAACGTCAATATCCCTATTAGAACAGGCCCTGCAGGTATGTGCGAACCGCTATTCTTCTGTCAAGCTGATCGCCTGTGTTTAGGCGCGGAATCCCGCTGATTGGCCATGACGTTACAGCGATGCCCGTCCATCTTCTGGACCTTTTAGAACGCCCGAAATGTCAGCGTCGTCAGCGAGCGGACGATGCCGGGGATGTTGGCGATGTTGTCGTTGATGAACTTGCCGATCTCCTGCTCGTCCTTGATGTAGACCTTCAGCAGCAGGTCGTAGTCGCCGCTGGTGGAATAGAGCTCCGAGACCAGTTCCGTCTGGTAGATGGCGTCGGCGACCTCGTAGGTCTTGCCGGGGGCGCATTGGAGCTGAACGAAAATGGGCTTCATGAGACGATCCTGCTTCTGTCCGCGGCCGCGATTGTAGCCGACGCTTTGCTCTATAATGGTCGAAAGCGCCATGGCCATGCAAGTTTTTCTCTGTCCACCGGATGTCGCTCTTATGATTTCCGCAGCCGGGAGGGAGCGCCAGCCGGCGGGTTCGTCGTCGCGTGCGGCGAAGCAAGTCATTGTTGCATTGCGATAAGAGAGATCAGGGCGTAGGAATATCTTGCTCTCCTCATTCGTTCCAAGGTCTCTCATCATGCATCTGTCGCTCGCCGAAGCCGAAACGCTGGTTGTGGAGGCGTTGCGGCGAAATCGGGTCAGCCCGGAGAATGCCCGCGCTGTCGCCATCGCGCTGGTTGCGGCGGAGGCGGCCGGGCAGGGCGGCCATGGCTTGCGCCGCGTGCCGGCCTATGCTTCGCAGGCGAAGGCCGGCAAGACCGATGGTTTCGCCAAGCCGCAACTGACGCGCCCCTATCCCGCCGTTCTGCGCATCGATGCCGGCAATGGCTATGCCTATCCGGCGCTCGATCTTGCCGTTGCCGAGCTTTCCACCGTCGCCCGTGAACAGGGGATTGCGCTTGCCGCCATCAGCCGCTCGCATCATGCCGGCGTGATGGGGCTGACGGTGGAGCGCTTTGCCGATCAGGGGCTGGTGGCGCTGATGGTCGCCAATGCTCCCGCCTCGATGGCGCCCTGGGGCGGCAAGACGCCGGTCTTCGGCACCAACCCGATCGCCTTTGCCGCACCCTTGCCGGATGCCGATCCCATCGTCATCGACCTGGCGCTGTCGAGGGTGGCGCGCGGCAAGGTCATGGCCGCCCGGCAGAAGGGTGCGCCGATCCCGGACGACTGGGCCTTCGACCGCGACGGCAAGCCGACCACCGATGCCGAGGAGGCGCTGGTCGGCACGATGATCCCCGCCGGCGAGGCGAAGGGTGCCGCGCTGGCGTTGATGGTGGAGATCCTGTCAGCCGGCCTGACCGGCGCCAACTACGCCTTCGAAGCTTCTTCGCTTTTTGACGACCAAGGCCCGCCACCGGCGCTCGGCCACACGATCATCGCCATCAATCCGGCCGCGATGAGCGCCGCCGACACGGCAAAGCGACTGGCATTGCTGGCAGGGGAGATTACCAGCGATCCCAATGTCCGCCTGCCTGGGCGTCGCGGCCAGACGGCGCGGCGCGAAGCGCTGGCGAACGGGATTTCCGTTGAGGACGATGTGATCGCGATGATCGAGAAGCTTTGAAGCGCCCGACCGTGATTATTACAACACGACAATACCGGAGCGCCTGGGACGCTCCGGTATCGGAAAGAAACGAATATCACTTGGCATTTACTTAGCGGCCGCTGCCTGTTCGATGAGGGCGGCAACGACGTCCGGCTTGGAAACGTAGACGGCGTGGCTGCCGGCCGTTTCCACGACAGTCGATCCGGCGCGCTTGGCCATCAGACGCTGGGCCGGCGGCGGGATCATGTGGTCGTCGGTTGCGACCAGATAGTAGCTCGGCTTGCTCTTCCAGGCGGGATTGGTCACCGCGCCGGCCAAGGCCTCGACACCCCACGGAACCTGCGAGTCGGCCATGAATGAGGCTGTTGCGGGATCGATGTCCGCTCCGAAAGCTTCCGCAAACTTCGCCTTGTCGAGGAACAGGTAGCCGTCAACCGGCGGCAGGATCGGAGGTACGGCTGCGCCAGCTGGCGGATTGGCGATCAGCGACGACACGGACTCACCTTTGTCGGGCGCGAATGCAGCGATATAGACGACGGCCTTTACCTTCTCGTCGGTGCCGGCTTCGCTAACGACGACGCCGCCGTAGGAATGACCGACCAGGACTACGGGGCCATCCTGCTGGGCAATGGTCCGCTTGGTGACGGCGACGTCATCGGCAAGCGAGGTGGTCGGGTTCTGGACGATGCTGACGTTGTAGCCGTCCTTCTTCAAGATATCGTAGACGCCTTTCCAGCCGGAGCCATCGACAAAGCCGCCATGGACAAGGACGACATTCTTGGCGCCGACAGGTGCAGCGTGGACGGGATTGAGGATGGTTGCGGCCATGGGGAGCGCGGCGGCGGCGATCAGGGTGTTGGTCATGTGCTTGCCTCCGTCGTTGTTGTCAGCGATAATCATTATCGCGATAATCATTTTAGTACGCCGCGTTTCAAACCTTGTAAAGCGATTTATTTATCGCGATATCATTTTTTGTGGTAATGATTACGAGCCAAGCTGAATCCAGGAGACGACGATGACCGATGCCCCGACACTACCGCTCGACAGCCAACTCTGTTTCTCGATCTACGCAACGTCGATCGCCATCCATCGCGTCTACAAGCCGATGCTCGATGAGCTCGGCGTTACCTATACGCAATATCTGGTGTTGAGCACGCTTTGGGAGACTGACGGCCTGACCATCTCGGCTATTGCCGATAGGCTGGCCCTGGAGCCAAGCACGATCACGCCGGCGGTGAAGCGGCTGGAAAGCGCCGGGTTTGTGACACGCCAGCGCAGTGCTACGGATGAAAGACAGGTTCAGGTGCGCCTGAACCCGAAGGGCGCCGAGCTTCATGCAAAGACGGGTTGCCTCACGGAGACGCTGCTCCGTCGCTCCGGCTTCACGGTGCCGGAGATGATCGATCTCAACCACAAGGTCCAGTTGCTACGGGACGGTATGACCAAGGCGGAGGTTTAACTGCGCCGTCAAGCGATCGCAGGCTTTGCCTGTTTTTCGTCCAGCCAGCCGCCGGTGAAGCCGGCGCGGTCGAGGCCGCGGCGCAGAATCGGCGATTGCCGCATCAGGTTCCAGATCATGCCCGTACGTTCGTTCTCGATCATCATCACGAGCAGGCCCTGGTCGATGGCGACCGAGCGGTCATCGACCCAGCCTTCCGGGCCGGATCCCTTGACGCTCGGATTGAAGCCGCCGGGGAAGCGGCCGTCCAGGAGCAGGTTCGGATAGGTGGAAAGCAGAGCCTTGGTGCCGTCGAGCGCCACCTGGCGGTCGAAGGGCAGGCAGGAGAGCGGCCCCCAGGGCGCGATCGTGCCGTCATCGGGACCGAGCGGGGCGCCGCGCGCCGCATAGCCCAGAACTTTCGGGCTATAGCGCCGGCTGTGCTTGGTGCCGGTCGGGTTCGGGCCGTCGCAGGCCGACAGGCCCCAGATATCCTTGGTGTAGCCGACGAAATGGCCGGGGTTACGATCGTTGTAATCGCGCTGGACGGCGATCGCCGTCTGCGTGTTACGGAAATAATCGATTTCCTTCTCGGCGACATGCCGGTCGCTGATCCCGCGAAAATCGATCCAGGCATGCGAGAACAGGTGGATGAACAATGGTCCCGCATAGAGAAACGGCGTGTCCTTGAACATCATCCATGTGTAGGTCGAGGCGAATGCGTCGTAGCTGGACGAGGGGATGGGATGCGTGGGGGAGGCGAGCGCCAGCACATAGAGAAAGATCGCCTCGTCATAACCCTGGTAGCGCCAACGCAGGAAACCGCTGCTCGGCTTCCAGCCCATGCTGATCGTCGGGCCCTTGTTCAGGGCCCAGTTCCAGTCGCAGCGCTCATAGAGGAATTTCGCCTGCGCGCGAATATCCTTTTCGGCCTGGCTGGAGCCATTGAAATAGGCCGCTGCCGTCAAGACGCCGATCAGCAGGAGGCCGGTATCGATGGTCGATAACTCGCTGTTCCAGGCGCGCTTGCCGGTCTCCATGTAAAGGAAGTGATAGTAGAAGCCGCGATGGCCGGTGGCACCTCGCTCCTCGCCCTGCTGGCTGTCAGCAAAGAAATCAAGCGCGGTGAGCACTCGCTTCGCCGCATCCGCGCGGCTGATCCAGCCGCGCTCGACGGCGACCGGATAGCTCGACAGCGCAAAGCCGACGGCGGCAATGCTGCAGTGGCTCGTCTTGATCGAAGTGTCCGCCACCAGCCCGTTTTGCGGATTGGTGTGGAGCATGAAATAGTCGAAGGCCGACCGTTGCAGGCGGTCGATCAGTGCATCATCGGTGTCGTTGGTCTGTTGCAGCATCTCTATCCATCTCCTCGGCGCTCCCGTTTTCTGCTGAGCACAGGAACTTGGACAGTTGCAAATCAAAGATGATTAATGCTGCCACGCTTTTGTGGATGATTGTTTAAGATTAGGGCTCCGTACCCGATTTACAGGCCCCTCCTTCCGAGAGCTTCCATCAGCCGTTCCCTCAATCTTCCCAGTGTCCGCCCGAAAATCGAATCATCCCCCAGGGCTCTCGCAAGCGTCAGCGCGCCCTGGATGCCGACAACTGCTTCCTCGGCAAGCTCCCGCGCTTCCGATGCCCCGACGCCGGCCCTCATCAAGGCGCCGGCAAGCGCCTCGATCCAGCGTTTGAAATAGCCCTGGATCGCGCTTGAGAAGCGGTCACGCGTTTCGTCCAGCGCGAAGGCGCCGATGAGGCAGACGCGGCGGCCGGAGCGGAAATAGGTGTTGGTGGTTTCCCACATTAGGGCAATGGCGGCACGCGGTTCGTCTTCCTCGAGCGGCCTGAACATTTGCGTGACGAACCAGGCATCGATATTGGCCATGATTTCTGCCGCCATCTCTTCCTTGCCGTCGGGAAAAAAGTGATAGAGGCTGCCCTTCGACAGTCCGGTGCGCGCCGTGATGCTACTCATCGACGCACCCTCGTAGCCGAGTTCGCGAAAGACCTCGGCGACCAAGGCTATGGCGTCCGATTTTTCAAAGACAGTGCGCGTCATGATTCATCTCAGAGGCCGAGATCGGACAGGCCGGGATGATCGTCGGGGCGGCGGCCGAGCGGCCAGTGGAATTTCCGGTCTTCTTCTCTGATCGGCATGTCGTTGATCGACGCAAAGCGGCGCTGCATCAGGCCGTCGGCGTCGAATTCCCAGTTCTCGTTGCCATAGGAGCGGAACCAGTGGCCGCTGTCGTCGCGCCATTCATAGGCGAAGCGCACGGCAATCCGGTTGCCATCGAAGGCCCATAATTCCTTGATCAGCCGATAGTCGAGTTCTCTCGCCCATTTGCGGGTGAGGAATTCGACGATCTCCTGGCGGCCGCGCGGAAACTCGGCACGGTTCCGCCATTGGCTGTCCTCGGTATAGACCTTCGAGACGCGCTCCGGATCGCGGCTGTTCCATCCATCCTCGGCCATGCGGACCTTGGCGATGGCGGTTTCGCGGGTAAATGGCGGTATGAGGGGGGTGGCCATGGTCTGCTCCTTTTTGACTGATCAGTTTATAATAAACCGATCAGTCTAGTTATGGCAAGGCCATTCTTTGCGCTTTTCGGCATGCGCTATCGCGCGAATTTCTTCGCGCCCACCACGCAGGCGACGACGCCGAGAGTTACCGCGAACATGATCCAACTGACACTTTCCTTCAGCAGGGTGGCGGCGAGCGCCAGGCCGAAGAAGGGCTGGAGAAGCTGCAATTGCCCGACGGCGGCGATGCCGCCTTGCGCCAGCCCGCGATACCAGAAGATGAAGCCGATCAGCATGCTGAAGAGCGAGACATAGATCAGGCCGATCCAGGCCGGTTCGCCGATGCCGGCAATAGTCTGCGGCATGGTAAAGAGAGAAAGTGCAATCATGGCCGGCAGCGAGAGCACCAGCGCCCAGCAAATCACCTGCCAGCCGCCCAGCCGGCGCGACAGCACCGCGCCTTCGGCATAGCCGAGGCCGCAGACCAGGATTGCCGCAAGCATCAGCAGGTCGCCGATCGGCGAGGCGGAGATGCCCTGCGCGAGCGCATAGCCGCAGACGATGGCACTGCCAATCACCGAAAATATCCAGAAGGCCAGCCGCGGCCGCTCGCCGCCGCGCAAGACGCCGAATATGGCTGTCGCCAGCGGCAGCAATCCGATGAAGACTATCGAATGGGCCGATGTGACATGCTTGAGCGCCAGTGCTGTCAGCAGCGGAAAGCCGACCACGCAGCCGATTGCGACGATGATGAGGGGCACGATGTCGCCTCGAACGGGCCGCTTTTCCCGAAAGGCGAACAGCAGGAAGAGCGCCAGGATACCGGCAATCGCGGCGCGGGCGACGGTCAGGAAAACGGGATCGAAATCCATCACCGCCACCCGCGTTGCCGGCAGCGAGGCGCTGAAGATCAGCACGCCTATCAGTCCATAGATCCAGCCACTCGTCGTCTTGTCCATGTTCATGCTCCTGGTTTGTCGTCCGCGATATCGGCGAAGTCGGCTGGCTATTCCAGAGACGGTGCAGTACAATTGGCATGAACTGTTATGGTATGAGGTGTGGTACGGATGAACGGCTTAATTGCGGCGAGCGGAGGTGGCGGCACCCGCATCGAGGGCGTGATGGCGGCGATTTCGGAGCGGATCGCCGCACGGAGCCTTCCGCCCGGCGCGCGGCTTCCTTCGGTGCGCAGCTTCGCCAAGACCATGCAGGTGTCGGTTTCCACCGTTGTCGAGGCCTATGAGCGGCTGGCGGCCGAGGGCGTGATCCGCTCGCGGCCCGGTTCCGGCTTCTATGTCTGCGGGCCGCTCGCGCCGCTTTCCCTGTCCGAGATCGGCCCCCCGCTTGACCGCGATGTCGATCCGCTTTGGATTTCGCGGCAATCGCTGGAGGTGGGCGAGGATGTGCTGAAGCCCGGCTGCGGCTGGCTTCCGCCGTCCTGGATGCCGCAGGCGGCGCTGCGCCGCGCGATGCGCAGTCTGGCGCGCGTCGAAGGCGGCGTTCTCACCGACTATGGAACGCAGCTTGGCTTGCCGCCCTTGCGCCAGCTTCTGGCGCGGCGCATGGCCGAACACGGCATTGCCGCTTCGCCCGATCAGATCATGCTGACGGAGTCCGGCACGCAGGCGATCGATCTCATCTGCCGCTTCCTGCTTGAACCCGGCGATACCGTGCTGGTCGACGATCCCTGCTATTTCAACTTCCATGCCCTGTTGCGCGCGCATCGGGCCAATGTCGTCAGCGTTCCCTATACACCGACGGGTCCCGATATCGCGCTGTTCGGCGAGACGCTCGAAAAGCATAGGCCGCGCCTCTACATCACCAACTCCGCCGTCCACAATCCGACGGGTGCGACCTTGTCACCGGTAACGGCGCATCGCCTGCTGAAGCTGGCCGACGCCTCGGACTTGATCATTGTAGAGGACGATATCTTCGCCGATTTCGAGCAGATGCCGGCGCCGCGGCTTGCCGCCTATGACGGGCTCGACCGGGTGATCCATATCGGCAGCTTCTCCAAGACCTTGTCGGCCTCGGTGCGTTGCGGCTTCATCGCCGCGCGGCCGGACTGGATCGATGGCCTTGTCGACCTGAAGGTGGCCACCAGTTTCAGCAGTGGCCAGCTTGCGGCGGAACTTTTGTTTTCGGCGTTGAAGGACGGCAGTTACCGCAAGCATATGGAGGCGCTCAGGGCACGGCTTGCCAAGACGATGGGCGAGACTGCCGCGCGCCTGGAGGCGATCGGCATTGTCCCCTGGCTGAAGCCGCAAGCAGGCATGTTCCTCTGGTGCCGGCTACCGGAGGGGATCGAGGCGGCCGATATCGCCCGCGCCTGCCTCGCCGAGGGCGTCATCCTCGCCCCCGGCAATGCCTTCAGCCTGATGGACACGGCCGGCAGCTTCATGCGTTTCAACGTCGCGCAATCGACCGACCCAAGGATTTTCGATGTGCTGGCGGCGGCGATGCGGACTTTGCGTCGCCGCGCCTAGCCTTATTTGGCAAACAGGCTGTTGATGTCGGCAAACGCCTTCAACTCGACGGCATTGCCGCTCGGATCCTTGAAGAACATGGTTGCCTGCTCTCCGGGCTCGCCTCTGAAACGGATATAAGGTTTGATGACGAATTCGATATTCGCCTTGGTCAGCCTCTCCGCTGCGGCTTCCCATTCTTCCATCGACAGAACGACACCGAAATGGCGCACCGGAACGCCGTGACCGTCGACGGCGTTGGCGGTGACTTCACCGGTTTCCTGAGGGGCCAGATGGGCGACGACCTGGTGCCCATAAAAGTTGAAATCGATCCAGTCGGGAGAGCTTCGGCCCTCCGAGCAGCCGAGGAGGCCACCATAGAAGGCACGCGCAGCCGCGAGGTCGTTGACGGGAAAGGCAAGATGGAAAGGGTGAAGGGGTGCCGTGGTCATTGCTCATCTCCATTGAGGTGAAATTCCATGCGGCGACCTATAAGAAACATTCTTTCTGATGAAAAACGATATATAATGAGGCTGAGAGACAGGAAAAATTATCAATCGTGATTTCGGAACTGAAAACGCTGGTGGCGATTGCCCGCTTCGGAACCTTTGCCGCCGCGGGTGATCGGATCGGGCTGACGCAGGCGGCGGTCAGCGGCCAGATGAAGCGGCTGGAAGAAAAGCTCGGCGTTCAGCTGTTCGAGAGAACAGGCCGCTCGGCAACGCTGAATGCCGCCGGGCTGAGAACGCTTGAGCGGGCGAAGGACATCATCGCGAAATTCGAGGCGATCGCTGATCCGGCGGATGAGGATAGCGGCGGGCGTCTGCGTGTCGGCGCCATTGCCTCGGTCCAGTCAACCGTTCTTGCCCGTGCGCTCGTACCGTTTCGCGATCGATTTCCGAAACACCATATTCATATCGTACCGGGGATTTCCCTTCATTTGCTGGATCTGCTCGATGCGGGCGAACTCGACCTCGCCGTGATCATCAAACCCTCTTTCGGCATACCGAAGGATTTCGTTTGGCAACCCTTGTTGCGTGAGCCGTATGTGCTGGCGGTCCCGAACCAGATCGAAGGCGACGACTGGCTGGCCTTGCTACAGGAGCAATCGTTCATTCGCTATGAGCGCAGCTCGTTCGGCGGCCGGCAGGTCGACCGATTCCTACGGTCCTTATCCGTCGCGGTCAGGGAATCGATAGAGATCGATGACATATCCCCGATGGTGGCCTTGGTTGGACAGGGACTTGGTGTGGCGCTGTTGCCGATGACCGAGGGAAATTTGCCTCTTCCGCCGTCGGTCCGCGTGGTGTCGCTAGCCGACAGGACCTTTTACCGGGAGATCGGTATATTGAAACCACAGGGAGATCAGCCGATGGCCGCGCATCTCGCCGATTGTTTGACCGCAGCCGTGTCGTGACGCTTTTCAGATAGTGCTAGTTTCAAGCCGCTCCCTGCGTTTCAGCAGGGAGTCGACGAGTGCGGATTTCGTTGATTCGTCATATCCATCGTCCACGCTACTGAATTGACAATATGTCATTTAGTCATCTATATGACTGCATGACCTCTTTAGATGACAGACTTCCCCGCTATCAACGCCTACGCGACGATCTCGCCGCGAGGATCAATCGTCAGGAATGGCGGCCTGGCGAATCGATTCCGTCGGAGGCGGAACTTTCAGCAACCTACGGCGTCGCCGTAGGCACAGTCCGCAAGGCGATCGATCAGCTCGTGGCCGATGGCGTCGTCGAACGTCACCAGGGGCGAGGCACCTATGTGCGGCGTGCTCGCTTCAACTCCTCGCTTTTCCGGTTTTTCCGTTTCCAATCGGAGAGCGGCGAGCGCCGCGTGCCCGAGAGCCGCATTCTTCGGCGTGAAAGTATCGCGGCACCCTCGGCCGTCGCCTCGGCGCTGCGCCTGCGCGAGGGAGATCCTGTCATTTCCCTTTCACGCCTTCGTCTCATCGGCGGCGTTCCTCTGCTGGCCGAGGAAATCTGGCTGGAGAGGTCGCGCTTCGAAGCGCTGCTGACGATCGATACGTCCGAATTCGGCGATCTTCTTTATCCGCTTTATGAGGAACGTTGCGAGCAGGTGGTCGTATCGGCGGAGGAAACGCTGACCGTCGAGATCGCACCGCCGCTTCAGGCACGCCTGCTGGGGCTGGAACCGGGATCGCCTCTGGTCGTCATCGAACGCGTTGCCTTCGATCTGGAGCGACGACCCATTGAATGGCGGCGTTCACGCGGTCCCGCTGACCGCTTCCGCTACCACGTCGACATACGCTGATCTGTAACCTTTAGGAAAATGAACTGGCGCGCTGGAAAAAGGCGCGGGGAGGAGAATAATGTCTAATTGGTACAAGGAGTGCTCGCCGGTGGAACGCAAGACGTTCTGGGCGAGTTTCGGGGGCTGGGGTCTCGACGCCCTTGATGTTCAGATGTTCAGTCTGGCGATCCCGGCGCTGATCGTCGCTTTCGACATCACGAAAGCCGATGCCGGTCTCCTCAGTTCGATTACCCTGTTTTTCGGCGCTATCGGCGGCTGGTTCGGCGGAGCCCTCGGCGACCGTTTCGGCCGGGTCAAGGCGCTGCAGATCACGGTCGCGACCTTCGCGCTCGCCACGTTCGCCTGTGCCTTTGTCACAAGCTATAACCAGCTTCTGGTGCTGAAGGCGATCCAGGGTCTCGGCTTTGGGGCGGAATGGGCCTGCGGTGCCGTGCTGATGGCCGAAATCATCCGGCCGGAAAATCGCGGCAGGGCGCTTGCCGCAGTCCAGAGCGCCTGGGCGGTTGGTTGGGGCGTGGCGGTTCTGCTGTCCGCCATCGTCTTCACCTTTGTCGAGCATGAGATCGCATGGCGCCTGCTCTTCGCGTTGGGGCTGCTGCCGGCGCTTTTGATCATCTTCATTCGCCGCGGCATTCCTGAGCCGCGGAGGGCAACGGCGAAAGCCGACCAGCCGCCATTCTGGCAGACGGTTGCCGGTATCTTCCGTCCGGACGTGCTGCGTTTCACCCTGATTGGCGCGCTTTTCGGTACAGGGGCACATGGCGGCTATGCGGCGTTGACGACGTTCTTGCCGACTTATCTCCGCGAGGTTCGCCAGCTCTCGGTGCTCGGTTCCAGCGCCTATCTCGCCGTGATCATCGTCGCCTTCTTCTGCGGCTGCATTGTCAGCGGGATGCTCAGCGACCGGCTTGGCCGGCGCGTCAATGTGACCCTGTTCGCGGGTGCCTGCGTGGCGACGGTTCTGATCTACATCTTCGCGCCGCTGTCGAACTGGCAGATGCTGATTCTGGGCTTTCCGCTCGGTTTCTTCTCGGCCGGTATTCCGGCGAGTATGGCCGCGCTTTTCAGCGAGCTTTACCCCGCCGGCGTTCGTGGAACCGGGGTGGGCTTCTGCTATAATTTCGGCAGGATTGTCTCCGCCGGCTTCCCGTTGCTTGTCGGGTACCTGAGCGACAGGATCGGGCTCGGTCCGGCCATCGGTATCGACGCGGCATTCGCCTATTCCCTGGTGCTGGTCGCCGTATTCATGCTGCCGGAAACGCGGGGCAAGGTATTCGAGCAGCCATCCTCTTCGGCGCAATCATAGGCTTGTAACCGAATGTCGCGAGATACCACCATGATTGAAAGCTCAGTCACCGCCGCCGTGGCTTGCTTCTCGATGGCCCCGGATCCATGGTCTCCATGGGTCCGGGCCGCATAGCGATCAACATCATGACTGTATCCTCCTTTCGTATCGATACCCACGCGCATGTCTTTGACCGCAGGCTGAAGCTGGCGTCGGGCAGGCGCTACGCGCCGGAATACGACGCCCCCCTCAACGCCTATCTGCGTCAGCTCGACGAGAATGGGCTGACCCATGGCGTGCTCGTGCAGCCGAGTTTCCTCGGAACCGACAATTCCTATCTTCTCGATTGCCTGAAAGCGGCGGATGGTCGACTGCGCGGTATCGTGGTGATCGACCCCGGCACCTCGCTGGAGCAGCTCGTCACCTATGACAAAGCCGGGGTGGTCGGCATCCGTCTCAACCTCGTTGGACAGGCATTGCCGGATTTCTCGACGCAGGAATGGCGGGACCTGCTCGCGAAATTGAAGCCGCTCGACTGGCAGATCGAGATCCAGCGCAACGCCGCCGACCTTGTGCCGCTCGCACAAATGTTGGCGGACAATGGGATGAACGTGGTCGTCGACCATTTTGGCCTGCCCGATCCCAAGCTCGGCATCGCCGATCCGGGCTTCCGCGCCTTGTTGGCGCTCGGTGCCTCGGGACGGGTCTATGTCAAGCTCTCCGCTCCTTATCGCAATGGACCGGAAGGGAGAGATTTCGCCCGGCAGGCCTATCCCCTGTTGCGTCATGCCTTTGGTCTGGACCACCTCATGTGGGGCAGCGACTGGCCGCATACCCAGCATGAGGCGGCGCAGACCTATGCCGGCAACCTGGCTTTTTTGGATGAGCTGGTGACGGGCGAGAGTGAGAAAAGCCAGATTCTTGCTATGCCGCGAAATCTGTTCAAGTATTGAGCCGGTGCGCAAGCTCGATGGCTTTGCCACAAGGCCGCTCCAATTGCGGTTCACATCGGGTCCATAATTCCCATCGGCGAAGCGAGATCGACCGTGCGTGTTCTGCTAGTTGAAGACGACAATATTCTGGGTTCATCCCTGAAGAAGGCCCTGGAGAAGCACGCCTACGGCGTCGACTGGATGCGCGATGGCGAGTCGGGTCTCGAAGCGGCCCAGCATTCGGATTTCGCGGCAATCGTGCTTGATATCAACCTGCCGCGGCTCAGCGGCATGGAGGTCTTGCGAGGCATTCGGCAGAGGGGCAATTCGGTGCCGGTCCTGCTGCTGACGGCGCTTGATGCCGTACGCCAAAAGGTCGAGGGGCTCGACGAGGGCGCTGACGATTATCTGGTCAAGCCGTTCGATCTCGACGAGCTGCTGGCCCGCATGCGCGCTCTGATCCGCCGTCGCGACGGACGAACCGAGAGCGTCATCCGCTGTGGCGATATCGAGGTCGACCCCTCGGCGATGGTTGCCCGCAAGGGCGATGTCCAGGTTCACACCACGGCTAAGGAATTCCACCTGCTGAAGCTTCTGATGGAGCGCAGCGGCCGATATGTGACCAAGAACGATATTGAGTATGCGCTTTACGATGCCGAAAGCACGGTCGAGAGCAACACGATCGAGGTGACGATCTACAATCTGCGCAAGAAGCTCGGCAGCGATTTCATCAAGTCGATCCGCGGCGTAGGCTACATGATCGAGCGATGACCAATTCCACACTTACCCGCAAGCTTTTCCTCAGGATTGCGCCGGTCGTAGTGGTGACGATCATTGTAGTCGGCGCTTTCGCATTCAACAGCGCGACGCGCGAAATCGACAATATCTACGATGCCCAGCTTATAAACGACGCCAATATTATTTGGGGCCTGCTGCGCCGGCCGCTGGAAAGGGAGCCCGACCGCGCCCCGAGGCAGATCGACGATATCGATTTCAACATGGACAATCAGCTCGCCTTCAACGAGGACGCGGATGACTATGCCGATGCCCATATGTTCCGCGCCTGGGACGACGGCCATATCCGCTTCTACAGCAGCACGGCGTTCCTGTCGGATGTGCCGCAGCAGAAGGTCGGTTTCACCACCATCACCTATCGCGACGAGGAGTGGCGCGTCTATTCGCTGCCGATACCGAATTCGACGATCGTGATGGAGGTCGGCGAAAAGATCGCCCTTCGCGAAACGCTGGTTTCCAACATCTTGCTCAATCTCTTCTTTCCGCTGCTGGTGCTGGTGCCGGTCATCGGCTTTCTCATCTGGCTCGGCATCAACAGTGGTCTACGAACAATCCACGGATTGGTGCGCCAGATCCGCACCCGGTCGCCCGACGATCTCTCGGCCATTCCCGTCGAAGGCCTGCCCCGGGACCTGTTGCCGCTCGGCCGCTCGATCAACCAGCTTCTCGAGAAGCTTGGCCATTCCCTGACGCTCGAGCGGCGCTTCTCCGATCTTGCGGCACATCAGCTGCGTACCCCGCAGGCCAGCGTGAAGCTGTTGCTGCAGATGCTGGGCAATAGCGACAGCGAGCAGGAGCGGCAGGCGATCGTCGCCGATCTCGTTGCCAGCAACAACCGCGCCATCCATCTGATCGAGCAATTGTTGCGACTTGCCAGGGTCAGCCATCATCCTCTCAATCCGACGCCGGTGCTGCTCTATCATATGGTCGCATCGGTGCTGGCGGAGTTCGGCAACATCATCAACAGCCGGCAGCTCGATGTCGTGCTGCAGGGTGACGAGACGGCACAGGTCAAAACGGATGAATCGCTGCTGCGCATGATGGTCAGCAACCTCCTGGACAACGCCATCAAGTACACACCGGTCGCCGGCAGGATCGAGGTCATAATCGCCGCTGGAAGCGGGCTCTGGCTGATATCGATCAGCGATAGCGGGCCTGGTATTCCGCCCGACGAACGGGAAGCCGTCTTCCAGCGCTTCTACCGGATCGATACACTGCATACCGACGGCGCCGGACTTGGCCTGGCAATCGTTGCCGATACGGCGGACCGGCTCGCCGCCACGATAGAGCTGTCGACACCGCGCTGGGGCTCGGGCCTGCGTGTCGACCTACGATTGCCCAATACTGAATAGAGTCAACTTTACCACGATTTCATTTTCGCATCATTCTGCCCTCATGCCTGGCTCATCCACGGTTGTTAAACGCAACCCAAGGACAAGGCGAAAGGGCGTTTCATGCAGGTGTTTTGCGATTTTGATGGAACCATCTCCATCGAAGACGCGACGGATATGGTGTTATCCCGTTTCGCCGATCCAGAGTGGGAAGACATAGAGCGGCAGTGGAAACAGGGGCTGATGGGGTCGGGCGAATGCATGCGCCGGCAGATCGCCCTCGTTGAGGCGAGCCGAAGTGATCTCAACGCCCTGCTGGACACTGCGAGTATCGATCCCGGCTTTGAAGCGTTCCTGGCGTACTGCCGCGGCAGCGATCTGCCCGTTACCATCGTCAGCGACGGCGTCGACTATTTCATTCGTCATATCCTGGCGCGCCATGGCATTGGCGACATACCGATCGTTGCCAACGTGCTCAGCTATTGCCTTGCCGATGGCCGGGAATCTTATTCGCTCTTTCCGTCGCCGACGGCAAGCGGCTGCTTGTCCGGCTCGGGCGTCTGCAAATGCCGGGTCGTCAAGAGCCCCGATCTGCAGATCTACATCGGCGATGGGCGAAGCGATTTCTGTGTGTCCGACAAGGTCGATCTCGTCTTCGCGAAAGCCAAGCTGATCGACTACTGCGAAGACCGCGGCATTCCCTATGTCGCCTTCGAAACCTTCACCGACCTGCTTCCGAAAATGAAAGCCGTTCTTCCCAGCGTTACGCGCGGACAGCGCGCGCCGCTGCATTCCAAGACTGCATGAACAAGACCAAGAGGCATCTAATGAAAACCAATGTAGCCGAAGCCTTCAGTGGCGAGACGCAATTGCCGATCAAGTCCGAAGAGGAACTGCGTATCCTCGAGGAGGCCTATTGCTCCCACGGTGATACCGTCCACTACACGGCAAAACCGAAATTCTTCGAAGAATGCGAAGGCTCCTTCGTCTACGACCGGTCCGGGACGCCGTTCCTCGACCTGCAGATGTGGTACTCCGCCGTCAATTTCGGCTATCGCAACGAGCGACTGAACAACGCTGCGCATCGCCAGCTCGACCGGCTGCCGCAGGTCGCCTCGCAGTATCTGCACCGCGAAAAGGTGGAGCTGGCGGCGATGATCGCCCAGGACGCCGAGCGCAAGTTCGGGCACAAGGGCCGGGTCCATTTCAACGTCGGTGGTTCGCAGGCGGTTGAAGACTCGCTGAAACTGGTGCGCAACTATACCGGCGGCAAGAGCCTGATGTTCGCCTTCGAAGGCGGCTATCACGGCCGCACGCTTGGCGCTTCGGCGATCACCTCGAGCTACCGCTATCGCCGCCGCTACGGCCATTTCGGCGACCGGGCGCAGTTCATCGAGTTCCCCTATCACTTCCGCGGCCCGAAGGGCATGTCGAAGGAAGAGTATGGGCATTACTGCGTCCAGAAATTCGCCCGCCTGTTCGAGAGCGAATATAACGGCGTCTGGGATCCGAAGGCTGGCAAGTCGGAATATGCCGCCTTCTATATCGAACCGATCCAGGGCACGGGCGGCTACGTCATTCCGCCGATGAACTTCTTCGTCGAGCTGAAGAAGGTGCTGGACGAACACGGCATCCTGCTCGTTGTCGACGAAATCCAGATGGGCGTCTACCGCACCGGCAAGCTCTGGTCGATCGAGCATTTCGGCGTCTCGCCGGACATTCTCGTCTTCGGCAAGGCGATCACCAACGGGCTCAACCCGCTTTCAGGCGTCTGGGCACGGGAAGAGATGATCAACCCGACGATCTTCCCGCCCGGCTCCACGCATTCCACTTTCGCAAGCAATCCGATGGGGACCGCCGTGGCTCTCGAAGCGATGAAAATGTTGGAAGAAGAAGATTTCGGCACCGCCATCATGGCCAAGGGCGCCTATTTCCTCGACGGGCTGAAACAGTTGCAGAAGCGTCATGCCATTGTCGGCGAGGTCGACGGGCTCGGCCTCGCGCTCAGGATGGAGATCTGCAAGGACGACAGCTACACGCCGGACAAGGCGACGATGGACTGGCTTTGCGATGAAGGCATGAAGGGCGATCTGCAGGTCGGCGCCAAGATGTACGGCTTGGTGCTCGACGTTGGTGGCTACCACAAGAACGTCATCACCTTCGCGCCCAACCTGCTCATTACCCGAGAAGAGATCGATCTGGCGCTCGCCCTGCTCGACCAACTTCTGACGCGCGCAGCCCGGAGATAAGACGGTGCAGCTCCTTCTTCTTCATCTTGATGATGCGTTGGAGCTGCAGCCCGATTTCGTGCGCGCCTGCAAGCTTGCCGGCGCGCACCAGTATTTTGACAAGGGAGCCGGCAAGGCGATCCGGCTCTGGGGCAGACAGAATGCGCTTGCCGAACTCGGTCGCGATATTGCCAAGAGCACACCTACGATCGGCAAGGATCCGCAGCTCTGCTTCATGGGCTCCGGCGACTTTCATCATGTGACGGCGCTGCTTCTCGAAGAAGCGTTGGAGCGACAGCCTGTTGCCACGACGCTCATCCATTTCGACAATCATCCGGACTGGGTCACCTTCGAAGGCGGCATGCATTGCGGCTCCTGGGTCAACAGCGCCCTTGCGAACCGCAACATCCAGAAGGTCATCACCATCGGCGTTTGCAGCCGGGATCTCCGTAGCCCCGAGCGCAAGGGTGCCAATCTGCACTGGCTCGGCGAAGGCAAGCTGGAACTTTACCCCTACGAGCATCCGCCGAGCCGGGTGCTCGCGGATTACGGCAGTGGTGCCAGCTATCGGCAGGACAAGGGCGCTCTGCATTGGAAATCCATATCCGAGATCGGCGAGGACAATTTCATCGATCGGATGCTGAGCCGGATTCGCACCGAGGCCGTCTACCTGACGATCGACAAGGACGTGCTTGCCGCTGACGATGCCGTCACCAACTGGGATCAGGGCCGCATGCGGCTCCCCTATCTGTTGGCGCTGATCAGCGAAATCGGTAGCCGGCATCGTATCATGGGTGCGGATGTCATCGGCGATTATTCCACACCGAGCTATGCCGGCGATCTTCGGACCAAACTGATGAAGCGGGCCGAAATCTTCATCGATCAGCCACGCATCCGGCCGAAGGTCGAGACGACCAGGAACATCAACAGCGCCGCAAATCACGCGCTGCTCGAAGTGCTGGCGGAGTATATGGGATGAGCGGCAGCCTGAGCCTTCCGATGCTCGGCCTCATTCTATTCTGCGTGCTGGCGGAAACGGCGCGCGAGGTCTGCTTCAAGCAGTCGGCGAGCCAAAGCGCATTGCTTGTTGCGCTCGCGAAGCCGGTCACATGGCTCGGTATCCTCTTCTGGGCGGTCGAGCTATTCGCCTGGACTGCGGTGCTCGAACGTGTGCCCCTCACCATCGCCTTTCCGCTGATGGCGCTGAGCTATGTGGTCATCGTGCTCGCCGGCGCTGTGATCTTCAAGGAAAACATCAATCTCCGCCACGCGATGGGCGTGTTCTTCGTGACCGCCGGCGTGGCCTGCGTGGGAGTAACCGGACTATGAAAATCTTTGCTCATACCAGATGGGATGCGGCGCCGGTTCTGGCCGCCGTGGCGCATCTCGCCTTCGACGTCTACCTGATCGTCGGCTTCGAAAGCCGGCCCTTGTGGCTCTCCGCGGTTCTTGGCTGCCTCTATGCCGTGTCGATTTCGTGGAACATCAACAGCATATCCCATAATTTCATCCACACGCCCTACTTCAAGCCGCGCTGGATGAACTATGCCTTCAGCCTGCTGGAATCGGTCGCGATCGGCTTCTCGCAGACCTATTATCATTGGGTGCATATGCGCCATCACTCCGGCAACAGCGACCGGCCGGATGAAAAGGGCGAGACGATCGACATGCTGTCGATCTACCGCCACGGTCGCAATGGCGAGCCGGAGAATGTGTGGTCCTACACCTTCCTGAGCTTCTTTCGCGACAGCCTCGGCGACATCCACAAGGCCATCGCCCGTCGCCGCCCCTTCGATGCGAAGTGGGGCCGGTTCGAGCTGTTCTTCTTCCTCGGTCTCGCCGCGATTGCATTGATCTATGATTGGAAGGCCGTGTTGTTCTTCGCGCCTTTCTATTATCTCGGCAATTGCCTGTCGTCGTTGAACGGCTATTACGAGCATCTGCACGGCGACCCGGACGAGCCGATCGCCTGGGGCGTCAGCAGCCACAAGCCTTTCTACAACTGGCTGTGGTTCGGCAATGGCTATCATGCCGAACATCACTACCGCCCGAAGACCCACTGGACGAAACTGCCGACCCTGCACGAGCAGATCAAGGAAGAGCAGGAAAAGGCCGGTACGCATGTGATCAGCACCTGCCACGCCCTCGGCTTCATGGCCAAGGAGAACCGGCAGTCGGAGCTTTCTCATGAAAGCCGATGAACTGAGCTTTTATCTGGAGGGCACCAATGGAAAAGGTGTCCTCCTGATCCATGGGCTGACCGGGGCTCCGGCCGAGATGAAGCTGGTTGCTCGCCACCTCAACCGCAAGGGCTACAGCGTCTACGCGCCGCTGCTGGCCGGCCATGGGGTGGATGCGGGCACGCTGCGACGCTCGCGCTGGGAGGACTGGCTGGAAAGCGTCATGCAGGCATCGTCGATGCTGGCTGAAAGAGCGCAAGAGGTCTTCGCCGCCGGTATCTGCGTTGGCGGCAAGCTGTCGATGCTGGCGGCTGAACGCCAGCCGGAGACGATCCGTGCCGTGGCCATCTATTCCCCTTGCTTTCATTATGACGGCTGGGATGTCCCGTTCTACTATCCGCTTTTGTCCTCGCAGATTAGCTGGCTGTCGCGCATCCCCTTTCTCGACCGTCTCAATTTCCGCGAGACCGCATCGCTTGGGATCAAGGACGAGCGCATGCGCCGGCTGATCGGGGCCATGGCGGGGGAGGGCGTTCTCGAAACATTTCCCGGCAAGGGGCTGGTCGAGATGCATCGGCTGGGCAAGACCCTGAGGGGCCGACTGCCGCAGATGAAGACGCCGACGCTGATCCTGCATGCCGAGGACGATGATCTGAGCAGCCCCAAACATGCGCGCTATATTTCCGACCATATCGGTGGGCCGCACGAGCTCAGATGGATCAAGGACAGTTACCATATGATCCATGTCGACCGTCAGCATCGCCAGGTGGCGGATTTCACGGCGGATTTCTTCGAGGCAAGCCATGCTCAAGCCCTTGCCTAGATACTTACCCGCGCCGGACCGGGACCCCGTCGCCGAGGTGCATTTCAGCATCCGCGCCATCGGCCGCGATGCCTGGAATGCCTGCTTTCGCGGTCAGGTCGAGGATTATGATTGCCTGCTGGCCATCGAAGAAGCTGATATCGCCGGCTTCGAATGGCGCTACATCGCCGTCGTCGAGGACGGACGGGTCAGCGCCGCCATGCCGGCCTTCCTTTGCCCTTACGCCTTGGATACGACATTGGAGGACGGCCGGCTCCGCAAAGCGGTACGCCGTGTGCGCCAACACTTTCCGGGTTTTCTGACGCTGCGTCTAGCCTGCCTCGGATCACCCTGCACCGAAACCGGCGCTGTCGGCTTTCATCCCGACGTACCGCCGGAACGGCGCGGTGTGCTATTTGCCGAGCTGCTGTCGTTCTTCGAGGAGCTTTCGGCCACGGAAGGCTGCTCGCTAATGGGGATGAAGGACATTCCCGAACCGGTCGCCGCCGAATTCGGTGAGGCGCTCACCGCGCGTGGCTATGCCTCGATCGGCGGCCTGCCGACCGCCTGGCTCGATGTGGATTTCAAGACGATCGATGAATATCTCGCCAGGCTTTCGGCCGGCACCCGCAAGGACATGCGCCGCAAGCTGAAATCCTTCGAACAGGTCAGGGTCGAAATGCGGACGGATTTCGGCGACTTCCTGCCGGAGGTGATGGCGCTCTACCATGACACGCGCAATCGCAGCGAATGGCAGTTCGAGGAGCTGACCCCGGATTATTTCGAGGGTATCCTCGCGCGCATGCGCGGCCGTTCCTTTTGCGCCTTCTATTTCGTCGAGGACCGACTGCTGGCCGCCAACCTGATCGTGCATGACGAAAACATCGCCATCGACAAGTTCTTCTGCATGGATGGCGAGGAGGGGCGTCCCTACAATCTCTATTTCCTGAGCTGGTTCACCAATCTGCGCTATTGCCTCGAGCATGGGATCGGCCGTTATCAGAGCGGCCAGGCCTATTATGAAAACAAGGTTAGGCTCGGTAGCAAGCTGACCGCCAACACGATGTTCTTCCGGCATCGCAATCCCGTTCTCCAGAAGATATTGCGGCTGGTTTCGCCACTGCTTTCCACAGACGAGGCGGGCCAGTGATGTCGTCGATGCGCCTATCCTGGCTTGCCGTGCCGGTGTTGAACACGCTGTTCCAGTTTTTCGTCAAGCACGGCGCCGAGCAATTGGGCGATGCGACCGGGGCCGGCTGGCTGTGGCAGGCGCTGGCATCGCATTGGATCCTGGCGGCGATCGCCGTCGAGATCGCCTGCTTCTTCATCTGGATGAACGTGCTGTCCGAACTCGACCTCAGCCGGGCCTTCCCGCTTTCCGGCATCAGCTACGTGCTGATCATCGCCACCGGCTGGCTCGTCTTCGGCGAACCGGTCGTCGGCCTGCAGGTGATCGGCAGCGGCCTGATCCTGACGGGCGTCTGGCTGATTGCGGGTGCTTCCCGCGAGGCGACGAGTGGCGACGACTGGCACGAGAAGCGCGGTTCGCTGCGCCCCCACAGCGGTGAGGATCGATAATGACCGGATTGCCAGCGGAAGATCGTCGTCACAATATATTGGCATTCAGCCTCGTGGATTGGAGCCTGAAGCGAGCGCTCTCGAGCATCGTGTCGCGGGGATCGCTGGTCGTGATGACGGCGGGCGGTCGCGCGCTGACGTTCGGCGATGGCACCGGCGAGCCCGTCTGCGTCCGCTTTACCGACAATCGCGCGCAATGGGCTTTTCTGATCGATGCCGATGCAAGGCTTGGTGAGCTTTACATGGACGGCCGTTTTCTTGTCGAACATGGCTCGCTCTACGATTTCGTGGCGATGATGCTGCGGGAGGCGCAGAACAGCACGCATCCTCTGATCGCCCGCATCATCGATCATATCCGCACGAAGCTGCGGATCTTCCGTCATCGCAACCTGCCGAGACGCTCGAAGACCAATGTCGCGCATCATTACGATCTCGATGGTCGGCTCTATGAGCTGTTCCTCGACCCGGACCGGCAATATTCCTGCGCCTATTTCGAGCATGCAGATCAATCGCTGGAAGAGGCGCAGCTGGCCAAGAAGCGGCACCTCGCCGCCAAGCTCCTGATCGAGCCGGACAACAGCATTCTCGACATAGGCTGCGGCTGGGGTGGTCTCGCGCTGCATCTGGCCGAGCAGGCGCCGGGCGGCTATGTCCTCGGGGTCACCCTGTCGGAAGAGCAGCATGATTACGCCTCGAAGCGGGTGCCGGCCGGCCTCAGTGGAGCGCCGGCGGAAGTGCAATTCGCGCTCAGGGACTATCGCAGCCTGACCGGCCGCTTCGACAGGATCGTCTCCGTCGGCATGTTCGAGCATGTCGGCCTGTCATCCTACCGGACTTTCTTCCGCAAATGCGCGGAACTGCTGGAGGACGATGGCGTCATGGTCCTTCACACCATCGGCTGCTCGGCGACACCCGGCTTCACCACGCCCTGGCTCGACAAATACATCTTCCCCGGCGGCTATATTCCGGCGCTTTCCGAGATCGTGCCCGAGATCGAGGCGGCGGGACTGACGATCACCGATGTCGAGGTGCTGCGCCTCCATTATGCCTACACGCTCGAAAGCTGGCGCGAGCGTTTCATGGCGCGCTGGGACGAGGTGGCGAAGCTCTATGACGAGCGCTTCTGCCGCATGTGGGAATATTATCTTTCGACCGCCGAAGCTGCCTTCCGCTACGAGGATCTCGTCGTTTTCCAGATCCAGATCACCAAGCGCAACGACGTCCTGCCGCTGACGCGGAACTACATCGCCGATCACGAAGCGTGCAGTAGCTCAAAAGTCGATGTTGAAGGTTCTATTGAGGGTAAAGCCGATAATATTCTGGTTGGGTGAGCCGAACTGCGAGGTGATCGGACTGTCGGCGGCGTCGCCCACCAGGCGGTTATATTTCTCATAGACCTGCACGCTCCATTGGGGCGTGATCGTATAGGTCGCGGCCACCGTGAAGCCGACGGATTTCAGGCCGCCGCCGGCGTCGAAGGTCCTGACATGACCGTTTCTCGCAGCTTGGCCCGCAGAGATTCCGAAGTTGCTGCTCATATAGGTCGAGTTTGCCAGCGACATGCGCGGCCCGGCGGACAGGACCAATTTGTCGCCAACCGGCTGAAACCAGTCGAGCGCCAGATCGGCGACCAGACCGTCGCCGCCCCAAAGGGACTGGCGCACTTCGGTCCGCAGCCGCAGCTTATTTTCCATCAGCCAGTATTGTGCGAAACCGCCGGCATCGAAGTTCCAGCGCACCCTGCGCTCGCTCTGCAGATGCAGATTGTTGAGATCCAGGCGGTCATCTCTCAAGCCGACGACGGGACCGATTTCAAGGCTGCCGAGGTCGAAGAGCGTATAGTCGAAATTGTCGTCCGGGGCACTGTATTCAGGGGTGTCACCGAAGCGATAAAAATCGAAGGACGGCAAGGCGCTGAAGGAATAATGCTTCGAGCCTTCATAATTGGGACCGTATTCCACGGTGGCGCCGAGCGTCACGACCCAGGTGCTGGATGTGGACTTCGTGGCGTCCTGCGCCATGGATGATGCGGGAAACGCGCCGATTGCGCACGCAGTCACCAGACCAATCCCGGTCAATGCCAGCAACCGGGCAGAGAAAGACGTCTCGACTACTAACACTCTGACAACACCCGATCCCTGGACGCCCCTGCGGCATTGTTAGCGCAGTTTACGGTTCCCAAAACAGCAAAAAGTTCAAAAGCAACCGGTCATGGACGAACTGATCCGTTCCAGCGCCGCGATTGCGAAGTCTACGGGCGAGAATAACGGCACAACATTTCATGAACCTGAAAAACCGGCGCTAAACACGACGCCATTGTTTTTTTCGCCGCGGCCGTCCCAAATAATCGCATGAGATCAACACTGGACTTCCAGCCTGGTTGCGACGAGTAGCGAGTAGTCCGTACCCTTGGGATCGCTGAAGAACATGCTGGTCAGCGCCGCCTGGTTCTCCGCCATGACTTCCTTGGGATTCGGCCTCACGACCTTGCGCTTGCAGCGGCCGGAGGCCGCCCCCGAGATGGTCATATCGTCGTCGGTGGCGAAATCGACCGCTGTATAGAGCGTCTTGTCATAAATCCCGAAGACCGTGGTTCCCTTGAGGAAGGTCTTCTGTTCGGGCTTCAGCGAAAAGGTCAGGGTCAGCGAACCGTCCTTGTAATCGGCCTGGATCGCATCTGGCTTGGCCATCGGCACCGCTTTGCCGTTGCTAGTGACGTTCGTGTAGTAATTATACTGCGCAAGCGAATCCCTGACCGTCTTGCCGACCGCTTTCAGTTCGCTCGCGCTCAGCGTCTGATTGTCGCCCTTGTCGAAATCCATGAGGACTGAGGAGGAAAAGACCTCGTCGAAGTGCCAGATGTTGCGCAGCTCGCTGATCGAGCCGTCCGGTGCGGCGACAAGCTCGAACTTGGCGTCGATGAAGATATGCGGATGGGCGAGAGCGGGGACGGGCAGGAGCGATAGCATTGCGAGCAGCAGGATTGTTTGTCGTTTCATGTAGGCTCTACCGTGATCCGTCCGCAGCTTGGTCGCTCAGACCTGAACGTTAATTGAGACTGATTTGAGACCCTGAAATGCGACTTCCGGGGGAATAATGAGCCGCGCAGTCGCGACTTCACGGAATCGTCTGCTGGCGATGGCCGATATGCGGCACCGCTCTCGGAATGGGTACGCTATTCTGCTATTCGGTCTGGAGAGACTGAGACGGTCAAGCGATGGAGACAGGCATGGAACACGCCCACAAATTCTATATTGACGGCAAGTGGGTCGATCCCGAGGTATTGAAGACCCTTGAGGTCATCGATCCGGCGACAGAGGAGTCGATCGGAACCGTCGCTTTGGGCTCGGCTGCGGATGCCGAGAAGGCGATCAACGCCGCCCGCGTCGCCTTCGACAGCTTCTCGCGGACGACGCGTGACGAGCGGCTGTCCCTGCTGAAGCGCATTCTTGAAATCCTGAGACGCCGCAACGACGAGATCGGCGACATCATTTCGCGGGAGATGGGGGCACCGCTCGCCATGGCGCGGTCGGATCAGGCCGGTATCGGCGTCACCCATTTCGAAAAGACGATCGAAGCCTTCGAGGCTTTCCAGTTCGACTATATGCAGGGTTCAACCCGGATCGTGCACGAGCCGGTCGGCGTCGTCGGTATGATCACACCCTGGAACTGGCCGATGAACCAGATCGCCTGCAAGGTCGCGCCGGCGCTGGCGGCGGGCTGCACCATGGTGCTGAAGCCCTCGGAAATCGCGCCGTTCAATGCCATCATCTTTGCCGAGATTCTCGACGAGGCAGGCGTTCCCAAGGGTGTCTTCAACCTCGTGCAGGGCGATGGGCCGACCGTTGGTGCGGTGCTGTCGAGCCATCCTGATATAGACATGGTGTCCTTCACCGGTTCGACCCGCGCCGGCATCGCCGTTGCGCAGGCCGCCGCTCCGACCGTCAAGCGCGTTCATCAGGAGCTCGGCGGTAAATCCCCCAATATCGTGCTGCGCAGCGCCGATCTCGAGGCAGCGGTCAGTGGTGGCGTGCGCCGCTGCTTCAACAATTCCGGCCAGTCCTGCAATGCGCCGACGCGCATGCTGGTGCCGGCGGAGCATATCGACGAGGCGGGCGCGATCGCGGCGCGGGAAGCGGCGTCGCTGGTCGTCGGCGCTCCCTCGGATCCGCGCACCAATCTCGGCCCTGTTGTCAGCGCGCTGCAGTTCGAGAAGATCCAGGCGCTGATCGCCAAGGGTATCGAGGAGGGCGCGGAGCTGGTGGCGGGCGGGCTCGGGCGGCCGTCGCATCTCAACGCAGGTTATTATGTGCGTCCGACGGTGTTCACGCGCGTGACCAATTCCATGACCATCGCCCGCGAGGAAATCTTCGGGCCGGTGCTGTCGATCATCGGCTACGAGAGCGAGGACGAGGCCGTGGCGATCGCCAACGATACGCCCTATGGCCTTGCCGCCTATATCCAGGGCGATCCGCAGGAGGCGCGGGTGCTTACCGGACGGCTGCGTGCGGGCACGGTCCGGCTCAACAATTCGGCTTGGGACGGGATGGCACCCTTCGGCGGCTACAAGCAGTCCGGTAACGGGCGCGAATACGGCAAGTTCGGCCTGCATGAATTCACGGAGATCAAGGGCGTCGTCGGTTATGACGATGCCTGAGCGGGCTCGACGGCGATGGCCCGGATATCGAATGGACGGCCGGGTATTAGGCAATCAAAAGGTCGTCGGAGATCGATTTTGGCGTCAGAAACTCGGTACTGTCCAAAGTCGCATCGAGCAGTTCCTGCGCATAGGCAATCGCTGAGTCAGCGTCAGACGTACCCAGATGAATATCATCGCATTTTGCCCGCATGGCTTTCCGGATGGTCGAAAGCACATGCTGAGCCGCACGTTTGTCTCCAACCTTAAGCAAGAGCCCGAGTGAAGTCATGGCCACAACCTCGAGAACGGTGATTCGGCCCTCGATGAGACCCATTGACGGGATTGCGCTTGAGGCGCCGCCGCCCTGTCCATCACGTTTCGCGTTGTACATTACATGTCACTCCATATTCACGAGGGTCATGCCTGAATGCACGGCTAACATTGTCGATGAGAACGGCTTTGATTTAAGAATTTTCCACCATCGCCACGTTGGCCATTTGGAGAGCCGCTTCAGTTGAAACGGCATTGGGCGCCATAGAGTTCCTTCGTTCGATGCGTTTGAACACCGATTTGTGAATAAGCATCGCGCAGCGACCCAAGTCACCTCTGCAAAAGCAATTGTTTATGGCGTCGAACGGCATCGGGACAGCTGCGCCGATTCACAGATGACGATGTTTCACGAAGGCAGCAGCTCCAACGACGGAACGTCTATCCGTCAGTTATCTGCGAAGGAGCTTCACCACCAATGGGCACGGAGAAACCCGCTAAACCGCCCGGGCCCGCCGGTGCCGCCAGACAACAAGCAACAGGACGATCCCCAAGGCCACAACAACGCCTACGGCTATGCCAATGCGTGCCAGAAGCAGGAGTGAAGACGAAGGGCCACCCGCCCGCACCTCAGCGACATCGGCAGGTGTGACCGGAGTGCCGGCGCGGCCGTAGTTGTCAATCATGTAGTTCGCCAGCGTGGCAACTTGACTGTCATTCAGAGCATTGATGTCATTCGCCTTGCCGCCGAAGCCAGGCATGAAGGCCTGGCCCTTGGGCGTCGTCCGGTTGACGCCGTTCAGGATCGTGGCGATGAGATTGCTGTGATTGGCCGCACCTGTCGCCGAATTGTGGAACAGGCTCGGATAATAGGTATCCTTGCTGCCTTGGCCGGAAGCCTGGTGGCAGGAGGCACAATTGCCGTAAAACAGCACCGCGCCGCTGGCTTGCGCGTCCGTATCCGAGCGGATCGGGTTCGCCCCACGCAAGCTTGCAAGCTGCGAGAAGGGCTTGCCGTAGCCAAACCGCGACTGCTCATCCGACGCATCATGCAGCGGTGCCACGGTTTTGATATAGGTTGATATCGCCGAGATATCGTCCGGCGTGAGTTGGGAGAAGCTGTGCTCGACGGCCTCCCCCATACTGCCTGCAGCCTGTGCCTTGCCGGGCAGCGAGCCGGTTGCCAGATAGCGAGCCAGTTCGTCCTTGCTCCAGCTTCCAATGCCGCTGGTGGCATCCGAGGTGATGTTTGGCGCATACCACTGGCCGACCTGCGCACCACCCAGATAGTGCGAAGACAATTCCTGCATCAGGAAGCCGCGCGGCGTATGGCAGGTGCTGCAATGCGCCGCCCCATCGACAAGATATTTGCCGCGATTCCACTCGGCCGATTGCGTGGCGTCGGCTTCATGGCCGCTGCCGAGGAACAGGAGGTTCCACGCCATCATCGACAGGCGAATATTCATCGGAAACGGCAGTGCCGTGCGCTGCGGCACCGTATCGACGGGTGCAACACCGTGCTGAAAGTAGGCGTAGAGGTCGTGGATATCTGCGTCCGACAGCACGTTGTATGATGTGTACGGCATCGCCGGATAGAGGTTCGCACCATCGGCCCGAACGCCTGCCCGCACGGCCCGGCCAAATTGCTCTTCCGTGTATTGCCCAATGCCCGCCGTCGCAGACGGTGTGATATTGGTGGTAAAGATCGTGCCCACCGGAGTGGAGATGGCCAGTCCGCCCGCGAATGGCTTGCCACCTGGCGCCGTGTGGCAGGCGGAACAGTCCGAGGCGGTGGCGAGATAGGCGCCGCGCTTGACCGATGCCGCTTGTGCATCATCGTCGGTGGCGAAGGCGGCCGAGCTCACGGACATCAGACAGATTAGAGCGCTAAAGAGCCGGAAGAAAGTGTCCACGTTCAGCCCCGCTTCAACTGGTCAACGATGGCATCGGCGGCCTTCACGGCCAAGGCCGCCATGGTGATGGTGCTGTTGCCGCAGCCGCCCGTCGTCATCGCCGCGCCGCCCGGCAGGAAAAGATTCGGATGATCATGCGCCCGACAGTCGACATCGACGACAGAGTTCGTGGGATCGGTGCCCATGATGCAGCTCCCCATCATGTGGTCGCTATTGGTGAAGGTCGTGGCGATGCTGCTTTCGACGGCGCCAAGCTCCGCGATCAGTTTCTTCAGCAGCGGCAGGGTATATTCCTGGTGGCCACGGCGGACATAGTCGCCGACATCATAGTAGATGTTCGGCTTGTTAAGGCCCAACCAGTCTTTCTTATCCGACAACGTCAGGCGGTTATTGGGATCCGCCAGGATCTCGTGCTCGATCGTCAGTCGCGCGGTGCAGGCCGAGAGCCTGCGTATCTCCGCGTCCAGCGCTTTGCCGACTAACCCCTTCGAGAGTGCCGCCAGACCGCCCACGGCGCTGAGAGCGGCATTTTCGCAGCGAAGCATCGCACCGCAATGTTCACTTCGGAAAGCGCCTTGCCCCGTCATCATGATGCTGCTGCCCTGCACGGGGCCGACACCCGTCCACATTGGCTCTGCAAGCACCATCTGCGCGCTGATCTTGGGCTGATCCATCAGATTGCGCCCGACCTGATCCGAATGATTGGCAACACCATTCGGGTTGCGATCATCCTTGGACATCAGGAGCAGTTTCGGCGTCTCGATGGCATTGCAGGCAATGACGAAAAGCCTGCCGGTTACCTTTTGCGTTTCCTTGTTCGGATCGAAGAAATGGACAGCCTGGATGTTTTGCTTTGCATCCGTCTCCACCCGGTAGACGACCGCGTTAGCGAGGATTTTGCCACCCTTTGATTCGATTCGTGGCAGCGCCGATGCAGCGTCGTATTTCGCGGAGATCGGACAGACTGGGAAACAGTTGTTGTTGCCGCAACAGGGTGGCCGGCCGTCATAGGAAACGCCGCTATTGCGAGCTTGAGGGGCGGGAAGATTGATGACGCCAACGCGTGCGGCGGCGTCTGTAAAGCGTTGCTCGCCCTGGCCTAAGGGAATACGGCCCATGGGATAGGGCTTGGAGCGCGGCAATGGCGGCCACTGCAGCTCGACCTCGGATGGGCCGCACACACCCAGCGCATATTCAGCGCGGGTATAATATGGTTCAAGCGTGTTGTAATCGAACGCCCAGTCCCGGCCGACGCCGTAAAGGCTTTTCATCCGCATATCATCCGGATGCAGCCGCCAACAGATGCCCGCCCAATGCCACGTAGCGCCGCCGGCGTAGCGCACATAACCCTGACGGTATGCACGCCCGTTCGGCCCCTCCAGCTGCAGGTAGTCGGTCGTGGCGTCTACCAATTCTGATTCAATATGCGGTGCCCAGGGCTTTGCCGGATAGGGCGCGTTCCAATTTTGCTTGAACCGCGGCGGTACGTTTCGATAATTTTCAACAATCTGCCAGCGCTCCACGCGAGGGCCGGCTTCCAGCATGAGAACGGACAGGCCTGCATCCAGCGCCTGCTCGGCGACGAGGCAACCGACAACGCCGGTTCCAACGACAATGACGTCTGCACTATAATCGTTTGCCATCTTATCGATTCCAACTAACCAAAGGCTCGAATAGGCACGTCAAACCCCGCAGCAAGCCGATCCCATGACAAAGTCCTCCACACGGGCGTCTCGCTCGATTGCTTGAAGCCGCCCGCAACGCGCCTTCGCGCACCGGGCGGTTCTCGTCAGAATGTCGGCATATTGCTGAGAGGCGGGGCCTCCGCATTCCATCCGTTCGGACCGGATATGGCGTAGGTCGGGATTGTCATGACGTCATGGGTCGGCTGATACATAAGCGCGGTTTCGAAGGCGAAGACTTCTGCGTTGGCGGAATTATCCACCACGCCCGTATACCAGGCCGAAATAATGGCCAGGGCCGTGTCCTTCAGGCGTCCTTCCGGAATGTCGGCGAAGAAATCCTCGACGATCCTGGCATTCTTTTTCTTCGCGATATCAATAATTGCGCCAATGTCCTGCGCAATTTCCGGATTTATCCGCAGCATGGCCGCAGCCATGCGTGCCCCGACCTCAGGGTCCAAATGATGGTCGATGAGGAGAGACGATACGTCCATGAAGCTTGACGAAACCTCCGGCGCGACCGCACCTAGAGTTTGGGCCGAAATCTCCGGAGACAGCAGCATGCCGCCAGCGAACAGGGCGCCGCCCAGCATCAATTTCCGACGTGTGAGATTGAATTCCTCGGGACAGTCATCGCGAGACGGGTGAGTCGTGTCCATCAAATGCCTCGTCAACCAGTTGCGGTCACACTTCAACGCAGGCGTACAGCAGGAATGTTACAGAAATCTAGGCACTCCATAGATTAGAGTCAATCCAACATTCGCGAAGCAAATTTAGTGGAATTAGGAGAATCAACTGTCGCTCAAGTCGCGTTGTTGAACCTCGCAACCACACCGCATAGAGCGATTGCTGGGGGCGACGTGATGGCAAGTCCGCAGCGAGCGGCCCTTAAGCGATCTCAGTCGCCTTAAAGCTATCAGTGGTATCTTACTGGGAAACATAAAACATGCTTCGCTCAACAAGAGAGCTTAGTCATTGTTTTTCTGAGAAAAATGGAGCGGGCGAAGGGATTCGAACCCTCGACCCCAACCTTGGCAAGGTTGTGCTCTACCCCTGAGCTACACCCGCTCATATCCACAACAGTCCGGGGTAGTGTGTTGGACCGTTCGGCGTCGTCTTGCGGCGACGGGCGCTATATGGCCCAATCGTTTTTCAAATGCAACAGGGAAATGACGAGGTCGCGAAGAAAAATTCGCGGTTTTTTTCAATGCCTGTCGGAAAGCCCGGAAACGCCGGGCTTTGTCGTCTCAAAGATTGCAAAGGAATTGTGAGCGACGTATCAGGAGCGCGTCAAATTTTCTTTGCGAGACGCCATGACAGAGAACAGCCCGAAAACCCGCGACGATCTTTTCCATTTTCTGGATGGATTGGGCATTTCCCATAGCACCAAGGATCATGCGCCGGTGTTCACTGTTGCCGAATCGGTATCGCTGCGCGACGAGATTCCTGGTGGGCATACGAAGAACCTCTTCGTGAAGGACAAGAAGGATAATTTCTTCCTGTTGACCGTCGAGGAAAATGCCGGCGTCGATTTGAAGACGGTGCACACGCTGATCGGCGCGGCCAGCAAGGTCTCCTTCGGCAAGCCGGAAAAGCTCATGGAATATCTGGGCGTCATTCCGGGCTCCGTCACGGCCTTCGGCGCGATCAACGACACCGGCGGCAACGTCACCTTCGTGCTCGATGCCGAATTGATGGCGCACGACATCGTCAATTGCCATCCCTTGTCGAACGATGCGACGACGTCGATTGCCAGCGGCGATCTGCTGCGCTTCATGGAAGCGACGGGTCACACGCCGCTAGTCTTGAAAGTGACGGGCTAACGCACGATTTTAACGCTATAATGCGACAGATATGACATATCTTCGAAGTGTGCTGTCGCTATGGCTATTTCATCGAGCATGATCTTATGCAAAGCGACGCCCCGTTTTTGGGGCTCATGTTTTAAAAGTCCGGAATGCCGGCAGGCGGGAGACATCTATGAGCGGTTCGAACAATCCCTATAACGCTTCCTTCGGTGGCCAGATGTCGGCCTCTGCCTCGTTTGGCGCCGCGCCGGCGGCCTCGGGCGGCGCTTCGCCGATCAAGGACACCACGACGGCGAATTTCGCCAAGGACGTTATCGAGGAATCGCGCAACCAGCCGGTGCTGGTGGATTTCTGGGCGCCCTGGTGCGGTCCGTGCAAGCAGCTGACGCCGGTGCTGGAAAAGGTCGTCAACGAAGCCGCTGGCCGCGTCAAGCTGGTCAAGATGAACATCGACGATCATCCCTCCGTTGCCGGCCAGCTCGGCATCCAGTCGATCCCGGCGGTCATCGCCTTCGTCGATGGCCGGCCGGCCGACGGCTTCATGGGCGCTGTTCCCGAGAGCCAGGTCCGTGAGTTCATCGATCGCCTCGGCGGTCCGGCTGGTGGCGCGGGCGATCCGGCGGCGGAGATTGCCGCGGTTCTGGAGGAGGCGAGCGGCCTTCTCGCCGGGGGCGATATCAATGGTGCGGCCGAACTCTTCGGCGCGGTGCTGCAGGCCGATCCGGAAAATGCCAAGGCGCTTGCCGGCATGGCCGAATGCATGATCGCCGCCGGCCAGAGCCAGCGTGCACGCGAGGCGCTGACGGACCTGCCGGAAACGCTTGCCAACGATGCCGGCATCCAGGCCGTGGTGAAAAAGCTCGATCAGATCGAGGAAGCCCGCAAGCTTGGCGATCCCGTGGCGCTCGAGCAAGAGCTGGCCGCCAATCCCGACAATCACGAGCAGCGCGTCAAGCTCGCCAAGATCCGCAATGTCGAAGGCAAGCGCGACGAGGCGGCCGAGCATCTTCTGACGGTCATGCGGCGCGACCGCGCCTTCGACGATGATGGCGCGCGCCGGCAGTTGCTGGAATTCTTCGAAGTCTGGGGTCCGAAGGACCCGGCGACGATCGCCGCGCGGCGCAAGCTGTCCTCGATCCTGTTTTCCTGAGGCGCGGTTCATGCGACGGCACCCTGTCAGGTGCCTTCGCTCGCCTCGATGGAACGGGAAAGCGAAACGCTTCGGAGTTTCGTCAGCAAAGGCTCTTGTGTTTTCGCAAGAGGGGGCCACATTGTTCTGTGGCGCGGCGTGGGATGGAGCAATCGCCGTCGGGTGTCGTTCCTGTGTATCTCAAGGGATATGCGGCACAGTGATGTAGCGGGACGGAAATCATGCAAGTCGGTAATGCCAGATATCTGAAGCCGAGCGATCTGCCGGAATCGGTGGTCATCTTTCCTCTTTCGGGCGCCCTGCTTCTGCCCACCGGGCAATTGCCGCTCAATATTTTCGAGCCGCGCTATCTCGCAATGTTCGATGCCGCCATCGCCGGCAACCGGCTGGTCGGCATCGTGCAGCCGGCGCTCGGTGAGCCGCCGGAAACGTCCAATCTTTCGCATGTCGGCTGCCTCGGGCGCATCACCTCCTTTGCCGAGACGGGCGACGGCCGCTATATCACGTCGCTCACCGGCATCTGCCGCTTCCGGCTAATGGACGAGGTCACCACCGGCCACCAGCCCTATCGCAGCTTCCGTATCGCCCCCTTCATGGCCGATTTGAAGTCGGCCGACGAGGAGCATACCGTCGATCGTGCCGCGCTGCTGTCGGCCTTCCACGCCTATCTCGACGCCAACAAGCTGGAGGCGGATTGGCAGAGCGTAGAGCGCGCCAGCAATATGACGCTGGTGAATTCGCTGGCAATGATGGCGCCCTTCGAGCCCGCCGAGAAGCAGGCGCTCCTGGAAGCACCAGACCTGAAGACCAGAGCTGAAACCTTCATCGCCATCATCGAAATCGTGCTCGCCCGCTTCGGCGACACCGATTCCGTGCTGCAATAGGATCCGTGATGGACATTACCGTCAGCAAGGTCGACCCGAAACTGCTCGACCTGCTCGTCTGCCCGCTCACCAAGGGGTCGCTGAGCTATGACCGCGAGAAGAACGAACTCGTCTCGGAAAAAGCCCGGCTCGCCTATCCGATCCGCGACGGCATTCCGATCATGCTGATCTCGGAAGCGCGGCGTATCGAGGATTGAGGGGTGTTTTCCCTTGGTATTGTGGAGTAGAGGCCGGCCGTCTCTCTCAAGGATCATGGAACCGCAACTTTGCGCTTCCATTTCCTAACCCGGTCCTAAAAGCTGTCGTTCATTGTGTCTGATGCCAAGCTCCCCATAGGGCTCGAAACGGCCGGGCTATGCAGGTGCGAGAGAGATTTCGAGCATGGCCCCAGCGGACATTCAAAAATCGATCTTGCCCCATGACCCGACGCGTGGACGAAACACAGACATTCAGCTGCCAGTCTCTTCGCCTCTACCACGGTCTATCATGTCGCACTGGTGCGGCGATGCGCTGGCAGATGGTCGATTACCGTTTGCTGGAGCTCCGGCTCCCAAAAGTAGTAGATACGAAGGCAGCGCTTTGGGTCGTGGCTATTTCCGCCATTCTTCACATGCTGATCCACCTCGTAGCGTCGTCCCTGCCAAACGGTCTCATAGGTATCGCCGCCGCAATAGGCATTCAGGATGCCTGGCTCGATGACTTCATCGCGGGTGCTGCCTCCTCCATTCAGGCGGCGTAGATGCTGGTCCGTCGCAAGCCAAGTTATGGCTCGTGCCACAGCTCCGACATCCTCAAACTCCGGATTTCGCACCAGTCGCCGAGCTGCCGGCGTAAGAACGACACGATCGGGAAAAGTATGATCGAGCCAATCGGAAAACTCTGACCAATCTTGTGGAAGAGGATGTTCGATGGGAGGTGTATCGTCTCCGCGTGCCGGCGCATCCTGCAACTGTCTGATCTTGAAGAGCAGCGAACGATTTTCTTGTTCCGCAGCCTTGGCGCGGTCTTCGGCAATTTCGACCTCGGCGACGTAGTCGCCAATTTCCTTGTCTTTCTCCGCGAGCTGCTTCTCGAGACCGTCAATCAGTTCTTGGGCAAGCGCCAGAAGCTGAGTATCAGGTGCCCTCTGTTCAGTAAGACTGTCTTTGCGCAAACGGCGACTGGCTGTCCGAACCGCGGCGAATTCAACGACATTCTTGCCCAGTCGCGTTGATGAAACGCTGAGATCAGCGGCAACGCGGCGCAGCCAAAGGCCACAACTGGCTGCGTTCGCACCATCATTCAGCCACGTCGCTAAGAACAGGCGATGGCGATGAGGATCATCGGCGCTCGAGAAACCGGGGAGGTAGGCCCGGACGGCGCCGTCAAACACGGACCGAAATTTGCCGAAGCGCTTGGTTAAGACCTATGTCAACGCTGCCGGAACACGAACCACCCGCGCAATTCCCGTCAATGCACGTGCGACCTCGGCATCATCTATCAGCGGAGCACTATCCTGACCCTCTGGGAGCGTTACGACAATGACAGGCAGGCGACGCTCTGGGTCTTCGAGGAGATCGCATAGGTCTCCGGCGTCAACTTCGCTCCGAAGCGTGCGCGGAACATCGGCGAGCTTCCTGCCCCCTCGCAACAGTCCCGGGGCAGTCGCCATTTGCAGAACCGGCCCCGGCACATGATGTTCGACGGTTAGATCTGGTTCAGCAGTGCTGACGATCAACCTCAGACTCAGATGCGGGCGCTTGTCGATCTCGCCGCCGATCACAATCTCGTTGGTCCAGACTCGCCCAGGCACATTTTCGTCAGGCACTTCCGCACGCAAGGCCCATAGGTCGGCGGTCTCGGTCAGAAAACGAACCGCCGTGCTATTTCGTCCCCCTGCTACAAGTTCAAATTCAGCGTGTTCCCATGCCTCCTTGGGAAATGTTCCGCCGGCGCGCTTGCGCGAGGATGCCCATTTCAGAACTGCGTCTCGTGCCGCTTTGGCCGAGGCGGCGAAATCATCACCGTCCAGAAAGGTGGCTACTCGCAAGATCTCGATGTCGCGCACCGGCCCCTGCAAGCGTTTGGCAAGAGGAAGAAGGGCTTCAGCAAAAGTTGTTGTCACAGAAATGCCATCCCAGATCAGGTTTCCGTGCGTCGCTCCCTAATTGGCTCCCGCGCGGCACCGCGACCTTATCAGATGTGGTCAAGAAGGGCTCGAAATACCGCACATGATGACTTTCGATATCTCCTGCAGCGAATATCTATTGCACAATTTTTGCGCGAGCGTCGAAACAATTTCGAGGGGCCTTAGCAAGTCGAACCGCACAAAAAATACTTGGTGCCAGAGCGAAGGGCCACTTTCGGAAAGCTGCACCGCGGTGCTGTAGCTTACCGCGAGCGATGGCAAAGGGCCGAAAGCCATGACGCGGAGATTGTCAGCTTCGACAAGTTGATGCCGGAAAACAGACGATCCGCGATTGACCGGTGGCAGGCATCTGCGGTGAATTACACCCCTTCAAATTTCCCGAGCTCAGATCGCCTCGCCCGCCAGCAGTCGCGGATTGTCCTTGGCATCCGTGCCTGCTGCCTGGCCGATGAAGAAGGATTTCAGCTTTGGCAGGCGATCGACGAGGCCGAGGCCGAAATCGCGGGCGACGCGTACGGGCGTGATGTCGTTGGAAAACAGCCGGTTCAGCACGTCGGTGGTCACCCCCATGCGGAAGGTGTCGAAGCGCCGCCAAGTCTGGTAGCGCTCGAGAGTGTTGATCGAGCCGATATCGAGGCCGAGCCGGTCGGCTTCGACCACGGTTTCGGCGAGAGCCGCCACATCCTTGAAGCCGAGATTGAGGCCCTGGCCGGAGATCGGGTGGATGCCGTGGGCGGCGTCGCCGGCAAGCGCGAAGCGCGGGGCGACGAAGGCGCGGGCAAGCGTCAGGCCGAGCGGGAAGGCGCGGCGGTCGCCGACCGTACGTAGCGCGCCGAGCTTGTGGCCGAAACGGCGCTCCAGCTCTTCCTCGAACAGCAGATCGTCGGAGGCGACCAGCCGGTCGGCGTCGGCGGTGCGCTCGGTCCAGACCAGCGAGGAGCGATTGTTCTTCAAAGGCAGGATGGCAAAGGGGCCGGAGGGCAGGAAATGCTCTTCGGCGCAGCCATTATGCGGCCGCTCATGCTCGACGGTGACGACGATGCCGGACTGGCCGTAGTTCCAGTTCACCGTCTTGATGCCGGCCATGTCGCGCAGCTTGGAGCGCACGCCGTCGCAGGCGACCAGTAGCCGCGTTTCCAGCGCACTGCCATCCGAGAGCGTCAGCGTGACGCCGGCGTCCTCGGTCTTGAAGTCCGTTGCGCTGACGCCGTGGCGGATAGCGATGCCGAGGCGCTCGCAGGCGCCGCGGAGCGCGCCGACCATGGCGACGTTCGGGATCATATGGGCAAAGGGCTGGCCTTCGGTCACTTCGCCGTCGAAGGTGAGGAAGACCGGGCGCACCGGATCGCTGGTGCGCGAATCAGTGACGATCATGCGGGTGATCGGCTGCGCCTCCGGTGCGATCTCGTCCCAGATGCCGAAGACCTCCAGCATCTTCGAGGCGGCGGCGATGATCGCCGAGGCGCGCATGTCCTTCTTCCAGGCGGTTTCCGGGGCTGCTTCGACGACCATGACGTCGAGATGCGGGGCTGCCTGCTTGACGGCGACCGCGGCGGCAAGACCTACATAACCGCCACCCACTACCAGCATGTCCAACATAGCGCTTCCCTGTGTCCTACTGTCACTTCCTGTTCTATATAGAACATCCCGTTCGTGGTTCCTACCGTTGGAGTTCATTCAAAATGTCGCGCGAGAACGAGAAACCGACCGCCATGCAAGTCACGCTCGCGACGCTGGACCTGGAAACGATCGAGATGAACCTGTTTCGCGGCAACAGCCCGCAGGTCGGTTGGCAGCGCGTTTTCGGCGGCCAGGTCATCGGCCAGGCGCTGATGGCGGCGCAGAGGACGGTGGCGGCCGACCGCTTTGCCCATTCCCTGCACGCCTATTTCATGCTTCCCGGCGACCCGAGCGTTCCGATCCTCTATCAGGTCGACCGGCTGCGTGACGGTTCGAGCTTCAACACGCGCCGGGTGCTGGCGGTCCAGCACGGCAAGGCGATCTTCGCGCTGACGGCCTCTTTCCAGATCGACGAGCCCGGCTTCGAGCATCAAAGCGAGATGCCGAAAGTGCCGGCGCCCGAGGAGTTGATGGACGAAGAGCAGGTCAAGGCGCGCTATATCGCCAATGCGCCGGAGGCTGTGCGCCGCTACTGGGAGCGCAAACGCGCGATCGAAATCCGGCCCGTCTCCATCGAGGATTATTTCTCCCGTTCGCGGCCCAGCCAACGGCAGGATATCTGGGTGCGCCTGACCGGGCCGGTGCCGGATGACAGGCTCTATCAGAATGCGGTGCTCGCCTATCTCTCGGACATGACGCTGCTCGATGCGGCGTTGCATGTGCATGGAACCTCGGTCTTCGATCCGCGACTGCAGGTTGCAAGCCTCGACCATGCCATGTGGTTTCACCATCCGTGCAAGCTCGACGACTGGTTGCTCTACAGCCAGGACAGCCCCAGCGCCTCGGGTGCCCGGGGCTTCACCCGCGGCAGTCTTTTTACGCGGAATGGTGTCCTGATTGCGTCGGTGGTGCAGGAGGGCTGATTCGTAAAAAGGCAAATGATTAAATAAAGTGCAAATTTATAAAATTGCACTTTATTTAAGCGATAGCTGCGTCGCGAATTGCCGCTTTATTAGGTTCTTAAAGTAATTCCCTTATATTTCAATTGGTTATAATTGTGTCACGAATCTGGCACGTCCTTTGAATGTGTATCCCTGGTCGCTGCTGAAACATGTCGGCGGCAAAGGAGAGTCGGCTCCGCGCCGAGGGTAAACAAAGGATGGGAAACCAGATGAAAATTGTGATGGCCATTATCAAGCCGTTCAAGCTCGATGAGGTCCGTGAGGCCCTCACGGCTGTCGGCATTCAGGGCCTGACTGTGACCGAAGTGAAGGGTTACGGGCGCCAGAAGGGGCATACCGAAATCTATCGCGGCACGGAATATGCCGTCAGCTTCCTGCCGAAGCTGAAGATCGAAGTCGCGGTCGCAACCGAAATCGTCGACAAGGCGGTCGAGGCCATCGCATCCTCCGCCAAGACCGGCCAGATCGGCGACGGCAAGATTTTTGTGTTTTCGATTGACCATGCCGTGCGCATCCGTACGGGCGAAACCGATTCAGAAGCGCTGTAAGACACGGCCGATCAGGGAGTTATTTGCAATGACGTTTTCCAAGCTTTCCTCCACTCTGGCACGGGTGGGTACGCTTTCTGCGGCCATGCTCGCGCCGGCGATCGCCTTTGCGCAGGATGCTACAGCCACTGCCGCCGCTGCGGCGCCGGTTCCGGACAAAGGCGACACCGCCTTCATGTTCATCTCCACCATTCTCGTTCTCTTCATGCTCGTGCCTGGCCTGGCTCTCTTCTATGGCGGCCTCGTGCGCGCGAAGAACATGCTGTCCGTGCTGATGCAGTGCACGATGATCGGTGCGGTCGTCATGCTTCTTTGGGTCTTCTACGGCTATTCCTTCGCCTTCGGCGGCGGCACCAGCCCGTATTGGGGCGGCACAGCGAAGATGTTCCTGTCCGGCGTTTCGACGTCGACGACAGCGGCTACCTTCTCGAAGGGCGTCGTCATTCCGGAATTCATCTTCATGCTGTTCCAGATGACCTTCGCAGCCATCACGCCTGCCCTGATCATCGGCGCCTTTGCTGAGCGCATCAAGTTCGGCGCGGCCGTCCTCTTCTGCGCGCTCTGGGCAACCTTCGTCTATTTCCCGATCGCCCATATGGTCTGGGATTCCAACGGCATGCTCTTCAAGATGGGCGCTCTCGACTTCGCCGGCGGCACGGTCGTTCACATCAATGCCGGTATCGCCGGTATCGTCGGTGCCCTCATGGTCGGCAAGCGCGTCGGCTTCGGCAAGGACATGATGGCTCCGCATTCCATGACGCTGACCATGGTCGGTGCTTCCATGCTCTGGGTTGGTTGGTTCGGCTTCAACGCCGGTTCGAACCTCGAAGCTTCCGGCGGCGCGATGCTCGCGACCGTCAACACCTTCGTTGCAACGGCAGCGGCCATCATCTCCTGGTCGATTGTTGAAACCTTCACGCGCGGCAAGGCCTCCATGCTCGGTGGCGCTTCCGGCATGGTTGCCGGCCTCGTTGCCGTTACGCCGGCTGCCGGCATCGTCGGCCCGATGGGCGCGATCGCCCTCGGTCTCATCGTTTCCCCGCTGTGCTACTTCTTCGTTTCCGTCGTGAAGAACAAGTTCGGCTATGACGATACGGCGGACGTCTTCGGCGTACACTGCATCGGTGGTATCTTCGGCGCTCTCGCGACCGGCGTATTTGCCAGTGCATCGCTTGGCGGCGTCGGCTATGCCGAAGGCGTCACCATGAGCAGCCAGGTCACGGTTCAGGCCACTGCCGTCATCACCACGATCCTGTGGTGCGGTATCGGCTCGGCCATCCTCTACAAGGTCGTCGATGTTATCATCGGCCTGCGTGTAGCACCGGAAGCCGAACGCGAAGGTCTCGACCTCGCGTCCCACGGCGAAGCCGCTTACCACAACTCCTAATCCAAGAGCTTGCGACGCCGGACAAATATCCGGCGTCGCTGAACATCCCGTCGCGGCCTATTTCATCAAAAGTAAGCCGCTCTTGGCCCGGACCTCGGTTCGGGCCTTTTTTTGTCGGCCAGCCTGTTCGCCAAACAGCCATAAATTCGTTGATAGGCCCGCCACCTCCTGCATGGTTAATATGCCATTAACCCTCCTCTGATTAGGTAGAGGTGACGTACTGGGTGAGTGGGCATGACGCCGATTCGCGTGTGCCTTCGACAACGAACGGGCTGGATATCATGGGCAGAAGCAATTCGGCAGCGCTGGGCGGTCCCCCCGACCGTTTCTCGCTTTCGGGCGTGGTTTGGCGGCAGGTGAGGGGCCTCATCGGCTTCGCGCTGCTGTTTCTGCTGGCGCTCGCGGTCGCTGCCCTGGCGACCTGGAACGTCATGGACCCCAGCTATTCCTACGCGACGAGCAATGCGCCGACGAACATTTTGGGCTTTCCGGGCGCTGCCTTCGCCGACATCCTGATGCAGGCGCTCGGTCTTGCCTGTATCGTCGTAATGCTGCCGGTCGTCGCCTGGGCTTTCGCGCTGATTTCCAACCGCAAGATCCATCGCCTGCCGGCCCGTCTCGGCGCCTGGGTCGGCGGCTCCATCGTTGCTGCCGGTTCCATCGCCTGTTTCCCAGCCCCTCCGACCTGGCCGATCCCCAACGGCATCGGCGGCGTCATCGGCGACATTCTCCTGCGCTTTCCCGCCCTCTTTATCGGCACCTATCCGAGCGGCGTCTTTGCCACCGTGTTCGGTACGGTCCTCGCCATCCCCGCTGCCTGGCTCATGCTGTTTGCCGCCGGACTGGTCGGCCGCAGCCTGCCGGAAGATGAGGAGAGTGACGAGGACTACGAGGAAACGCAGAGCCGCGCCCGCAGCGTCGGCGACGACGACGAGGATGACGACCGCGGCGGCTTCATGGCTTTCGGCGCGCTCATGCATTCCTGGTACAATGCGCAGGCCCGCCTTCGGCGCCTCTTCGGCATGGGTCCGCGCAAGCGTCGCGACCATGCTTTCGATGCGCCGTACGACTTCAACGATGACGAATTCGGCACGCTGAACGAGCCGGCGCGCGCTAAGACTCCGGTCGTCCGGGGCGAGCGCGTCGAGCCGTCGCTGGACGGCCCGGCCCAGCGCCGCGTGGTGTCTCCTCCGTCGATCAGCATGGGCGACGACGAAGACGAGGATGATGATGATGCGTCCTACGAACGCGAACCGCGTCGTCCGGCCGGAATCCTGCCGGATGACGAGGACGATGAATGGGCATTGCGGCCCGCGTCGTCGAAGGGTCCGGGCGGTCAAGCCGGTCCTCGCGTCATTCCCGCCGCCCCGCGGCCAAAGCCCGGCGTCCGCGCCGAGCGCGAGGCCCAGACCTCGTTCATCCGCTCCTATGGCTTCCAGCTTCCGGCCGTGCATCTGCTTGCCGAGCCGAAGACCATCGTGCGGGACGCGACGTTGTCGTCCGATGCGCTGGAGCAGAATGCCCGCATGCTGGAAGGCGTGCTCGAGGACTTCGGCGTCAAGGGTGAGATCATCCATGTCCGCCCCGGCCCGGTGGTCACGCTTTACGAACTGGAGCCCGCTCCAGGCATAAAATCCTCGCGTGTCATCGGCCTTGCCGACGATATCGCCCGCTCGATGAGTGCGATCGCAGCCCGTGTCGCCGTCGTGCCCGGCCGCAATGCCATCGGTATTGAATTGCCGAACTCCACGCGCGAAACCGTCTATCTGCGCGAGCTTGTCGCGAGCCGCGATTTCGAGACGTCCAAGGCAAAGCTGGCCATGGCGCTCGGCAAGACCATCGGCGGCGAACCCGTCATCGCCGATCTCGCCAAGATGCCGCATCTGCTCGTTGCCGGTACCACCGGCTCGGGCAAGTCCGTCGCCATCAATACGATGATCCTGTCGCTGCTCTATCGCATGACGCCGGAACAGTGCCGCCTGATCATGATCGATCCGAAGATGCTCGAACTCTCTGTCTATGACGGCATTCCGCATCTGCTCTCTCCCGTCGTCACCGATCCGAAGAAGGCCGTCGTCGCGCTGAAATGGACCGTCCGCGAGATGGAAGAGCGCTACAAGAAGATGTCGAAGATCGGTGTACGCAACATCGACGGCTTCAATACTCGCGTCGAGCAGGCCGTCGCCAAGGGCGAAGCGATCAGCCGTACCGTGCAGACCGGTTTCGATCGCCAGACCGGCGAGGCGATCTACGAGACCGAGGAATTCGATCTGAAGCCCATGCCCTATATCGTCGTCATCATCGACGAAATGGCCGACCTGATGATGGTCGCCGGCAAGGATATCGAAGGCGCCGTGCAGCGCCTGGCGCAGATGGCGCGTGCCGCCGGCATCCATGTCATCATGGCGACGCAGCGTCCGTCGGTCGATGTCATCACCGGCACGATCAAGGCGAACTTCCCGACGCGCATCTCCTTCCAGGTGACGTCGAAGATCGACAGCCGTACCATTCTCGGTGAACAGGGCGCCGAACAGCTCCTCGGCATGGGCGACATGCTCTATATGGCAGGCGGCGGGCGCATCCAGCGCGTCCACGGCCCGTTTGTTGCCGACGGCGAGGTGGAGGACATCGTCTCCTATCTGAAGACGCAAGGGTCGCCGCAATATCTCGACGCGATCACTGCCGACGATGAGGACGACGAGGACGGTCACGGCCCGGCGGGCACGGCCAATCTTGCCGATTCGGATGACCCTTACGATCAGGCGGTTGCGATCGTTCTGAGCGACGGCAAGGCCTCGACCTCCTACATCCAGCGGCGGCTCGGCATCGGCTACAACCGCGCCGCCTCGCTGATCGAGCGCATGGAGGAAGAAGGCGTGATCGGCCCGGCCAACCATGCCGGCAAGCGCGAAATTCTCGTTCCTACCAAGGCGGATATTCTGGATCGCTGAGGCCCCAGGCCCCTTTCGCGTCGTATATCCCGGCTATGTTCAGGGAAATTTGATTGCGGCCCACAACCGGACATGGGCCGCCGCGCCATGAAGACGCCGATTTTGCGCGCCATGGACAAAAAGCATGAAGGAGAATTCGATGACAAAGTTTGATGCGCAGCCGTCCAACCGACTTTCCCTGACGCGCCGGCATTTCCTCGGCGCCGTGGTCGCGGTCGGTGCGGCAGGCGCTCTGCCCGTTTCGGCCTTGGCGCAGGCGCAGGCCGCATCCCTCAATCCCAGCGTCGCGCAGCAGATCGCCGATCACTTCTCGTCGATCAAGACCATGAAGGGCGGGTTCCTGCAGATCGGGCCGCGCGGCGATCAGGTGAGCGGCAGCTTCTTCATCCAGCGTCCCGGCAAGATGCGCTTCAACTACGATCCTCCGTCGCGCATGCGCGTCATCTGTGACGGCAGCAACGTCCAGGTCATCAACGACCAGACGCGGACGAAGAACATGTATCAGCTGTCGAAGACGCCGCTGAGCCTGCTGCTTGCCAACAAGATCGATCTCTCCGCTGATATGGTGCGCAATGTCGACGCGCAGCCGGACCTCACCAAGATCACGCTCGGCAACCGTACCGTCTTCGGTGATTCGACAATCGCCATGATCTTCGATTCCAAGACCTACGACCTGCGTCAGTGGACGGTGATCGACCCGCAGGGCAAGACCACGGATGTCATCATCAACAATGTGAAGACCAATGTTTCCTTTGACGACAGCGTCTTCCGTATCGACTACACGCGCTGACCGCCGTCTCCGTCCCTGGCAACAAGGGAAGCGCGGAATGGCGCTTTCCTTTCGCTCAAAGCCGGTCTAAAGCCTTATCCTGACTAGATTGTTTCACGGAATCGCTGAACCACTCTAGCTGTCTGTTTTGACGCAATCCCGGACGGAAAACCGCTGCGCACTTTTCCTGGAATTGCTCTAAGGAAAGGGTTTGGCATGGGATTTTCGATAGCGACCTGGAACATCAACTCGGTGCGGTTGCGCATGCCGATCGTCGAGCAATTCCTGATGCAGTCCCGGCCCGACATTCTCTGCCTGCAGGAGACCAAGGTTCCGAATGAACTGTTCCCTTTTGCGCCGCTGAGGGCTCTCGGTTACGAGCACATCATCATTCACGGCCAGAAGGGCTATCATGGCGTTGCCATCGCTTCGCGTTTTCCGCTGACCGAAGATCATCGGCAGGATTATTGTAATGTCGGTGACAGCCGGCATATTTCGGCGATCTTCGAGCGCGGCGGCCGCCGCATCCGGGTGCACAATTTCTACGTTCCGGCCGGTGGCGATGAGCCCGACCGGACGATCAACCCGAAATTCGGCCACAAGCTCGACTTCATCGAGGAGATGAAGCACCTGCATGCCAATGCCGAGCCGAACACCTCCGCCATCCTCGTCGGCGACCTCAACATCGCGCCGCTGGAGCATGACGTCTGGTCACACAAACAGCTACTCAAGATCGTCAGCCATACGCCGGTCGAGACCGATGGCCTGCTTGAGGTGATGAAGCGCGGCGCATGGCTTGATCTGATGCGCCAGCATGTGCCGGCGAACGAGAAGATTTATACGTGGTGGAGCTATCGCGCCAAGGATTGGGAAGCGGCCGACCGCGGCCGGCGCCTCGACCATATCTGGTCGTCATCCGACCTCGGCCCGCTCTTGCAGCGCATCGATATCCTGAAGGCCGCCCGTGGCTGGGATCGCCCGTCCGACCATGTGCCGGTGACCGCGCATTTCAATCTTTGAGTCATTGGGGCCACCTCGATCCTTCGAGGCTCCAGCCTTGGGCCTCCGCTCCTCAGGATGAGGTGGTGAGAATCTCGCGGCTGGGCGAGACGATCAGCCCTGATGATGAGGAAGTAGCTCGCCCCGCCCTCATGGTGAGGTGCGCAGGCTCCTGAGCTTGTCGAAGGGGCCGGAGCCTCGAACCACGAGGGTCGGCCTCAACAGCCGCCAAGGCCGGAGTATCAGGAAAAGCGCCCAAGCAGCGCTGCCGTCTGTCTGGCGAGGGCAGCAAAGTTTTCGCGGATGCGGTTCTGGATCAGCAGGCCGGCGTCGGGATATTCTTCGATCAGCCGGTGAAACAGCGCCCGCGTGATGCGGATGACATTGGAATCCTCCAGTGCCACGGCGGTATATTTACGTTCCACCAGCGTTACCAGAGCGAGCTCGGACAGCATCGTGCCGGCCTGCACCGTGGCCTCGATATTTGACTGCCCGGCAGCATCGACAGTGCTCAGCTCGAAGCTGCCCTGGGTGACGACGTAGGCGCATTCAGCCGGCGACTTTTCCCGAAACAGAGTTTGGCCGGGCGCGACGTGACGACGGTCGGCGCCAAACGCAATCAGCCGCAACGGCTCTTCGCCCATGCCGTGAAACAGCGGCAGTTGCGACAGCAGGCGGATATCGTCGGTGAGCGCCATATGGATCGCCTATGGAATGATCTTGTAGCCGCCGTTTTCCGTTACCAGAATTTCGGCATTGGAAGGATCGCGCTCGATCTTCTGGCGCAGGCGATAGACGTGGGTTTCGAGCGTGTGGGTGGTGACGCCGGAGTTATAGCCCCAGACCTCTTCGAGCAGGATGTCGCGGGTCACGACCTTCTGGTCGGCGCGGTAGAGATAGCGGATGATCGCCGCTTCCTTCTCCGTCAGGCGGATCTTCTGGCCGTCTTCCGTGGTGAGCAGCTTCTGGCTCGGCTTGAACAGATAGCGGCCGACGGTGAAGGTCGCGTCCTCGCTCTGTTCGTGCTGACGAAGCTGCGCGCGGATGCGGGCGAGCAGCACGGCGAAGCGGAACGGCTTGGTGACGTAATCGTTGGCGCCGGCTTCGAGGCCGAGGATAGTGTCGGAATCCGTGTCATGGCCGGTCAGCATGATGATCGGCGCCTTGAATCCGTTCTTGCGCAGCAGCTTCACGGCTTCGCGGCCATCCATATCGGGCAGGCCGACATCCATAATCAGGAGATCGACGGGTGCAGCACGCGCGGTCTGTACGCCCTTGCCGGCGTTCACTTCCTGCAGAACCGTGAACTCCTCGTAAAGCGACAATTGCTCGACCAACATTTCGCGCAGGTCGTTATCATCATCCACCAGTAGAATGGTGCGTGCGGTCATGCCGTTCCGGTCCTTGTTCGTTTGTCCCCTAAGTCCTACGCCAAATTGCGTTTTTAGCAAGTCGGGAGGCGGCTCAGGCTTGGTCGTCCAGTTGAAACTGCTATGATTTCAAATCAAATCACGTGCAAAGCAAAAACATGTGAGGAAAATGGAAAAAACAAGGGTAGGCGGTAGGCGGACCGCTTCTGCAATCGTCGTGCGCCCCGCACCGGGAAAGCCGACGCGGGCGCTGGTACAGCTGGGGCCGCTGACAGTGCCCGCGGCAATCGGACGATCCGGACGCAGTGTACTGAAGCGCGAGGGAGACGGGGCGACGCCGATTGCCGCCATGAAGCTGCTTTACGGTTTTACGCGCGGCGATCATGTCCGCTTCCTGCGCACCCCTTTGCCGATGCGGCGTATCCGCAAGGACATGCTCTGGTGCGACCAGCCGGAGAACGCCAATTACAACAGGCTTGTCAAGGCGCCGTTCAAGCCGAGCCATGAGGAGATGCGGCGGCGCGACGGGCTCTATGATATCTGCCTGGTGCTCGACTGGAACATAGGCTCGCGCCGGCGTAACCGCGGCTCCGCCATCTTCTTCCATCTGATCAAGCCCGGCTACGAGCCGACCGCCGGCTGTATCGCCGTCAGTCTCAGGGACATGCAGCGCATCATTGGCTTTTTGCGAAAGGGCACGACGGTTCGCGTTTTTTGATCGACACGCTGGGGTGATAATCGGGCAGCCCTGCCTTATATAGGTTTTCGGAGGGCGCATCGGTTGCGGTGCGCGGGGAAATCCCAGGCTTGTCGTTCGGGTTCGTTCGCGCCTTCACTCCATCCACGCCCAATTCATTTGGAGAGATATTGTGACCAATCAATCGACAATCACTTTCAACGACGGCAATTCCATCCCGCAGGTCGGCCTCGGCGTCTGGCAGACCCCCGAAAACGTCGCGCCGATGGCGGTCAGCACCGCATTGAAGGCCGGCTATCGTCACATCGACACGGCTGCCATCTATGAGAATGAAGATGGCGTCGGCGAGGGCATGCGCCAGTCCGGCGTCGCCCGCAAGGACATCTTCCTCACCACCAAGCTCTGGAACGAAGCACAGGGCTTCGATTCGACGCTGAAGGCCTTCGACGCGAGCCTGAAGCGGCTCGGCACCGACTATGTCGATCTTTACCTCATCCACTGGCCGTCGCCGCATCGCGGCCGCTACCTCGACACCTGGAAGGCTTTCCTGCGTCTCAAGGAAGAGGGCCGCGCCCGCTCGATCGGCGTTTCCAATTTCGCCAAGGAGCATCTCGACCGTATCATCGGCGAAACCGGCGTAACACCGGTGCTGAACCAGATCGAGCTGCATCCGACCTTCCAACAGAAGGCGCTGCGCGAGGTGCACGACAAGCTCGGCATCAAGACCGAATCCTGGAGCCCGCTCGGCCAGGGCAAGCTTTTGACCAATGCCGTCATCGGCAAGGTCGCCGCCAAGCACGGCCGTACCCCGGCCCAGGTGATCATCCGCTGGCACATCGACAACGGCCTGATCGTCATCCCGAAATCGGTAACCCCGAGCCGCATCGAGGAAAACCTCAAGGTGTTCGATTTCAAGCTCGATGCCGAGGATCTGGCGGAGATTGCGAAGCTGGATTCGGCTGACGGACGTATCGGACCGGACCCGGTGACGGCGACGTTCTGAGCGGATCGATTGGCGGAAATTCCGCCTGTGTCAAAGGGGCCCGGAGCTTACGTTCCGGGCCTCTTTGAGTTTGGAGGCTATTACTTCGGAAGAGCTCCGATTTGTTGCATCAGTCCGAGAAAGTCGGGTTGGCCATACTCCTCCACGATCTGGCCATCGCTCAGATGGTAGATGTTGAGAGCCTGAACCGATATTTGCTTTCCGGTGGCGGGAACCCCGAAGAAGGTTCCTTTGTGCGTCCCGTGCATCATGAAGCGCACGGCGATCTTGTCCTGTTCGGTCACAGTTTCCTGAAGCGTCCACTGTATGTCCGGGAAACCGCCTCGCATCATATCGATGATTGCCATGTAACCGGACGGCCCTTTTATCGGCTCGGGACGGCCCGGCACGAAAAAAATCGCATTCGGAGATACAAGCTCTTCGGCCATCTTGGCATCGGCCGTATTTATGAAGTCGACGAAGCGCTTCATGAACTGGTTGTTTGTGTCAGTCATCTGGCACTCCCTTTTGCACGCTGATTTCTAAGTCTGCCCCAATGCTCTCAGACCTGAACCCAGGCCGGAGCCACCGAGGGACCCTTGCCGAGGAAGAAGCCGAAGTGGATGTTCATCTCGCCGATGGGTTCGATGAAGCGGGCGTTGGTCAGGTCACCGGCATTGACCGGTTCGAAGCCGATGGCTTTGGCGATGTTCGATACGGTTTCCTTTGCCGCCTCGTCATTGCCGGCGACGAACACCTGCAGGGTCTTTCCGTTGCGTGCCTCGATCGGCAGAAGTGTCGCGAATATCGTGTTGAACGCCTTCACCACGGTGGCCGTGGGCGCAAGCGCCTGAATTTCCTCGGCCGCCGACGTCGAATGACCGATCAGCAGTCCCCGGTAATCGGCCGTGATGGGGTTCGAGATATCGACAAGTACCTTGCCCGTGAGGTCTCCCGCCGCCTTCAATGCCTCTGCTATGGCGTCATAGGGCAGAGCCAGAATGACAACATCCGCCAGCTTGACGGCTGCGGCAATGCCGCCTCCTTCGACATTCGCGCCTAGTTCGGCCGCCAATTCGGCCGCCTTTGCTGGATCGCGGTGTCCGATGACCAGATCATAACCTGCTCCGGCCAGCGCGCGGGCAAGGCCCGCTCCCATATTGCCAGTGCCGATAATTGCGATTTTCATGTCCGTCGCTCCTTTGCGATTGTTGACGGCATGAATAGGATTATTCTCATATCAGGATAAATAGGCGCAATTACTCGACACTTGAAATGGATTGTTTCTAATGGATCGGTTCTCCAGCATGAGCATCTTCGTCAAAGCCGTAGAGCTGGGGTCGTTCAGAGCTGCTGCCGACGCCTTGAACATGTCGCCGCAGCTCGTCGGCAAACATGTGCAATTCCTGGAGCATCACTTGGGTGTCCGGCTTCTGAACCGGACCACCCGCCGGCAGCACCTGACCGAAGTCGGCAGTCTCTTCTACGAGCGCTCGCGCAACATACTGGCCGAAGTCGAATCCGCCGAAGCTTTGGCGGCGGAAACGCGAGCGGTCCCTCGGGGAAAGCTGAGGGTCAGCGCCCCTGTGACCTTCGGAATTAACGCCCTTGCGCCCAAATTGCCCGAATATTTGAAGGCAAATCCGGAGGTTTCGATTGACCTGTCACTGTCGAACCGATTGGTTGACCTGATAGACGAGGGATATGATGCGATCTTCCGCGTCGGGGAATTGTCGGACAGCGGATTGATCGCCCGGCGCCTGGATCCCTACCGCCTTATTATTTGTGCAGCCCCGAGTTATCTTAAGTCTCGTGGAACGCCACGTACGCCAAGCGATCTCGTAGATCACGAGTGCCTGATCTTCTCGCATACGCGATTGAGAACGCATTGGGCCTTCGAAGGACCGGACGGATATGTCGATGTTCCCATATCGGGGCGGTTGACGGTCGATAGCGGCGAAGCCTTGCTTCAGGCGGCGGTGGCAGGGCTTGGGATCATTTTCCAACCCCTCGAACTGATCCGTGCGAGCATCGAATCGGGGCACCTAGTGCCTATTCTGCCGGAGTACAGGATCCCGACGCGCCCATTGCACGTTCTTTATGCCCCTGATCGCCGCATCACTCCGAAATTGCGCAGCTTCCTCGATTTCGTATCTTCGGAGTTCGGCAGGGAGGTATCAGCCTAGTTGGGGCGTTGCTCGCGTCTTCGATTGGCTTTGGCTCAAGCTATTCATCCGGAGCTTCGATCGCGAGGGTTGTTCCCGAATCGGCAATCTCAAAGCCGGCTAAATACTTTTTAAGCAAGGCATCGAGCGCGCCCTTCTCTTCTTCCGAGAGGCTCGATACGAGCCGGGCCTGCGTCTCGACATGGGCAGTCACCGCGCTGTCGATCAGCGCAAAACCTTTGTCCATGAGGGATACCAGAAAGCTGCGGCCGTCGTCGGGATTGGGGCTACGGGCGACGAGGCCCGCTTTCTCCAGTTGATCGATGCGATTGGTCATCGTGCCGGAGGTCACCATCATGGTGGCGATCAGGTCGTTGGGGGAGAGGGTGTAAGGCGGGCCCGAGCGGCGCAGGGTTGCCAGCACGTCGAAAGCGGCACGGTTCAGATCGAACTGTGCAAAGGTCTTGCCCATCTCATGGCCAAGGTGGTGTGCGAGGTTTCCGATGCGGCCGATCAGGCCCATCGGGGCGACGTCGAGGTCAGGCCGTTCCCGGTTCCATTGGGCGAGAATTCTGTCGATGCGATCCATGGGGAGACATCGCCATGAAATTATCTTGACGTCAAGGCAGTTTGGATTATCTTGAGATCAAGATAAATTTGGAAGCCTGTGAAATGACCCGCAATTCCGACCTGCTGCTGACCGCGATCGCGCCGGCGATCTGGGGCAGCACCTATCTGGTGACGACGGAGCTCCTGCCGGCCGGCTACCCGCTGACGGTCGCCATGCTGCGCGCCTTGCCGGCGGGTCTGCTGCTGCTTGCCATCGTGCGGCGATTGCCGCATGGCATCTGGTGGGTGAGGTCGCTTGTTCTCGGCGCACTGAATTTCTCGATTTTCTGGTGGATGCTGTTCATCTCGGCCTATCGGCTGCCGGGCGGGGTGGCGGCCACCGTCGGCGCGGTCCAGCCGCTGATCGTTATCGTGCTTGCGCGCCTGCTGCTCGGTTCACCGATCCGCGGCCTTTCGGTTATAGCGGCGATTGCCGGGATAGCGGGTGTCGCGCTCCTCATTCTGACGCCGCAGGCAACGCTGGATCCAATCGGCATTGCGGCGGGCATTGGCGGCGCTTTTTCCATGGCGGCGGGCACGGTGCTCAGCCGCCGCTGGCGGCCGCCCGTCTCGCCGCTCACCTTCACGGCATGGCAACTGACGGCCGGGGGCCTGCTGTTGCTGCCTTTTGCTTTGATGCTCGAGCCGCCGCTTCCGCATCTGACGGGCGCCAACATTCTGGGCTTTGCCTATCTCGGCCTGATCGGCGCCGCGCTCACCTATATTCTCTGGTTTCGCGGCCTGTCACGGCTGGAGCCGTCGGCCATCTCGCCGCTCGGGTTTCTGAGCCCGACGACCGCCGTAATCCTCGGCTGGTGGGTGCTGGGTCAGCAGCTGAGCCCGATACAGATATTCGGCATCGTCATCGTGCTTGGCAGCGTCTGGCTCAGTCAGCGGGCGCAACTGGCTCCGTCCGCTGAAAAAGCACCGCTCGCCGCGCCTTCCACACTTGCGTCGAAGCGATAAGGCCTGCTCAAGTCCAATAAAAAAGGCGGCCCGGAGGCCGCCTTCTGCATTCGATCAGTCGAAACCGATCAATTCCATTCGCGGATGTCGACGAAGTGTCCGGCGATTGCCGCTGCCGCTGCCATGGCGGGCGACACCAGATGGGTGCGGCCCTTGAAGCCCTGGCGGCCTTCGAAGTTGCGGTTCGAGGTCGACGCGCAGCGTTCGCCCGGCTTCAGGCGGTCGTCGTTCATGGCCAGGCACATGGAACAGCCAGGCTCGCGCCAGTCGAAGCCGGCGGCCTTGAAGATCTTGTCGAGGCCTTCGGCTTCCGCCTGTTCCTTGACCAGACCGGAGCCCGGAACGATCATCGCATCGACGGTGGATGCCACCGTCTTGCCTTCGACGACCTTGGCGACGGCGCGCAGGTCTTCGATGCGGCCGTTGGTGCAGGAGCCGATGAAGACGCGGTCGATGTTGATCTCGGTCATCGGCGTGCCCGGCTTCAGGCCCATATAGTCCAGCGCGCGCCACTTGGAGGTACGCTTGTTCTCGTCCTGGATCTCGTCCGGGTTCGGAACGATGCCCTGGATGGAGACGACGTCTTCCGGCGAGGAGCCCCAGGAAACGATCGGCGGCAGGGCGGCGGCATCGAGCACGACGACGCGGTCGTAATGTGCGCCTTCGTCCGACGCAAGCGTCTTCCAGTAGGCGATCGCCTGTTCCAGCGCTTCGCCGGTCGGCGAGCGCGGCTTGCCCTTGATGTATTCGAAGGTGGTCTCGTCGGGGGCGATGAGGCCGGCGCGGGCGCCGCCTTCGATCGACATGTTGCAGATCGTCATGCGGCCTTCCATCGACAGCGCGCGGATGGCTTCGCCCGCATATTCGATGACGTAGCCGGTGCCGCCGGCGGTGCCGATTTCGCCGATGATGGCAAGAATGATGTCCTTGGCGGTGACGCCGGGCGGCAGCTGGCCGTCGACGCGCACCAGCATGTTCTTCGCCTTCTTCTGGATCAGCGTCTGGGTTGCCAGAACGTGTTCCACTTCAGACGTGCCGATGCCGTGCGCCAGCGACCCGAAGGCGCCGTGGGTCGAGGTGTGGCTGTCGCCGCAGACGATGGTCATGCCGGGCAGGGTGAAGCCCTGTTCCGGGCCGATGATGTGGACGATGCCCTGACGCTTGTCGCTTGCCGAATAATATTCGACGCCGAATTCAGCGGCGTTGGTGGCGAGCGCCTCGACCTGGATGCGGCTTTCCTCGTTCTTGATGCCAAGATGGCGATCGGGCGAGGTCGGAACGTTATGGTCGACGACAGCAAGCGTCTTTTCCGGGGCGCGGACCTTGCGGCCGGTCATGCGCAGGCCTTCGAATGCCTGCGGCGACGTCACTTCATGGACGAGGTGACGGTCGATGTAGAGAAGACAGGTGCCGTCGTCCTGGCTGTCGACGAGATGGTCATCCCAGATTTTGTCGTAAAGGGTACGTGGAGCGCTCATGGCTACAGATCCATATTGGCATTGTCGAAATGGGGGTTGACGGATCAGGACCGCCGGCCTTGGGTGTGATCAGCGAAGTCGGCTGTTGAGCGCGCCCGAAATCATCGCAAAGAATCGTGCCGGCAGGCGCTTGTGGTCCTGCAGCACAAAAATCGTGACGAACTGTCCGTCTTTGCTCATGATCCTATTCATGGCGTTGCTCATATCAATTTTCCGAAGTCTCGGCAATGCTGACGTTTGGCCGCAGAGGCTAGTGATGATGCCCTGCATCAGCGCATATGCCGCTCACGCATCCGCTTTTCGAACTTTCGCAGCACCAGCGACAGTCCGATCGTCAGGATCAGGTAGATATAGGCGAGGATCGAGTAGCTTTCAAAGTAGCGGAAGGAGCCGGACGAATAGATCTTGGCAAACTGGGTGATGTCGGCGACGCCGAGAACCGAGACCAGCGAGCTGTCCTTCACCATTGCGATGAAATCGTTGGAGAGCGGCGGGAAGATGACACGGAACGCCTGCGGCGCGATGACATGGCGGAAGCGCCGGTAGCGCGACAGGCCGAGTGCCTTTGCCGCCTCGATCTGGCCCGGGTCGACAGACTGGATGCCAGCGCGAAAAACCTCGGCGATGAAGGCGGCATAGGCGATCATCAACGCCACGATCGCCCGCCACATCAATGGCACGTCACGCACCACCAAGGGGTCGGTCCAGCCGGCTGAGACGAGCGGTGAGGTGATGGTGTTATAAAGCGCGACGAAGGCGGGCGCGCCGACGAAGGCGATGTAGGACAGCAGCACCAGGATCGGGATGCCACGAATGACTTCGACATAGAAGCGGGCGGTCTGGCGCAGGATCAGGCTGTCGGAGAGGCCCAGCAGCGCAATGCCGAGGCCGAGCGCCATCGCCAGTGAGAAGGCGACGAGGGTGACGAAGATGGTAGTGCCGATGCCCTGAACAATCGTCGTAAAGACCTGGGCGTAAAGATCGCTGGTGACGATGGCGACTGCGGTGGCAATGCCGATGAAAACAAGGACGACCAACCACCAGGGAAAGTCGTCCTTGCTATGGTGCCCGCTAGGGCCTGCTTGCAGCGCCATCAGAGCGGGTGTCCGATTTCAAACCGCATCCGGCTTACTGACCCATCTTGTAGTCGAGAAACCATTTCTTGTTCAGTGCCTCGAAGGTGCCGTCGGCCTTCAGGCTGGCAATGGCGGCGTTGATCGGGGCAACGAGATCGGAACCCTTCGGGAAGATGAAGCCGAAGTCCTCGGTGCCGAGCGGGCCGCCGATCAGCTTCAATCCACCATTCGAGGTGTCGACATAGCCCTTGCCGGCGGTGCCGTCGGTCAGAACGACGTCGACGTCGCCGGTCTTCAGCGCCTGTACGGTGGCGCCGAAGGTTTCGAACAGCTTGATGCGCGGGTTCTGCTCATTGCCGTCAAGCACTTCGTAGACGGCGGTGTAGAAAGGGGTCGTGCCCGGCTGCGCGCCGACCAGACCGTCCTTGAAGGCGGAAAAGCTCTTGGCGTCGGTGAAGCGTTTTTCGTCACCGCGTACCAGCATGAATTGTTGCGAGCGCATGTAGGGGTCGGAGAAGTCGACCTTCTGCTTGCGGTCTTCCTTGATGGTGATGCCGGTCATGCCGATGTTGTACTGGCCCTGGGATACCGCCTGGATCATCGCGTCCCAGCTGGTGTTCTGATACTCGACCTTGAAGTTCAGCCGCTTGGCGATCTCGTTCATCGCGTCATATTCCCAGCCGATGGCCTTGCTGGTCTTGGGATCGACGAATTGCAGCGGCGGATAGGCATTCTCGGTGACGACGACGACGGTCTTGCCGTTGAGATTCGGCAGGTCGGCGGCGAAGGAGGCGAAAGGTGCAAGCACGAGGGCGGTAAGGCCCAGAAGAAACGAACGACGGAATGCCATGGAAATTCCCCTTATAGTGTGTTGGAAAATTGTCATATTTTCAAAGCCGATGGCAAGGCTGTTGCCGTGGTCGTCACGATAAAAACAGAAAAGCTGCTCCAAACCCGCTGGCTTGTGGAGAATTTTTCTTCGCGCCCACCCGCCCTTGGTCGCCCCAACAAAAAAAGGCGACCCGAAGGCCGCCTTGATTTTCACAATCCCAAAGGATCGAGATTTATTCTGCTGCCGGTTCAGCGGCGGCGGCTGCTTCTGCAGCAGCTGCTGCTTCGGCTGCGGCCTTTGCTTCGGCGGCTTCAGCTGCTGCCTTTTCGGCTGCGAGAGCCTGGGCTGCGGCAACCTTTTCGGCTTCGATGCGAGCCTTCTCGTCGGCAGCGGCCTGGCGCTCGGCGTCGTTGAGCTTGCGGGCGCGGGTGCCGGTGTTTTCAACGATACGGGCAGCCTTGCCGCGCAGGTCGCGGAGGTAATAGAGCTTGGCGCGACGGACCTTACCGCGACGAACGATTTCGACGCTTTCGATCATCGGCGAGTAAACCGGGAATACGCGCTCGACGCCTTCGCCGTAAGAGATCTTGCGAACGGTGAAGTTTTCCTGCAGACCGCCGCCGGAGCGGGCGATGCAGACGCCTTCATAGGCCTGAACGCGGGTACGGGTGCCTTCCGTAACCTTCACGTTGACGCGAACGGTGTCGCCAGCGGAAAAGTCGGGGAGCGTGCGCTTGGCTTCGATCTTGGCAGCCTGTTCGGCTTCCAACTGCTGAATGATGTTCATGTTATCAACCTCGTTGTTGCTTCAACAGCCAGAGCGCCCGGAGTGCTCTATCCTTGGTCGGACCCTTAAGATCTCGCCTTGGATATATGCCTATAAAGGCAGGGGCGAATGCGTCTGCTTTTCTTTGGTGGTTGATGGGAAATTTCCCATGCCGGGCGCGCACATATCCTATTGCCGCGCCTTTGTCACCCCTTGGCGGGGAATTTCATGCGCGAGAGGCCGCTTTTCGGGGTTTTCTCTGTGTGAGCGGCGCCCGGGCCGCTTGAATGCCAAGAAGTGGCTGTCTACGTCGAATTTGGTGTCGGTGTCAAAAGACCTCAAGCAACGATCCATTCCAGCAGCGCGTTCTGCGCATGCAGGAGAAAAGCCTTGGCCTCTCTGCTCTGGCAGCTTGGATGGGTCATCGCGTCCGTGGTGACTTCCTGCCCTCGGGCTACGGGCGGGCAGGGGAGGAAGATCGTGTCGGGGCGGCATTGGTCGAGGATGGCGGCCGATATCCGATAGTCGCGTAACTCGGCTTGTGCGGTATCGTCCAGCCAGCAGTCCGTGACGATCACGTCGGCGTCCAGCAGTTCTCTCATGTCCGTGCTGGTGCTGAAGTTCGCGTTCGAAAGATCCCGGTCGCGGACGTGCCATTTTTCCGGATAGACCTGCGTGACCTTGATCGGCAAGGCGAGCGAAGCCTCGACCCACGATCGCAGGATATTGGCATCGGGCGCGACGCCGACGACCTTGAGGCCGCCGACGCGGCCTTTCCGGCTTTTGACATAGGCAAGGTCGCCCAGCGTTTCGCAGGGGTGGTTCGATTTTGTCCGGGCATTGATGACGGGCGCGTCCGCGGTCGCCGCCAGTTCGCGCAGGGCGGTCAGCAGCTTTGTGCGGACAATCAGGACATCGAACCAATTGTCGAGATAGCCGGCGAGGTCGGCGGTTTCCTCACGCGCGTTGAAGCTGATCGGCGCCTGCACGCAGATACCGCCCATTGCCTGTACGCCGAGGCTGAAGGCGGTAGTGTTCCGCCAGCCGCTATCATCGGCGATCAGCGCGACATGCTTTCCCTCCAGGCTCCGCGGCATGTGGCCGTCCGCCCAGGCGCCGGCCAGGACGTTGGCGCGGTCGAGAAGCGAAAGGATGATGTCCGATGGCAGATCGTGGAATTCGAGAAAGCTTTTTCCGGTTCTGCCAGGCATCTTCGCTCCGATACATGAGACATGTCCATGTCGTCATTAGCATCTGAAAATGATCGGCTCGCAAGAGTATTCAGTGCGTGGGCGCTGCCGTTGCCGGAAGATTATCTCTATGGTTCCGGCCAGGAGGCGTGAGATTGGAGAGCGGATACGAGCTTCGATGACAGCTCTCGGCCCGAAGCGGCCATTCGATAGTCTACGGGACAAATCCCGCATCGGCTTTTGGCAACCACTTGGCAATTTGCTCCGGCGTAAGATTTGCTCCGCACAGTATCGTTGCAACCCTCGCCCCCTGCATGGTGGCGGCCGTCGACAAAACACCGGCCAGCCCCGCGGCACCTGCCGGTTCAACCAGCCTGTTCCATTTGGAATGCGCAAACCGCATGGCATCGATTATAGAGGGATCGTCGACAAGCACGATGTCATCGATCGTCGTGGCCAACCAATCGACGGCAACCGGAACCGGATCGCGCACGGCGATCCCATCCGCGATCGTCGTCGCCTTATCTGTCGGAACGGGGTGGCCTGCCTGCCATGAAAGCTGCATGCAGGGAGCCCCTTTCGCGGCGACAGCGATGACTTTGGTGGCGGGCGATGCTGTTTTGAACCAGCAGCCGATCCCCGCTGCCAGCGCACCATTTCCGAGGGGCACAAAAACCGCATCGATATTGCCGAATGCCTCGGTGAGTTCGGCCGCGATCGTTCCGGCACCTTCCGCGATGCTGGCGCTTGCACCATCCTCCACGAAGGTTGCCCCTCTTTCCGAGGCGTATTCCCGGGCTCTTGCTTTCGCTGCGTCGAAGTCATCCCCAAACAGAATGACCTCCGCCCCGAGCCTGCGCATAGCCTCTATCTTCAGCGGGTTTGCGGAAAGGCTGGCGAATACGGTGAGTTCGCGGCCCGATTTTGCCGCACCATAGGCGAGCCCCTGGCCAAAATTGCCTGCCGACGCTGTGACGAGCGGCCCTCTCTCCGCGCTGGTGCACGCCAGATAATAACTGGTGCCCCTGCCTTTGAAGCAACGGATCGGATTATCCGTTTCATCCTTGGCCGCGAGCGTCAGACCGAGTGTCGCGTCGGTGAGCAATGCCGAGTTCAGGAAGATCGGATCGATCCGACGTCTGGCATCGGCGATATTCGAAGAGGATAGCTGAGATTGTTTTGTCATGGGGGCAATGATAGATCTCATCGATGCGGGAAATCATCGATCTCTACAAAAATACGCTGTTTTTCCGCGTATGAGATCATATCTTCGGGGGTATTGCGCTTGGACGAGAAAGATCGCGAAATTCTGTCGATTCTGCAGGACAATGCTGACCAGCCCGCGAAAGCCATCGCGCAAGCCGTCAATCTTTCGCCTTCCGCGGTTGAACGGCGTATCAGCAAGCTTAAGCGCGAGGGCGTGATCGACCGGATCGTCGCTGTCGTGAGCCCTCCGGCCGTCGGTCGGAGCCTCAGAATTTTGGTCGAGATCGAAATCCAAAACGAGTATCGCCACAATCTCGAAGCTTTCCAACGTTGGCTTATCCAGGCACCGGAAGTCCAATCCTGTTGGTACGTCACCGGCGATAGCGACTTTGTCTTGTCGGTAACGGTGCGGGATATTGAAGAATACAACGCCTTCATCGAGCGGATGATGACAGATCAGCGAGAGCTTGTACGCAAGTACAAAAGCCTGATCGCGCTCAAAACGATCAAGCATGGGATGGCTCTTTCGGTGAACGAATAGGGCGCCGCCGGTCGTTGTCGCCCTCTTTCGGTTCTAAGGGAACCCTTGCGTTACCCCGCCTCCTTTATGATACGCATGCATCGTCTCAGCATGGCGAACGAGAAGGTGTCAGCTGCAATGAAGTGCCTGCGTATCTATGCTACCCCGGATGGCGAGTCGCATTTCGACGAAGTCGAATTGCCGACGACGAAGATGTCGGTGCACCCCGATGCCATCCAGTTCGATGTTACGGCCAGTTATCCGGCGTCCCGCGTCCGCCTCACTTATATCCCAGCCGGCATGCGCGAGGTCGCCTGGCATAAAGTTCCGGAGCCGGTGCTTACGGTCAGGCTGGATGGTTCGGTTGATTACGAGACGAGCGACGGAGAGGTGCGCCACGTTCAGGCGGGTAGCTTCGTGTTGGTGGAGGACACTCACGGCAAGGGCCATCTGTCACGCCATTCCCCGGAGGCGCAAACTGTTATCTGGATTTCATTGCCGAACGGTTTCAAATTACCGCCGGCATAATCCGTCTGGGCGCGCTGTCAGCGCCGCGATTGAGAACGATCGCAATTGGCGCAATGTGATCACCGGAGGTTCAGACATGGATATGGCCCGTCTATCCGCCAGAACTGCTTAGACCGCTCGAACTTCGGCAAGCCGCTTGACTGCATACTCGTCCTGCCAGCAAACGGCGGCTTCCCATGCGGCCGACGCTTGCGCGGCGTTGTCATGCGCGCCGTCCTCAAGATCGGCAGCGTTGCCGGGCAGCACGAGGTCAAGGTCGGGCACGTCGACATGTGACTCATCCCAGTCGATCAACGCCACCCGATCTGCGGTCATGAGAACATTGCCAGGGTTGTTGGGGTTGCCGTGGACAACGCATGTCTGACGCCCGATTAGCCGCGCCCACGCTGCTCGACATCGTCTAACGCCCTCGGGCGGCATCGCGGCAAGGTTGATCCTCGTTCCGGTCTCGGCATGGAGGAGGTCGGTCGACGATCGCCAGCCCGGGCGCTGCGGCCAGCCCTGCGTCAACCGATGCAGCTCGCGGAGCGTGTCGGCCACGCGACGCCAGTCGGTTGTTGTCTCGGGCGGTCCGCCCTCCATGTATCTCATCACGACCAGACCGTCCACGAACAGCCGCCCGTCAGTTGTCGGGATCGGCGCTGGAACGGTCATACCTTTACGGTCGAGGTGTTGGAGCAGCTCGGTTTCCCATGCGAGATCAGCATTGCTTCTGGAACCGAGGCGACCGACCGCGATCTGCCCGCTGACGCGGACGCTCCATACGTCGTTGGCAACCCCACCAATGAGCGGTTCGATGCGGATCGCGTCTTCACCCCATTGCCCGAGTGCTTCCCATCCCATTGCTGATGTCCTTGGGTTTTGATGACAGCTGCAGGCCCATTGCGGACTGAATGGGCGGCGCTTCTCTAGTCGGCGGGCGCTTACGGTCCGCTGGTTTCGTTATTTCTTCTTCTCTTGATCGCGATGCCACTTGATGGCGAAGAACATGCCCGTGCCTAACACGAGAAGCTTGAGCGGAAAGAAGACTATAGGGAACCAATCCCACATTTCGGATATTTCCAGGCTATTACTTGACACTATCTATCGTGAGGGAGCACTACCTCAAAACTGCTGCATACAACATCAGCCATGTTGACGCAGATGAGATCATAACATTCCCACCACACGGCATGAGTGGGCTTGCCCCATGTTTCCGGACAGGTTGTTTAACCTAACAAGCTGGTGAGCGCTTTTGCCGCAAAGCAGCCCCATGCTGCCGCCTAGCGCGGCGGCATCGAATGCCATCGTATCAGCACCAGTCTATCGCTGCTATGTCTTCGGTTGCTTCTCCAGCAGATCCGGCCGTCGCTCTTTCGTCAGCTTTTCTGCTTCCTGCTTCTGCCATTTGGCGATGGCGCCGTGGTTGCCGGAGGTCAGGACGGCGGGGATTTCGCGCTCTTCCCAGACTTGGGGCCGCGTATAGTGTGGGTGCTCCAGCAGGCCGCCCTCAAAGCTTTCATGCAGGCCGGAGAGGTCGTTGCCCATGACGCCGGGCAGGATGCGGACGATGGCGTCGAGCAGGATCAGTGCTGCCGGCTCGCCGCCGGAGAGGATGTAGTCGCCGATCGAGACCTCTTCGAGATCGCGGCCGTCGATCACCCGCTGGTCGACGCCTTCAAAGCGGCCGCAGACGATGATGACGCCGTCGCCGGCGGCGAGTTCGCGCACGCGCTTCTGCGTTAGCGGCTTGCCGCGCGGGCTCATCAGCAGGCGCGGGCGATTGTCGTTTTCCGAGGCATGGTCGATGGCACGGCCGAGCACATCAGGCTTCAGCACCATGCCGGCGCCACCGCCGGCGGGCGTGTCATCGACGGTGCGGTGCTTGTCGGTGGCGAAATCGCGGATCTGCACAGCGTCCAGCGCCCACTGCCCGCGCTCCATCGCCTTGCCGGCGAGCGACGCGCCGAGATGGCCGGGAAACATCTCGGGGTAGAGCGTCAGGATGGTCGCCCGAAAACTCATGAGCAGATCACTTCTTCGTCTTGCCGGGCGGCTTCGGCGGCTTGCCGGTGAGATCGTCGGGGGTGTCGATCAGGCCGGCGGCCATCGGATCGATCAGGATCTTGCCGCCTTCAAGGTCGATTTCCAGTACGGCCGCCTCGGAGAAGGGGATCAGCACCGGACGCTTGCCCGGCCCTTTCAGCTCCAGCAGATCGCCTGCGCCGAAATCATAGATGCCGCTGACCGTGCCATAGGCGGTGCCCTTGTCATCGACCGCTTCGAGACCTTCGAGGTCGGCATAGAAGAACTCGTCGTCCTCCAGCTCGTCATCGGGCAGGTTGTCGCGTTCGATATAGAGTTCCAGCCCGTTCAGCGCCTCGGCGGCATCGCGGTTGTTGACGCCGCGAAAGCGCACGACCACAACGTTCTTGGCCTCGCGGATTTCCAGCACTTCGAAGATGCGGCCGTCCATGCTGTGCAGATGGCCGTAATCGCCGAGCGCAGTCGGGTCCGAGGTAAAGGCGCGGGCGCGCACTTCGCCCCGCAGGCCCTGCGCGGCGCCGATGGTTGCCATCAATACCGGGTTTTCAAGTTTCGTCATGGTCTCGTTGCCGACTGCCGGAGGATCGATTGCGTTCTCTCATAAGATGAAGCGCTCGAATAGGAAACAAAAAACGGGCGGCATGTCGCCATGCCACCCGTTTCAGATCGTCGTTACGGCTGATTATTCAGCAGTAGCAGCGGCGGCGTCAGCAGCCTTCTGTGCCTTTTCAGCGGCGCGTTCCTGAGCGCGCTTGCCCGGCTTTGCCTTTTCCGGGTTGCTCTTGACTTCGCGCTTGGCAACGCCGGCTTCGTCGAGGAAGCGCAGAACGCGGTCGGTCGGCTGAGCGCCGTTGTCGAGCCAATGCTTGATGCGGTCGGCGTCGAGTTCAACGCGCTTGGCGTCGTCCTTGGCGAGCATCGGGTTCCAGGAACCGACCTTCTCGAGGAAGCGGCCATCGCGCGGCGAACGGGCGTCGGCGATAACAACGTGGTAGTACGGGCGCTTCTTGGAACCACCGCGGGCGAGACGAATTTTCAGTGCCATGTTTCTTACTCCTTAGGCTTTTTGTGACCGCTTTTCTGGGGCGGTATGGTTACTTGCTGTTTTTGTGTGTCGCATAATCTCTTCCGAAAACCGCTTCACACTTTTCGGGATCATGCTTTGAGATCAGCAGCGATCTGTTCGTGATGCCGGATGACTTCCTTGATGACGAAGTTCAGGAACTTCTCGGCGAAATCCGGGTCCAGATTGGCGTCCCTTGCCAGAAGGCGCAGGCGTTCGATCTGGAATTCCTCGCGCGCCGGGTCGGCCGGCGGCAGATTGTATTTGGCTTTCAGCACGCCGACCTCTTTGGTGCAGCGGAAGCGTTCGGCCAGCATATGCACCAGAGCGGCATCGATATTATCGATCGACTGGCGGTAGTTGCCCAATTGGGCCTTGACGTCTGGATCAATCATGGGGGTCAACGATCCTTCTCACTTCTTCTTCGGCAAACCGGGCAGTCCCGGGAAACCACCACCGAGGCCGGGCAGCTTGGCGCCGCCGAGACCTGGCAATCCGCCGCTGCCCAAGCCCGGCAGGCCGCCGGGACGGCCGAGGCCGGCGGCTTCGGCCTGCTTCTGCAGGGCTTCCAGCTGCTTGGGGTCGATGTTCGACAGGTCGGGCATGCCGCCCATACCGCCGCCAAGACCCATCTTGCCGGCGAGGCCGCCCATCATCTGCTTCATCATGCCGCCTTTGCCCTTGCCGCCCATCATCTTCATCATGTCCGCCATCTGGCGGTGCATCTTCAGAAGCTTGTTGATGTCGGAGGCGTCAGTGCCGGAGCCGGCGGCGATGCGCTTCTTGCGGGAATGCTTGAGCAGATCGGGATTGGCGCGCTCTGCCTTGGTCATCGAGGAGATGATGGCGATCTGGCGCTTGAACAGGCGATCGTCGAGGCCGGCAGCGGCCATCTTGTCCTTCATGCCCGACATGCCGGGCATCATCCCCATGATGCCGCCCATGCCGCCCATCTTCTGCATCTGGCCGAGCTGGTCGGCCAGATCGTTCAGGTCGAACTTGCCCTTGGCCATCTTGGCGGCCATGGCGGCCGCCTTTTCGGCGTCGATGTTCTCGGCGGCCTTTTCGACCAGCGAAACGATATCGCCCATGCCGAGGATACGGTCGGCGATACGGCGGGGATGGAATTCTTCCAGCTCGCCCATCTTTTCGCCGACACCGATCAGCTTGATCGGCTTGCCGGTGACGGCGCGCATCGAAAGGGCGGCACCGCCGCGGCCATCGCCGTCCATGCGAGTCAGCACGAGACCGGTAATGCCGACGCGGTCGTCGAAGTTGCGGGCGAGGTTGACGGCATCCTGACCGGTCAGGCTATCCGCGACCAGCAGGATTTCGTGCGGGTTGGACTTCTTCTTGATGTCCGCCATCTCGACCATGAGCGGCTCGTCGATATGTGTACGGCCGGCGGTGTCGAGGATGACGACGTCATGGCCGCCGAGCTTGGCGGCCTGCACGGCGCGGGCGGCGATATCGGTCGGCGACTGGCCGGCGATGACGGGCAGCGTGTCGATACCGGCCTGGACGCCGAGCTGGCGCAACTGCTCCTGCGCTGCCGGACGGCGCGTGTCGAGCGAGGCCATCAGGACCTTCTTGCGGTCGCGGCTGGTCAGGCGGTGGGCGATCTTGGCTGATGTGGTGGTCTTGCCCGAGCCCTGCAGGCCGACCATCATGACGACAACCGGGGCCGGCGCGTTGAGGTCGATGCCGACACCTTCGCCGCCGAGCATCTCGATCAGCTCGTCATGGACGATCTTGACGACCATCTGGCCGGGCTTGATCGACTTCAGGATCTCGGCGCCGACGGCCTTTTCGCGGACGCGGTCGGTAAAGGAGCGTACGACATCCAGCGCCACGTCGGCTTCCAACAGCGCGCGGCGAACCTCGCGCAGCGCCGCGGAAACATCGGCTTCCGAAAGCGCGCCGCGGCCTGTCAGTCCATTCAGAATGAAACCAAGACGGTCCTGGAGGTTTTCAAACATCGTTTCTTCCTTATCGATCGCTTAGGGCTTTTGATTTGCGCCTATGCCTTATCTTTCTCGGCTCCGCCTCGAAAGGGACATGCGCGGGTCATCGCCCGAAAACGTCGTGCTTTTCCATGACGAAAACAAGACGCAAAGCCAAAAAGCACCCGAGGGCGCAACGCGCTGTCGGGTGTTGACCTCCGGGATCTCTTTATACCTTGTAGGGTCCCGGTCGGTGGCTCGGAGGCTTGTGCTCGTCGCAGATGAGCGCGGATAAACAGGAAACGGCCGGCAAAGTCAAGCCAAAGGGCAAAAATGCCACAGCCTGCCAATGTGACCAGCCGGAGCCGCGAATGGGATTTCGCTGATAGCACAGTCCGCTATTGTTGTGCCCACCCGCCGTGACAATGTGATTCCCCGAGACAGACGCGAATGAACGATGCAGCCCTGACCAATCTCCTGACCGCCTGCCGCGTCTATGGCGGCGGTCGTGTCGATGCGCGTTTCAACGAAGCGGCGCAGGCCTTTTATGCAGGGGCCAAGGCGCAGCCGAAGATCGTGTCGCGGGCGGCGCGCGAGCTGCGCGGCCTGCCGCCTCCGGGTGCCGCGATCCTTGCCAATATGCTGGGCACCATTGCCGAGACGGGCGGTTCGCCGGAGCGCAGCGGTGCGGCGGTGTGGGAACTCTATCTTGCCTGGCTACCGCAGATCCATCGCGGTTTTTCGAGCCGCAAGCCGCTCAGTCCCCGGCAGCAGCAATTGCTGGAGGCTTTCCAGCTTGTCGGCCAGTCGGTTGTTTCGCATCTCGCCATGATGCCTAGCGAACGAAAGTTGGCGCGGGAAAATGCGGGCCTTATGCGGCAGCTTCAGGATCTGCAGGATCATACGCCGGGTGCTGCCTGGGTGCGGCAGATGTTTCTCTGCCACAGCGATGAGTTGATCGTTCTGCACCAGCCGAGCGGCCGGGGTTTCCGGCTGCGCTATGAGAACATCGCCAATTGCTGCCATCTCTTCACGCTGATCCAGGCGGCCTTCGGCGAAACCCTGCCGGGCGGGCGCGAGCCCAACAGGTTCATCGCCGACATGGCGCGGTGCGTGACGCTGGTGGAGGACGGGACCGACGAGGCCTGGTGGCATTATGGTGCTCCGGTAAGTCAGGCTGCCATTGCCGGCGAGGCCTCCGTCGACAGCATTCCGCGCATTGACGGCACGCAGATCATCCTTCTCTCGCCTGCTGTTGCCGGTGCTCCGCTCTGGGATACGAGCTTCTTTACGCCGCAGCTCTTTGCCATGCCGGCGAATGTCGTGATCGAAAGCGAATTGACGGCGGCGGAGAGCGGCGAATGGTTGGCAAAGGCCGGTGTGCCGGCGGGACTAGGAGCCGGCACGCAATGACTGACGCATCCAACTCCGGCAAAAAGCAGAACCCCTACTATCAAGGTCCTATCTCCGATCATTTCGACGGACTGCGGTTTTTCAATCCCGAGGGGGTCGAACCGGGTGGCCTGCTCGATCTGCTGAGATGGCAGTTCGGCGGCGGTCGGGTACGCTGGCCCAATCCGGTGGTCAGCGCCTTTCCACCGGCAAAGCCCGACAGGCATGTTTTCGGCGACGCGTTGCGCGTGACCATGGTCGGCCACGCCTCGATGCTGATCCAGGTGGCGGGGCTGAATATTCTGACCGATCCGGTCTGGTCGGCGCGGGCGAGCCCTTTCACCTTCATCGGGCCGAAACGGGTCGTTCCGCCCGGCATCCGTTTCGAGGACCTGCCGCCGATCGATCTCGTGCTGGTCTCGCACAATCACTACGACCATCTCGATCTCGCAACGCTGAAGCGGCTGCACGAGGCGCATGCTCCTGATATCGTCACGCCGCTCGGCAATGACACGATCATCAAACGCGGCGTTCCCGGCGCAAAGATCACCACCATGGACTGGGGCGACCATCTCGCCATCAACGCCAAGGTGACCATCGATGCCGAACCCTGCCATCACTGGTCGGCGCGGGGTGCCGGCGACCGCCGTATGGCGCTCTGGGCCGCCTTCGTCATCACCACGCCGGCGGGCAAGATCTACCATGTCGGCGATACCGGCTTTCACGGCGGCCTCAATTATGAGGCGGTTCGGGAAAAGCACGGCGGCTTCCGCCTCGCCATCCTGCCCTTCGGCGCCTACGAGCCGCGCTGGTTCATGCGCGGCCAGCACCAGAACCCGGCGGAGGCAGTTCGCGGCATGACGCTCTGCAACGCGGCTCACGTTGCCGGCCATCATTTCGCGACCTTCCAGCTCACCGACGAGGCTATGGATGCGCCGGTGCGAGCGCTGGATGCGGCGCTTCGTGAGCAGGGGGTGGAGCCGGATCGATTTCGGCCGTTGAGAGCTGGGGAAGTGTTCGACGTGCCGGTTGTCTGAGGAACAACGCACGGACAAATCGGATCGCGACGATCGTCAACGCGATCCGATTGCAAGAGTCCTTGCTTCTCCCCGTGCATTATTCGTTGATATCAGGCTCGACGAGCTTTGCCAGGTTCCGCAGCGATTCCTGCCAGCCAAGATAGCAGGCCTCGGGCGGGATGACGTCGGGCACGCCTGCCTGGGTAATGTTCACCTCGGTCCCGACCAGGACCTTTTTCAACGTCACGGTCACTTCCATTTCGCCGGGCAGGTTGGGGTCGTCGAATTTGTCCGTGTAGATCACCCGTTCGCCGGGAACGAGCTCACGAAATTCACCGCCGAAGGCATGGCTTTTGCCCGTGGTGAAATTGCGGAAGGACATTTTGAACGTACCGCCGACTGTCGGCTCCATGTGATGCACGGTGCAGGCAAATCCGTTCGGCGGAAGCCATTTGGCGAGCGCGTCCGCCTCGATGAATGCGCGATAGACCTTTTCCGGGCTGGTTGCCAGGACGCGGTGCAGTCGTATGGTATTCGGCATGGTTATCATCCTTCTGAATGGACGGAGTGAACGAGCCTAGGACGTGCGACGTTTGCATGATCCGACATTGGATCGAACTTTTTATTGAAAATAGGTCGGCGCGGAGGCGATGCCAACAACACCGTGCGAAGTCGCAAGCCAGCGGCGCCTGTTGGGTCGGAAGGCGCGGCGGCGCTCGGTGACGATTTCAACCTTGCTGCACACGCCACGCAATAATCGATCTCCGCTCGTGCAGACATCTTGAAACGACAACCGATGGTGTACAATATGAATTGTAACATCAAGTTCAACGCGGTTGTTCGATGGTCGAATTGGACTGGAAAAACTGGCATCCCCTAGTAAGAGCAGTTAGGCTTGCGGCTTTGGGTTGGTTCTTCTTTTGCTTTTTATTCCTCTTCGTTACTCTGCTATGCACCGGATTAGTAGGCTATCGCTTTCTTCCTTCGACCGAATGGGTTTCCACGACCGATCGTTTGGGTGCCGTGGTGGGTGGCGTCACAGCGCTGCTTCTGTTCTCGCTTGTGTTTCTTGGCGTTATGCGACAGCTGCGAGACGGGACGCTAGAAGGGGCGTGGAAACCGGCGTTAGTTGTCTTATTCACGCCTGTCGTGGGGTATTTTGTAGGAAGGACCGCGGCGATTATAGCGGCACCGATGGTTCTGGCCCTGATTGCAGGACATCACGAAGAGCTTCCCTACACCGTGGGTCGCGTCGACAAACACTATGAAAAGCATTGCTATTCACCACTGGAACTTCAGGGTCTTATAGTCGGATTCGACAGAGTTTGCGGCGTTTCCGATGAGTTTAGGAAAGGCCTTACGACTGGCGCCGATATTGTCGTTGTCGGCCACGGTACTCGTTACGGCCTCTTCGCGACAGCGCTGCGTCGCGACGATTGACGCTCAGTCTTTGCTCGGCCACGAGCCCATCATGCCACTGGTAATTCCCCCGCATTTCCGCCATATACAGCTCGAAAACACTGATGGACATACCACCATGAGCAATACGGTCGAATTTGCGCGGATGAACGGGCTTGGCAACAAGATCCTGGTTGTCGACATGCGCGGCCGGAAAGATGTGGTGACGGCCGCGGCTGCGATTACGCTCAATGCCGATCCGGCGACCCAGTTCGACCAGATCATGGCGATCCACGATCCGAAGGCGGAGGGCACCGACGCCTGGATCGATATCCTCAATTCCGATGGCACCAAGGCGCAGGCCTGCGGCAACGGCACGCGCTGCGTCGTGCAGGCGCTTGCCGCCGAGACCGGCAGACGTGTGTTCACCTTCCAGACCGTCGCCGGCATTCTGAACGCCGTCGAGCATGAGGACGGCACGATTTCCGTCGACATGGGCAAGCCCGTCTTTGACTGGGACAAGATCCCGCTCGCCGAGGAATTCGCGGATACCCGCCGCATCGAGTTGCAGATCGGGCCGATCGACAATCCCGTCCTGCATTCGCCTTCGGTTATGTCGATGGGCAATCCGCACGCGATCTTCTGGGTCGACAAGGATCCGATGTCCTTCGATCTCGCCCGCTTCGGACCGCTGCTGGAAAACCATCCGATGTTTCCCGAGCGCGCCAATATCACGCTGGCGCAGGTGCTATCGCCGACCTCGCTGCGCACCCGCACCTGGGAGCGTAGCGCCGGGTTGACGCTTGCCTGCGGTTCTGCCGCCTGTTCTGCCGCCGTCAGCGCCGCCCGCACTGGCCGCACCGGTCGCAAGGTGACGATCGATGTCGCTTCCGCGCCGGCTTCCGGCCAACTCACCATCGAATGGCGGGAAAGCGACGATCATGTCATCATGACCGGTCCGGCGGAATGGGAATGGTCAGGCTCGGTTGATCCCGTGACGGGCAGCTTCACGCGCGCTCAGGAGCAGGGGGCTCAGGCGCGGTGAGCGGGGTCGAGGTCATTACCTTCGGCTGTCGTCTCAACACCTATGAATCCGAAGTGATGAGGGCCGAGGCAGAGAAAGCCGGGCTCAATAACGCCATCCTGGTCAATACCTGTGCCGTCACCGGCGAGGCCGTGCGCCAGGCGCGCCAGGCGATCCGCCGTGCGCGGCGCGACAATCCGCATGCCCGCATCATCGTCACCGGCTGCGCTGCGCAAACGGAGAAGCAAACCTTTGCCGAGATGGCCGAAGTCGACGCCGTACTCGGCAATGAAGAGAAGCTGACCAGCGCGTCTTATCGTTCGCTGCCGGATTTCGGCGTTTCGGCGGAAGAGAAGCTGCGGGTCAATGACATTATGAGCGTGCGCCACACCGCGCCGCAGATGGTCAAGCATATTGACGGGCATGTGCGCGCCTTCATCCAGGTGCAGAATGGCTGTGACCATCGCTGTACCTTCTGCATCATCCCCTATGGCCGCGGCAACTCCCGCTCCGTGCCGATGGGCGCGGTGGTGAGCCAGGCGCGCAACCTGGTCGAAAGCGGTTACCGCGAGATCGTGTTGACCGGCGTCGATGCCACCAGCTATGGCGGCGACCTGCCGGGCGAACCGACCCTCGGTCTTCTGGCGAAGACGCTGCTGAAGCAGATCCCCGAGATCCGCCGTCTGCGACTATCCTCGATCGACAGCATCGAGGCGGACGCGCATCTGATGGACCTGATCGCCGACGAACCGCGCTTCATGCCGCATCTGCATCTGTCGCTGCAGCATGGCGACGACATGATCCTGAAGCGGATGAAGCGGCGGCATTCGCGCGCCGATGCTATCCGGTTCATCGATGATGTCCGTCGTCTTAGGCCGGAGATGAGCTTTGGCGCCGATATGATCGCCGGTTTTCCGACGGAAACGGACACGATGTTCGAAAACGCCGTCAGCCTGGCGGAAGAGGCTGCAATCGCGCATCTGCACGTCTTTCCCTATAGCCCGCGCCCCGGCACGCCGGCGGCACGCATGCCGCAGCTCGACCGCGCGCTGATCAAGGAACGCGCCGCTCGCCTCCGCGCGGCTGGACAAAGGCTGCATCAGGCCCATCTCGACAGTATGATCGGCACGCGGCAATGGCTGCTTGTCGAAAACAACGGCTTGGCGCATACGGAAAACTTCACGCTTGTCGCGGCACCTGGCCTTCGGCCGCGCGACCTTGTGCAGGTGGAGATCACCAGCCACAATGGCAAGCACCTCGACATGCAACTTGCGGCCGCCGACGCGGCCTGACCCCACGGAATTTTCATGGCGCTTAGTTTCATCAAAAAAGTCTTCACCTTCGGCCGCGAAAAGCCGGTGGAAGAGAAAGCGCCGGAGGTTGTTGCACCGGATGTCGTGGACGTTGTTCCAGCGCCGGAAGAGCCTGTGGTGGAACCATCCGTTAGCTCCGAATTGGTCGAGCCTGCGTTACCCCCCTCTGTCCCTTCGGGACATCTCCCCCACAAGGGGGGAGATCAGTTGGAGCATGCCGCGCCTCCGGAGCAAGAACAAGAATCTCTGGAACAAAAACGAGAATCTGACGAGCAAGTAGAAGTTCCGTCCGCGCAAGTGTCCGAGGCTTCCGAGCCAGCCGTAGACAATGAAGTTGCCGCTCTATCGGAGCCAACTGCCGATGCTGAAGCCGAGGTTGTGGCAGAGGAGGTTACCTCCGAAACGATCTCCCCCCTTGTGGGGGAGATGTCGGACAGGACAGAGGGGGGTGACGCAGCCTCGACAGCCTCGGAGCTTTCGTCGGAAAATACCGAAACTCCAGCCGCAGTCCCCATCCTCCCCAAGGGCTTTGCCACCGCCTCCAGTATTCCCGAGCCCGCTCCCGAAGCCCCCAAGCAGAAACTCTCCTGGTTCCAGCGCCTGCGCGCCGGCCTTGCGCGCACCTCGTCGCAGCTCACCGGCCAGATCGCCGCGCTGTTCACCAAGCGCAAGCTCGATGACCAGACGCTGCAGGATCTGGAAGACCTGTTGATCCAGGCCGATCTCGGCGTTGAGACGGCGATGCGGGTGACCGATACGCTGGCCTCGGAGCGCTACGGCAAGGATGTGACCGGCGAGGATGTCAGCCGCATTATGGCGCAGGAAATCGCCAAGGTGCTGAAGCCGGTCGCAAAGCCGTTGCAGCTCGATCTCAGCCACAAGCCGCATGTCATCCTCATCGTCGGCGTCAACGGCACCGGCAAGACGACGACGATCGGCAAACTGGCGTCGAAACTGTCGGGTGCGGGGCTGAAGGTTATGGTTGCTGCCGGCGATACGTTCCGTGCCGCTGCCATCGAGCAGCTGAAGATCTGGGCCGATCGTACCAAATCCGAATTCATCGGCACCAAGCTTGGCGCTGACGCCGCCGGTCTCGCCTTCGATGCTTTCCAGCAGGCGAAAGCCAACAAAAGCGACGTGCTGATCATCGACACCGCCGGCCGTCTGCAGAACAAAACGGAGCTGATGGCGGAGCTGGAAAAGATCGTCCGCGTGCTCGGCAAGCTCGATCCGGACGCGCCGCATACCGTGCTTCAGACGCTGGATGCGACTACTGGCCAGAATGCCCTGAACCAGGTGGAAATCTTCCGCAACGTCGCCGGCGTCAACGGCTTGATCATGACCAAGCTTGACGGCACGGCGCGCGGCGGCATTCTGGTGGCGATCTCGGCCAAGCATAAGCTGCCCGTCTATTTCATCGGTGTCGGCGAAGGTGTAGACGATCTTGAGCCTTTCGAGGCCGAGGAATTCGCCCAGGCTATTGCCGGGATCAATCCCGGAAACGGCCAATGAACGACAAGTCCAAACTCGACGATAGTGAAAGTGCTGCGATGACGACCAGTGACCGTGACCTCGCCCCAAGTGCTGCCGACAAGCATCATCCGCTGTTGAAGCTGGTGCTGGAACTCGGGCCTTTAATGGTGTTCTTCTTCGCCAACATGCGCGGCGAATGGTTGGCTGCAAAAGTGCCGGCGTTGGCAATTGTCGGCGGACCGCTGTTCATCGCGACAGCCCTGTTCATGTTAGCGACTGTGATTTCGCTGGTCGGTTCGAAGGTCGTTCTCGGCCATCTGCCAATCATGCCGCTCGTTTCCGGCGTCGTGGTGCTGGCCTTCGGTGGACTTGCCATCTATCTGCAGAACGAAACCTTCATTAAAATGAAGCCGACCATCATCAACGCCCTGTTCGGCGTGGTGCTGCTCGGAGGGCTCGCCTTCGGCAAATCTTTGCTCGGCTATGTCTTCAATGCGGCCTTCCAGCTCGATGCCGAGGGCTGGCGTAAGCTGACCATCCGCTGGGGCCTGTTCTTCTTGTTCCTGGCGGTGCTGAATGAAGTATCGTGGCGCGGGTTCAACTGGCTCTATCTGCCCGATGTGAAGACTGCGGACAATTATTGGGTGGCTTCCAAGACTTGGGGCACAATGGCGATCACCATCCTCTTCACGCTGTCGCAGATGCCGTTGATCATGAAGCACACCATCGAGCCGCCGGCGGAGACTGAATGATGGCCGCGCTCTCCGAAACCGAGAACCGTTACCAGCGACAGAGCTTTTGGCTCATCGCCTGCGCCGTGGTCCTGCTCGTGCAGATCGTCGCGGAATATATGATGGGCCGGGTGCCGATCTGCACCTGCGGCTATGTCAAGCTCTTCGAACCCGTGGTCAATTCCAGCGGCAATTCGCAGCATATCGCCGACTGGTATACGCCGTCGCATATCATCCACGGCTTTCTGTTCTTCGGACTGACGCATCTGATCATGCGCCGCAAGCCGCTCTCCATGCGCCTGTTCGTCGCCATGCTGATCGAATCCGGCTGGGAGCTGCTGGAGAACTCGCCCATCATCATCAACCGTTACCGCGCGGCGACGATCTCGCTCGACTATGTCGGCGACAGCATTCTGAATTCGGCAATGGACGCAGTGTTCATGGTCGTCGGTTTCCTGTTCGCCTGGCGGGCACCGGTGGCGCTGACCATCGTAATCGCCATCTTCTTCGAGCTTCTGACCGGCTGGCTCATCCGCGATAATCTCACGCTGAACGTTATCATGCTGGTTTGGCCGATCGAGGCGATCAAGACCTGGCAGGGTGGGCTTTAAGAGAACTTTGAATCTGGCTTCATGGCCACCTTATGGTTCGAGGCCTTGTTACCTGCGCTGTGGCTTCGGTAACAAAGCGCCTCACCATGAGGTGGAGCAGCTTTTGCGGTTGAGCGACAAAGATCAGTCCTCATGGTGAGGTGCGGAGGCCCGCAGGGCTGGAGCCTCGAACCACGAGGGCGGGTGGTTATGCCCCCGGCTTCCCCAGCGCCTTTTCCATGGCCGGATATAGCCCCTCTTTCAGGCTCGTGGCCGTAAAAGGTCCAACCTGCTTATAAAGGATCGTGCCGTCGGGGGCGACGAGGTAGGATTCGGGGATGCCGTAGACGCCCCAATCTATTGCGGCCGAACCGTTCGGATCGATGCCGATGGCGGTGTAGGGATTGCCGAGTTCGCCGAGGAAACGCAGGGCGTTTTCGCTGGTGTCCTTGTAGTTGATGGCGACGATGTTCAGGCGGCCATCCCGGGCGAGCTGCTTCAGGACGGGATGTTCATCGCGGCAGGGGATGCACCAGGAGGCGAAGACATTGACGAGCGTCAGCTTGCCCTTGATGGCGGCGTCGGTCAGTGGCGGCAGGTTGGAGCCGTCAAGCGGCGCCATCGCCAGTCCCGGTGCTTTCGTGCCGATCAGGGCGGAAGGGATGGCGGAAATATCGGTGCCGTGGACTTCCTGATCATACATCACTTTGCCGACGGCGAGCGCAATGCAGGCAAAGACGATCAGCGGAATGAGCGCCATCAGATAGCGTGCGGTGCCGCCCGATTTCGGCTCGCCGCTTTTCTCGGTTTCGATGCTCATTGCACCTTGTCCTTTGGCGTGCGCTGCGAACGGCGACGGATGCCGGAGGCTTCGAGCGCCGCCATTTCCTTGCGGCGCAGACGGCCGTCGATCCATGTCCAGGCGATGACGGCAATGATCATGGCGGCGGCGAAGCCATAGGAGCCGTAGACGTAGAAGGGATGGGTCATGCTAATCCTCGCGGGCGGCCATGCGCGCGGCGAGACGGCGCTGCGCGGCGATGCGGCGGCGCCAGATCTCGTTGCGGATCGCCATCAGGTGCAGCGTGAAGAACAGCAGCGTGAAGGCAAGCGCCATGGTGAAGAGCGGCCAAAGGAATTCCGCATCGATGGCCGGGCCGTCCATACGCATGAGGCTTTCGGACTGGTGCAGCGTGTTCCACCAATCGACCGAGAATTTGATGATCGGGATATTGATGAAGCCGACGAGGATCAGCACGGCGGTGACGCGCGCAGCCCTCGACGGATCGTCCATGGCGCGGTTGAGCGCGATCAGGCCGAGATACATCAGGAAGAGGATGAAGACCGAGGTCAGCCGCGCGTCCCAGACCCAATAGGTGCCCCACATCGGCTTACCCCAGAGCGAGCCGGTGACCAACGCAATCAGCGTGAAAGCAGCGCCGAGAGGGGCTGCGGCCCTGGCCGAGACATCGGCGAGCGGGTGGCGCCAGACCAGCGTACCGATCGCCGATAGGCTCATGATCGTGTAGCACATCATCGACAGCCAGGCGGCCGGCACATGGATATACATGATACGGACGGTATCGCCCTGCTGGTAGTCGCCTTCGGTCGAGAAGGAGAGATAGAGGCCGATCGCGAAGAATATGGTCGTGATCGCCGCCAGCCACGGGATCAGACGCGCCGACAAGGCCAGGAACCGGGTCGGGTTGGCGAGGTCGGAAAATCGGCTGATCGCAGGGCTGATATCGCTCATGCGGTTTGTTTAACCCGATATGCTTTTGACGGCAATCGACCGGATTGCCTGAGATCGATCAATCCGTCGTGTTGCGCAGCGCGAGTGCCGCTGCCGCCGGGCCGAGCACGGCGAAGAACAAGGTAAGCGCCATCAGGATGAGGAAGGGCGGCAGGAAAGGCTGCGGACCCTCGACGGCAGCATAGGTGGCGCTGACGCCGAAGATCAACACGGGGATGGCGAGCGGTAGCACCAGGATCGACACCAGCAAGCCGCCGCGCGGCAGGGCGACGGCGACGGCAGCGCCGACCGCGCCGATAAAGGTGATCGCCGGCGTGCCGACGAGCAGCGTTAGGGCCGTCGCGCCGATTGCCGTCTCGTTCATGTTCATGAAGAGACCGAGCAGCGGCGAGGCGATCACCAGCGGCAGGCCGGTCGCCACCCAGTGTGCTGCGCATTTGGTCAGCACCGTCAACACCAGCGGCGTTTCCTGCATCACCAGCAGATCGAGCGACCCGTCATCCCGCTCCGCCTGGAACAGCCGGTCGAGGCCGAGCAGAGCGGAGAGCAGCGCGCCGATCCAGACGATGGCCGGGCCGATGCGTGACAGCAGCTTGAGGTCAGGGCCGACGCCGAAGGGAATGACGGCGACCACCGTGAGGAAGAAGAGAATGCCGATCAGTGCGCCGCCGCCGGCGCGGACCGAGAGTTTGAGGTCGCGGAGGAAGAGGGCGATCATGACAAGACACCTATCTCCTTCTCCCCTAGGGGAGAAGGTGGCCCGAAGGGTCGGATGAGGGGGACTCTCCCCACGGGAAAAGTGACCTTTCGCTTGCGCTCAAAGTGCTCGTCGCTCCACTCCTCGCCCCCCTCATCTGCCCTTCGGGCATCTTCTCCCCGAGGGGAGAAGAGGATGCCAATCGCCATTCTCCTCATCCCCAAACCCCCTCATTCACCCCGGCAAACCCTATCATCCGCATCTCCCGCGCATTCTCCAGTCCCAGGGGCTGATGTGTTGCCGCGAGCACGATCCCGCCCGCCGTCTGATGCGTAGAGATCAAATCGGCGAGCAGCCGATCCGCGGCCGTATCCAGCGCCGCCGTCGGTTCGTCGAGAATCCAGATCGGGCGATAGGCGACCAGCAGTTTGGCGAAGGCTATCCGGCGTTGCTGGCCGGCGGAGAGGTAGCCGAAGGGGAGGTGGGTGATGTCGGCAAGACCGACGGCTTCGGCGGCTTCCTCGATCGCAAGACCGGCGCCGCCCTCGATGTCACCGAGAAAGTCTTTCCAGAATGTCAGGTTCTCCGCAACCGTAAGTTCGGATTTCATTGCATTGCGATGGCCGAGATAGTGGCTGGCTTCTCCTGGCTGACGGTCCGATTCTCCTTTGGAATCCGTGAGAATCACCCGGCCTTTTTCCGGTCGAAGAAGGCCGGCGACGACACGCAAAAGTGTTGACTTTCCCGAACCGTTTCGGCCCGTCAGGATCAAAGCTTCGCCGCCGCCCAAGTCAAAGGAAACGTTCGCGAAAATCAGGTCTTCGCCTCGCCTTGCGGCCAGGTTTTCAGCGCTTAGATGCATCAGCTCAGGCTTTCCCCGTTTTCATTGTCGCAATGCGAAAAAAATCTCGAATTTTGCGCTTGGCCACTCTGGCAAGTCTTTACGAAATTATCTATAAGACCGGCAACCACGCCAGCGGTCGGCGTGAATTTCATCCTTGCGCCGAACATAAGGTGTTTTGCCTTACGTGCGGACAGCGGAAATGGCCGTACCCGCATCCTGATGTGCATAAAGTGCATAGGCGTTCGCACGACTGTGTTGGCTATCAGAAACGGGGTATCTCGTGTCTAAATCTCTTGACAGTTTCAATTGTCGGTCCACGCTCAACGTGGGCGGAAAAGACTATGTCTATTTCAGCCTGCCCAAGGCCGAGGCCAATGGTCTGCCCGGCGTTGCCAAGCTCCCCTATTCGATGAAGGTGCTGCTGGAAAACCTGCTGCGCTTCGAAGACGGGCAGACGGTCACCAAGGACCATATCCTTGCCGTTGCCGAATGGCTGACCAACAAGGGTACCGTCGAGAACGAAATCGCCTATCGCCCGGCGCGCGTGCTGATGCAGGACTTCACCGGCGTTCCCGCCGTGGTCGATCTCGCCGCCATGCGTGACGCGATGGTGTCGCTCGGTGGCGATCCTGAAAAGATCAACCCGCTCGTTCCCGTCGACCTCGTCATCGACCACTCCGTCATCGTCGACGAATTCGGCACGCCGCAGGCTTTTGCCCGCAACGTCGAGCTGGAATATGAGCGCAACGGCGAGCGTTACCGCTTCCTGAAGTGGGGCCAGCAGGCGTTCAAGAACTTCCGCGTCGTTCCTCCCGGCACCGGCATCTGTCACCAGGTGAACCTCGAATATCTCGGCCAGACCGTCTGGACGAAGGAAGAGGACGGCGAGACGATCGCCTATCCCGACACCTGCGTCGGCACCGATTCGCACACGACCATGATCAACGGTCTCGGCGTTCTCGGCTGGGGCGTCGGCGGTATCGAAGCTGAAGCCGCCATGCTCGGCCAGCCGGTTTCCATGCTGCTGCCTGAGGTCATCGGCTTCAAGCTCACCGGCAAGCTCAAGGAAGGCGTCACGGCGACCGACCTGGTGCTGACCGTCGTGCAGATGCTGCGCAAAAAGGGCGTCGTCTCCAAGTTCGTCGAATTCTTCGGCCCTGGCCTCGACGCGCTGCCGCTCGCCGACCGCGCCACCATCGGCAACATGGGTCCGGAATACGGCGCGACCTGCGGCTTCTTCCCGGTCGACAAGGAAACGCTGAACTATCTCAACATGTCCGGCCGTACGAAGGATCGTATCGCGCTGGTCGAAGCCTATTCCAAGGCGCAGGGCATGTGGCGTGACAATGACGGCGCCGATCTCGTCTTCACCGACACGCTCGAACTCGACCTGAGCGATGTCGTACCAGCCATGGCAGGCCCGAAGCGTCCGGAAGGCCGTATTCCTCTGGAAAACATCGCCTCCGGTTTCGCCGGCTCGCTGGAGACCGAATACAAGAAGCCCGGCCAGCTTTCGAACCGCTATGCCGTCGAAGGCACGGATTTCGATCTCGGCCATGGTGACGTGGCGATCGCCGCCATCACGTCCTGCACCAACACCTCGAACCCGTCGGTGCTGATCGCTGCCGGCCTTCTCGCCCGCAACGCCGTTGCCAAGGGCCTGAAGAGCAAGCCGTGGGTCAAGACCTCGCTGGCGCCGGGATCTCAGGTCGTTGGCGAATATCTCGCCAAGTCCGGCCTGCAGGCTGATCTCGACAAGCTCGGCTTCAACCTGGTCGGCTTCGGCTGCACCACCTGCATCGGCAATTCCGGCCCGCTGCCGGCGCCGATCTCGAAGACGATCAACGACAAGGGCCTGATTGTTTCCGGCGTTCTCTCCGGCAATCGCAACTTCGAAGGCCGTATCTCGCCCGACGTCCAGGCCAATTACCTGGCCTCGCCGCCGCTCGTCGTCGCCTATGCGCTCGCCGGCACGGTGCAGCTCGACCTGACCAAGGAGCCGATCGGCGAAGACCAGGACGGCAAGCCGGTCTTCCTCAAGGATATCTGGCCGAGCTCGCATGAGATCCAGGAATTCATCCTGAAATACGTCACCCGCGAACTCTACGAATCCAAGTACGCCGACGTCTTCAAGGGCGATGCCAACTGGCAGGCCGTGCAGATTCCTCCGGGCCAGACCTATGCCTGGGACGACAACTCGACCTATGTGCAGAACCCGCCTTACTTCGTTGGCATGGGCAAGACCGGCGCCGGCATTTCCGACATCAAGGGTGCCCGTGTTCTCGGCCTCTTCGGCGACAAGATCACCACCGACCACATTTCCCCGGCCGGTTCGATCAAGGCCGCCTCGCCGGCTGGTTCCTACCTGCTCGGTCATGGCGTCGGCGTTGCCGACTTCAACCAGTACGGCACGCGTCGCGGCAATCATGAAGTGATGATGCGCGGCACCTTCGCCAATATCCGCATCCGCAACCACATGCTCGGCCCGAACGGCAAGGAAGGTGGCTACACCATCCACTATCCGTCCAAGGAAGAGATGTCGATTTATGACGCGGCCATGCAGTACAAGGCCGAGGGCGTTCCGCTTGTGATCTTCGCCGGTGTCGAATACGGCAACGGCTCGTCGCGCGATTGGGCTGCCAAGGGCACCAACCTGCTCGGCGTGCGCGCCGTCGTCGCCCAGTCCTTCGAGCGTATCCACCGCTCGAACCTGGTCGGCATGGGCGTCATCCCCTTCGTCTTCGAGGACGGCACCACCTGGGCCACTCTCGACCTCAAGGGTGATGAAGTCGTCACGATCGAAGGCCTGGAAGACATCAAGCCGCGCGAGCGCAAGATCGCCAAGGTCACCTATGGCGACGGCACGGTCCGCGACATCCCGATCATCTGCCGTATCGATACGCTGGATGAGGTCGTCTACGTCAACAATGGCGGCATCCTGCAGACGGTTCTGCGCGATCTCGCCGCCTGATCGGCGTTAAAGCCATCTTTGCACGCCGCCGGGGAAACTTCTCCGGCGGCGTCATGTTTTTCACGCCGATGTGTTCGGTGTGGTGCTCTCAGGGGCTTCTCTCACCCGTTCGTGACTTTTAGTCATCGCGCTTAGCTATTATCTCTTGTTTCAGATTTATCAGGCTTGATGAGAGCTTTACGGATACCCTGGAAAGCCGCAGGCGATTTCAGGGTGCTGTATTGGCTTCGGCCTTCAGCGTCTGAGAAAGAGGTATAACGGCATGCGCCTTCGATTTTCGGTTTCACTTCTGGCAGGCATCGCGCTCGCGAGTTCGCTGCATGCGCAGGAGCTTGCCAAGATCAAGGGGGTTGTCGAACTCTTCACGTCGCAGGGCTGTTCGTCCTGCCCGCCGGCGGATGCCGCGTTTCGCAAGCTGATCCGGCAGGGCGACGTCGTGGCGCTCGCCTATCATGTCGACTACTGGAATTATCTCGGCTGGAACGACACGATGGCGTCCAAGGACAATACGGCGCGCCAATATGCCTATGCGCGGACGATGGGCCGCAGCGGGGTCTATACGCCGCAGGCGATCATCAATGGCCGAGATCATATGAGTGGTGCCGACTTCGACGGCATCAATGTCAAGCTCGACGACTTCCAGCACCACGGCAAAGGCCTGACAATCCCGGTGACCGCCGCCATGAAGGGCGACGAGCTGGAGATCAAGATCGGCGCCGGCCAGGGCAAGGCGAATGTGGTTGTCGCTTATTTCGACAAGGAACAGCTCGTCTCGCCGAAGGGCGGCGAAAACAACGGTCAACAGATTGCCTATCTGCATGCGGTTTCGGATGTCGAGACCGTCGGCATGTGGGATGGTAAGGAAATGAGCGTGGTGCTGCCCGCCAATGTCCTGGACAAGGACGGCCGGCGCGGCATGGCGGTTCTGCTGCAATCCTCCACCTCGTCGGGAGACCCGGCGGCGATCATCGGCGCGACCGTGCTGACGATCGGCTCCGACGGCTGATCGCTTTCGGCCAGGGCCCAAGAATTCCTGTTTCAGCAGGCCGCAATGGACCGAGGTGCCCGGCGAGGACGCATTCGGGGCTGGGGTTCGGTCGATGCGCCCCGGCCGGGCCGTTTGGCGCGGCGGCGCCAAACAACTATCAATAGTTCCGGAAAATGGGGCGTCGTTTTGACTGAAATGCGGCGCTGCGGAGATGCTTTCCCCGGGTGCAAAAAATTGTGAGTGGGCGCTGGTCTTGCAATTTGGTGCGGCTGAGGCAAACTGTCATCCTCTTGTCATGACCAGCCCCTGGGGGATTGATGACTGATCAGCCGGATTTACGACACGGCGAAAGCCGTTCTGTCGACACCAATTCTTCCATCGTCGTTGATCTCAGGGAATACAAGCAGAGCAGGGATCCGCTGCCGGTAACCTTCCATCGCAGGGAGCTGGACGCGATCCTGTGGATCTACGGCCGCATGGTCGGCGAGGGCGAGTGGCGTGACTACGCCATCGACCATCTCGGGGACAAGGCGGTCTTTTCCGTCTTCAAGCGCTCCGGCGAACTGCCGCTCTTCCGTATCGAGAAAAACCCGAAGCTCGCCGCCAAGCAGGGCGCCTTCAGCGTGGTCAACACCAACGGCATGATCCTGAAGCGCGGCCATGAGCTGAGCCAGGTGCTGAAGGTTTTCGACAAGCAGCTGAAGCTGGTGGAGAAGTGATCTCGATCACCCCGAGCAACCGGCCGCCCCTATGATCAGCGGCTCGGGGACAAACGAAAAGCCCCGCCGATGAGCGGGGCTTTTCGTTTCGAGCCGGACAGTGCCGAATTTAGAACTTCAAGCCGACGCCGAGATTTATTGACTGCTCGGTAAGGTCGCTCTTCACGCCCTGCAATTCCTTGCTGCCGAAATCACTGTAGCGGTATTCCGCGCGGGCGAAGATGTTGTTGGTGAAGGCATAGTCGACACCGGTGCCGGCCGTCCAGCCGCTGAAGATGACCTTGCCGTCGCCCGAACCGGGAACGTCGGCGAAGCCGCGAGCAGCGGTCCATCCGGCCGCGCCGTAGATCAGCAGATTGTCGAAAGCATAGCCGACCCGTCCGCGAACCGCGCCCGACCAATCGGTGCCGACGCTGGATGCATTGGCGACGGCCTTGTTGTTCCAGTTGTAGTCGATATTGCCGTCGATGCCGACGACGACCTTGTCGAACTGATAGTTGTATCCGAAGAAATTGCCGAAAAAGCCGCCCTTGAAGTCTTCGGACTGGTTGCCGCTGCCGAACTTGAAGCTGCCCTTGGTGATTGCGCCGCCGCCGTGGACACCGAGATAAGGGCCGGACCAGGTGAAGACTGAAGCCGGAGCGGAAGCGGCAACAGGCTCCTCGGTCAGATCAGCGGCAACCGCGGAGGTCGAGGCCAAGGCGAGCAGGGCGGGAATGAGCAGATATTTCATATATATTTCCTTCTATAAATCATATGTGCCAATGCGATGCCCACAGGTTGCGGTATGCGGTCCTGCCTCAATGCGAGGGAAAACAAATCTCTGAACAAGTCGGGGAATCGGCGGTTGCGGAACGGTATTGCCGTTAAAATAGCGAACCGAATGTTGCCGTGGCTGCTTTAATGTTGAGAAATGTTGCGGGATCGCATCCGGCTCTTCTCCGGACATGAGGATCGTCTGGAGCTTTCGCTCCAGCCCCATTGTTATCCGGCCGGTCCGGTGCCTTTTCTCCAGGGGAAAAGGGAGACTGCCTTACTCGCTGAACAGGGTCCCCGGATAGGCCGAGGGATCGGGGTCCGTTTCCGCGCCTTTACCGAGCGCCTTCTGCATCAGCATCGTGTCCAGCCAGCGGCCGTGCTTGTAGCCGGTGCCTTTCAGCAGACCCGTCTCCGCGAAACCGGCGGCGCGGTGAAGGGCGATGGAGGCCTGTGCCGCACCGCCAATGACGGCGATCATCTGGCGAAAGCCGAGGGCTTCGCAGGTTTCCATCAGGTCTGCCAGCAGCAGCTTGCCGAGGCCGCGACCGCGTGCTTCAGGCGCAATGTAGATCGAATCCTCCACCATCCAGCGATAGGCCGGCCGCGTGCGGAAGGCGGACGCATAGGCGTAGCCGAGAACTTTGCCGCTCTCGTCCTCGGCGACGATATAGGGATAGCCCTTGTCGCGGACCGCCTGGAAGCGGCCTGCCATTTCCGCCTCATCGGGCGGGACAAGCTCATAGCTTGCGGTGCCGTTGAGAACGGCATCGCGATAGATGGCGGCAATCTCGGGGAGGTCGTTCGGGGCGGCCTGACGGAGGCGGAAGGACATCTGGGTTTGTTGCCTGATCTGCGGTTTGAAGACTCCGGTATAAAATCGCGCGCGCAGTAGCATGGCAAATAGAAAAGGCGGCCGAAGCCGCCTTTTCAAAGGATCATTCAGGTCGCAGCAATTATCGGCGGTTGCCCATGAACTGCAGCAGGAACATGAAGAGGTTGATGAAGTCGAGGTAGAGCGACAGGGCGCCCATGATCGCCTTGCGGCCGGCCACGGTAACATCGTCGGCCTGGTAGTACATTTCCTTGATCCGCTGCGTATCGTAGGCGGTCAGGCCCGCGAAGATCAGCACGCCGATCACCGAGATGGCGAATTGCATGGCGGACGAAGCCAGGAAGATGTTGACCAGCGACGCGATGATCAGGCCGAATAGACCCATCATTAGGAACGAGCCCATCGCGGAGAGATCACGCTTGGTCGTGTAGCCGTAGAGCGACAGCGCGCCGAAGGAGGCGGCGGTCACGAAGAAGGTCTGCACGACGCTCTGGCCGGTGTAGATGATGAAGATCGACGACAGCGACAGGCCCACCAGCGCGGCGTAGACCCAGAAGGTCGTCGTCGCGGCGGCCATGCTCATGCGGTTGATCCTGAAGCTCAGGAAGAACACCATCGCCAGCGGCGCGAAGATCACGACCCACTTCAGCGGGCTTGCGTAGATCGCCTGACCGAAGGTGGTGATCTGCCCGTCCGCGAATGCGAGCGAGAACGAAAGATAGGCGGCAATACCCGTGATCGCCAGACCCAGCGCCATCAGGTTGTAGACCTTGAGCATGTAGGCTCGAAGGCCCTCATCTATCATCGCACCGGTCTGCGCGCCTGCTTGCGGCGTCCGGTTTTGGTAATTGCGAAAGTCAGCCATGTTTTCCTCTTTTAAGCTCCGATATAATTACGGTGTCGGGCGATTTCGTCCCAGGCGCCGCTGCGGAGCTCCAGCATGCCTGCGTAGAATATGAGGCTTTCAAGGCTTTTGCACAAGGCCCAAGCGGCTGGGGCAGGGTTAAATCGATGTAATATCGGGCCGTTTCGCGGCGAACAAGGATGGTCCGATAGAGGTTTACAATTCGCGCAGAACGGGCGCAGCCTTCTGGCCGAGCACGCGCCATGTGCCGATCAGGCCGATGCCGACCGTCAGCAGCAGCGCGATGACAAGCGTCGAAAAGGCGACGTCGGGCAGGAAGGTCGACGGTAGTTTCATGATACGGCTGACGATATACCAGGCGGCCGTCGAGCCGGCGAGGAGCGCGAAGATGGCGGTGGCGGCTCCGAGGATCAGATATTCGTAACTGAAGGCGCGGATCAGCATCGCCCGCGTCGCGCCGAGCGTCTTCAGCACCACCGCATCATGCGTACGGGCGCGGTTGCCCGCCGCGAGCGCGCCCGCAAGCACCAGCACGGAGGCGATGAGCGCGACAGAGGCCGCGGCGCGGATGGCGGTGGCAAGCTGCCCGACCAGCGTATTGACGATGTCGATCGCGTCCTTGACCCGGATGCTGGTGATCGTCGGATAGGTGTTGGTGACGTTTTTCAGGATCGCTGCTTCCTGCGCCGAGGTAGCGGAAGGATCGGTCAGGGTCGCAAGCCAGGCATGCGGTGCGCCCTTGAAGGTGTTGGGTGAGAAGATCATGACGAAGTTGATCGACAGCGACTGCCATTGAACCTTGCGGAAGCTGGCGACCTTGGCCGTCACGTTGCGGCCGAGCACGTTGACGGTCAGCTTGTCGCCGAGCTTCAGGCCGAGCGCCTTGCCTTCCTCGTCCGAGAAGGAAACCAGCGGTTCGCCGCTATAGTCCTTGCCCCACCATTCGCCTTCCGTGAGGGCGGCGTTTTCGGGCATGGTTTCGGCATAGGTGATGCCGCGGTCGCCGCGCAGCACCCATTGGCCGGCCGGCGGCACCTTTATCTTGCTGACGTCTTCGCCGTTGAAGGCGACGATGCGGCCGCGCAGCATCGGTGCCTCGACGAGCTTGCCCTCGGGCGCCTGGGCCTGCACGACCTTGCGGAAGCCGTCGAGCTCCGAGCTTTGAATATCGACGAAGAAGAAATTCGGCGCCTGTTCGCTCATGCGCCCGGTCAGCTGCTGGCGCATGTTGCCGTCGATCAGCGTCAGCGTTACCAGAAGCGCCAGGCCGAGGCCGAGCGACAGCACGACGGAGGCGGTCAGCGCGCCCGGCCGATGGATGTTGCCGATCGCCAGCCGCAGGGCCGGCGAGTGCACGCGCGGACTGCGGCGGGCAAGCCAGGAAAGTAGCGCGGCCACCGCGCGAAGCACGACGAAGGCACCCGCGATCGAGACAATGAAGACGACGGCGATGCGGCGGTCATAGGCGGTATAGATCGCAAGGGCTGCGAGTGCCGCCATCAGCAGGCCGGCGGTCAGCAGATAGGGCCAGCCCGGCAGGCGGCGTGCTTCGAAGCCCTGTTCCCGGAAGAGCGCGGTTGCCGGCACTTCGCGGGCATGGCCGAGCGGCGGAATGGCGAAGGCGAGCGTCGTCAGCAGGCCGAAAAGGGCAGCCAATGCCAGCGGGCCGGGATAGAGCTGCGGCGCGGTGGAGATCGGCAGGAATTCGGCCATGAATTGCGAGGCCAGCATCGGTGCGATGGCGCCGAACACCAGGCCGATGGCGACGCCGGCAAGTGCGATCAGGGCGATCTGGATCAGGTAGATCATCACCACGACGAAGGCAGGAGCGCCGAGGCATTTGAATGTGGCGATGGTGGTGCGCTTGGCGTCGAGGAAGGCGCGCACGGCATTGGCAACACCGACGCCGCCGACGATCAGGGCGGTAAGGCCGACCAGGGTCAGGAATTGTGAGAAGCGGGTGATGTTGTCGGCAAGCGCCGGGGCGGCGCGGTTGCTGGTCTGAACCGACCAGCCGGCCTGCGGGAAAGCCGCATTGGCGCGGGTGGTGATATCGCGCAGGCCGCCGGCGGGATCGTCCATGCGGATCTTGTAGACCTGTTCGACCAGGCTGCCGGTGGTGATCAGCCCGGAAGCTTGCAAGGCCTCACGACTGGTGAGCAGTCGCGGGGCGAAGCCGAAACCTTCGGAGACCGCGTCCGGCTCGGTCTTCACCGTGCCGGTGACCCGAAGCTTCGTATTGCCGAGCAGAAGCTCGCTGCCGATCTTGAGGTTCAGCCGTTCGAGAAGCAGGGGAGCGAGGACGGCGCCATAGGTCCCATCCTTGGCGGCAAGCAGCGTCGACAGCGGCTGGTCCGGATCGGCCGCGAAGCTGCCGTAGAGCGGATAGGCGCCGTCGACCGCCTTGACCTGGACCAGCGCCTGGTCGGAGCCGTCGGGCAGGCGGGCCATGGAGCGCAGGCCGGTGGATCGGGAGAGCTGGCCGAGGCTTTCGAGATAGGCCAGTTCGTCCGGCTTTGCCTCGCGATTGTTGAGCTCGAAGCGGACGTCGGCGGCCAGCAGCGACTGGCCCTGGGTCGAAATCGCATCGGTAATCGACTGCGAAACCGAGTTGACGGCGGCGATCGCGCCGGTGCCGAGCGCGATGCAGGCGAGGAAGATGTAGAAGCCGCCGAGGCCGCCGCGTAATTCGCGCAGCGCCAGGCGGAAGGCAAGCGTGAAGCGTGCGCCTGCCACCGTCATGCCGTTGCCGCCTGGCTCGTCCGCGCGTGGGCGCTGTCACCCTCGATCTCGCCTGAGCGGACGCGGATCTGGCGGGAGCAGCGGGCGGCGAGGGAGGGATCGTGGGTGACGAGCAGCATCGTCGTCCCGCGCTCGGCCTGCTGGGCAAACAAAAGGTCGGCGATCTGCCGTCCGGTGTCGGTGTCGAGGTTGCCGGTCGGCTCGTCCGCGATCAGAAGGGCTGGCGAGGGGGCAAGCGCGCGGGCGATCGCCACGCGTTGCTGTTCGCCGCCCGAAAGCTGGCCGGGATAATGGCTCAGCCGTTCGCCGAGGCCGACGGCCTCCAGCTCTTTCCGGGCGATGTCGAAGGCGTCGCGGACATTGGCGAGTTCCAGCGGTACGGCGACATTTTCCAGTGCCGTCATGTTGGCGATGAGATGGAAGGACTGGAAGACGATGCCGATATTGCGGCCGCGGAAATCGGCGACGCGATCCTCGCTCAGGCTATGAAGGGGCGTGTCGCGGATCAGAAGTTCGCCGCTATCGAGCTTTTCAAGGCCGGCCAGCACCATCAGCAGCGTCGACTTGCCGGAACCGGAGGGGCCGACGATACCGACGGCCTCGCCTTCCGCAACGGTAAGGTCGATGCCTTTCAGCACATGGACGGAGGCGGCGGCATTGCCGAGCGTCAAATCCGCCTTCTTCAGCTCGATGATGGTTTTTGCCAATGCGGGACGCCCTATATACATCTGAGACCATGGCGGGCGCGATTTGGCCCGCGCAGCGAATTTAGGGAATGGATCATGAGTTTTAAAGCTGCTGCGTTTCACTTCGCTGTCATTGCTTTCGGCCTTTTGTTTGGTGCAGCGAGCGCAGCCGAAGCGCGGACCATCCAATTGGTCGGTTTCGGCGACAGCCTGATGGCCGGCTACCAGCTGCCGCCGGGCGACGGATTTCCGGCCAAGCTGGAGGCGGCGCTGAAGGCAAAGGGGCTGGACGTGGCGATTGCTGATGCCGGCGTGTCCGGCGACACGACGTCGGGCGGGTTGTCGCGCATCGACTGGTCCGTGCCGGATGGAACCGACGGCGTAATCCTCGAACTCGGCGCCAACGACGCCTTGCGCGGCATTCCGCCGGAAGACACAGAAAAGAACCTGGACGCCATCATCGCCAGGCTGAAGGAGCGCAACATTCCCGTGCTGCTTGCCGGCATGCTGGCGCCGCCGAATATGGGGCCGGATTATGCGGCCAAATTCAATCCGATCTACCAGCGGCTCGCGGATAAATACCAGCTGACGCTCTATCCGTTCTTTCTCGATGGGGTTGCGACGCATGCTGATCTGCAACTGAGTGATGGCATGCATCCGAACCCGCAAGGGGTCGATGTGATGGTGCAGGGCTTCGAGCCCGTCGCTGCCAGTTTCATAGGGACGATTGCCGCAGCTGCGAAATAGATGCTTGCACCGGCTGCAATTGCGTGATTCCCTGCTTATACCTGCAAGAGATTCGGGGAGTGCTCGTAATGCCGAGACTTTTTACCGCCCTCGAAATTCCGCGCAACGCGGCCATGAGCCTTTCGTTGTTGCGCGGTGGTCTTCCCGGCGCCAGGTGGATCGACGTAGAAAATTATCACATCACCCTTCGTTTCATCGGCGACGTCGATGGCCGGACGGCGGATGAGATCGTCGACCGTCTGGACCGCATCGACCGGCCGGAATTCCAGCTTCGGCTGGAAGGTATCGGCTCTTTCGGTTCCAGGAAACCACATTCGGTCTGGGCCGGCGTCACGCAGACGCCCGATATGTACGCCCTGCAAGGCGAGATCGAGCGCATCTGCCAGCGCATCGGCCTGCCGCCGGATCCGCGCAAGTTCACGCCGCATGTGACGCTCGCCCGGCTGAAGTCCTCGCGCGTCGACGATGTGGTGCACTATCTCTCCGGACGCGGCGACTTCCACACCTCACCATTTACGGTGGGCCGTTTCGTGCTGTTGTCATCGCGCGAATCGGTCGGCGGCGGTCCTTACCTCACCGAAGAGGTCTTCCCGCTTCATGAGGCCCGCAGCGCCTTCCCCAGTGTGGGAAGCAGCGCGTTGCAGCCCGCCAAAAGCATGGTGTAGACCGCCTCGAAACCCTCGTGGCCGCCATAGTAAGGGTCGGGAATGTCCTTGTTGTTGCCCAGCGCGAGGGCGTTGAAGAGATGTAGCCTGCCGAGTGCATCGGCAGGCGCAATTTTCCGCAAATTCTTCAAATTGTCTTGATCCATTGCCAGGATCAGGTCGAACCGGTCGAAGTCGGTGGCTTCGATGCGCCGCGCCTTTTGGCTGGAAATGTCGATGCCGTGACCGGCGGCAGCGGCGACCGAGCGGCGATCCGGCCTTTCTCCCTGATGCCAGCCGCCGGTGCCGGAAAATGCCTTCGGCGAGCGGTGAGCGACAGATGTTGCCGGCGCAAACAAACAGAATCCTGAAGCGGTCCATGTTATCCTTCAACTGATCGAGAGGAGTGACCTTGTCATGAAATACGAAAAGCTGGAACCGGCCGCAATCGATGAAATCGTCGCTGGCCTTGTTGGCTGGACATTAGCGGCGGACCGTCTGTCGATTTCGAAGAGTTTTAAATTCCGTAATTTCGTCGAGGCCTTTGGTTTCATGACCGAGGCGGCCCTGACTGCAGAGAAACTCAACCATCACCCGGAATGGTTCAATGTCTATTCGCGTGTCGACGTGAAACTGACGACCCATGATGCCAATGGCCTGACCGATTACGACGTCAAGCTGGCAAAAGCGATGGAAAAGGCGGCGGCGCGACGGTCCGATTGAATCGCGGGGAGCGATCACCATATGTTTATGCGCCCCGGAACAAGGGCTTCGATGGAGTGCGTGGAATGGATGACATCAAGTATGGGGAGATCCTGATGCCTGGTGACGAAGAGACCCAAAAACGTCAGGAGAAGTCTGTGCGCAGCAAGTTCTGGCCGACTTTGCGCAAGGCGGCGCGGCACATTCCGTTTTCCCGCGATGTCGTAGCAGCCTTCTACTGCGCGCTCGATTCGCAGACGCCGACGCGCGTTCGCGGCGTATTGCTCGCCGCGCTCGGCTATTTCGTCATGCCGATCGATATTATCCCGGATTTCTTCGCGGTTATCGGCTTTTCGGACGATGCTGCGGTTCTGGCGCTCGCCTTCAGCATGATCAAGGGCCATATCCGCCAGGAACATTATGACGCCGCTGACCGGGCCTTGGCCAACGAGCCCGAGGCGGCAAAGGCGGTGTGAGTCCGGCCGTGCGGCTAGCGGCGGAAATCCTGCCGGGTTTCCAGACCTTTATCAGGTGCTCCTGATTTTAGAGAGGTCAAATTCTTGCCTGAATCTTTCTGTCATAAGTCGATCCCGTAGGATGGTGTTCCGCCATCCGGGTTTTCAAATTCTTCCTGATGCCTTTCAGGCCTGGCGCGGCGCTTGAGTTGAAACGGCACAGAGCAGGGGCACCTATCGCTCCGTTGACGGTTTGGTAACCTGAATAAAGTCAAAATAGGGCAGCTCATGAGCATAGGCAGGCGTGCGTACTCAAATCGCCTCGAGCTCTGGACCGCAAGAAATCGGCAGGAAACCATGTTTGTAAAAAGCTTCGCTATCGCCCTCTCGCTCGTTCTGGCCGGCACCGGCATTGCATCCGCGCAGACCAAGAAGCAGGCGCCCGCACAGGCGCCGGCAGCAGCACCGATGTCGCCGACGCGCATCCAGCAATTCGATGCCTGGGGCGCCTATTCCTACCAGTCCGGCGCCGGCAAGGTCTGCTACGTTCTCTCCGTGCCGACGGCCAAGGCCCCGACCAGCGGCATCGATCATGGTGATAACTTCTTCATCGTTTCCCAGCGCCCGGGCCAGAACATCTCCTATGAACCGCAGGCGATGATGGGCTATCCGCTCAAGGACAATTCCAAGGTGGACGTCGTCATCGACAACAAGACCTTCGTGATGTTCACAAAGGACAAGGCCGCCTGGGTCGAGAACGCCGCGCAGGAGCCGGCTCTGGTTGCAGCGCTGAAGTCCGGCCATTCGCTGAAGGTCACCGCGACCTCGAAGAAGGGCACCAACACCTCCTATACCTATTCGCTGAAGGGCGTCACCGCGGCGCTCAAGCAGATCGAGAACTGCAAATAAGATCGATGGCCGATGGATCACGTCAATGTGATCGCCATACTGCCACGATCGAGACAAAAAGGCCGGCCTGCGATGGCCGGCCTTTTGCTTTTGAGGGAGAGGGATGACGCGGGCGGAAATTAATGCTAAAGGCCCCGCCAACAGTGGGTGTGCGGCAGTTTCCTGTTCCGCCACCACATGAACCCTCTGATTTCCGTGCCTTGCCCGCATCCGCAGCTTTTGCGGCATCGCCGATGTCAATTGTTGGAATGATCCTATGTCCGCCATCGATGTCATGACCCCATCCAAGCTCAAGCCGATGCCCGTATCGCAGCCGGTCGAGCTTTCGCCGAAACCGTCGCTGATCGGCCTGACGCGCGAGGAGATGGGCGCGGCACTGAAGGAGAAGGGCGTCGCCGACAAGCAGGTCAAGATGCGCGTCAGCCAGCTCTGGAACTGGATCTATGTGCGCGGCGTCTCCGATTTCGACGCCATGGCGAATGTCTCCAAGGACATGCGCGAAATGCTGAAGACGCATTTCACCATCGCCCGGCCGGAGATCGTCGAGGAACAGGTCTCCAACGATGGCACCCGCAAGTGGCTGCTGCGCTTTCCGCCGCGCGGCGCCGGCCGTCCGGTCGAGGTCGAAACCGTCTATATTCCCGAAGAAGGCCGGGGCACGCTTTGCGTTTCCAGCCAGGTCGGCTGTTCGCTCACTTGTTCCTTCTGTCACACCGGCACGCAGCGCCTGGTGCGCAACCTGACGGCGGAAGAGATCCTGTCGCAGTTGCTGCTCGCGCGCGACCGGCTCGGCGATTTTCCGGATCGCGAAGCGCCGCAGGGGACCGTCATGCCGGCGGAAGGCCGCAAGGTCAGCAACATGGTCATGATGGGCATGGGCGAGCCGCTCTACAATTTCGAAAGCGTCAAGACGGCGCTGCTGATCGCCTCCGATGGCGATGGCCTGTCACTGTCGAAGCGGCGCATCACCCTTTCGACCTCGGGCGTCGTGCCGGAAATCTACCGCACTGGTGATGAAATCGGCGTCATGCTGGCGATCTCGCTGCATGCGGTGCGCGACGACTTGCGCGACATGCTGGTGCCGATCAACAAGAAATATCCGCTGAAGGAATTGATGGACGCCTGCCGCGCCTATCCCGGCCTTTCGAATGCGCGGCGCATCACCTTCGAATATGTGATGCTGAAGGGTGTCAACGATAGCCTCGAGGATGCCAAGGGGCTGATCCAACTGCTGAAGGGCATCCCGTCGAAGATCAACCTCATTCCCTTCAATCCCTGGCCGGGCACGAACTACCAATGTTCGGATTGGGAGCAGATCGAGAAATTTGCCGATTTCATCAACGCGGCCGGCTACGCCTCGCCGATCCGCACGCCGCGCGGCCGTGATATTCTCGCCGCCTGCGGCCAGTTGAAGTCGGAATCCGAGCGCATGCGCAAGACCGAGCGGCTGGCTTTTGAGGCCATGATGATCGCCAATCACGGCGAGGATTGAGATCGATGCTTCTCAGGTTGCGCAGGCCTCTGCGGCTCCTGTGGGGTTATCTCGGCGCCTGTGTGATGATGGGCTTCGTGCTCGCCTGTGTCGGTGCCTGGACCATGCCGGGGACGGCCGCGCCGGAGCTGTTCGCGCTCACCGTCGCCCTGACCAAGCTTGTGATGATCGTCAGCATCCTGCCATCGCTTATCGTCATTCCGGTTTTCGAATGGCGCGGCATGCACCGCTGGTACGGCTACGCGATTTATGGCGCCACGTTGTCGGCGGTGGCATCCGTTCTGATTTCGGGCAGCGTCGAGCGACCGCAGACCCTCAACCTGATCACCATCGTCGTTTGTTTTGCGTTTCTTGGAGCCGCCAGCGCCACCGTCTATTGGTGGATCGCCGGCCGCTTTGCCGGAGGTGCGCTCAGCGAGCCTGCGTGAGGAAGATCTTCGCCGCGAAAATCGAAAAGACGCCGGCGAAGGTATAGTCGAGGCCGCGCAGGACGCCGCGGTTGTTCTGCAGCCAGGACGACAGCTTGTCGGCGGCGAGAACGACGACGATGTTCACCGGCACGCCGACGACGATAAAGAAGAATCCCAGGAACAGGAGCTTGTGCGTGACGGCCGGATCGCCCGCCGTAACGAACTGCGGCAGGAAGGTCATGAAAAAGATGATGACCTTCGGGTTCAGCAGATTGACCCAGAAGCCGTTGGCGATGTTGGAGAGCGGCGTTCTTCTCGCCGCGTCGACCTGCATGACCGACAGGCTGGAGCCGAAGCGGATCGCCTGGATCGCCAGCCACAGCAGATAGGCGGCGCCGCCGGTCTTAAGCAGGGTGAAGGCAACCGGCGAGGCTGTAATCAGCGCCGAGATGCCGAAGGCCACCAGGCATGTGTGGACGACAACGCCGATCGTAGTGCCGAGGACGACGAAGAGTGCGGCCCTTTTGCCCTGTGCCAAGGCGCGGCTGATGGAGAGCGTCATGTCGGGGCCTGGAGTCATCGCGAGAAGCAGGGTTGCCGCGGTAAAGGCCAGAAGCGTCGACAGGCTGGGCAGGAAATCCATTGGGCAGCTCCGAAAGCCGGATAAGAGGATCAGCGTTTTCTATCCGGCTTTCGGCGATTTGCAAATCAATCCTTCTTTTCCAGGAATGCCTTGAACTTGTCGGCATAATCCGGATGCCAGCGCGACAGCGGCGGGCGGTTTTCGACGATATCGCCGGCGGCCCAGAGCATGCGGCGCTCGTCGGTCGGTCGGGCCACGTCGTTATCAGGGCAAAGGATGTAGAAGTCGCCGCGCTCAAGGCTTTCCACCATGAAATCGACCGTCTGTTCCGCCGTCCAGGCGGCAGCCGGCTTTTCACGGCGATCTCCCTGGGTGAGGCCGGTGAAGACGAAGCCGGGGATCAGCAGATGCGCCGAGATTTTCGCGCCTTCGGTGTTGCGCAGCTCATGCTGCAGGGCCTCGGTGAAGACCTTCACGCCGGCCTTGGAGACGTTGTAGGCGGGGTTGCCGGGTGGCGTGGTAATGCCCTGCTTCGAACCGGTGTTGATGATCAGGCCCGGTTCGCCATGGGCCAGCATGGCGGGTCCGAAAACGCGTGTGCCGTTGATGACGCCGAGGAGATTGACGCCGAAAATAGCGTCCCAGCCGGCCTGCGGGCTGAAGATCGAGGTTTCCGGCCCGATGCCGGCATTGTTCATTAGCACGTGCACCCGGCCGAACCGCTGCAGGACGGCGCGTTCGAGTGCTTCGAGCGCCTCTTTCTGGGCAACGTCCGTTTCGACTGCCATCACATGCTCTTCGCCGGCGATCGCTTCGAGTTCGGCACGCGCATCGGCCAGCCGGTCGCCACCAAGATCGGCAATGGCGACGCTCATGCCGAGCCCGGCGAAATATTTCGCCGCCGCAAGGCCGATACCGGAAGCGCCGCCGGTGATGACGGCAACATTGGATTTCTTGAAAATGGCTTGAATATCAGTCACGAGCAGGGTCCTCCCCGGGCATTGTTTGGATAATGGCAGATATGACGCGTCGCTCTGACTAGTCAAATCGAAATCGCGAGTTCTCGAACTCTGGATCGATCTTGTCACTTCCTCTTGTCACGAGCGCGACATGAACCGGGCGCACTTCCCCTTGCGCCTCGCGATAATCTCGCTAAAAGTGCCGCGACACAGGGTTTGCGGGCCTCTCCACAGGCTCGCATTGAAACGGATCTCATTATCATGGCATCACATAAAGACGTGAAGAAAGTCGTTCTCGCCTATTCGGGCGGTCTCGACACCTCGATTATCCTGAAGTGGCTGCAGACGGAGCTTGGCGCCGAAGTCGTTACCTTCACCGCCGATCTCGGCCAGGGCGAAGAGCTGGAACCGGCGCGCAAGAAGGCCGAGCTGCTCGGCATCAAGGAAATCTATATCGAGGATGTGCGCGAAGAGTTCGTGCGCGATTTCGTCTTCCCGATGTTCCGTGCCAATGCCGTTTATGAAGGCGTCTACCTGCTCGGCACCTCGATCGCCCGCCCGCTGATCTCCAAGCACCTGATCGAAATCGCCAAAAAGACTGGCGCCGACGCGATTGCTCACGGCGCCACCGGCAAGGGCAATGACCAGGTCCGCTTCGAACTGTCGGCCTATGCGCTGAACCCGGACATCAAGATCATCGCGCCGTGGCGCGACTGGACGTTCAAGAGCCGCACCGATCTGCTCGAATTTGCCGAGAAGCATCAGATCCCGGTTGCCAAGGACAAGAAGGGCGAAGCGCCGTTCTCCGTCGACGCCAATCTTCTGCACTCCTCGTCGGAGGGCAAGGTTCTGGAAGATCCGTCGCAGGAAGCGCCGGAATATGTGCATATGCGGACGATTTCGCCGGAAGCCGCTCCCGATAAGGCCACCGTCATCAAGGTCGGCTTCGAGAAGGGTGATGCCGTCTCGATCAATGGCGAGCGCCTGAGCCCAGCGACGCTGCTGGCAAAGCTCAACGATTATGGCCGCGACAACGGCATCGGCCGCCTCGATCTCGTCGAGAACCGTTTCGTCGGCATGAAGTCGCGCGGCGTCTACGAGACCCCGGGCGGCACGATCCTGCTCGCCGCTCACCGGGCTATTGAATCGATCACGCTTGATCGCGGCGCCGCCCACCTCAAGGATGAGCTGATGCCGCGTTACGCGGAGCTGATCTATTACGGCTTCTGGTTCTCGCCGGAACGCGAAATGCTGCAGGCGCTGATTGACAAGAGCCAGGAGCATGTCGAAGGCGAAGTGACGCTGAAGCTCTACAAGGGCAATGTCATGACGATCGGCCGCGAAAGCCCGAAGTCGCTCTATTCCGACAAGCTGGTCACCTTCGAAGACGACCAGGGCGCCTACGACCAGAAGGACGCGGCCGGGTTCATCAAGCTCAACGCGCTGCGCTTGCGCACGCTCGCCAAGCGCAACCTGACCAAGTAAGCGGATTTGCAGCAAATATAGCCCGCTTCCGATTACCGGAGGCGGGCTTCTTCTTTTTCGGCTTCGCGACGGGCCGGATTTACTCCGCCGGCCTCAATTCGCGTTCCATCTCGACCGGCATATCCGCATTCTGCAGATTGCTGCGGAAGGCGCGGAGCGCGTGATGCAGTTCGTCCTGCAGGCCATGATTAAAGCCTTGCACCGCATCGCGCTCCACCGCACAGATCTCCCTGCCGATCTGCTTCAGCTTGGCGTCGGCGGCTTCCGACAACACGATGCGCTTGGCACGGCGGTCGAGAGGATCGGGCTGTCGCTCGATCAGGCCGCGTGCCTGCAACTTGTCAAGGAAGGCGCTGACCGTCATCGGTTCCAGGCCCATGCGAGAGGCAATGTCAAGCTGACGGCTGCCATTGACGGCGGCAACCTGAATCAGCGTACGTGCTTCGCCGGCTGTGAGGCCAAGTCCCGCCGCGAGAATGCGGCGCTCGAAAGCCGTTCTCATCAATCGTGCGCAATCCGCCACCAGAAAGGCAAGCGAATCCGTATCTATCCTGCTGCTCATAAGCGCTTCCCTACCTACGCTTGTTTTTAGGCCCCGGTAAATTCTTAGTGATAACGCCCCCTAAATTCAATGGATTCTTTAATCTTCACACGACTTGGTTGGCTTGACCCGGGTAGGCGCGTCGTTAATCTGTCACGATTGCTATCGGGAACTTTCAATATGACGCAATCACTTATCGTCGGCGCCTTTCTGGCGGCGTTGTTCTATGTGCTGATTCCCGGTCCGGCCTTTCTGGCGCTGCTCGGCATCGGTGCGGGGCAGGGACGCAAGGCCGGGGCCTTCTTCATGAGCGGCCATCTCGTCGGAGACCTTATCTGGTCGTCGCTCGCTTTGGTTGCAATCGTCGGTGCAAAAACTCTCGGCACCTTCGTTTTCGATCTCCTTGGATTGCTCTGCGGCTTTTATCTCGCCTGGATCGGCTGGAGTGCGGTGACGGCCAAGCCGAGGGATGATGGTAAGACGCTGCTCAATGTCGACCGCCCGTTCCGCCGCGGCCTGATCTTCGGCGTCACCAATCCGAAGGGATATCCGGTGGCGCTCGCGACCTTTACCGCGCTGGTGGCGGGGTCGGCCGGGGCGTTGACGTTCAGCGCGCTGCCGTTGCTGGTTACCGTCTCTCTCGCCGGCTTCATCACCGCCGACATCATTCTGATCGGAATTATCGGCGCGGGTGTCGTCCGGCGCTTCTATCGCGCTCACGAGCGGCTGATCGTGCGTTGTTCCGGCGTGCTCTTCATGGGGTTTGCGGCCCAGGCGCTGTGGCATGCGACGCCCGGCCTGCTCGGATGGCGCAAGGCCTGACCATTCCTCATTTTTGTTCCGCTCCGCCATACCAATCTGGCGGAGCGGGTCCTATATCGTGCTTCGATCAGATGTCTGCCGAAAGGATGCTCGCATGTCTTCCCAAGCCGTCAACCCCGCGCTCGTCGAATGGACCGGGCATCAGGGCCTGCCACGTTTCGACGCGGTGAAAGACACCGATTTCGCGCCTGCCTTCGATGCGGCCCTGGCCTCCCACGAGACGGAGATCGATGCGATTGCCGACAATGGCGAAGCGCCGAACTTCGCCAACACCGTTACTGCGCTTGAGATTGCCGGCGACGCGCTGTCGCGGGTGTCCGCGCTGTTCTGGAACAAGGCCGGCGCCCATACGAATGAGGTGATCCAGACCCTGGAGCGCCAGATCGCGCCGAAAATATCGCGGCATTATTCGAAGATCGGCATGAATGCAGCGCTTTTCGCCCGTATCGACGCATTGTGGGAAGGTCGTGACGATCTTGGCCTGACGCTGGAAGAAACCCGTGTGCTGGAACGGCACTGGAAGGGTTTTGTGAAGTCGGGCGCCAAGCTGCCGAAGGCCGAGCAGGAACGGCTTGCGACGATCAACGAGACACTGGCGGGCCTCGGCGCGCAGTTCGGTCAGAATGTCCTTGGTGATGAGAAGAGCTGGGCGCTGATTCTTTCCGAGGAAGCCGATCTTGCCGGCCTGCCCGATTATCTTAAGGATGCGATGGCAGCGGCGGCGCGGGAACGCGGCGAAGAAGGCAAATATGCCGTCACCTTGTCGCGCTCGATCATCGAGCCGTTCCTGACGGCCTCCGAGCGCCGCGATTTGCGCGAACAGGCTTTCAAGGCCTGGGTGGCGCGCGGCGAAAATGGCGGCGAGACCGACAATCGCAAGATCATCCGCGAGACGCTGGCGCTCCGGGCCGAGAAAGCCAAGCTGCTCGGCTATGCCAATTTTGCCGAGCTCAAGCTCGACAACACCATGGCGAAGACGCCGGAGGCGGTGAACGATCTCCTGAAGGCGGTTTGGGCAAAGGCTGCCGCGCGCGCCGGCGAGGAAGAGGCCGATATTGCCGCGCTGATTTCGCAGGAGGGCCGCAATCACGAGGTCATGCCCTGGGACTGGCGGCATTATGCCGAGAAGATCCGGACGCAGAAGTTCGATTTCTCCGAGGCCGAGCTGAAGCCTTACCTGCAGCTCGAAAAGATCATCGCCGCTTGCTTCGATGTTGCCGGACGCCTGTTCGGCATCCGGGCTATCGAGCAGAAGGGCGTTCCCGCCTATCACCCTGATGTCCGCGTCTTCGAGATCCGCGACCGCTCCGACAGGCTCGTCGCGCTGTTCCTCGGCGATTATTTCGCGCGCAGCTCGAAGCGTTCCGGCGCCTGGATGAGCTCGTTCCAGTCGCAGCATAAATTGCGGCTGCCGAACGGCGATGTCGGTGAGCTGCCGATCATCTACAACGTCTGCAATTTCGCCAAGCCCGCCGAAGGCAAGCCGGCGCTCCTGTCGCTGGACGACGCCCGCACGCTGTTCCATGAATTCGGTCATGCGCTGCACGGCATGCTCTCCGATGTCACCTATCCCTCGGTTGCCGGCACCGGCGTGTCGCGCGATTTCGTCGAACTGCCGTCGCAGCTTTACGAACATTGGCTGACCGTGCCGGCGATCTTGAAGGAATATGCCGTGCACTACGAAACGGGCGAGCCGATCCCGCAGGCACTGCTCGACAAGGTTCTCGCCGCCCGCACCTTCAATGCCGGCTTCAACACGGTGGAATTCACCTCGTCGGCGCTGATCGACATGGCCTTCCACACGCGTGGCGCCGTCGAGGATCCGATGGCGGTGCAGGCCGGGGTGCTCGCGGAAATCGGCATGCCGAAATCGATCGTCATGCGTCACGCAACGCCGCACTTCCAGCATGTGTTTTCCGGCGACGGCTATTCGGCCGGGTACTATTCCTACATGTGGTCTGAAGTGCTCGACGCTGACGCCTTCTCCGCCTTCGAGGAAACCGGCGATGCCTTCAATGCGGCGATGGCCGAAAAACTGAAGGCCAACATCTATTCCGTCGGCGGCTCGATCGACCCGGAAGATGCCTACAAGGCATTTCGTGGCAAGTTGCCGAGCCCGGATGCGATGCTGAAGAAGAAGGGTTTGGCGGCTTGATTTAGCCGCCACACGTGGCCGTCCGGATGGTGAATTTGCGCTTAATATAGCAATCGCCATCTGTGGCGGCCGGTGGTCCGTTGAGGACTTCTAACTATCGTAAAGGTCAGTCGCGGGACGTTAATTTCTGCGACAAGTCTATCTCTCGGGCCATGACTTCAACAGGCGCACGTCATTCGGTTCGGCCTCGGGCCAAAGCTGCACGAGGTAGTGATCGTCTCCGTCAAGTTCGTCTTCGCTGAGGGTATCGAGGCCGGACATGTTCACCCGCACGCCGAGCGCCCCTGCTTTCACTGCAAGACGGGGAGCGGTTGGGCCGTAGTCGGTCAAACCGGCTAGCACGAGCTGGCCCGAAGGGCAGTGGAAACCGGATTCCGCCACATGCTGGTAGGCGTCGAGGCTGGTCGCTGGGCGGCGATCGTGCCATTCTACGCAAACCGGCACGGTCATATTGCGCACGGTATGGAGAATGATCGCATGGGGTCCGGCGGAGAGGCGGCGAGCGATCACCTCATCCGTATAGTCGTCGGGCAGGTCCGGATGGGCTTCGTCGCGCAGGTATATTTGGAAATAGTCGGCAAAGAGATCGCCCTGATATAGAATTTTAGACATATGTGCCTCGGTGGGCTGGCAGTTGCTGTCGATCAGCGTGAAATTGACCTATTGGAGAGGCGCGAAAACAGGCTGGTTGCTGCTTTCTTGCCTCCCCCCTTTCGCAAACGCGAAAAAAAGGGTATGAGCGCGCCAAACGTAATTGGCGTGTTTACTTTATATCGCGCCTCAGCCCCAGAGATATAAGATTATGGCACTTCGCAACATCGCGATCATCGCGCACGTTGACCATGGGAAAACCACCCTCGTTGACGAGCTTCTGAAGCAGTCCGGTTCCTTCCGCGAGAACCAGCGCACCGTTGAGCGCATGATGGATTCCAACGATCTGGAAAAAGAGCGCGGTATCACTATTCTCGCCAAGGCGACCTCCGTCATCTGGAAGGGCGTTCGCATCAACATCGTCGACACCCCCGGCCACGCCGATTTCGGCGGTGAAGTCGAGCGCATCCTGTCGATGGTCGATGGCGCCATCGTGCTGGTCGATTCCTCAGAAGGCCCGATGCCGCAGACCAAGTTCGTGGTCGGCAAGGCGCTGAAGGTTGGCCTTCGCCCGATCGTCGCGATCAACAAGATCGACCGTCCGGATGCTCGCCACGAAGAAGTTATCAACGAAGTCTTCGATCTTTTCGCAGCGCTTGACGCCACCGACGAGCAGCTCGATTTCCCGATCCTTTACGGCTCGGGCCGCGCCGGCTGGATGAACTATTCGCCGGATGGCCCGGTTGAGGAAGGCCTTGGCCCGCTTCTCGATCTCGTGCTGAAGCATGTGCCGGAGCCGAGTGTCGGTGAAGAAGATGGTGCATTCCGCATGATCGGCACGCTTCTCGAATCCAACCCCTTCCTCGGCCGCCTCATCACTGGCCGCATTCATTCCGGCTCGATCAAGCCGAACCAGGCCGTCAAGGTTCTAGGCCAGGATGGCAAGCTGATCGAAACCGGCCGCATTTCCAAGATCCTCGCGTTCCGCGGCATCGAGCGTACGCCTATCGATGAAGCCCATGCAGGCGATATCGTCGCCATCGCTGGTTTGTCCAAGGGTACGGTTGCCGACACATTCTGCGATCCGTCCGTCACCGAGGCGCTGCACGCCCAGCCGATCGATCCGCCGACCGTCACCATGTCCTTTATCGTTAACGACAGCCCGCTGGCTGGCACCGAAGGCGACAAGGTTACTTCGCGCGTCATCCGCGATCGCCTCTTCAAGGAAGCCGAAGGCAACGTCGCGCTGAAGATCGAAGAAGCCGAAGGTAAGGATTCGTTCTACGTCTCCGGCCGCGGCGAATTGCAGCTCGCCGTTCTGATCGAAACCATGCGTCGCGAAGGCTTCGAGCTTGCCGTGTCGCGTCCGCGCGTCGTCATGCACAAGGACGAGGCAACGGGTGTGATGCTGGAGCCGATCGAGGAAGTTGTCATCGACGTCGATGAAGAACATTCCGGCGTGGTCGTGCAGAAGATGTCCGAGCGCAAGGCCGAAATGGTCGAGCTTCGTCCGTCCGGCGGCAATCGCCTGCGCCTGAAGTTCTTTGCACCGACCCGCGGTCTCATCGGCTATCAGTCGGAACTGCTGACGGATACGCGCGGCACCGCCATCATGAACCGTCTGTTCCATGATTATCAGCCCTTCAAGGGCGCGATCGGCGGCCGCTCCAACGGCGTCCTGCTCTCCAACGCATCCGGCGAAGCTGTCGCCTACGCGATGTTCAACCTTGAAGACCGCGGTCCGATGATCATCGATCCGGGTGAAAAGGTTTACGCCGGCATGATTATCGGCATCCACACACGCGACAACGACCTTGAAGTCAACGTCCTTAAGGGCAAGCAGTTGACCAACATTCGCTCGGTCAACAAGGACGAGGCCGTCAAGCTGACGCCGCCGATCCGCATGACGCTCGACCGCGCGCTGTCCTGGATCCAGGACGACGAGTTGATGGAAGTCACGCCGAAGTCGATTCGCCTGCGCAAGATGTATCTCGATCCGAACGAGCGCAAGCGCATGGAAAAGGCGCGTTCCGCGTAACGGACGGCCTGTATCGCTTCGAACCACTCAACCCCGGCCATTGCGCCGGGGTTTTATTTTGTGTGTTCGATTTTTGGACCCTTGTGGCAAAGGTTAAAAAGGCGTTAATTTTCAGCAGTCGTCCACGGATAAAGGCTGTGGGCAAGTCTGCCGTCTTCGTAAATGAGGATGGTTAATTTGGGCTGGCGAGACCAGAGTAAACGTTATGAAGACGTTGTCGATCGATGTTCGGCGGGCTGAACCGCATGATGCCCGGGCCATTTCGGAGGTGCACCGCCAGTCGTGGCAGTACACTTATTCCGGCATCATTCCGCATCGTGCGCTGAGCCAGATGATCGAGCGTCGCGGTGAAAGCTGGTGGCGCAAGGCGACCAGCGGCCCGGCGACGCTTCTCGTTCTCGATGTCGCCGGCGAGATTGCCGGTTATGCGACCCTCGGTCTCAACCGTGCCCGTGCGCTGCCGCAGGAAGGCGAGATATACGAGCTCTATCTTCGTCCGGAATATCAGGGCATTGGTCTTGGCCGGCTCCTGTTCGGCGAGGCGCGCCGGCTATTGAAGTCGCTCGGCTGCAAGGGTCTGGTCGTCTGGTGCCTCGAGGAAAACGAGAATGCCGACCGCTTCTATCGCGGCCAGGGCGGCGCCGATTTCTGTGAGGGTATCGAGACCTTCGACCGCAAGCAGATCAAGAAGATCGGTTTCGTCTGGCCCTGAGAGAGCCGTATCGTGCCGGCTGCGATCCCCGATAAAATCCCGCACTCTACCAATGCATTGTTGCGTTGCGGAATGATTCCGATTATCTGGCTTGCGGTAACCATCCTTAATATTTAGGGGACACGCATGCGCATCGACGCGATTTCCATTGGCAAGAACCCGCCCGAAGACGTCAACGTCATCGTTGAAGTTCCGGTCGGCGGTCACCCGATCAAGTATGAAATGGACAAGGAGGCCGGCACGCTGGTCGTCGACCGTTTCCTCTACACGCCGATGACCTACCCAGGCAATTACGGCTTCGTTCCCCATACGCTTTCCGAAGACGGCGACCCGATCGACGTGCTGATCGCCAGCACCCGTCCGCTGGTGCCGGGCTGCGTCATCAATGTCCGCCCGATCGGCGTGCTGAAGATGGAAGACAATTCCGGCAAGGACGAAAAGATCATTGCCGTTCCCTCGCCGAAGCTGACGCTGCGCTACGAGAAGGTCAAGGAACATACCGACCTGCCGGAGATCACGCTGAAGCAGATCGAACACTTCTTCGCGCATTACAAGGATCTGGAGCCCGGCAAGTGGGTGAAGATCTATGGCTGGGGCGGCTCCAAGGAAGCTGGTGAGCTTATTCTTGAAGCCATTGAGCGCGCCAAGAAGGCGAAGGCCTGATCAGGCTTTCAAGATTGCATTCAGCCTGTCTGTCAAATCCTCCGGGTCGCCATCGATCCGGAGGATTTTTTTACGCGCGGTGTCGCCGGAGATCAGGCTAAGGGAGGATTTAGGGACACCGAGGCTTTTGGCCAGCAGCGCGATCAGCGCCTTGTTGGCCTTGCCCTTTTCCGGTACGGCCGAGACGCGTGCCTTCAGATAGGTTTCGCCATCGGCGCCGGTCTCGGTCCCATCGATTGCGTCACGCCCGCCGTTGGGCGTGAGCCGGACCGATAATCTCACATGATCGGCAAAAGCCTGCCAGGCTTCGTTCACCGGACGAAGAGCGGGTACAGCGAATTCCACATCAGCGAGCGGACAAAGAAGATGATCAGCAGCAGGATGATCGGCGAGATGTCGATGCCGCCGAGGTCGGGAAGGATGCGGCGGATCGGGCGCAGCGCCGGTTCGGTGACTGCATACAGGAAGCTTCCGACCGAATTGACGAACTGATTGCTCGAATTGATGACGTTGAAGGCATAGAGCCAGGAGAAGATGGCGCTGGCGATCAGCACCCAGGTATAAAGATTCAAAGCCAGATCAATGGTTTGAAATAAGGCGAGCATGTCCGTCTCCATTTCGCGGTTGACAGACATGTAGACATTGGCGACTAAACGGGCAAGTCTGAAGCACGCTGAATCATGTTTAACAGGCTAGGCGGGCGCGTTTTGCGCAGTTGTTCCGGCCGGAAAGTCCCAGCCTCATGTCCTTGGTTGCCAGGGGAGATCGATTTGCCGCTTTCCGGCATGTCGCCTACACCTATTTCTTCTTCGCCCGTTTTCTGACCGCCTTTGCCACGCAAGTCGTCAGCGTTTCCGTCGGCTGGCAGATGTATGATCATACCGGCAATGCGATCTATCTCGGCCTGATCGGGCTGGTGCAGTTCCTGCCGTCGCTGCTGCTGATCCTGGTGACCGGCACCGTCGCCGACCGCTACAACAGGCGTATGATTGCCGCCATCTGCATTTTTGTTGCCACGATCTGCACGGCCGCGCTGCTGTTCCTGACCGTCACCGGCACTTTCGCGCCGCTGGTGGTCTTCCTGATCCTTGCCGTCTTTGGCATCGAGCGCGCCTTCATGTCGCCGGCGTTGCAGTCGCTCGCCCCTAATCTCATTCCGCCGGAAGACCTGTCGAATGCCGTGACCTGGAACTCCATGTCCTGGGATGCCGCCGCCATTCTCGGCCCGGTTGCCGGCGGTCTGCTCTATGGTCTCGGTCCCAGCGTCTCCTATACGGTCGCCGTCTTCTTCTTTGCCGCAGGCTCGATGCTCACCTTCCTGATTCCGAAGCCGCATCAACGCGTCGCGCATGAAGCGAAGAGCCTCACCGAAATCCTCGCCGGCTTCCGGTTCATCTGGTCGGAGAAGGTCGTCCTCGGTGCTGTCTCGCTCGACCTTTTCGCCGTGCTGCTTGGCGGCGCCGTGGCGCTGATGCCGATCTTTGCCCGCGATATTCTGACGCTTGGTCCCTGGGGCCTCGGCCTCCTGCGCGCAGCACCTAGCTTCGGCGCCATCGCCATGGGCCTGTTCCTGGCGACCTATCCTATCCGGCACCGGGCAGGGATCTGCATGTTCATCGGCGTCGGCATGTTCGGCCTGGGAACGCTGATCTTCGGCATCTCGCATACGCCGTGGCTGTCGATCGCAGCCCTTGCGATCATGGGTGCGTCCGACCTGATCTCGGTCTATGTCCGCGAAACCCTGATCACGCTCTGGACGCCCGACCATGTGCGCGGCCGCGTCAACGCCGTCAACATGGTCTTCGTCGGCGCCTCGAACGAACTCGGCGAATTCCGCGCCGGCACCATGGCGCATTATTTCGGCGCCATCCCCGCCGTCGTCATCGGCGGCATCGGGACGCTGGCGGTGGCGGTCATCTGGGCAAGCGGCTTCCCGCAACTGCGCAAGATCGACAGCCTGAACGCACCGGACCGCGAGGGCGAGCCACAAGTGGCTTGAGGTACACGATGGCAAGGCAGCCGGATCTATACAGTTCATTCTCCACGCTGCGAGAGCATGAAACCGAGAGCGTCGACTATCGTATCCGCGTGGAAGAGAGAGCGTCGCCGGTCGTTGTGATTGCGCCCCATGGCGGGTTTATCGAACCCACGACGTCAGAGATTGCGCGGGAGATAGCCTCCGATATCTTTTCCGCCTACTGCTTCGAAGGGCTCGGAGCGGGTAGGGCGCATCACGAGCTACACATCGCCTCGGAAAATTTCGATGAGCCGAAGGCGCGTGTTCTGGTAGCCGCATCCTCGATTGTGGTCGCCATTCACGGCCGAACGGACAGGGACGCGGCGGAGACATCCTGGGTTGGTGGACTTGATGTGGCCCTTCGGGACCTGATCGTGCAGGCATTGCACGAGGGTGGGTTCAAGGCCGTTGCGAGGGTGAAGGGGGAGCCTCTCGCCGGTACGGCGGCCGGCAATATATGCAATGGCGGCAAGCGGAATGCGGGCGTTCAGCTGGAAATCCCGAGAGCCGTGCGGGATGATCTTGCCGCCGATCGCGATCAGCTCAAACGCTATGCCGCGTCCGTGCGTCAAGCGATCAATCGATACCTGTCGATGTTGGAGGCAGGCTGAACCATCGGACAGTTCAAGCCGCCATCGCCTGCTTGCCCTCGAACACCATGTCGAGGAATTCGGAGAGCCAGGCTTTCAGCGCCGCGTCGAAGATCATGCGGCCCTCCAGATGCTCGCGGCCCTGCTGGGCGTTCGGCATGCAGAAGCGGTGTTCGCCATGCACGACCCAGCGCTGCATCATGGCGCGGGTGAGTTCGGCGTGGAACTGCAGGCCCCAGGCGTTGGCGCCATAGCGGTAAGCCTGGTTGGGATAGGTCTCGCCGGTCGCCAGCAGTTCGGCTCCGCGTGGCAGGTCGAAGCCTTCGTGGTGGAAATGATAGACCATTTGCGGCCAACGGCGCATCAGCAGCCGGCCTCTTTCCGTCGGCTGTAGCGGGTACCAGCCGATTTCGGTCTTGCCGTCGTCGCGTGCCTTCACCTTGGCACCGAGATGGCGGGCGAGCATCTGCGCGCCGAGACAGATGCCGAGATAGGGGCGGTTTTCCTTGAGTGGCACGTCGAGCCAGTCGATCTCCGCCTTGACGAAACCGTCGGGGTCATTGACGCTCATCGGGCCGCCGAAGACCACTGCGCCGGCGTGACCTTCCAGCGTCGTCGGCAGTCCGTCGCCGAGTACGGGGCGGCGGACATCGAGGTCGTAACCCTTTTCGAGAAGCATCTGACCGACGCGGCCGGGGCTGGAGCGCTCCTGGTGCAACACGATCAGGACGGGGCGGCGATCCTTGCCGCGCCGAGGCGCCTCAATCATCATCGCCGGTCTCCATCGCGTGGCCCGGTGCGCGGGCGGCAGCCTCCTGGCGCTTCACGATGCGCTCGCGATCGGAGATGCCCATGAGATCGGCGATCCGCCAGATCGCGTGATCCTCCATCTCGCTGCGCTCGCCATCGGCATAGACGATGTCCCAGAGGATGCCGAGGAGTTCGAGGCGCTGTTCACCATTCAGATGGCGCTTCAGGTCGGAGGTAAAGCGGTAATAATCGACCGCCTCGCTCTCTGCCTCCTGGCCGGCGGCGATCAGCGCGTCGAGCTGCCGGCCATCAAGGCCATATTGCTCCTTCAACAACTTGCGCAGCCGCTTCTTCTCGCTGTCCTCGATCTTGCCGTCCGCTTCCATCACCTGGATACAGAGAGCCGCTACCGCGATGCGCGGGTCGTCGGGGGCAAAACCGGATTTGGAGTGGTCTTTCGTCAGGCTATGGAAAAATTCCTGAAAGCGTTCAAACATTCGGTTCCATTCTTAGAGCAACTGAGCACGATCTGGTTCGGAAAGCGCAACGCGTTTCCTGGGATCATGCCCTAGAACAACTTGAGCCGTGTCTTGGGGTCCGATTCAAGTTCTCGATTTTTTACACCCGGATCATCCGGCGCGCCGCCGAAAAAGGGCCTTGGCTCGGGCTCCTTCGCCGGCTCGACTGCGGCGGTTGCCGGCTTCGCTGCGGTCGGTTCCAGTTCTATAACAGAGGTGCTGGCGGTCGGCGATGCAACTATTGGTGAAGGCGGCTTTGCCGTAGCGGTTGCGGGAGCCGTCTCTCGCATCGGTGGCAGCGACTTCAGTGCGGCATCGACCGAAACGGCTGTGCCTTCTTCCAGCGGCCCCTCGATCTGGCCGAAAGGCGCCTTCCATTCGAAGGCATCGAGCCGGCCGGTGATGGGCGACAGCGGCAGCCATTTGTCGGAGACGAAGCCGTCGGCCACCCAGGCCGGATCGCGCGGTGCGCGTAGCGCCTGCGCCATCCAGTGGCGGACGCGGCCCTGATCGCCAGTCTCAGCCTCCTCGATATCGGCCAGCAGCAGGAAGGCGCCCTCGCGGGCGTCGATGCGGGCGGCGGCCTCGGCCTTGGCGCGGGCCTTTGCGAAATCATGGGCATCAAGCGCCGCCTTCGCGGTGACGAGCAGTGCCTCGACATTGTTCGGGCGGATCGCTTCCAGCCGCTCGGCGCGCTTCAGCCGGTCGGTGACGCTGTCGCCGCTGCGGGCGCGGACATAAGCCTTGCCAATCTCCGGATGCGGCTTTGCCTTCCAGACCTGTTCGAGAACGGATGCGGCCTTGCGCACTTTGTCCTCCCGAAACAATGCCTTGGCGGCCGTCAGCGCGGCGGGGACGAAATCGGCGGATAGCTTCAGCGCTGCGAGCGCATCGTCGCGGGCACCGGCCGGATCACTTTCCAGCTTGTCATTGGCGCGCGCGGTCAACAGCACGGCGCGCTGGCGGTTGGCGGTCTCCTTGTCGACGACATGGGCGACTTTCTGCTGGTCGAGAAGCTTGATGGCATCGTCCCAGTTGCCGGCCTGGCTGCGATATTCCAGCGTCGCCTGCGCCGCCCAGGGCAGATAGGGAGCGTGATCGGCGGCCTTTTCGGCATATTGCCGCGCCGCTTCATTGGCGCCGAGGCGCTTGGCTTCGAGGTAGAGACCACGCAAGCCGAGTTCCCGGGTTTCCGGGTCGTTAGCCATCAGCTCGAATTTCTGGCGAGCTTCGTCATGCTTGCCTTCGATCAGGGCAGCCTGCGCCTCAAGCAGGTTGATCAGCGGCTCCTGGTCGGCGCGGATCAGCCCGCGCGTGCGTGCCGCCATCTTGCGGGCGAGCAGGGCATTGCCGGCACCGGCGGCGATCAGCCCCGTCGACAGTGCCTGATAGCCGCGGTCACGCTTGCGGGCACGGAAATAGCGGGTGACGGAATGCGGCGAATTCCAGATCAGCCGGATGAACCACCAGACGAGCATGACGGCGGCCACCAGCGCTATCAGGATGCCGGCGGCAACGATCAGCTTGGTCTCGTAGAGCTGTCCTTCCCAAACCAGCGAGATATCGCCGGGGCGATCCGCGAGCCAGGAAAAGCCATAGCCGAGCGCCAGGACGAGGAGGGCGAAGATAAGCAGTCTGATCATTCTCGCGCTCCGTCCTCAGCTCTGTTTTCCGGTGTTGGCGATCGCCTTCGACAGCGCGTCGCTGACCAGATCCTCGACGCGAATGCGGGCTTCCAGCGACTGCTTGAAGGCGGCGGATGCCGATTTGGCGGCATCCGGGAGGCTGTTCCATTCGGTGATGGCGCCAGGCAGGTCGCCATTCTTCACCTTGTCCTCGAAGCGGGCGGCAACGGCATCGACGCTATCGCCGGAGACGTTGCCGACCGGGCGCACCTGTACCAGGGATTTGGCGCCCGACAGCAGCCGGTCGCTCCAGCTCTGGTTCGGATCGTCCTGTTGCATCGAGCCGATGATCGCGGTCGTGACGTTGGAAACCTGGCGAATGAGATCGGCGCGGGAGGGAATGCCGGTCTGGGCGAAGTTCTTGAGATCGGCGACGGCCGGATCGTCCGGCGCGACATTGGCGAAGGTGTCGAGCTCGGGCTGGAAGGGGCCGCCGCGATCGATCGCCGCCTTCAATGCCGCAGCCGCAATCGCACGGGCGACGGCGCTTTCCTGGCTCGGCTCGCTCAGCTTCTTTTCGGCATCATCGAGACGCTTGCTGACATCGGCATCGGCCGAGGCCTGGCTTTGCGTCGCCTGGTCGAGGCTTGCTTTCAACTGGCCGATCTGGGCACTGAGCGCCGCGATCTTCTGATCGGCGTCGCCGCTGCTTGCTCCGGATGATCCGCCGGTTGCCGTGTTGTTGGCGGCGGCTGTCTCGAGGGCGGCAATGCGAGCAGTGAGCGTCGTGTCGGGCGCTGCCGTGGGTGCGGCGGCGAGATTGGCAACGGTCTGCTTCAGCCCGTCGATTTCGGCGGTAAGCGCAGCGATGTCGGCGGACGTGTCTTTCGTCGCCCTGCCGCCGGGCAGGAGACCGGCATACTGGATGGCACCGACGCAGATGAGGGAGATCAAACCGCCGACGATGCCGGCGGCAATCAGGCCCGAGGTCGATCCTTGTTGTCGCTGCGGGGGTGTGGCGGGGGGCTCGCTACGGAAAGAGTAGGTCTCGGCTTCTTGGTCGAGCTCGGCCTTGAGCTTCTCTTCCGCTGTTTCCGTGACAGGCTCGCCGGCCTCCTCGTCGCGCAGAGTTTCCTTCTCCGCTTCCAGCGGCATTTCCACCTCGTTGGCGGACGAGCTGCCGGGTTCGCTGGGGTTGCGCTCCGTGACGTCCTCCGAAGCTGCGGCTTGCGCAGCTTCCTCGGCTTTCAGGTCGATCGTGACCGGCTCGTCGTTGGGCTTCGAATGGTTTGGCGTTTTTCGCGATACCATGAGGTCCTCTTTTCATGCGCTGCAGCGAGGTTAGACAGACAAGTCGAATATGGAAAGAGCTTAGATCAAAATTGAGGCCTTACTCCGCCGTCAGAAGCGCCAGAAGACTGTCTTCATCCGGCATGGCGGCAATCTCCGCATGGATGCGCAGCAAGGCCGGCACAGCATTCGCAATCGCTTCACTGAGGCAGAGGAACCTTGTCGGGGCAAGGGTATACGAGTGTTGCCGCAAGAAGGGCAGGCTGAAGAAGCGCAGTGCCGTCTGGCGAGAATAGAGCAGTACGGCGTCGGCCGGGGTGTCGATAAAAAACTTGCGAAGGATCGCATCGTCGGGGGTAATATCCAGCATATGGTAGCACTCCACCGTCCGCAGCGGGATATTCAGTTCCGACAATCTGGTTTCAAAACCGGCAGCGCGTGGCAAACCGGCGAGATAGAGCAGGGGCTGCTGTGTACTTGTCTGGTTGCGAGCAATCAGCTCCGCGAGTTCGATGCCGCTGCCTTCGGAGGCGAGAACATGCGTGAAGCCAACACTTCTAGCCTCTTTCGCCGTTGCCTTGCCGACAGCGAAAAGCGGGCGGCTGAGATGAGGTGAAAGATTCTGATCCAGTGCGACTAAAGCTCGGATCGCCTCGGCGCTAGTGACGGCGATAGCATCCTGCGTCTCCGAGAGCCCACGACTAGCCGCTTCGGCATCATGTACTGGCTCCGACAGTGGCAGCAACAGTGCCTCATGTCCCATCTCCGTCAGTCGCTGGACGGTGCGTTCACCCGAATGCTGGGGGCGGGTGACGACGACGCGCATGGGCGATCAGGTCCAGTCTTCGAAGAAGGTGCTGCCGGCCTCGGCGCGGATCGCCTGGCCGGCATTGGTGCCGAGCGCCTCGGCGTCCCGGCGGTGACCCTCTATGGTGGTGGTGTGCACCTGCTGACCGTCCGGCGTCAGGATCATGCCGAAGAAGCGGATATGATCGCCCTCGCAGAGGGCATAGCCGGCGATCGGCGTGCGGCAAGAGCCGTCGAGTGCTGCGAGGAAGCCGCGCTCGCAGGAGACGGTATCGAAGGTCGGGCTATCGTTGATAGCGGCGAGGAGGTCGTTCATCCTCTTGTCGCCGATGCGGCTTTCAATGCCGATCGCGCCCTGCGCCGGCGCCGGCGGGAATGCGTCGGGGTCGAGGATATCGGTGATCACATCCACCCTGCCGAGCCGTTTCAGGCCGGCGACAGCCAGGAGCGTTGCGTCCGCCTGTCCCTCTTCCAGCTTGCGAAGCCGGGTCTGGACCGAGCCGCGAAAGGTGATGACGTTGATATCGGGGCGCAGGCGGCGGATCAGCGCCTGGCGGCGCAGCGATGCCGAGCCGACGGTTGCGCCATGCGGCAGCTCGATCAGCCTCGGTGCCGTGCGGCCGATAACGGAATCGCGAATATCCTCGCGCGGCAGGTAGGCTGATAGAGCCAGCCCGTCCGGCAGTTTCGTCGCCATATCCTTGGCGGAGTGCACGGCGAAGTCGAGCTCGCCCGAGGTCAGCTTCTCTTCCAGTTCTTCGGTGAACAGGCCCTTGCCACCGATTTCCGCCAGCGCACGATCGGCGATGCGGTCGCCTTTGGTGGTCAGAGCGACGATCTCGAACATTTCCTCGGGCAGGCCATGCGCCGCCATCAGGCGGTCACGGGCCTCGTGCGCCTGCGCCAATGCTAGCGGGCTGCCGCGCGTGCCGATCCGGAAAGGTTTTGTTTGCATCCGCTTTGATCCGTTGTTACCGACAGTCCCCGTAACCATATTTCCGCTTTATCGCAATCGACCAACAGGCATTGAACGACTTCCATGGCGTCCTTTCTTCGTATTCTCGGCATCGAAACAAGCTGCGACGAAACCGCCGCGGCCATTGTCGAGCGCCAGGATGACGGCACCGCCATCGTACGCTCAGACGTTGTTTTGAGCCAGTTGGACGAGCATAGCGCCTATGGCGGCGTCGTGCCCGAGATTGCTGCGCGTGCCCATGTCGAGGCACTGGATACGTTGATTGACGAGGCACTGAAGCGCGCCAATGTGTCGCTGGCCGATGTCGATGCCATCGCCGCCACCTCCGGCCCCGGCCTGATCGGCGGGCTGCTCGTCGGGCTGATGACCGGCAAGGCGATATCCAGGGCAACCGGCAAGCCGCTCTATGCCATCAACCATCTGGAAGGCCATGCGCTGACGGCACGGCTGACGGATGGCCTCGCCTTCCCCTATCTCATGCTGCTCGTCTCCGGCGGCCATACGCAATTGATCCTCGTGCGCGGAGTCGGCCAGTACGAGCGCTGGGGCACGACGATCGACGATGCGCTGGGCGAAGCCTTCGACAAGACGGCAAAGCTGCTCGGCCTGCCCTATCCCGGCGGCCCCGCGGTCGAGGCGGCGGCGAAGAAGGGTAATCCGGACCGGTTCGATCTTCCGCGGCCGCTGGTCGGCGAAACGCGGCTGGATTTTTCCTTTTCGGGCCTTAAGACGGCGGTGCGGCTGGCGGCGACGACGATCGCGCCGGTGAGCGAGCAGGACATCGCCGATATCTGCGCCTCCTTCCAGAAGGCGGTGTCGCGCACATTGAAGGACCGGATCGGGCGCGGCCTGCAGCGCTTCAAGAGTGAGTTTCCGAAGACGGCGGAAAAGCCGGCGCTGGTGGTGGCCGGCGGCGTCGCCGCCAATCTCGAGCTGCGGCGCACGCTGCAGGAGCTTTGCGATCTCAATGGTTTCCGCTTCATCGCGCCGCCGCTGAGCCTCTGCACCGACAATGCCGTGATGATCGCTTGGGCCGGGCTGGAGCGCATGGCGACGGGGGCCGCACCTGACGGTCTCGATGTGCAGCCGCGCTCGCGCTGGCCGCTTGATCAGAAGGCGGAAACGCTTCTGGGGCATGGCAAACGAGGAGCGAAGGCATGAGCGGCAATGAACGGATCGCGGTCATCGGTGCCGGCGCTTTCGGCACGGCGCTTGCCGCCGTCATTGCCTTGACGGGCAAGAGCCAGGTGACGCTGGTCGGGCGCAAGGCGGCGCTGATGGCCGACCTTAATACCGACCGGATGAACGATGCTGCTCTACCTGGCATCGAACTGCCGGATTCGCTGCAATTTTCCGCCGAGCCGGATTCGATTTCCGCTGCCGGCATCGTGCTCTTCGCCATGCCGTCGCAGGCGCAGGCGGACGCGGCACGCCATTATGGCCCCTATCTCGCGCCTGACGCCGTTGTTGTCACCTGCGCCAAGGGCATCGACAAGGTCTCCGGCGATCTCCTGACCGACATGCTGGAACGCGAATTGCCGCATCACGCCATCGCCGTCCTCTCCGGGCCGGGCTTTGCCGCCGATATCGCCAAGGGGCTGCCGACGGCCATGGCGATCGCGGCGGCCGACATGGCGGTGGCGGAACGGTTAGCGCAGGCGATTTCAGGCCGCACCTTCCGTCTTTATGCCTCGTCCGATCGCGTCGGCGTGCAACTGGGCGGCGCGCTGAAGAATGTGCTGGCGATTGCCTGCGGCATCGTCGAAGGACGCGGGATCGGCGATTCGGCGCGGGCGGCGCTGATCAGCCGCGGCCTTGCCGAGATGTCGCGCTTCGTTTTCGCCAAAGGTGGCAAAGCGGAGACCGTGCGCGGGCTTTCCGGCCTCGGCGATCTCGTGCTGACCGCCACCAGCCACCAGTCCCGCAACCTGCGCTTCGGCATTGCGCTCGGTCAGGGCCAGACGGTCGATCCCGCGCATGGGGAACTGGTCGAGGGCGCCTACGCTGCCTCGATCGCGGCGAAGCTGGCGCAGGGGCTCGGCGTCGATATGCCGATCACCGAAGCCGTTTCGGCCATTATCGACGGCAAGCTGGATATCCCGACCGCCATCGAGCAATTGATGACGCGGCCGATCACGACGGAATAGCTTGAATATCGCTGGCGCACTGGATATATTACTGGATATAATCGGAGGCCACGATGGGCAGCTCACAAAAGCGCGCAATTCAGAATTATCGTTCTCGTCTCGAAGAGCGTGGCTTGGCTCGCTTCGAGGTGCTCGGACTTGATGGCGACCGTGCTCTCATCCGCTCGCTGGCGCGGCTTTTGGCAGAGGATAATCCTGAATCGGCTCGCATCCGCGATCTTGTCAGAAAGACGATTTCGGAAGAGCCGCCAAAGAAGGGCGGCGTCATTGCCGCGCTGCGGAGTTTTCCTCTTGAGGATGCGGAACTCGATCTCGAACGGCTGCGGACGCGCCCGCGTGAGATCGATTTGTGACGCGCTATTTGCTTGATACCAATATCGTCAGCAATGCGATCAAGCCCGAACCTTCGAGGGCGCTTCTGGCGTGGTACGAAGAGCAGCCGGATAGTGACTTGTTTGTTCCATCCCTTGCCGTCGCCGAGATTCAGCGCGGTATTCTGATCATGCCGACGGGCCGCAGACGTAACCTGTTGGAAGCGTGGTTTTCAAGCCGTGCGGGGCCGCAAGCGGTATTCGCCGGTCGTATTCTTGCCTTCGACGAACGCGCCGGATTGGTCTGGGCACAGCTTATGGCCGAAGGAAAAGCAGCGGGTCGGCCACGCGATGCCTTCGATATGATTATTGCCTCGGTGGCTATTGTAAATGATTGTGTTTTGGCAACAGACAACGAAAGAGACTTTTGGGGTCTAGATATCGTCAATCCTCTGCGGAGGAGCACCGGCTAATTGTTCCGAGAGCGAATAAACACTCATACTCTGATTTCCATAGGAGAATAAAACAATGCTGTTTGCCTTTGTCTGCAAGGACAAGCCCGGTCACCTGAATGTCCGCATGGACACGCGTCCCGCCCACGTCGAGCATCTGAACAAGCTCAATGCCGAGGGTACGCTGAAGATGGCGGGTCCGTTCCTCGATGCCGACGGCAAGCCGAATGGCAGCCTGGTCATCGTCAATGCCGATACGATCGAGGCGGCCAAGGCGATTGCCGATTCCGATCCCTACACCAAGGCCGGCCTGTTCGAGAGTGTCGAGGTCAAGCCGTTCAACTGGGTCTTCAACAATCCGGAGGCGTGAGGCATGGCGCATTGGCTGTATAAATCCGAGCCGTCCTCCTGGTCCTGGCAGCAGCAGAAGGATGCCGGGAGCGAGGGCACGGCCTGGACCGGTGTTCGCAACTATCTCGCCCGCAACAACATGCGGGCGATGCAGATCGGCGACAAGGGTTTCTTCTATCATTCCAATGACGGGCTGGAGATCGTCGGTATCGTCGAGGTTTGCGCGCTCTCGCATCCCGATGCGACCGCCAAGGACGATCCGCGCTGGGATTGCGTCGATATCCGCGCCGTGCGCGATATGCCGAAGCCGGTGTCGCTGAAGGATATCAAGGCCAATCCGAAGCTTTCGCAGATGTCGCTGGTGACCTCGATGCGGCTTTCCGTGCAGCCGGTGACATCAGATGAGTATCTTGAAGTCTGCCGTATGGGCGAGCTCGACAATCCGCCCGTTTGATACTTCCGACCTGAGGGCGCCTTGAAGACCAATCCGGAGACGTTCATCCGTACGAACACCAGCGTCATGGCGCCGCCGCATGTACCGGAAATCCGGCTGCATCTGGCCAGCGAAGCTCATGATCTCTGGCTGAAGACGGAGGAGGAGCTCGAGGAGATCGGCCTGCCTCCGCCCTTCTGGGCTTTTGCCTGGGCCGGCGGGCAGGGGCTTGCACGCTATATCATCGATCATCCCGACGAGGTCGCCGGCAAACGGGTCGTCGATTTCGCCAGCGGCTCGGGGCTGGTTGCGATTGCGGCGAGGCTTGCGAGCGCCGGTCGGGTGTTGGCCGCCGATATCGACCCCTGGGCGGAAACGGCGGTGCGATTGAACGCTATGGAAAATGGCGTCGCGCTCGATTTCACCGGCGACAATCTCGTGGGTCGGGCGATCGATGCCGACGTCGTTCTCGCCGGGGACGTGTTTTACGATCGCGACTTTGCCGATCGCCTCATTCCCTGGTTTCGGCGGCTGGCGGGGGAGGGGCTTCTGGTTCTGGTCGGCGATCCAGGCCGCGCCTATTTGCCCAGGGATCGGCTGGAGGCGCAGGCCAGCTATCACGTGCCGGTAACGCGGGCGCTGGAGGACAGCGAAGTCAAGAAGACGACGGTCTGGCGGTTTCTCGCCGACTAACGATCCTTACGGGCGAATCACGCAAACGCCGGCTTCATAGGCGCAGGCATTGCCGGCAAGCTTGACGTCGATCACCTTGGCTCGCGGCTTGAGCTGTGTCGCAGGTTTGCCCGGATACGGATCATAACCGCCATAGCCGAGCACATAGGTCCCGTCATTGGTCTTGTAGATATCGGTCGTCCCAGCATAGGTGCCAATATCCGCTGCGTATTGCCGCTCCATCAGGACGATTCTGTCCGGCTGCGGCTGTGCCGGGCGCTGCGGCCAAGAGATTTCCTGCAACCGGTGGGGGCCGGAATGATGAAACCGTCGATGTTCCCGGCGATAATCACCCGCCAGGGCCGATACGGATGAAAGAACGGCGGCTGCCGCCAAAACGAGCGCCGTTGCCTTGAAAAGATGCTGCCGCATGCGTTTCCCTCACCCGCTAAATCCTTAATAAAATATGAAGAACAGAATGCCGCAAGAGTGGGGTTAAGTCCACTCGGCGGGCGGGAAAATTATATCGAGGCACCAATCAGGGGATATCATTTCGGCGTGCGCGCCAAAGATGTCGAGCGATCCGAATCGATTAAATTCGAGGCAGACAGCAATTGTGCTTGTCGCCGTGCCTTTCCGTGATTAATGGTCGCAATTGATGCAACGCACACAGGATTTTCCCGCGCGTGTGCGTTGCCCGGAGAACATCCGGGATAGAAGCGTATCGTAACGCCGCGAGGTTCTGATGGCGAACGTCACACAAAACCGGCCCTTGTCGCCGCATCTGCAAATCTACAAGCCTATTCCCACCATGATCATGTCGATCGTGCACCGCATTACCGGTGGCGCGCTCTATTTCGGCACGGTGCTGGTTGCCTGGTGGCTGATCGCCGCGGCGACGGGCCAGGGCTATTTTGACCTGGTCAACTGGATCATGGGGACGATCATCGGTCGGCTCGTGCTGTTCGGTTACACTTGGGCACTGCTCCACCACATGCTCGGCGGTCTGCGCCATTTCATGTGGGACCTCGGCTACGGCTTCGGTAAGGAATTCTCGACCAAGCTGGCCAAGGCGACGCTCGTCGGTTCGCTCTGTCTGACCGCGCTGGTCTGGATCATCGGCATCGCCATCCGGCTGGTTTGATTGGCATGACCCTTCCCTAAGCCGCATCGCGCTTTTGGGGATCATGCTTTAAAGGATATTTCTCATGGATATGCGCACCCCTTTGGGTAAAGTCCGCGGCCTCGGCTCCGCCAAGGAAGGCACTGACCATTTCTGGCGCCAGCGCCTGACCGCCGTCGCCAACGTCCCGCTCTTCGTTTTCTTCGTCATTTTCCTGATCATCCATGCTGGCGCTCCCTATGCGGAGGTCGTGCACGCGCTGTCGAATCCCTTCGTCGCCGTCATCATGGGCCTGATGGTGATCTCCGGCATCATTCACATGAAGCTCGGCATGCAGGTCATCATCGAGGACTATGTCCACGGCGAATTCGGCAAGATCGTTCTTCTCATGCTCAACACATTCTTCTCGATCCTCATGGCGGGGCTCTGTCTCTTCGCCATTCTGAAGATCGCGTTCGTAGGATAATTGCATCATGGCACCGAACTCATCCGCTCAGAATGGCAAAGCCTACAAGTATGTCGATCACTCCTATGACGTGATCGTCGTCGGCGCCGGCGGGGCCGGCCTGCGCGCCACGCTCGGCATGGCCGAACAGGGCTTCCGCACCGCCTGCATCACCAAGGTCTTTCCGACCCGTTCGCACACCGTTGCAGCCCAGGGCGGCATCGCCGCCTCGCTGCAGAACATGACGCCGGACAGCTGGCAGTGGCATCTCTACGACACCGTCAAGGGCTCCGACTGGCTCGGCGACGTCGACGCCATGCAATACATGGTCATGGAAGCGCCGAAAGCCGTCTACGAGCTTGAGCATTACGGCGTGCCCTTCTCGCGCAACGAGGAAGGCAAAATCTATCAGCGCCCATTCGGCGGCCACATGCAGAATTTCGGCGAGGGCCCGCCGGTGCAGCGCACCTGCGCTGCCGCCGACCGTACCGGCCACGCCATCCTGCACACGCTCTATGGCCAGTCGCTGCGTAACAATGCTGAATTCTTCATCGAGTATTTCGCGCTCGACCTCATCATGTCGGATGACGGCAGCCGCTGCACAGGCGTCGTCGCCTGGTGTCTCGATGACGGCACGATCCATCGTTTCGCCGCCAAGATGGTGGTGCTGGCGACCGGCGGTTACGGCCGCGCCTATTTCTCGGCAACCTCGGCTCATACCTGCACCGGCGACGGCGGCGGCATGGTGGCCCGCGCCGGACTGCCGCTGGAGGACATGGAATTCGTGCAGTTCCATCCGACCGGCATTTACGGTTCGGGATGTCTGATCACCGAAGGCGCGCGCGGCGAAGGCGGTTATCTCGTCAATTCCGAAGGCGAGCGCTTCATGGAGCGCTATGCGCCGTCGGCAAAGGACCTTGCCTCGCGCGACGTGGTTTCCCGCTGCATGACGCTGGAAATCCGCGAGGGTCGCGGGGTCGGCAAGAACAAGGACCACATCTTCCTGCATCTCGACCATCTCGATCCGGCCGTCTTGCATGAGCGCCTGCCGGGCATTTCCGAGAGCGCGCGCATCTTCGCCGGCGTCGATGTAACCCGTGAGCCGATCCCGGTTCTGCCGACCGTCCATTACAACATGGGCGGCATTCCCACCAACTATTGGGGCGAAGTGCTGAATGCCGACAGCAGCAATCCCGAGCGCGTGTTGCCGGGCCTGATGGCTGTCGGTGAAGCCGGGTGCGCCTCGGTGCATGGCGCCAATCGTCTTGGCTCCAATTCGTTGATCGACCTTGTGGTCTTCGGACGTGCCGCTGCCATCCGCGCCGGTGAAGTCATCGATCGCAACAGCCCGGTCCCGCCGGTCAATGTTGCTGCCTGCGACAAGATCATGGATCGCTTCGACCGCCTGCGTCATGCCAGCGGCAATACACCGACGGCGGTACTGCGCGAGAAAATGCAGCGCGCCATGCAGGAAGACGCCGCCGTGTTCCGCACGCAGGAATCGCTGGAATCCGGCTGCCGCCGCATTTCGGAGATCTGGAAGGAACTGTCCGATATCAAGGTCACCGACCGTTCGCTGATCTGGAATTCCGATCTCGTCGAGACGCTGGAACTGCACAATCTGATGACCAACGCCATCGCGACGATCTACGGCGCCGAAGCCCGCAAGGAAAGCCGCGGCTCGCACGCCCGCGAGGACTATACCGAAGGCAAGTTCGGCGGGCGCGACGACGAGAACTGGCGCAAGCACACGCTTGCCTGGGTCAACGAAGCCGGCGACGTCAAGCTCGACTATCGTCCCGTCCATACCGAACTGATCGCCGAAGGCATCGATCCGCACAAGATCGAGCCCAAGGCACGCGTCTATTGATCTGAGAGGAACTGACCATGGTTGAACTCGCTCTCCCCAAGAACTCTCAGATGCGTGAAGGCAAAGTCTGGCCGAAGCCGGCGGGTGCCAAGAACACGCGCGAATTCCGCGTCTATCGCTGGAGCCCGGACGACGGTCTGAACCCGAGCATCGATACCTATTACATCGATGTCGACGATTGCGGCCCGATGGTGCTCGACGGCCTGCTCTACATTAAGAACAACATCGACCCGACGCTGACGCTGCGCCGTTCCTGTCGTGAAGGTATCTGCGGTTCCTGCGCGATGAACATCGACGGCACCAACACGCTCGCCTGCACCAAGGGTCTTGACGAGATCAAGGGCACGGTGAAGATCTATCCGCTGCCGCATCTGCCGGTCGTGAAGGACCTGGTGCCGGATCTGACGAATTTCTATGCTCAGCATCGCTCGATCGAGCCCTGGCTCAAGACCGTGTCGCCGCCGCCGGCCAAGGAATGGAAGCAGAGCCATGAGGATCGTCTGAAGCTCGACGGCCTCTATGAATGCATCCTCTGCGCCTGCTGCTCGACCTCCTGTCCGAGCTACTGGTGGAACGGCGACCGCTATCTCGGCCCGGCCGTTCTGCTGCAGGCCTATCGCTGGCTGATCGACTCCAGAGACGAGGCAAAGGGCGAGCGTCTCGACAATCTCGAGGATCCCTTCCGCCTCTATCGCTGCCACACGATCATGAACTGCGCCCAGACCTGCCCGAAGGGTCTGAACCCGGCCAAGGCGATCGCGGAAATCAAGAAGATGATGGTCGAACGGCGGGTCTGACCGCCGGCGATTGTTTGCCGGCGTCGGTAGCGATGAGGATGATGTTCGCATGACGATGGAAGGCTTTGCGCCAGAGGCCGTTGCCGAAATCCGGTTGCGGCTTGCTTCGGTCAAGGCCGAAGGCATTCGCATAGGCCTTGCCATTGAAAGCGGTAGTCGTGCCTGGGGCTTCCCGTCACCGGACAGCGATTATGATTGCCGCTTCGTTTATATCAGGCCGGAGAGGGATCATTTGACCCTCTTTCCACATCGAGACGTCATCGAGTTTCCGATCGTTGGCGATATCGATACCGGTGGGTGGGATCTGCGCAAGGCACTACTTTTGGCGCTGAAGGGCAATGCCGTTCTTGTCGAGTGGCTGAAATCACCGATTATATATGAGGAAGAGGCCGGCTTTCGCGATCGCCTCGGCATGCTGCTGGATGAGATCATGGTGCCTGAGAAGGTCGCTCAGCACTATATCGGCTTGATGAAGCAGCATCAGCCAGGGGATGGAGCCGAGCCCGTCCGCTTGAAGAAGCTGCTTTATTCCATCCGTCCGGCGATCGCGCTCGAATGGATGCGGCAGACGGATTTCGAAAAATTGCCACCAATGAACATGCTCGAATGCCTTGAAGCTATCGATATAGCCGAAGACATGCGGGCTACAATTCTGCAATTGGTGGCGGTCAAAAAAGAAACGCGCGAGATGGGAGAGGGTGTGCCGCCATTGCCGCTCACCGACTTTCTATCGACCTCACTTGCACGCTATTCCGACTTTTCGGGCAGGTTCCGCCAAGACCAAGCGCTTGACAAAAGGGTGCAGGAATTGGCCGATGACTTCTATCTGGCTGAGGTTCGGCGCGTTAAGCCTTGAAATCACCGGATTCCTGCACAGCTATGGCGTCCGGTGATTTATGCCTGTATCGACTTGATTAACCAAAGTGAAATACGTTAGTTCCAATTTTATGGGTGCTCGGTTTCCCAATGTCAGCGGTGGACGATTAGGAGTATGATGATGCAATTGAGATATGCAGTGACGGCTGCGGCGATAGGTCTGTCGCTTGCCGGTTGCCAGCGCACAGCATACAACAACGACGACACGTCCTATTCGCGCCCGCCACCCTTGCAGGCTCAGCCTGTTCCTTCCGTCCAGTCCAGCCAGCTACCGCCAACGAATGGCGGCGATGGTTCGCAGTTTCCCGCGGCACCGTCGAACGCGCCGAACGCGGCCAATCCGCAGCAACAGCAGGCGATGGCCGCATCCGCGCAGGACGTGACCAAGGAGTCCATGGTCGGCAGCTGGAAGGTCAGCAATGGCGGGTCGAGCTGCGATATGTTCCTGACGCTCACCAATCTCGGTAGCGGCTCGCGCGGTGGCACACGCGGTTGTGCCGGTGAGCTGACGGCGATGGGTTCCTGGGCGGTATCCGGCAAGCAGGTTCTTCTCAAGGACCGTGACGGCAACCAGATCGGCTCGCTCTACAAGACGGCCGATTCGCGCTACGATGGCTCGACCGCGTCCGGCCAGCCGATCAGCCTCAGCCGATAAAGCTTTTTTAAAAAGGGGGCGGGCCGTTCGGCCGCTTCCCTATTTGCACAGGTGGATATTTCCCCATGCAGCCCATGCCCGATTATTCCATCAGCGTCGGCGAACAGCTGAAGGCGCTGACGGCCTCCGGATCGCTTCAGGTGGATTCGGCGCAGATGGATGTGGCGAAATCCCTCGATCGCGTGCTTGCCAACCTCAAGCAGAAACGGCCGGCAATCAAGTCGAGCGCGCTCGGCTGGATGTTTGCGCGTAAGAAGCCGGTCGAGATTGTTCGCGGTCTCTATATCCATGGCAGCGTCGGGCGCGGCAAGACCATGCTGATGGACATGTTCTTCGCCATGGCGCCTGCCAAGAAGAAGCGCCGGGCGCATTTCCATGAATTCATGGCGGATGTGCACAATCGCATCGCCGCTCACCGGCTGAAATTCAAGAATGGCGAGACCAAGCAGGCGGATCCGGTGCTGCCGGTCGCGGCCGACCTCTATAGTGAAGCCGAGCTGCTGTGCTTCGACGAATTCACCGTGACCGACATTGCCGACGCGATGATCCTGTCGCGGTTGTTTTCCGAGCTGTTTTCGCTCGGCTGCGTGCTGATCGCCACCTCGAATGTCGAGCCCGACAATCTCTATCGCGACGGCCTCAATCGCGGCCTGTTCCTACCCTTCATCGATCTGCTGAAACGCCATGTCGAGGTCGTCACGCTGGATTCGCCAACCGATTACCGGATGGAGAAGCTGAACAGCCAGCCGGTCTATCTGATCCCGATCGACGAGCGCACCGACATGGCAATGGATGCGTCCTGGATGCAGGCGCTGCATGGCCGCAAGGCGCAACCGCTGGACATCCCGATGAAGGGGCGGTCCATCCATGTGCCGCTTGCTGCCGATCGCATGGCGCGCTTTTCCTTTGCCGATCTCTGTGATGCGCCGCTGGGTGCTGCCGATTTCCTGGCGATCGCCAAGCGGTTCGATACGATCTTTCTCGACCGGGTGCCGAAGCTCGGGCCGGAAAAACGCAACCAGACCAAGCGTTTCATCATCCTCATCGACACGCTTTACGATCACGCCATCCGGCTTTATGTTTCAGCAGCGGCGATGCCGGAGGATCTGCTGGTCGAAAGACGCGGCACAGAAGGCTTCGAATTCGACCGTACCGCATCGCGGCTTTTCGAGATGCGCAGCGCCGAATATCTCGCCCAGACTCCCGCCAAACGGGCTGCCGAGTAACAGATTGGTGACAGAATGTCTTACGTTTACGTAAGACATTATCGATCTAACCGATTGAAATCCCTGCTCTCAAAATAATCAATTGCCAATTTCAGCCGTTGGGTCTATGCGATTGGCGGCAATAGTGGATGCCTTGTGGGCGTCCCGCCACGGATTTTGATCGCAAAGGATACCCCGAAATGGCGCGCAACAAGATCGCACTTATTGGTTCTGGCATGATTGGTGGCACGCTGGCGCATCTCGCCGGCCTGAAGGAACTGGGCGACATCGTCCTGTTCGACATCGCGGACGGCATTCCCCAGGGCAAGGGTCTCGACATCGCCCAGTCTTCGCCAGTCGAAGGCTTCGACGCCAACTTGACCGGCGCCAGTGATTATTCCGCGATCGAAGGCGCTGACGTCTGCATCGTCACCGCCGGCGTTGCCCGTAAGCCGGGCATGAGCCGCGACGATCTTCTCGGCATCAACCTCAAGGTCATGGAGCAGGTCGGTGCCGGCATTAAGAAGTATGCCCCGAACGCTTTCGTGATCTGCATCACCAACCCGCTCGACGCCATGGTCTGGGCGCTGCAGAAGTTCTCGGGCCTCCCGGCCAACAAGGTCGTCGGCATGGCCGGCGTGCTGGACAGCTCGCGCTTCCGCCTGTTCCTTGCCAAGGAATTCAACGTTTCCGTCGAAGACGTCACCGCTTTCGTTCTCGGCGGCCATGGCGACTCGATGGTCCCGCTTGCTCGTTACTCCACCGTTGCCGGCATTCCGCTGACCGACCTCGTCACCATGGGCTGGCTCACCGCCGAGCGTCTGGAAGAGATCATCCAGCGCACTCGCGATGGCGGCGCCGAAATCGTCGGTCTCTTGAAGACCGGCTCGGCCTACTACGCTCCGGCTGCTTCCGCCATCGCAATGGCTGAATCCTACCTCAAGGACAAGAAGCGCGTTCTGCCCTGCGCTGCTCACCTCGATGGTCAGTATGGCGTCAAGGACATGTATGTCGGCGTTCCCACGGTCATCGGCGCCGGTGGCGTCGAGCGCATCATCGAGATCGATCTGAACAAGGCCGAGAAGGAAGCCTTCGATAAGTCGGTCGGAGCCGTCGCCGGTCTTTGCGAAGCCTGCACCGCCATCGCGCCGTCGCTGAAGTAATTTTCGCCTTTCAATAGGGATAGACCCATGAACATTCATGAATATCAGGCCAAGGCTCTGCTGAAGTCCTATGGCGCACCCGTCGCGGACGGCGTTGCCATCTTCTCCGCAGACGAAGCCGCTGCTGCCGCAAAGCAGCTTCCAGGCCCGCTTTACGTCGTCAAGAGCCAGATCCATGCCGGCGGTCGCGGCAAGGGCAAATTCAAGGAACTTAGCCCCGATGCCAAGGGCGGTGTTCGCCTCGCCAAGTCGATCGAGGACGTCGTTGCCAATTCCAAGGACATGCTTGGCAACACGCTGGTGACCAAGCAGACCGGCCCGGCCGGCAAGCAGGTCAACCGCCTCTACATCGAAGACGGCGCCGACATCGACCGCGAACTCTACCTCTCGATCCTGGTCGACCGCTCGGTCGGTCAGGTCGCCTTCGTCGTATCGACGGAAGGCGGTATGGACATCGAGACCGTCGCACACGACACGCCGGAAAAGATCATCACCGTCGCCATCGATCCGTCGGCGGGCGTCACGGCTGCCAATTCGGCTGCTCTTTCCGACGCGCTGAAGCTTGAGGGCGCTGCCCGCGAAGACGCCGCCAAGCTCTTCCCGATCCTCTACAAGGCCTTCGTCGAAAAGGACATGGCGCTGCTGGAGGTCAACCCGCTGATCGTCATGACCAACGGCCGCCTGCGCGTTCTCGACGCCAAGGTCTCTTTCGACGGCAACGCTCTCTTCCGTCATGAAGACATCCGCGCGCTGCGCGACACGTCGGAAGAAGACGAAAAGGAAATTCAGGCGCACGAATACGACCTCGCCTATGTCGCCCTCGACGGCAATATCGGCTGCATGGTCAACGGCGCCGGTCTTGCCATGGCAACCATGGACATCATCAAGCTCTACGGCGCTGAGCCGGCGAACTTCCTCGATGTCGGCGGTGGCGCCACCAAGGAAAAGGTCACGGCCGCCTTCAAGATCATCACTGCCGATCCGGCCGTCCAGGGCATTCTGGTCAACATCTTCGGCGGCATCATGAAGTGCGACGTCATTGCCGAAGGCGTGCTCGCAGCCGTCAAGGAAGTCGGTCTGAAGGTTCCGCTCGTCGTGCGCCTTGAAGGCACCAACGTCGATCTCGGCAAGAAGATCATCAACGAATCCGGTCTCAACGTCATCTCTGCGGATGACCTGGACGATGCCGCCCAGAAGATCGTCAAGGCAGTCAAGGGCTGATCGGGATGGCTGCTTCCTTCGCTCCTACGGCTGCTCATCTTCGCCTTGGTGCCTTTGCCGGCACCTGGGAAGGGGAAGAGCGCGTCGCGGCTTCGGCCTGGACGAAGGAAGGCACGGCAACCGCGCGGCTCACGGCCGAGTGTCTGTTCGGCGGATTCTTCGTCGAACAGCGCTACGTGCAGACGCGCGATGGCGAAACCTCTTTCGAAGCCCGGAACATTCTCGGCTTCGACCGGGCGGATCAGGCCTACAAGCTCTATCAGTTCGATACGGTGGGCTTCGCGCCCGCCTCGCCGGCATCCGGTGAGTGGGTCGAGGATAGGCTTGTCCTGACGAAGACTTCGCCGCGCGGTGCGCAGCGCACTCTCTTCCAGTTCGAAAATGATGACTGCTACCGCATGGGCGTCACTTTCTCGCCCGCCGGCAGCGATACATGGCAGGAGGTCGTCAGCGGCGTTTATCGTCGCGTTGCCTCCGCGTCTTCCAACCTCTCGTAACAAAGGCCTCGCATGTCTATTCTCATCAACAAAGACACCAAGGTTCTGGTTCAGGGCCTGACCGGCAAGACCGGCACCTTCCACACTGAACAGGCGCTTGCCTATCACGGCACGAAGATGGTCGGCGGTATCCATCCTTCCAAGGGTGGCGAAACCTGGACCGGCAAGGACGGCGAAAAGCTGCCGATCTTCAAGTCGGTCGCTGAAGGCAAGGACGCCACCGGCGCCAATGCCTCGGTCATCTACGTTCCGCCGGCAGGTGCCGCGGCTGCCATCCTCGAAGCGATCGACGCTGAGATCCCGCTGATCGTCTGCATCACCGAAGGCATTCCGGTTGCCGACATGGTCAAGGTGAAGGCTCGCCTCGACAAGTCGAAGTCGCGCCTGATCGGACCGAACTGCCCCGGCGTCCTGACGCCGAACGAATGCAAGATCGGCATCATGCCGGGCTCCATCTTCAAGAAGGGCTCCGTCGGCGTTCTCTCGCGTTCGGGCACGCTCACCTATGAAGCCGTGTTCCAGACCACCAATGAAGGCCTCGGCCAGACGACGGCTGTCGGCATCGGCGGCGACCCGGTCAAGGGCACGGAATTCATCGACATCCTGGAAATGTTCCTCGCCGACGACGAAACCAAGTCGATCATCATGATCGGCGAAATCGGCGGTTCGGCTGAAGAAGAAGCCGCGCAGTTCCTCAAGGACGAAGCCAAGAAGGGCCGCAAGAAGCCGATGGTCGGCTTCATCGCCGGCCGCACGGCACCTCCCGGCCGCACCATGGGCCATGCTGGCGCCGTGATTTCCGGCGGCAAGGGCGGCGCGGAAGACAAGATTGCGGCGATGGAAGCGGCAGGCATTCGCGTGTCGCCGTCGCCGGCGCGTCTCGGCAAGACGCTGGTGGAAGTCCTGAAGGGCTGATCCTACCTATAGCAAGACCCGGACGGGGAGCGGCAACCGCAATCCCGTCCGGCCTTCCAATTCGTAAGTGCAGATGTGCGGTCCAAGTGGCCGCGGACGAAATACGGTCGCCGGATGTCCATAAGCCGGCAATGCAAACAAGTCGGGAGGCGGACGAAGGCGTCCGCATATCACCATGGCAAGGCAAGAAGCCAACGAGCAATTTCAGATCACTTCGTTCCTGGATGGTGCGAATGCTGCTTATATCGAGCAGCTTTACGCGCGTTACGAGGAAGACGCATCGTCGGTGTCCGACGAATGGCGGTCCTTCTTCAAGGCGCTGGAAGACAGTCCCGACGACGTGAAGCGGGCGGCCAAGGGTGCCTCCTGGCAGCGCAAGAACTGGCCGATCCCGGCCAATGGTGAGCTCGTCTCCGCGCTCGACGGCAACTGGGGCATCGTCGAAAAGGTCATCGAGACCAAGGTGAAGGCCAAGGCCGAAGCTCAGGGCAAGCCGACCGACACGGCTGACGTTTTGCAGGCAACGCGCGATTCCGTCCGCGCCATCATGATGATCCGCGCCTATCGCATGCGCGGTCACCTGCACGCCAAGCTTGACCCGCTCGGCATCGCCGCTGCGGTCGAAGATTACAAGGAACTGTCGCCGGAGGCCTACGGTTTCACCGAGGCTGACCTCGATCGCAAGATCTTCATCGATAACGTACTTGGCCTCGAATATGCCAGCGTGCGCGAGATGATCGAGATTCTTGAGCGCACCTACTGTTCGACGCTCGGCGTCGAATTCATGCATATCTCCAATCCGGAAGAGAAGGCCTGGATCCAGGAGCGCATCGAAGGCGTCGATAAGGGTATTGCTTTCAATCCCGAGCGCAAGAAGGCGATCCTGCAGAAGGTCATCGAAGCCGAAGGCTACGAGCAGTTCCTCGACGTCAAGTTCAAGGGCACCAAGCGTTTCGGCCTCGACGGCGGTGAATCGCTGATCCCGGCGCTGGAGCAGATCCTGAAGAGCGGCAGCCAGCTCGGCCTCAGGGAAGCTCTGTTCGGCATGGCCCATCGCGGCCGCCTGAACGTGCTTTCGCAGGTCATGGGTAAGCCGCATCGCGCTATCTTCCACGAGTTCAAAGGCGGCTCCTACGCGCCGGACGAAGTCGAAGGCTCTGGTGACGTCAAGTACCATCTCGGCGCCTCGTCGGACCGCGATTTTGACGGCAACAAGGTGCACGTTTCGCTGACGGCCAATCCGTCGCATCTGGAAATCGTTAATCCGGTGGTCATGGGCAAGGCCCGCGCCAAGCAGGATATGGGTGCTACCCAGTGGGATGGCGACATCATTCCGCTGTCCGAGCGCGCCAAGGTCGTGCCGCTCCTGATCCACGGTGATGCTGCTTTCGCCGGACAGGGCGTGGTTGCGGAAATCCTCGGCCTGTCGGGCCTGCGCGGCCATCGTGTCGCCGGCACGATGCATGTCATCATCAACAACCAGATCGGCTTCACCACCAATCCGGCCTTTTCGCGTTCGTCGCCCTATCCGTCCGACGTCGCCAAGATGATCGAGGCGCCGATCTTCCATGTGAATGGCGACGATCCGGAAGCCGTGGTCTATGCGGCCAAGATCGCCACCGAATTCCGCATGAAGTTCCACAAGCCTGTCGTCCTCGACATGTTCTGCTACCGCCGCTACGGCCACAATGAAGGCGATGAACCGTCCTTCACGCAGCCGAACATGTACAAGGTCATCCGCGCCCACAAGACGGTGCTGCAACTCTATTCGCAGCGGCTGGTCGCCGAAGGCGTGTTGACCGAAGGCGAAGTCGAAAAGATGAAGGCCGACTGGCGCGCCCATCTCGAGCAGGAGTTCGAGGCCGGTCAGCATTACAAGCCGAACAAGGCCGACTGGCTTGATGGTGAGTGGTCGGGCCTGCATGCGGCCGACAATGCCGATGAGCAGCGCCGTGGCAAGACCGCCGTGCCGATGAAGACGCTGAAGGAGATCGGTCGCAAGCTGTCGGAAATTCCGGCTGGCTTCCACGCGCACCGCACCATCCAGCGTTTCATGGAAAACCGCGCCAACATGGTGCAGACCGGCGAAGGCATCGACTGGGCGATGGCGGAAGCGCTTGCTTTCGGCGCGCTTGTTGTCGAAGGCCACAAGATCCGCCTGTCCGGCCAGGATTGCGAACGCGGCACGTTCTCGCAGCGTCATTCGGTTCTCTACGATCAGGAAACCGAAGAGCGTTACATCCCGCTTGCCAACCTGTCGCCGACCCAGGCTCGCTACGAAGTCATCAACTCGATGCTGTCGGAAGAAGCGGTTCTCGGTTTCGAATACGGCTATTCGCTGGCCCGTCCGAACGCGCTGACGCTCTGGGAAGCCCAGTTCGGCGACTTCGCCAACGGTGCGCAGGTCATCTTCGACCAGTTCATCTCGTCGGGCGAACGCAAGTGGCTGCGCATGTCCGGCCTCGTCTGCCTGCTGCCGCATGGCTATGAAGGCCAGGGTCCGGAGCATTCTTCCGCCCGCCTGGAACGCTATCTGCAGCTCTGCGCCGAAGACAACATGCAGGTCGCCAACGTCACAACGCCGGCGAACTACTTCCACATCCTGCGCCGTCAGCTGAAGCGCGACTTCCGCAAGCCGCTGATCCTGATGACGCCGAAGTCGCTGCTGCGCCACAAGCGCGCCGTGTCGAGCCTGGCGGAGATGGCGGGGGAAACCTCCTTCCATCGCCTGCTCTGGGACGATGCGGAAGTGATCAAGGACGGCCCGATCAAGCTGCAGAAGGACAACAAGATCCGTCGCGTCGTCATCTGCTCGGGCAAGGTCTATTACGACCTCCTGGAAGAGCGCGAAAAGCGCGGCATCGACGATATCTACCTGCTGCGCATCGAACAGCTCTATCCGTTCCCGGCCAAGGCGCTGATCAATGAGCTCAGCCGCTTCCGCAATGCGGAGATGGTCTGGTGCCAGGAAGAGCCGAAGAACATGGGCGCCTGGTCCTTCATCGATCCTTATCTGGAATGGGTGCTTGCCCATATCGATGCCAAGTACCAGCGGGTTCGCTATACCGGCCGTCCGGCTGCCGCCTCTCCGGCGACGGGCCTGATGTCGAAGCACCTGTCGCAGCTCGCGGCATTCCTCGAGGATGCGCTCGGCGGTTAAGCAAGGGGTTGCGCGATGGCCTATTTTCATCTGAAACTTGTGCCATCGCGCTCCGGCTTTCCGCATGACGCCACAGGGGAGGAGATGGCCGCCATGCAGCAACACGCCACCTATCGGTATCGACATGCGAATGCCAGCCGGGCCTTCGATATGCGCGTCATCGACATCGGAAATGCCGACACTCTCGATCATTCCCCGGCCATCTGTCGCCGGAAATTCTATCTAACTCATAAGACGAAAAATCAGGATCTGAACAATGGCCACTGAAATCCGCGTTCCTACCCTCGGCGAGTCCGTCAGCGAAGCGACCGTCGGCACCTGGTTCAAGAAGGTCGGCGACGCCATCAAGGTCGACGAGCCGATTGTCGAACTGGAAACCGACAAGGTGACGATCGAAGTTCCCTCGCCGATTGCCGGTACGCTGTCCGAAATCGTCGCCCAGGCCGGTGAGACCGTTGGTCTCGGCGCGCTGCTCGGCCAGATCTCGGCTGGCAACGGCGCTGCCGCTGCTCCGGCACAGGCTGCCGCGCCTGCCGCAGCACCCGCTCCGGCTGCTGCCGCCCCGGTTGCCGCACCTGCTGTTTCCGCTCCGGCTTCCGCTATGCCGCCGGCACCCGCCGCCGCCAAGCTGCTTGCCGAAAGCAATGTCTCCGCCGATCAGGTCGATGGTAGCGGCAAGCGCGGCCAGGTTCTGAAGGGCGATGTCATCGCTGCTGTTGCCAAGGCCGCTTCGGCGCCTGCCGCTGTCCCGGCCGCTCCGGTTGCCGCGCGTGCGCCGACGACAGTCGAAGACGCCGGCCGCGAAGAGCGCGTCAAGATGACCCGCCTGCGCCAGACGATCGCACGTCGCCTCAAGGATGCGCAGAACACCGCCGCCATGCTCACCACCTATAACGAGGTGGACATGAAGGCCGTGATGGACCTGCGCAACAAGTACAAGGACGTCTTCGAGAAAAAGCATGGCGTGAAGCTTGGCTTCATGGGCTTCTTCACCAAGGCCGTCACGCATGCGTTGAAGGAACTCCCGGCTGTCAACGCCGAGATCGACGGCACCGACATCGTCTACAAGAACTACTGCCACATCGGCATGGCTGTCGGCACCGACAAGGGCCTCGTGGTTCCGGTCATTCGCGACGCCGACCAGATGTCGATCGCCGAAGTCGAGAAGGAGCTCGGCCGTCTGGCGAAGGCTGCCCGCGACGGCACGCTGTCGATGGCCGACATGCAGGGCGGTACCTTCACCATTACCAACGGTGGCGTCTACGGTTCGCTGATGTCCTCGCCGATCCTGAATGCGCCGCAGTCGGGCATTCTCGGCATGCACAAGATCCAGGAACGTCCGGTCGCCATCGGCGGTCAGGTCGTCATCCGTCCGATGATGTATCTGGCGCTCTCTTATGACCACCGCATGGTCGACGGTAAGGAAGCCGTGACCTTCCTCGTGCGCGTCAAGGAAAGCCTGGAAGATCCGGAACGTCTCGTTCTCGATCTCTAAGGGAGCGCTGGCTCATGTGGACATGGCCCATGCGGACGATGCGCGGACTTTTGTGTGCCGTCGCCGCATGGTTGCCATCGCCGGCCGTCGCGGATGACCTCGACGCGGCAAAGCTCAGCAGCAATCTCGATCTGGCGTCGCTCAGCGACGCCGATCTTGCCTCAAGGGCAGTGACCACCTTCCATATGGGCGATGTCGAGCTGACCTCGGGGCGTATCGTCGCCAGCGATCCGCTGGTCGGGCCGGACCGCCCGGCCTTTGTCAGAACCGTTCCCCCCGGCAACTATCCCGTGACACTCTATCAAGCCTTCGGCCGCATCGCCGCCGCCAGCCTGCGATTTGGCCCAGGCAAGCCGGTGCGCTGGGAGTTGGCGGTGATCGCCGGTCAGGATATCAAGTCGCTGAAGGGCGATGAGTTCTTCGGCTATCCGGTCGATGCCGGTCTCGGCTGCTATATGGACGCCGATACCTATGCTTTGATCCAGGAACGGGAAAAGCAGGTTCGCACCGAGAAGTCCTCTTCCGACATCAACTATTATGATGATGTCCTGGCGTCCGAGATCGAGGCGAATGACGACAAATATGTCATGCACCGGCCGGTGACCGGCAAGCGCGGCAATGTCGCAGTTTTCTGGAGCGGCTGGGGCGACGGTTTCTATCCGGTCTTCTGGGGCCTCGATGCCAATGGTCGCCCTCTTGTGCTATTCACGGATTTCGGGGTGACCGAAAATGCGGACGGCCGGCGCGAACCGGGGGGCGAGTGATGGCGAGATTGGCACTCCTGCACTGGGCGATGATGGCGCTCATGGCTGTTCCCGCGCTGGCGCACGCAAATGAATGTGCGCAGGAAAAGGCTGTCTATGGCGACATGGACGATGCCTACGAGCTGCGTTTCGAGCCGGCAGGCCCGGCGGCGGCCGTCAGCAACAAATTCAAGTTCGCGGTCCGCAACACGTCGATCGTGGCGGAGGGCGTGATCATGCGCTCGGACGATGGGCCGCACGCCAATGGCACCATCATGTTCAACTGCCCGGATGGTGACGTGACGGGTGCCGATCTGCGCGCCTGCACCGTCTGGCAAGGCATGGTCTATGCCTCGGACATGAAGGGCGATATCAGTGCGCTGCCGACGGAGGGCGCCGGGGCTGCGGCGCGGCTGTTCCTGCCGGCGCTCGGACCTTCGATCCGGCAATCCATCATCTGGGGCGAGGGCAAGGCGACCGTCGCTCCCTGGGATGTCCTGACCTTGAAAGGATGCGACGGATGACTGGAAAACCCCCCGTTCTTCTCGTCACCGGCGGCAGCCGTGGCATCGGTGCGGCGGTCTCGATTGCCGCCGCGCGGCAGGGCTGGGCCGTGGCCGTCAACTATGCCTCCAACAAACTGGCCGCGGAGACGGTGGTCGCTACGATCCGCGATGGCGGCGGCGAGGCTATCGCGGTTGCCGGCGATGTCGGCGTGGCGGCTGATATCCAGGCGATCTTTTCCGCCGTCGACCAGCATTTCGGCCGGCTGGACGGGCTGGTCAACAATGCCGGTATCGTCGATGTGCCGCAGCGTGTGGATGAAATGACGCCCGAGCGGCTTGAGCGCATGTTCCGCATCAACATCACCGGTTCGATCCTCTGTGCCGGGCAGGCCGTGCGTCGCATGTCGACCCGCCACGGCGGCAAGGGCGGAGCGATCGTCAATATCTCATCGATGGCAGCAATCCTTGGCTCGGCCGGCCAATATGTCGACTACGCCGCTTCCAAGGGCGCGATCGACACCTTTACGGTCGGGCTGGCGCGCGAAGTCGTGACGGAAGGCATCCGCGTCAATGGGGTTCGCCCGGGGATCATCGACACCGATATCCATGCCTCCGGCGGGTTGCCGGACCGCGTGCGTGACTTGAGCCCGACCATTCCGATGCAGCGGGCCGGCACGGCGGATGAAGTTGCCGATGCGGTCCTCTACCTATTGGGCCATCAGGCATCCTATATAACGGGCTCAATCCTCAATGTGAGCGGCGGTCGTTAAGCGGAGAAGGCGGAAACTATGCAGTATGTTTGGGAATTCCTCGGCCTGATGGCCGTATTTTCGATCTTCATCGTCGTTCCAGGCGCCGACTTTGCGGTGATCCTGCGCCAGAGCATCGTGCATGGTCGCCGCGCGGCGATGATGACTGGCCTCGGCATGGGCTTCTCTCTGCTCTTCCACATCAGCTACACCATTCTCGGGCTTGGCCTGATCGTCTCGCAATCGCTGATGCTGTTCAGCGCGATCAAATGGGCCGGTGTGCTCTATCTCGTCTATCTCGGCATCAAGTCCTTCCGCGAGCCGGGTTTCAAGGTCAAGGAAATCGAGATTACCGATGAGGACCGCAAGCCGGTTTCCGCCTGGCGTTGCCTGGCGACGGGCTTCATCACCAATGCGCTCAATCCGAAGCCGGTTCTGTTCTTCCTGTCGCTGTTTTCGACGCTCGTGCATCATGACACACCGGCGCTGATCCAGTTCAGCTATGGCATCGGCATGGCGACGGCGCTGGTCGCCTGGTTTGCCGGCGTCTCCGTCTTCTTCACCGTCAAGCCGATCCGCGATCGTTTCATCGCCAGCGGCAAATGGTTCAACCGCATCACCGGGGCCGCACTTGTGGGCTTCGGCATCCGCCTCGCCATGGCGCGGGCGGCCGACTAACTCGAGCATGATCCCGAAAAGTGCGCAGCGGTTTTCGGATAAGATCATGCTCAATCAAATAATTAGAGCGTCATGACGCTCTAGAGATACAAAACAAGGAAATTAAACCATGTCCTACGATGTGATCATTATCGGAACCGGCCCTGGTGGCTATGTCTGCGCCGTCAAGGCCGCACAGCTCGGCCTCAAGGTCGCGGTCATTGAAAAGCGCGCCACCTATGGCGGCACCTGCCTCAACGTCGGCTGCATCCCGTCCAAGGCGCTGTTGCACGCCTCCGAAGTGTTCCATCATGCCGGCCACGGCATGGATGCGCTCGGCGTCGAAGTCGCCGCGCCGACGCTTAACCTCCCGAAGATGATGGCACACAAGGATGCGACCGTGAAGTCGAACGTCGATGGCGTCGCCTTCCTCTTCAAGAAGAACAAGATCGATACCTTCCAGGGCACCGGCAAGATCGTTTCCGCCGGCAAGGTCTCCGTCACGGCCGAAGACGGCAAGGTGACCGAGGTCGAGGGCAAGAACATCGTCATCGCCACCGGCTCCGACGTTGCCGGCATTCCGGGCGTGCCGCTCGAAATCGATGAGAAGGTCATCATTTCGTCCACCGGCGGCATCGCGCTCGACAAGGTGCCGGAAAACCTGGTTGTCGTCGGCGGCGGTGTGATTGGCCTCGAACTCGGTTCGGTCTGGTCGCGCCTCGGCTCCAAGGTCACCGTGGTCGAATATCTCGACAACATACTCGGCGGCATGGACGGCGAAGTCTCCAAGCAGTTCCAGCGCATGCTCGCCAAGCAGGGCATCACCTTCCACCTCGGCGCGAAGGTTGTCGGCGTTGAAAAGGTCGGCAAGGGCGCCAAGGTTACTTTCGAGCCGGTCAAGGGTGGCGACAAGGTCGTGCTTGACGCTGATGTCGTGCTGGTCTCTACCGGCCGCAAGCCTTACACGGCCGGCCTCGGCCTCGAAGAAGCCGGCGTTGCGCTCGACAATCGCGGCCGCGTCGAAATCGATGGCCATTTCAAGACCAATGTCCCAGGCATCTATGCCATCGGCGACGTGGTGAAGGGTCCGATGCTGGCGCACAAGGCGGAAGACGAGGGCGTGGCGCTTGCCGAAATCCTCGCCGGTCAGGCCGGTCATGTGAACTATGATGTCATTCCGAGCGTGGTCTACACGCAGCCGGAAGTCGCCTCCGTCGGCAAGACCGAGGAAGAGCTGAAGGCGGCTGGCATCGCCTACAAGGTCGGCAAGTTCCCGTTCTCCGCCAACGGCCGCGCCCGCGCCATGCTGGCGACCGACGGCTTCGTCAAGATCCTGGCAGACAAGGAAACCGACCGCGTTCTCGGCGGCCATATCGTCGGCTTCGGCGCCGGCGAAATGATCCACGAGATCACCGTGCTGATGGAATTCGGCGGCTCGTCGGAGGATCTCGGCCGCACCTGCCATGCACATCCCACCATGTCGGAAGCCGTGAAGGAAGCCGCACTCGCGACCTTCTTCAAGCCGATCCATATGTAAAACCGGCGTTCCAGCTGGGGTTGAGAGCTGGGATTGCAATGCAGCTGTGATGATGCGATGCACGAGAAATTCTCGTGCATCGCATCATAGAAGCTCTCCTCAAAACCGAAGCAAGCATGTCACGCAAAGCCCTAATCGCTGCCGCATTCCTCCGATTTTTCATGATGACGGCGCTCACGGTCTTTGTGGCCGGCGCGCTCCCGGCTCGCGCTGAAGTGCCTACTCCCGGCTGGCCGCAAGCCACCAGCGACCTGCCGGCCGAATCCGGTATTCGCTTTGGCACGCTGCCCAATGGTATGCGCTTTGCCGTCATGCACAATGCAACGCCCTCGGGGCAGGTGGCGATCCGGTTTCGTATCGCGACCGGCTCGCTTCAGGAAAATGACGACCAGCAGGGGCTGGCGCACTTTCTCGAGCATATGGCCTTCAAGGGCTCGACCCATGTGCCCGAAGGCGAGATGATTCCGACTCTTCAGCGCCTCGGTTTGGCCTTCGGTCCGGATACCAATGCCTCCACCGGCTATAATGAGACCGTCTATGCGCTTGATCTCCCGGAGGCCAAGCCCGATACGGTTTCCACCGGCCTGATGCTGATGCGCGAGACGGCAAGCGAACTCACGCTCGACGCCGGCGCCTTTGATCGCGAGCGCGGTGTCATCCTCTCCGAAGAGAAGCTGCGTGATACGCCGCAATATCGCGGCGGCATCGGCTTCATGAATCTGCTGCTGCCGGGTCAGCGCGTGCCCCTGCGGTCGCCGATCGGCAAGACCGATATCATCCGCAATGCACCCGTCGATCTGGTGCGGGATTACTACCGCAGCAACTACCGCCCGGATCGCGCCACGCTGATCGTGGTCGGCGACATCGATGCGGCGGCGATCGAAGCCGATATTCGCAACCGTTTCGGCGATTGGACGGCGGCGACGCCGGCGCCGGCCGTGCCCGATCTCGGTGTCCTTGAAAAGCAAGGGCAGCGAGTGGGAACCGTCGTCGTGCCGGGCGGTGCGACCCGCGTGCAGATCGCCTGGACCCATCCCTATGATGCGTCCCCGGACAGCATCGCCAAGCGTCGGGCGGATTTGGTCGAGAACATCGGTCTTGCTGTGCTCAACCGGCGTTTGTCCTTTTTGGCGCAGCAGCCCAATCCGCCCTTTGTCAGCGCACAGGCGGGATCGCAGGATCTCTACAAGTCCGCTCACGTTGCGATGATTGCTGCCGATTCCGATCCCGACAAATGGCAGGCGGCACTTGTTGCCATCGATCAGGAGCAGCGCCGTATTGCCGAGTTCGGCGCCGAGCAGAGCGAAATCGATCGCGAAATCACCGAATATCGTTCGATGCTGCAGGCAGCTGCGGGCGGTGCGGCGACACGCGCAAGCCCGGACATCGCTGCGACACTGGCCTGGAGCACGGGCGAAAACCTGGTTTTCACCTCACCGGCGGACGACCTCTCGCTCTTCGACGCCGCAATGAAGGGCCTGACCGCCGATGAGGTCAACCGAACGCTCCAGAGCGTCTTTGCCGCCAATGGTCCGCTGCTGGTGCTGCAAGTCCCGCAAATGCCCGATGGCGGTATTGCGACCGTCGAACAGGTCTATGCCGGTTCGCGCGCCGTGCCCGTTGCAGCGCCGGAACACACTGCGTCGACCGCCTGGCCCTACAGCGATTTCGGACCGCCGGGGGCTGTCGTTGAGCAGCACGCGGTCGATGATCTCGGCGTCACGATGGTGCGCTTCGCCAATGGTGTCAGGCTGACCGTCAAGCCGACCACGTTTCGCACGAATGAAGTGCTGGTCCGTGCCAATATCGGCCGCGGCCGGCTCGATCTGCCGCATGATCGTCCGCTGCCGATCTGGGCGGCACCGGCCGTGTCGCTTTCAGGTTTGAAGGCGATCAACTACGACGACATGCAGAAAGCTCTGGCTGGCAATGTCGTTGGCAACGAATTTTCCATCCAGGATGGTGCCTTCCGATTCGAAGGGGCCACGCGGCCGGATGATCTGGCGATGCAATTGCAGCTTCTGACGGCCTATGCCTCGGATCCCGCCTATCGTCCCGACGTCTTCAAACGGGTCCAGCAGGCCTATCTGAACAGCCTCTCCCAACTTCAGGCGACACCCGGCGGGGTCGTCAGCCGCGATCTTGCCGGCCTTTTGCATTCCGACGATCCACGCTGGACCTTCCCCGACCGGGCGCAAATGTTGGACACCAAGCCGGAAGATTTCGAGGGGCTGTTGCGGCCGCTCCTGTCCAATGGGCAGATCGAAATCATCGTCGTCGGCGATATCAAGGTGGACGACGTGATCCGCATGACCGCACAGACCTTCGGTGCTTTGCCAAGTCGTCCCAATGCGCAGGAGCAGGCTAGTGGCCTGGATGTGCGTTTTCCGGCACCGACGCCTCAGCCGGTCGAGCGCTTTCAGGACGGGCGAAGCGACAACGCCGCCGCAGTGGTCGCCGCGCCGATCGGTGACTTTCTATCGGATTTGCCGCGTGCCACCGCCGCCAATGTCACGGGCGCGATCTTCCAGAATCGCCTGGTCGATCAGTTCCGCGTCGCAGAGGGCGCAACCTACAGCCCGCAGGGGGATGTCGATCTGTCCAGATCAATTCCGGGCTACGGCTTCACCTATGTCTATGTCGAGACAACGCCTGCCAAAGTGGACCATTTCTTCGATCTTGTGGACAAGATCGCCGCCGATCTGCGGGATAGCGACGTCTCGGCGGACGAGCTGACGCGGGCAAAAGCTCCGATGATCGAGGAGATAAAGCGTTCGCAACAGACCAACGGCTACTGGCTGGAGGGCCTGCACGGCGCCCAGACAGACCCTCGGCGCCTTGAGCGGATCCGCAGTAGCGTCAACGGCTATCAGTCGATAACAGCGCAGGATATCCGCACCATCGCGACAACATATTTGAAGCCGGAGACCTTCTGGCGGATGAAAATACTGCCGAGTGACGGATCGGCGGTGCGTTAATCTCTTTCCGATTGCGCCTGGCGAATTGCCGCAGTCACTGTTTGTATGCTTCGCCTTTTGTCGATTGTGCTAGTTTGCGGAAGCTCAGACAGAGGATGAGACCATGCCGGCAAAGCCCATAATGGTTAAACCACGTATGCCACACCCTGCATTGCCGGGCGCGGATTGGGCGGATTGTTTCGAGCTGCAGGTTCCGACATCGGATTTTACGGCGATCGCCGCTGCGGGCATGATACTCGACCATTTTCCGCTCTGGGTGCGGTCACTGCTGAGGCTGCGCGACGCAGTGACGGGCGTTTTCGGCCTGAAATCCTCCGAATATCGTGCACCGGACGGGCCGGAGATGGTCGGCTTCTTCCCGGTTGTCAGCAAATCGGACAACCAGGTCGTTCTTGGATTCGATGACAAGCACCTCGATTTCCGCGTCGTGATCGATGTGCGGGATGATGGTGAGGGACGCCGGCTCGTCGATGCGACGACGCTGGTGAAGCGGAACATCCTGCTCGGCAAGATCTATCTCGCCGTGATCACGCCATTCCACCGGCTGATTGTCCAGACGATGCTTGCTGATTTCGGCAAGCGCGTCAGTCGACTGCCGTCACTGTAAAGCCCTGCTTGCGCAGCAACTCGACCACGCCGCGATCGCCCGGGAGGTGAAGGGCACCGACGGCCATCATCACATTCCCCCTGTCGAGATAGGGCAGGATGCGCTTCGCCATCACCTCATTGCGGTCGATGATGACGCGTTTGCTCAGTGCGAGGGTGGCGGTCTTGTCGTCGGACAGGTCTTCGGAAAAGGCTTTCATCAAGCCGCTATTCCCAGTCGAATAAAGCTCGACCAAAGTCTTTATCATGTCGTTCGTGCTGTAGGGCAATTTGAAGACATCAAGTAGATCTTTCATCATCGCCTCGTCGGGGAGGTCTGCCATCGCCTGAAATTGCTCAAGCGGCGTTTCGAGGCCCTCGACATCCACGCCATTCTCCTCCGCCTGCTCGGCCAATCGTCTGTCCAGGACGTATCCATCTTTGGAGTTTGGGTCGCCGCAGGACGTCAGCAATCCCATGGAAAGGAACCAGGGGCGCATGCGAAGGACCGCGGCGATCGGTATGCCTTTTTTCGCAAGCCCGGCTGCGATCTGCGCGGTCTCTTCCGCCGGCAGAAGATGATCCAGCGTTTTGTCTGCCGGCAGCATCGTCAGCTCCGGATGCTTGAACAGTTCCATGGCGATCGCATTGGGATTTGAGACTTCCTTCAGCTCTAGGACGAGGGTGTCGATCTTGTCGAAGGCGTCATGAAATTTGTCGCTCAATTCGAGCACGTGTGCATCGTTGGAATGTATGGTCCCGAAAAGCCAGGAAGGCTCCACGCCGGGTTTTTCGATCTTCCAGAAAATGCTGTGGCCGTTTGTGACCTTCGATGCGTCGTCCATCATTGCCCGGTAGCGTGATGGGTCGGTTTCGCGCAGTTGCAGAAGAATGTTCTTGCCGGAGCAATTCCCGGCATTATCCGCCAATGCGGGCGAACCGGATGGTGTGGAAAGAAAGGCGGCTAACAGGAGAGGCGCGGCAATGCGGGACACCGCGCGGCCAAGGCGGTTTCGCAAACGTCCAAGGGAGCTGTTTCTCATGAAAATCCGGATGCGTGTCGGAACAACGTCACGGCAGTATGACCGGCAGATTTGTCTAATTCAAGTGATAGTTGTGGGGTGGAGGTCTGCCGATTCAATCGACTGCCGTCACCGTAAAGCCCTGCTTGCGCAGCAGCGCCACCAAACCCTCGTCGCCCGCCAGATGCAGCGCGCCGACAGCCATGAAGACGTTGCCCTTGGCGAGGATCGGGGCTGCGCGTTCGCCCATCACCTTGTTGCGGTCGAGCACGATGCGCTGCTCGAAGGTGCTGGCGTCGTCGTCGGACAGGTTCTGGTCCGGGTCGATATTCTTCAGCATCGGCATGATCGCGCCGACATTGCCGGTGAGATAGAGGTCGGTCATGGTTTCGTTGATGTCGTTGATCCTGTCGCCGAGTTCCAGCGTCTGGAGCAGCGATTTCAGGTGCAGCTCGATCGGCAGGTCGCTCATCGCCTTGGCCTGTTCGGCCAGCGTCTCCAGGCCCTTGACCTGCTTGCCGGCCGCAGTGGCATCGGCGGCGAGCTTCTGATCGAGGAATTTGATACCGGACGCCTTGCGGCGGATTTCGCAGCCGGTCATCTGGAAGGAGCTTGAAATCAGCCAGGGCTGCATGTGGGAAACGGCGGCAAGCGGCACGCCGCGCTGCGCCAGGGCCGCTTCCAGCCGGGCATTGTCTTCGGGCGAGAGATGCTGGCCGATGGTCCCGCCGTCGGGCAGCATGGTCAGCGACGGATTGACGAAGAGGGCGGCGGCCGCCTTCTTGTCGTCGAGGATTTCATCGGATTCGACGATGATCGTATCGGCCGCGGCGCTGGCCTCGGCCGCACCCTTCGGCATGGTCGTGACGCGCGTGTCGCTGACATGCATGGTGCCGAGCAGCCAGGAGGGCTTAAGGCCGGGCTTTTCGATCTTCCAGAAAATGCCTTTGCCGTTCGCGACCTTGTCGCCATCGGCAAGGATCGAGGCGTATTTCGCGGGATCGGTCTTTTGCAGCTCCGTCATCAGGTTCTTGCCGCCGCAGCTGTCGGATGCGGTCTCGTCGGCATGTGCCGGTACCGACGACAATACCGCAACGATCAGCGCGATCATCAGCATCACCGGAAAAGCCGTCGCCAGCCAGAGGAGAATATCACCGGGCCTCGCTGCCGTCAGCCGCGCCGTCTTGATCCCGAGAGCAGATATCATCCCAACCTTCCGAAAGCAGAATATGCGATCCCCGAAAGCTGCGACGCAGCCTCCCGACAGGATCATGCCGAAACTGGTCTCTGCTCTATCCGCCCGAAGCGCATTTTCCCTTAACACGAGGGGTTAACGCTTTCTTACGCGCGCGGATGAGCCCGATCATAGACTTCCAGCAGGCGCGACTGATCGACGCCGGTATAGACCTGCGTCGTCGAGAGGCTGGCATGGCCGAGCAATTCCTGGATCGTGCGCAGGTCGCCACCACCCGCAAGCAGGTGCGTGGCGAAAGAATGGCGTAGCGCATGCGGCGTTGCCGTGTCCGGCAGGCCGAAGGCGCTGCGCAGTTTCTGCATGCCGCGCTGAATGATGCCGGCCTGCAGCTTGCCACCGCGCGCGCCGCGGAAAAGGGGAGAGCCAGCGTCTAGCTGATAGGGGCAGATCGCGCGGTATCTTTCGACCGCTTCGACGACGATGGGCAAGAGCGGTACCAGCCGCGTCTTGTTGCCCTTGCCGGTAATGCGCAGCGCCGTCACGCCGGGGCGGATATCGTCCGGCGTCAGGTCCAGTGCCTCGGAGATGCGCAGGCCGCAGCCATAGAGCAGGGTCAGCACCGCCGCATCGCGCGCGGCGATCCAGGGCTCCTCGTGCATCTGCGCCTCGTCGCTGACGACGGTGATGGCCTGGGTGTCGGATAGCGGCTTCGGCAGGGACTTCGGCTGCTTTGGCGAGCGTACCGCGCCGGCGCCGGCGGCGTTCACCAGACCCTTCTTTTCGAGATAGCGCAAAAGTGAACGAAGGCCGGCGAGATTGCGCCCAAGCGACCGCGCGCCGGCGCCATCCTTGCGGCGCGCGGCGAGAAAGCCGCGGAAATCGGCCGGCCGCAACGCTTGGATATCCTTGATGCTTGCCGGACCGCCGAGATGGCCGGTCAGAAAGGTCAGGAATTGCCGGGTGTCGCGCTCATAGGCATCCAGCGTATGGGCGGAAAGCCGGCGTTCCTGGCCGAGCACCTCCAACCAGCGGCTGCGCTCGTCCATCAACTTGGGATCGGCAATGATCAGCAACTCGTTCAGTGGAAAACCCCTTGAATTCCAAAATCATTCTGCCACTTTGAAGTGGGGAAGGTTATGGAATCGCTAACAATCCTACTGCGCCGCGCTTCCTTTGCGTGCGGAAAGAACACAGTAGTCCTTTTCAACTGCGTATAAGCTGTTCCTTAAACCAAATCGGATTTAAGTGGTTATGCGCGAGGCGCTTGTCATGCTTCGATCATATTCGATTGCGATAGAGTACAACCCAACCATCCAGGGCATTTCATGGCACGTCGCGGTTCGATAACTGCATTGGGACAACTTGCAGAAGCGATCGCTTTGGTGTCCCAGGGCCAGCCCGGACATATCGTCGATACGCTGATCGCCGAGCGCGGCCAGAAGATCGTTCGCAACCCGCTCTGGCCGGTGATGCGGCCCTTTCTCTATACGCTGCTGCGCTACAACAAGGCGATCGAATTCGCCGATGACGTCGCCAAGCTGCCGGGCTTCCAGTGCTTCGAATATATGAGCGACCTGCTGAAGCTCGACATTGGCGTGACGCATGCCGAGCGTATTCCTGCTTCCGGCGGCTTCATTCTCGTCTCAAACCATCCGACCGGCATTGCCGACGGCGTCGCGGTATTCGACCTCCTGAAATCGCGCCGGCCCGACATGATGGTTTTTGCCAATCGCGACGCTGTGCGGGTCAATCCGCGCTTTTCCGAGATGATCATTCCGGTCGAATGGCGCGACGAATACAAGAGCAAGCTGAAGACGCGCGAGACGCTGCAAATCACCAATCGCGCCGTTGCCGAAGGCAAGGTCACAGTGCTCTTCCCGTCCGGCCGCATCGCCTATTGGGCAAATGGCAGACTGAACGAGCGGCCGTGGAAGACCTCGGCCGTCGGGCTCGCGCGCAAATACAATCTGCCGATCTTGCCGGTGCATCTGACGGCGCGCAATTCCGGCCTGTTCTACTGGTTCGCCAAATGGTCGACGGAGCTGCGCGACATGACGGTGTTCCACGAGCTCCTCAACAAGCGCGGCGACCGCTTCGACTTCCTGATCGGCAATCTGATCCCAGCCGAGCATCTCGACGGCGACGTCAACGAGGTGACGAAGGCGCTGGAGAAGCATACGGTGTTTGATCTGGCTCGTGATGGCAATGCGACGTTTGCGCCGATGAGCGCGCCGGCTGAGCCTGCGGACATGGTCGCCGAGGTCAGGGAACATTCCGCATGAGCGCTGTTGTCGGCGATGAGACGCCCTCATTGAGGGCAACCTTGTTGAATGACCTCGCCGTCATGATTGCAAACGTGGAATCGGCGAGGCCCATTCGTGTTGCGGTCGATGGGAGGACGGCATCCGGGAAAACGACGCTGGCGAACGAACTGGCCAGTTGTCTCGCGGCCAAAGGCCGGGACGTTATTCGCACATCGATCGATGGCTTCCACAGGCCAAGGGCAGAACGCTATGCGCGTGGGCGGCATTCCGCCGAGGGCTATTACTACGACGCGCGCGACCTTCCCGCCATCAATGCGCTGCTTCTCTCTCCTTTGGGGCCGGGTGGCGATGGCTGGTACCGTACGGCCTCATTTGACCTCGATAGCGACCAGCCGGTCGAGCAAGACCTGCAAATCGCTGCGGCGGACGCGATCCTCATCGTGGATGGCACTTTTCTGCAACGACCTGAGTTGCGTGACGGATGGGACCTGGCGATCTTCGTCGAAACCTCCGAACATGTGTCCGAACAACGAGGCATAGATCGTGACGCCGGGCATCTCGGGGGAGCGGAGGTCACACGTCAGCTTTATGCCGATCGGTACCGGCCGGCTTTTGATCTCTATCAGCGCTTGTGTGCACCTGCTTCTGCTGCCGATGCAATTTTCAACAATGACAATTTTGAACAGCCTGCTCTTCGGGTTCGTGGAGATGGCAGGCTTTCTGCAGTATCGCGAAGTCTCTGATATTCACGGATTTCGGTAGCAGATGCCACCATTCGGGGCGGGAGCGTTCACGGCAATTTTGCGAGACTGCAAATATCAAATGCAAAACTGTCGCTTCGATCGGGAGTTTCGCGATGGAGGGGAACGATGATCAGATTTGTCCATGTGTTTTGGAGCATACTCTGGCGTTCTATCCTTGTTTTGGCCCTCAACAGCGGCATCGCCTATACGCTGTATACAGTGGATCACTCTCTGTTCGAGGTAACGGCTAATTCCATCAAAATTCGGCATTCCCTCACATATTTACCGGCCGCCGTCATGTTCGCAGTGTTGGCCATGCAGATCAAAGGCACTCAAAACATGCTGCTCGAAGAGCGATCACCCCTATCGAATAGGCAATGGCGACAGACATATTTTGGACTATCTGCATGCGCTTTTGGCATCGTGATCATTTTCTGCATTTCAGCGGTAATTTTGAATATTGATACATGGGTCTCTATCCAGAAATTGCTTCCATTGCCTTTGTTCATGCTTTTTTGGATTGCAGTAGCTATATGGCAGGCAAAGAGTCGATAGCGGCGGTTGGCGACATTTGCCACGCAAGTCCTGATATTCAGGACTGCTTGCAGACCGTCCGCATTTTGCGAGTGGCTTGGTGCTAGTCCCGGGTTCCCTTTTGCCGCCGCTCGGGGCATGGTCTGGCGCAATGAGTAAAGATTCTTCCGATCTGTTCGGTGCGCTGTTCGAGGCCGCGCCCGCTAAGGCTGTGATGACCCGCACGGTCCCGGTTCTGGTGCCCATGCCGGCGCCGAAGCCTTATTCCTATGCGGTGCCGGAAGGCATGGCGGTCGAGCCCGGCTCGGTCGTGCAGGTGCCGCTTGGGCCGAGGCAGGTAATCGGCGTCGTCTGGGATGGTGGCGACGAAGGTGGGGTTGATCCGAAGAAGCTCCGGCCGATCAGCCGTGTCTTCGATTGCCCGCCGCTTGCCAAGGAGATGCGCGACTTCATCGACTGGGTCGCGGCCTACACGCTGTCGCCGCCCGGCCTCGTTGCCCGCATGGCGCTGCGCGTACCGGCGGCCTTCGATCCCGAGCCGATGGTCGAGGGCCTGCGTTTTGCCGGTGGCGCACCGGAGCGGCTGACGCCGGCGCGCGTGCGGGTGATGGAGATGGCGAAGGATGGCCTCTCATGGACCCGCTCTGGTCTCGCTCATGCCGCCGGCGTTTCGACAAGCGTCATCGACGGGCTGATCACGCAGGGCGTCTTCGAAACCGTCTTCCTGCCCCCGCCGCCCCTCGTTGCCAAGCCGGATCCGGACTATGCCGCCTCGCGGCTCGAAGGCCCGCAGCGCGAAGCGGCTGATGAGATCCTGACCGAGGTGCGCAAACAGGAATTCTCCGTCTCGCTGATCGACGGGGTTACCGGTTCGGGCAAGACAGAGGTCTATTTCGAGGCGATTGCCGAGACGCTGAAGCGTGGCAAGCAGGTGCTGATCCTTCTGCCGGAAATCGCGCTGACGGCGAGCTTCCTCGAGCGGTTCCAGGATCGCTTCGGCGCCAAGCCGGCCGAATGGCATTCGGATCTGGCGCCACGCACGCGCGAAAAGGTCTGGCGGCAGGCGGTGACCGGCGAAGTGCGCGTGGTTGCCGGCGCGCGCTCGGCGCTGTTCCTGCCGTTTGAGGATCTCGGCCTGATCATCGTCGATGAAGAGCATGATCCCGCCTATAAGCAGGAAGATCGCGTCTATTATAATGCCCGCGACATGGCGGTCGTACGCGGCCGCATCGCTGATTTCCCGGTCGTGCTGGTCTCGGCAACGCCCTCGGTCGAGAGCCAGGTCAACGGCCAGAGCGGGCGCTACAGCACCATTCATCTGCCGACCCGCTTCGGCGATGCAGCAATGCCGGACCTGCATCTGGTCGATATGCGCCGGCATGCGCCGGAGCGCGGAGGCTTCCTGTCGCCGTTGCTGATCCGGGCGATCGGTAAGACGGTGGAGAAGGGTCAGCAATCGCTGCTGTTCCTCAACAGGCGCGGTTATGCGCCGCTGACACTCTGCCGGGTCTGCGGTCATCGCTTCCAATGCCCACAATGTTCGAGCTGGCTGGTGGAGCACCGGTTTCGCGGCCAGCTCCAGTGCCATCAATGCGGCTATGCCGAGCGGACGCCCGAGGCATGCCCGGAATGCGGCACGCTCGACCATCTCGTTGCCTGCGGGCCGGGCGTCGAGCGCATTGCCGAGGAAGTGGAGCGACATTTTCCCGATGCGCGAACCATCGTGCTGTCATCCGACATCATGGGCGGCGTCAAACGGCTGCGGCTGGAGCTCGACGCCATCGCCAAGGGCGAGGCGGATATCGTCATCGGCACGCAGCTCGTCGCCAAGGGGCATAATTTCCCGCTGATGACGCTGGTCGGCATTATCGATGCCGATCTCGGCCTCGCCAATGGCGATCCGCGCGCCGCCGAGCGGACGTTCCAGCTCCTGTCGCAGGTGACAGGTCGCGCCGGGCGAACCGGCCTCAAGAGCCATGGTCTGCTGCAAACCTACCAGCCGCAGCATCCGGTCATGCAGGCAATCGTCTCCGGCGATGCCAGCGCCTTTTACGAGCGCGAGATTTCAGAACGGGAGAGAGCGGTGCTGCCGCCTTTCGGACGGCTTGCCTCGATCATCGTTTCGGCCGAAACCCGCCAGGATGCCGAGACCCATGCGCGCAGCATGCGTAGCGCGGCGCCGCAGGTGCAGGGTATCTCCGTTCTTGGGCCGGCGGAAGCGCCGCTTGCCTTGGTGCGTGGCCGCCATCGCTTCCGCCTGCTGGTGCACGGCAAGCGCAATTCCGACATGCAGGGGTTTTTGCGGGCGATGCTGGCACAGGCGCCGAAGGAGCGCGGCTCGGTGCATGTTCAGCTCGATATCGATCCGCAGAGCTTTTTGTGATTCCTGTCCTCAGCGTCGCCGCCACGTCTTCCCCTGTTCCGTCGCTTCATGCCATATGCTGATCTCTTCATATGGTTGATTTGATTTGGGCTGATTTGGGGACGATCGATGGAGTTCTATTTTCCGACTGACCTGGGCGAGCGGCTTGCCTATTGCTCGGCAGCATTTACGGCCTTCATCGGCCTCGTCGTGATGTTCGCGCCGGGCTACACCTATCGCTTTCTTCGGCTGCAGGTGCGCGAAGGGCGAACGGAAGCCTATGCCGAGGCGCGCTCGGCCGGCGGTTTCTATCTTGGCTTCGGTGTTGTCGCCATATTGCTGGGCCAGCCGATGATTTATATGGCGCTCGGAGCGTCTTTTGCGATCGCCGCCTTCGGTCGCATCCTCTCGATCATGTCCGACCGGGGAAGCGCGTGGCTCAATCTGCTGCTTCTGGTTGTTCAGGCTGCCTTGGCGGCTCTACCCCTTCTTTACGGATTTGGTTACATTTGAGCCAAAATCGGTCGCGCTCCGGCTGTCATTACCCGCTCTATCCCCATGGTTCTGAACTTTTGCCATCATAAATTCACTCGAATGGCGTATTCGGCGAATACGCGTGTTGCGAGTCTCAATATCCTATGTTAGACGAACCCCGAATTTCGGATGCGGCAGGAGGAAGCTCCTGTTGATTTCTGGGGGAAATCAAAACGAATTCAAGAGCATGTGGCTTCCGTGCCTCGGAAGCCGGATTCTTGGGTTGAAATCAGGGAATTTTGTGCCCGTGGCAGACACATCCCAGCATATTTCTGGTGTTGCAGAGCGATATGCCTCGTCATTGTTCGAGCTGGCCCTTGAAGAGGGTGCCGTTCCGGCCGTGACCGCCGATCTTGATCGGTTCCAAGCCATGCTGGACGACAGCGATGATCTGAAGCGCTTTGTCGTAAGCCCAGTCTTTTCGGCCGAAGAGCAGGTTGGCGCAGTTCAGGCTCTGGCGACCAAGGCAGGCTTCGGTGCCTATTTTACCAATTTCCTGAAAGTCGTGGCCAGCAACCGGCGCCTTTTTGCGCTGCCGGGCATGATCAAGGCTTTCCGTATCATTGCCGCCGAGCATCGCGGTGAAATTACCGCCGAGATCACCTCGGCCCATGCGCTGACGAAGGCGCAGGAAAATGAACTGAAGGCGGCGCTGAAGGGCGTCACCGGCAAGGACGTGGCGATTGCCGTTACCGTTGATCCGTCGATCCTCGGTGGCCTGATCGTCAAGGTTGGTTCGCGCCAGATCGATACGTCCCTTCGCACCAAACTCTCTACCCTTAAGCTTGCATTGAAAGAGGTCGGCTGATGGATATCCGCGCCGCGGAAATTTCCGCAATTCTGAAAGATCAGATTAAAAATTTCGGCCAAGAAGCCGAAGTCTCCGAAGTCGGCCAGGTTCTTTCCGTCGGTGACGGTATCGCCCGTGTCTACGGTCTGGACAATGTCCAGGCCGGTGAAATGGTCGAGTTCCCCGGCGGCATCCGTGGTATGGCCCTGAACCTCGAATCCGACAATGTCGGCGTGGTCATCTTCGGCTCTGACCGCGACATCAAGGAAGGCGACACCGTCAAGCGTACTGGCGCGATCGTCGACGTTCCGGTCGGTCCGGAACTGCTCGGCCGCGTCGTTGACGCGCTCGGCAACCCGATCGACGGCAAGGGCCCGATCAACGCGACCCGCCGTTCGCGCGTCGATGTCAAGGCTCCGGGCATCATCCCGCGCAAGTCGGTTCATGAGCCGATGTCGACCGGCCTGAAGGCCATCGATGCGCTGATCCCGGTCGGCCGCGGCCAGCGCGAGCTGGTCATCGGTGACCGCCAGACCGGCAAGACCGCGATCATTCTCGACACGATCCTGAACCAGAAGGCCATCCACGATGCCGGCCCGGACAGCGAAAAGCTGTACTGCGTCTACGTCGCCGTCGGCCAGAAGCGTTCGACCGTTGCTCAGTTCGTCAAGGTGCTCGAAGAGCGCGGCGCTCTGAAGTACTCGATCATCGTCGCCGCAACGGCGTCTGATCCGGCTCCGATGCAGTTCCTGGCACCGTTCGCCGGTTGCGCTATGGGCGAATATTTCCGCGACAACGGCATGCATGCCCTGATCGGCTATGACGATCTCTCGAAGCAGGCCGTTTCCTACCGTCAGATGTCGCTGTTGCTGCGCCGCCCGCCGGGCCGCGAAGCCTATCCGGGCGACGTTTTCTACCTGCATTCGCGTCTCCTCGAGCGCGCTGCCAAGATGAACGACGAACTGGGCGCCGGTTCGCTGACCGCTCTGCCGGTCATCGAAACGCAGGGTAACGACGTTTCGGCCTTCATTCCGACCAACGTGATCTCGATCACCGACGGCCAGATCTTCCTCGAAACCGACCTGTTCTATCAGGGCATCCGTCCGGCCGTTAACGTCGGTCTGTCGGTTTCGCGCGTCGGTTCGTCCGCGCAGATCAAGGCGATGAAGCAGGTTGCCGGCTCGATCAAGGGTGAACTCGCCCAGTATCGCGAAATGGCCGCCTTCGCCCAGTTCGGCTCGGACCTCGATGCCGCAACGCAGCGCCTGCTGAACCGTGGCGCACGCCTGACCGAACTTCTGAAGCAGCCGCAGTTCTCGCCGCTGAAGGTGGAAGAGCAGGTTGCGGTGATCTTCGCCGGCGTCAACGGCTACCTCGACAAGATCGCCGTTCCGCAGATCGGCAAGTTCGAGCAGGGCCTGCTTTCGTACCTCCGGTCGGAAGGCAAGGAACTCCTCGATACGATCCGCACCGAAAAGGCCATCAGCGACGCGACCAAGAGCAAGCTTACGGCTGCTCTCGACAGCTACGCCAAGTCTTTCGCCTGATCGGACCTCACTTCTAGGACGGATACCGGATGCCTTCACTTAAGGATCTGAAAAACCGGATCGCCTCCGTCAAGGCGACGCAGAAGATCACCAAGGCGATGAAAATGGTCGCCGCGGCGAAGCTTCGGCGTGCCCAGGAGGCGGCTGAGGCCGCACGGCCCTATTCGCAGCGCATGGGCGCCGTTCTTGCCAACATCACGGCTGCCGTCAGCGATGCTGACGGTGCGCCGCTTCTGATGACCGGCACCGGCAAAAGCGATGTGCATCTGCTCGTGGTCTGCACGGCTGAACGCGGCCTTTGCGGCGGCTTCAATTCGCAGATCGCCCGCTTTGCCCGGGATCACGTCCGCAAGCTGCTCGCCGAAGGCAAGACCGTGAAGATCTTCACCGTCGGCAAGAAGGGCTACGATATTCTGCGCCGTGAGTTCGCTTCGCTGATCATCGAGCGCAAGGAACTGCGTGACGTCAAGCGCGTGGGCTTCGAAAATGCCGATGCTCTCGGCAAGCGCATCATCGAGATGTTCGAGGCCGGTGAATTCGACGTCTGCACGTTGTTCTATTCCGAGTTCAAGTCGGTGATCAGCCAGGTTCCGACGGGACTGCAGCTTATCCCGGCGTCGGCTCCGGCTGTCGTCGAGGAAGATGCCGCCCACAAGGGCGCTGTTTATGAATACGAGCCGGATGCGGCTTCGATCCTCGCGGACCTGATCCCGCGCAACATTTCGGTCCAGATTTTCCGCGCGCTCCTTGAGAACGTTGCCGGCGAGATGGGCTCCAAGATGAGCGCGATGGACAATGCGACGCGCAATGCCGGTGAGATGATCAACAAATTGACGCTGAGCTACAACCGCCAGCGTCAGGCGCAGATCACCAAGGAATTGATTGAAATCATTTCGGGCGCGGAAGCGCTCTGAGGTTAGGAAAAGAGGGTAAGATTATGGCTGACGCAGCTAAGGCCGCAGTTTCGGTCGGCAAGGTTACGCAGGTTATCGGCGCCGTCGTTGACGTTCATTTCGATGGCGATCTGCCGAAGATCCTGAATGCTCTCGAAACCAGCAACAACGGCAATCGCCTTGTTCTGGAAGTCGCGCAGCACCTCGGCGAAAACTCGGTCCGCACGATCGCCATGGACTCCACCGAAGGTCTGGTCCGCGGCCAGCCCGTGTCCGACACCGGCGCGCCGATCTCGGTTCCGGTTGGTTACGAAACGCTCGGCCGTATCATGAACGTCATCGGCGAGCCCGTTGACGAAGCTGGTCCGCTGATCACCGCTCACAAGCGCTCGATCCACCAGGAAGCTCCGTCTTACGTCGAGCAGTCCACCGAAGGCCAGATCCTGGTCACCGGCATCAAGGTCGTCGACCTGCTCGCGCCTTACGCAAAGGGCGGTAAGATCGGCCTGTTCGGCGGCGCCGGCGTCGGCAAGACCGTTCTGATCATGGAATTGATCAACAACGTCGCCAAGGCGCACGGTGGTTACTCGGTGTTCGCGGGCGTGGGTGAACGTACCCGCGAAGGCAATGACCTTTACCACGAAATGATCGAATCCGGCGTCAACAAGCACGGTGGCGGCGAAGGCTCCAAGGCTGCGCTGGTTTACGGCCAGATGAACGAACCGCCAGGCGCCCGCGCTCGCGTCGCTCTGACCGGTCTGACGGTTGCTGAAAACTTCCGCGATGAAGGCCAGGACGTTCTGTTCTTCGTCGACAACATCTTCCGCTTCACCCAGGCGGGTTCGGAAGTGTCGGCTCTGCTCGGCCGTATTCCTTCGGCCGTTGGTTATCAGCCGACGCTTGCGACCGACATGGGCCAGATGCAGGAACGTATCACCACGACGACCAAGGGTTCGATCACCTCGGTTCAGGCCATTTACGTTCCGGCCGACGACTTGACCGACCCGGCGCCGGCGACCTCGTTCGCCCACTTGGACGCAACGACGGTTCTGTCGCGCTCGATCGCTGAAAAGGGTATCTACCCGGCCGTCGACCCGCTCGACTCCACCTCGCGCATGCTCGACCCGCTGGTCGTTGGTGAAGAGCACTATGAAATCGCTCGTAAGGTCCAGTCGACCCTGCAGCGTTACAAGGCTCTCCAGGACATCATCGCGATCCTGGGCATGGACGAACTGTCGGAAGAAGACAAGCTGGCCGTTGCCCGCGCTCGTAAGATCGAACGCTTCCTGTCGCAGCCGTTCTTCGTCGCCGAAATCTTCACCGGTTCGCCGGGCAAGCTCGTTGCTCTCGAAGACACGATCAAGGGCTTCAAGGGCCTGGTCAACGGCGACTACGATCACCTGCCGGAAGCTGCTTTCTACATGGTCGGCTCGATCGAAGAAGCGATCGAAAAGGCCAAGAAGCTGGCTGCCTGATAAGGCCAATCCAACGGCGCGCGGTTTTGCGTGCGCCGTTGCCTTGAAATGAAGACAATCGAGAAGTGACCGGTCATGGCTGACAATTTCAATTTCGAACTGGTGTCTCCGGAGCGTCTGCTTCTGTCGGAGCAGGTTATCGATGTCGTCATTCCCGCCAGCGAAGGCGAGATGACCGTCATGGCCCATCATGCGCCGACCATGACCACGATCAAGCCGGGCGTCGTCAAGGTGCATTCGGCTTCGGGTAAGAAGCAGGATTACGTCGTGTTCGGCGGTTTCGCCGACATTCTGCCGACCGGCTGCACGCTGCTGGCCGAGTCCGCGATCCCGGTTGAAGATCTGAACCAGGATGAGCTGACGCGCCGCATCAATGCCGCCAAGGCCGAACTCGAAGATGCCGAGCATCACGAGCACAAGTCCCGGCTTGAGCATTTCATCATGGAACTCACGCATCTGAGCGGCTCGATCCAGAAGGATTGATCCCTAGAGTTCAGTCGGTGGTTCCGAACGAAAGCGGCCTTTCCCGGCCGCTTTTTTGTTGCGCTGCCGAGGCTATTGGTTTGCCAGCAGGTGCCGGTGCAACTGTCCGGCCTCGGGTGAGAGGGTTCGGAAACGTGGCGCGCCAAGATAGTAGCCGAAGCCACTTTCGACCTGGTCGTTGCCGATCGTGACCAGTGCGCCGGAGCGCAGATAGTCTTCGATGAGCCCAAGGCTGCCGAGCGCGATGCCTTCGCCGCGCAAGGCAGCTTCGACCGCCATGATATAGGTGGAGAAGGAGAGCCGCGGTCGCGGCAGCTTGCCCTTCAACGGATCGCCGACGCGGCCGAACCATTGGCGAAAGCTGATCCAGTGGGCGTTGGCGCGCTCGTAGTCGATCAGATCCAGCCCGGCGATATTCGCCGAGGTAAGCGCCTGCGGATCGAGGCCACGGCTTGCGAGGTAGTCCGGCGAGGCGATCGGCACCAGCACTTCCTTCATCAGCGGCGTCAGGTTCCAGCGCGGATGTTCGCCGGTGGAGTAGATGATGATGAGATCGTTGGTCTCCGACGCCAGCTCCGAATGCACGTCCGTCGTCAGCAGGCGCACGGAGATGCCGGGGCTTTCCTTGCCGAAATCTCGGAGCCTCTTCCCGAGCCAGAGATGCGAGATCGAACCGCTGGCGGCGATGGAGATAATCTCACCGGTGCCCGCGCGGAAAGGCTCCAGACTCTCCTCGAGATATTCGAGTGTCGCCCGCACGCGCTGAAACAGCCGCTCGCCCTCCGGCGTCAGCGCCAGGTTCCTCCCGCGCCGGGTGAAGAGGGGGGCGCTCAGATGATCCTCCAGCCCCTTGATGCGCCGGCTGACGGCCGCCTGGGTGATGTTCAGCTCACGGCCGGCGCGGGAAAAATTCATGGCGCGGGCTGCGGCATCGAACACGCGGAAGGCCTCCAGTGGTATTTTCTCAAGCATCGTCTCTCCATAACTTCAGATTATCAATATCCCTGATAAATGCCCGGATTTGAAGAGCTGAAATTGTGATGCAGGATGAGGAGATCATAATCGACCGCATTTTCTTAGGTGACCTGCCGTGTCCTTTTCCATTTCCGCCATTCCTGACATCCGCTTTGGTGACGGCGCGCTCGCCGGTCTTGCCACCGCCGTCAAATCCTTCGATGGGATCACTGCTACTCTTCTCGTGATCGATGCGTTTCTGGCGCAATCGGGCCTCGCGGACCGGATCAAGGCCGATCTGGCCGAGGCAGGGATCTCGACACGGATCTTCTCGGATTTCGCCGGTGAGCCGAAGCTCGCGCATCTCCGTGCAGCGATAGAGGCGGCGAAGGGCGCGGATATGGTGATCGGCGTCGGTGGCGGCTCGGCCCTGGATATCGCCAAGATCGTCGCCTGTTGCGCCGCTTCCGGCGCCGACCCGATGTTCTATGCGTTGGCCGTCAACCCGCTACCGAAGACGCCTTTGAAGAAGATTATGGTGCCGACCACTGCCGGAACCGGTTCGGAGACCTCGGCCACCAACATCTTCGCCGGTCCGGAGGGCAAGAAGCTCTGGATCTGGGGGCCGGAAACCAAGGCCGATCTCGTCATTCTCGATCCCGCTTTGACCACGACGCTGCCCACCAGCCTCACCGCCTGGTGCGGCCTCGACGCCTTTATCCACGCCTTCGAGGCGGCGACCAACCGCAACACGCAACGAGGCGCGCAGTTTTATGCGCATCAGGCGCTGCGGTTGATCACCGGCGCGCTGGAGACGGCGGTGAAGGAGCCCGGCAATCTCGAAGCGCGCGGCGATGTGTTGCTCGGCTCCTGCTTCGCCGGCATCGCCATCGACAATTGCGGCACGGCGATCGCGCATAATATCAGCCATGCTCTCGCCGGCCTTGCACCGGTCCATCATGGGCTGGCGACCGCACTCGGTTTTGAGGCAACGCTGCCATGGCTGGTCGACGCGGATACGGCTGAGCTCAATGCCGCCGCAAAAGCCTGCGGCCTCGAAAGTGCTGCCGCGCTGCCCGCCTTTGTCTCCGACTGGATGGATCGCTGCGGCATCGTCCGCGCCTTGCCGGCCGCCTTCAAGCCCTTCAATGCGACTGATCTGGCGCAGGAAATGCGCGCTCCGGAAAACCAACCGATGCGGCGTTCGACCATCCGCGATGTGACGGATGCCGATATCGACCGCTTCGCCGCTGCCGTGATGGCATTGCCGAAAGGAATTTGAGATGACCATGGACTATACGCGTGACTATTGGGAGAATGTGCTCTCCGTCCTGACGCTTGAGGGGCGGCATTTCATCGATGGTGCCTATCGGGCTTCCTCTTCCGGCGAGACTTTCACCCGCATCCGCCCGATGGACGGCAAGCAGGGCGCGCAACTGGCGCGTGGCAACGCGGCGGATATTGACACGGCCGTAACGGCTGCGCGCGCCGCCTTCGAAAGCGGTGTCTGGCGCAAGAAGGAACCGCTGGAAAAGAAGAGAATCATGCTGAAATGGGCCGAGCTGATCCGCGCCCATGGCGAGGAGCTCGCCATGCTGGAGACGCTGGATGTCGGCAAGCCCGTCATGGCATCGCTCACGGTCGATGTCCGCCTCTGTGCCGACGGTATCCAGTTCTACGGCGAGATGATTGACAAGATCTATGATGAGATCGCGCCGACCGGCCCGAATGCCCGCGCTCTGGTGCGCAAGGTGCCGCTCGGCGTCATTGGTGCGATCACGCCCTGGAACTATCCGATGATCATCGATGCCTGGAAGCTGGGGCCGGCCATTGCTGCCGGCAATTCAGTGGTGCTGAAGCCGGCGGAGCAATCCTCGCTCTCGGCGATCCGTCTTGCCGAACTTGGCTTCGAAGCGGGCCTGCCCGCCGGTGTCCTCAATGTCGTCACCGGCTATGGTGAGGAGACGGGCAAGCCGCTGGCGCTGCACATGGATGTCGACATGATCGCCTTCACCGGCTCGACCGAGGTCGGCAAGCTGATCATGGGCTATGCGGCGCAATCGAACGTCAAGCGCGTGGCGCTGGAACTCGGCGGCAAGTCGCCGCTGGTGGTCTTCGAAGATGCGGATCTCGATGCGGCGGCGAGTGCTGTCGCCTGGGGCTGCTTCTACAATTCCGGAGAGACCTGCCATGCCTCGACGCGGCTGATCGTGCAGCGTTCAGTGCAAGATAAGCTGATCGCAAAGATCGAGGCGGTGACGCGCTTGGATATCGCGCTGAAGCATCCGCTCGACCCTGCCGCCCAGATCGGGGCGCTGATCGAGGAGGAGCATATGAACAAGGTGCTTTCGATGATTGCCGCTGGCGAGAAGGAAGGCGCACGCCGCGCCTTCGGGGCTGAGCGGGTGCTGAGCGAGACCGGCGGCTACTATGTCTCGCCCGGCGTCTTCGTCGACATGACCAATGATATGAGCCTGGCCCGGCAGGAGATTTTCGGGCCGGTGCTGGCCGCCATCCCCTTCGATACCGAAGAGGAGGCGCTGAGGATCGCCAACGACACGATCTATGGCCTTGCCGGTGCTGTCTTCACCAAAGACATGGACCGCGCCCATCGCTTTTCCGAGGCGATCCACGCGGGTACGGTGTGGATCAATACCTATGACATGTCGAATTTCGCTACGCCCTTCGGCGGCTTCAAGCAATCCGGCTTTGGCCGCGACCGCTCGGTGCATGCGATCGACAAATATTGCGACTACAAGACCATCTGGCAGCAGTTCGGCTGAGGTTTGCAGGGAGGCACTATCATGAGCAAGATCGTTTCCATTGAGATCAGCCATCACCGGTTGCCGCTCGACCCGCCGTTCAAGGCGAGCTGGGACGGCCGGCCGCGCCGGAATTTCGACGCGACGATCGTTCGCGTCCGCGATGATGAGGGCCGCGAGGGCATCGGCTCCGGCGACCTGATGAAGGGTTTCGAGGGGCATGAGGATCTGTTCATCGGTGAGGACCCTCGGCATCTGGAGCGCCACTACGAAGTCCTGTCGCATATCAATTTCCACTATGGCCGCTGCTGGCCGATGGATCTGGCGTTGTGGGATCTCTCCGGCAAGATTACCGGCGAGCCGGTCTGGCGGATGCTCGGTGGTCGCGCCAGCCGCGTGCGGCTCTACGCCTCATCCGGCGTGTTGCGCGAGCCGGCCGCGATGGCGGAGCAGGCGGAGCGCTATATCGCGGAAGGCTTTCCGGCGATGAAGGTGCGCTTCTCCTCGTCATCAGGCGGCCGCAGCGGCTGGCGCGACGATGTTAAGGCGCTGGAGGCGGTTCGTGGCCGGGTCGGCGACCGGCTGGAGCTGATGGTCGATTGTAACCAGGGTTGGCGCATGCCCTGGGACACGACGCTGTCCTGGACCTTCAAGGACGCGCTGGCGGTGGCAAGGGAGCTCGAACGGCTCGGCGTCTACTGGATGGAAGAGCCGCTGCACCGCTCCGACCGCAAGGGCATGAAGGAGCTGAAGCAGGCGACATCGCTGCGCATTGCCGGCGGCGAGATGACGCGCGAGCTCTATGAATTCCGCGATATCATCGAGGAACGCGCCTTCGATGTCGTCCAGCCCGACGTGGCGCTGGTCGGCGGCATCACCGGCTGCCGGCGGTTGGCCTATCAGGCGCGAGAGGCCGGCGTGCAGTTCACCCCACATTCGTGGACGAACGGCATCGGCGTGCTGGCGAACGCGCATCTCTCCGCAGGTGTCGGCGATGTCGCCTGGCTCGAATATCCCTATGACAATCCAGAATGGAGCGAGGCCCGCCGTGACTATCCGATGGCGTCGCCGCTCAAGCATCAGGCTGGCTGGCTGGATCTTGGAGAGGCCCCCGGTCTCGGCGTCGTTCTCGATGAAGAGCGCTTGAATGCCACGCGTATCTGACAGGATGCTCGGCAACCCTAGCCGAGCTTCTTTGCCGTCCAGCGGTATCCGTTGGGCGGCCTTTTTGTCAGGCTTGGACGGTCTTGCTTGCCGATTGCTCGCGGGTGCGAGCCCAGCGCATGACGGGGCGCTCCAGCAGGACATAGCTGAGGGTGCCGATCGCAAAGATGATGACGGTCGCGATGAGGCTCGACGTGAACCATCCGCCGAGCACGTCATCGGAGCCCGTGCCGAAGCTCCATGGGAACAGCTTCTTCATCAACATCAAAACGATATCCTGCCAGATATAGACGCCGAAGGAGACGCTGGCGATATAGCGGCTGAGACGATTGTCGAGAACCTGTCCCAGGAAGGCCGATTGCGGCAGAGCGTAAAGCGCGATAGCCACGGCCAGCGGAAAAAGCGGAAAGCCATAGGGAATGCCGAGCCAGCCGTAGCCTTCTCCGGCGCCGCCGATAGAAGCTACGACCGCGAACACACCGGCTATGGCGGCAAGGATGGCCACTATATCGTAGACCGGTGAGCGCTTCGCCTGGATCATGGTCTGGATGCCTGCCGCCAGAGTGCCGATAGCGAATATCCCAAAAAAGCCGATCGGATTATAGCGCGGCATCCATTCCTTAGCGCCGCCCTGGAAGCCGTATTGCCAGCCCCGCTCGACACTATCGGTCGGGATATAGGTGACGATCAGCCAATGGCCGAGAAGCGCCGCGGTAACGGCGCAGATCCAGAGGAGGCGAGCGAGCGGAGCGGCGTGCAATTTCCGGCCCGAATTGAGCAGCAGGAAGCCGATCGGCAGCAAGAGGTAGCAGGTCGTCTCGAAGGGTATCGACCAAAGTGGCCCATCACCCTCCACTGGAAAGAGGGTGCGCCAATGCCATTGGCTCATCAGGAAGAAGCCGGCAATGTAGCGCTCGACCAATTCGCCATCGAGGGGGAAATCGTAGATCGTGAAGCTCAGCATGAAGCCGACGGTCAGGGCAACCCAGAAGCCGGGCAGAATGCGAGCGACGCGGCGCATGGCATAGATTGTCAGCGACGGCGGCGGCAAGCTCTTATCAAGCGCCAGCCAGAAGGGGCGGGACAGCAGGAAGCCGCTCAGAACGAAAAAGACCGATACGCCGTAATTGCCGAAGCGCGCCAGTATGAAGGGCGTGGCCAACGCATCGGGGACATGGTTGAAATCCATCCGCAGCGCCAGATGATGAACGAGTACCATCAGGCACGCCACGGCGCGCATGAAATCCGCTCCTCCCAGTCGCTTCTCTTGCTCCATCCTCATCCCTCTGGAACCACCTGGATATTGGGTTAGGCCATCGAGGCGGCGTCGGCAAGGGTGTGGCTTGATCGACTGAGGAGGAGAAAGACGCCCGGACGCATGCGGCGCAGGCCCGGGCGCCGAGCCGGTCTTCCGTACCTGCCAGAAACGGAAGAGCGGTGTTGGCTATTGTGGACGAACGCTTAAGCCGCGACGGAGCGATAGGGGCGTGTCTCCCGGGCGGGCTTCAATGCTGCGCTCCACCAATGCAGCCGCGCGATCATCCGCACCAGCGATTGGCGCGCCTCGATCGGGTTTTCGAGAGAGCCGTCTTCGGCGAAGCGGCCCCAGGGATTGGCGAAGCTGACCGTGTCGCGCACGGTGACCGCATGCAGTTCGGCAAAGACCAGCCGCAACTGCTCGACTGCGCGCAGCCCGCCGGAAATGCCGCCATAGGAAACGAAGGCGACCGGCTTGCCCTGCCATGGCTCGTAGACGAGATCGAGCACGAATTTCAGCGAGGCCGTGAAGCTGTGATTGTATTCCGGAGTGACGACGATAAAGGCATCGGCGTCCGAGAGACGTGCGGCAAGGGCTGCCACCGCCGGATGTTCGCCATCATGGTGAACCGGCAGGCCGAAATCGAGCGGATCGATGACGTCGATGTCGATGAGCGGATAGTGCGCCAGTTCCCGGACGACCCAATTGACCACGCGGTCGCATAGCCGGCCCTTGCGGGTGCTGCCGTAGAGAATTGCCAGGCGGGTGGGTTCAGTCATGCGTTGCTCCTGCTTTACGTGCTTCGGAGCAAGAGCTATAAAACCTCAAGTAAAGTTGAGGTCAATAGCCTGTCATGACAAAAATAGACTCCGATTCATTTTCCAGATTGCTGACCGTGGGCGAGGTGGCGGCGCGCAGCGGCGTAGCGGTCTCGGCGCTGCATTTCTACGAGGCGAAGGGGCTGATCGAGAGCCACCGCAGCCGCGGTAACCAGAGGCGTTACGCCCGCGAGGTGCTGCGCCGCGTGGCGGTGATCAAGGTGGCGCAGCGCGTCGGGATCCCGCTTGCCGAGATCCAGGCAGCGCTCGACACACTGCCGCACAGCCGGATGCCGACAGGCGCCGACTGGCGGGATCTGTCGGCGCAATGGAAGAATGATCTGGACGCGCGGATCAGGCGGCTGCAGGGCCTGCGCGACCAGCTCGACGGCTGCATCGGTTGCGGCTGTCTTTCGATGCAAAGCTGTCCGTTGCGCAATCCCTGGGACGTGCTTGCCGAGGAAGGGCCGGGGCCGAGGTTGCTCGATCCCGAAGGTTGATACGGAAGGCAGGAGCCTATGCGTGGACCCGCGCGCCGGCCATGTAGTCGTCCAGCGCGGCGGCCTGGTCCTTCGAGAGGTAAAGGCCTTTCTTCGAACGGCGCCAGAGGACATCGGCGGCGGTATAGGCCCATTCATGCGCCATCAGATAACGCACTTCCGCCTCGTAGAGATCGCTGCCGAAATTGCGGCCGAGATCGGCTGAGGTCTTGGCGTTGCCGAGGATCATGATGGCGCGGGTGCCGTAGCGGCGCACCAGCCGCCGCGCATGCGGGTCGGCGAGGAAGGGATAACGTGCCTTCAGCTTGACCACTTCGGCTTCATAACCCTTGGCCGGGAAATCGCCGCCGGGTAGCGAGCTCTTGGCCGTCCATGGGGTGCCCTTGAGGCCGATGGCTTCGCCGATCTTTTCCAGCGCATGTTCGCTCAGGCGGCGATAGGTGGTGAGCTTGCCGCCGAAGACGTTGAGCAGCGGTGCCTGACCTTCCGCGCCCTCGACCTTCAGCACGTAGTCGCGCGTTGCTTCCTGTGCCTTGGTGGCGCCGTCGTCATAGAGCGGGCGCACAGCGGAATAGGTCCAGACGATATCCTCGGGGCGAACCGGCTCCTTGAAATATTCGCTGGCGGCGTTGCAGAGATAGGTGGTTTCCTCTTCGGAAATCCTCACATCCTTCGGATCGTCCTTATAGTCGCGATCCGTCGTTCCGATCAGGGTAAAGTCCTGTTCGTAAGGGATGGCGAAGATGATGCGGTTGTCCGGATTCTGGAAGAAATAGGCGCGCGGATCGTCGAATTTCTTGCGGACGACGATGTGGCTGCCCTGCACCAGGCGGACATTGTGGGCCTGGTTGCTGCCGAAGGCGTCGGAGAGGACGTGATCGACCCAGGGGCCTGCGGCGTTGATCAGCATGCGCGATCTGAAGAGGCGCTTCTCGCCGGTGACCGTATCCTGCGTTTCGATCGTCCAGAGGGCGCCGTCGCGGCGGGCCGATATGACCTTGGTGCGCGGCATGATTGTTGCACCGCGATCGGCGGCGTCGCGGGCGTTGAGCACGACCATGCGGGCGTCATCCACCCAGCCGTCGGAATATTCGAAGGCCTTGGTGAAAAGCGACTTCAGCGGCTTTCCCGCCGGGTCTGTTTTCATGTCGAGCGTCGCCGTCGGCGGCAGCAGTTTGCGGCCCCCGAGATGGTCGTAAAGGAAAAGGCCGAGGCGGATGAGCCACGCCGGACGGATGCCGCCCTTATGGTAAGGCAGGACGAAACGCATCGGCCAGATGATGTGCGGCGCCATCGCCCAGAGCACTTCGCGCTCCATCAACGACTCGCGCACGAGGCGGAATTCGTAGTGTTCGAGATAGCGCAGGCCGCCATGGATCAGCTTGGTGGCGCCGGACGATGTGCCGGAGGCGAAATCGTTCATTTCGGCAAGCGCGACCTTGTAACCGCGCCCGACGGCGTCACGCGCGATGCCGCAGCCGTTGATGCCGCCGCCAATGACGAAAATGTCGTGGATCTGCTCGCTCACGCGCCCCTCCGCAAAGACCCGCCATCATGAGAGATGGAAATTCGAAAGTTTTTCCATCTAAAGCGAAATCAATACGAATGTCAAACGAACGTTTCTTGACGGGCCTTGCGTGTGATCAGCTCTGCCGGCGTGCGGTTTCGACCAGGCGAACGCCGTGTTCGGCGGCGGCGATACGCACGGATTCGACCCGACATTCATCGGTCACGAAGGTGTGCACTTGCGACAAATGGCCGATGCGCACCGGAGCGGTGCGTTCGAACTTGGTGCTGTCGGCGACCAGGATGACGTGGCGGGCATTGGCGATGATCGCCTGCGCCACTTTCACTTCGCGGAAATCGAAATCGAGAAGCGCGCCGTCGGCATCGATGGCGGAAGTGCCGATGACGGCATAGTCCACCTTGAACTGCCGGATGAAATCGACCGCCGCTTCGCCGACGATGCCGCCGTCCGAGCCGCGCACGACGCCGCCGGCGATGACGACCTCGATCGATGGGAAGATCCGCAACTTATTGGCAACATTGATGTTGTTGGTGATGACCATCAGTTCGTGATGGCCGAGAAGGGCCTCGCCAACCGCTTCCGTCGTGGTGCCGATATTGATGAAAAGCGAGCTGTTGTTGGGGATGAGCCCGGCGGCGGCCCGGCCGATCGCCTGTTTTTCCGGGGCGGCGATGGAGCGGCGTGCTTCATATTTGACGTTTTCGGTGCCGCCCGGGAAGATAGCACCGCCGTGGACCCGCGATAGAACGCGTCCGTCGCAGAGATCGTTCAGGTCCTTGCGGATGGTCTGCGGCGTCACGGAAAAGCGCGACGCCAGTTCCTCCACCAGCACGCGACCCTCAGCCTTGGCGATTTCCAGAATCTCTGTTTGCCGTCCCGATAGGAACATTATCGGCGCTCCCTTTCTTTCGTTTTTTCATCATCATATGATAAAGTGAAAATTCCGCAATTGCTGAGGCGCGGATTCTGCGATTTGAGGGGGCCATCATGTTTCATCCGAAGCTATTCGAAAATCGCAACGTTGTGATCACCGGCGCCGGCCGCGGCATCGGGCTCGAGATAGCGCGGCAGTTTCTCGATTGCAGCGCGCGCGTGCTCGTCCATGTCGGACGCGAGGGCAACCGCGAGCTGCCGGATTTTCTGCTGGAGGCCGAACTCGACCGCCGCGCTTTTCTCATTCCGGCTGATTTTAGCAGCGAGAGCGGCACGAAGGATTTCGCCGCCGCAGCTGCCGGCGTGTTCGACCGCATCGATGTGCTGGTCAACAATGCCGGCACCATGCTCGGCCGCTTTCCCGCCGGCGAATTGACCGACGCGCAATATGGCCGGATCGTCCAGCTCAACCAGACGTCGGTCGTGGAGGTGACAAGGGCCTTGCTGCCACAGCTCAGGAACGCGGGGCAGGCGGCAATCGTCAACACGGTCTCGATCTCGGCGCTCACCGGCGGCAGTCCGGGATCGGCGATCTATTCCGCCTCCAAGGCTTTCGTCGCCACCTACTCGAAGGCGCTGGCGCGTGAGCTGGCGCCGGACGGTATCCGGGTGAATTGCGTCTCGCCGGGAACCATCGCCACGGATTTCCATGAGCGCTACTCCTCAAAGGAGAAGCTCGAGCAGACCCGCCGGTCGATCCCGCTGCAGCGCCTGGGTACGGCGGAGGATTGCGCCCCCGCCTATCTCTTCCTGGCGGCACCGACCTTATCCGGCTACATCACCGGACAGGTGATCGAGATTAATGGTGGGCAGCTTATCTGCTGATAAAATGGACCTTTTTTGGTGCTCCATCACTTTTTGAACGAGCATCCCATTCATAATATTATACGCATATCAGGATGCGAATTTGTCGCCAGAGGCTGTCCTATGTCGTTGTCTCCACCGCCCGGCGGTATTGCGGAGCATAGTGTTGAAGAACTGAACGCGAAGGCCAGACGGGCGAGCGTTTTGTTGAAGGCTTTGTCGCATGAGACGCGGCTGATCATTCTCTTCCTGTTGGCCAAGGGCGAAAAGACCGTGATGGAGATCGAGGCTATCCTCGGTTTGCAGCAGGCAGTGGTGTCGCAGCATCTGGCGCGGCTGCGGCTGGAGAAGCTGGTCGAAACGCGCCGCGAGGGCCGCCTCGTCTATTACGCCGTCGCCGGTTCGGAAATCTGCGACGTGGTCGAATCGTTGCGGGAGGCCTTCTCCGGTCTCGACTGTTGATTGTGGCGGCGGAGATGCTTGCCGTCATGTCTATAGAGCAACGACTGTCATGAGCGATGGTTCCCGATCGTGCGAAGTGGCCAAGCTTTCCATCCCTCGCGTGTGGCGTCCGAGATAGAAGGAGCCGACGATGACCCGCGACAGACTCTTTTTACTCCGTCCCGATTTCGAAGACCCCACCTATCCCGGCCGTCGCTTCTATTGCTGGCATTGTGCCTTGATGGAAGGTGTCCTGATATCGTTTCCGGCGCTGGCGCAACGGCTTGATGTCGAACGGATTGCGTGGCCGAGGCCAAGGCTTCCCGTTATCGCAGTGGTGGGAGAAGAACATCAGTCCTTGCCGCTGCTGGTCCTGGCGGATGGTGAAACGTCAAAATATCAAACCGGCGTATTTCAAGGGAAAGCCTTCATATCCGATAAGGACAAGATCCTCGCCGCACTTTCCGAGCGGCATGGGTTTCCCGATCCTCATCCCTGAATGAGAACCCGGAAGCTCCTGAGATGGCCGAGTGCTTCGTAGCCGGAACGTTGCACCGCCGGACGCGCGCTGACGCTATCCGCTTCACTCTAGCTAGTTGCAGAATGCATAGTTTGAAGCTCATTAATCACTTCGGTGACTGGCGCTGAAACGGTTGTCTATTTAGGGCGACGGTGTCACAACGCGTCACGTTGGCGCATCGCGCCGATCCTCCGCACCTGCTATTGCTTGAATGAAATTTAAGAACGCCGTGACCTTTGCTGGCGGCAACGCCCGCGACGGATGGTAAGCGTAAAGCGGAAATTTCTCTTCACACCAACTGGGTAGAATCTGCACAATGTCCCCGCGGGATAGCCAAGGGGCGAGACCAACCGCCAGACTCTGGAATACCCCTTGACCTGCAAGGCAAGCTTCTAGCGCAACAGTGGGGTCGTCCATCATTACACGGCCAGCAACCTCAACCTCGACAATTTCCGCGCCACGCTGAAATTGCCATTGAAAAGGCCGACCTGTTTGTGGGTCGCGAAACAAAAGAACCTCGTGATGAATTAGATCATGCGGTGTTTGTGGTTCTCCACACCGTTTGATATAGCCTGGTGAAGCGCACGTAATGACAGGTGTCTCGAGTAGCTTTCGCACGATCAGAGACGCAACGTCGGGGCTCCCAAAACGAACCGCAACGTCGACACCCAACATCATGTCTTCGCGGTAATTAGTGCTCGTCAATTCGACAAACAGCTTGGGATATCTCGCCATGAATTCGGGTAGGCGCGGAGCTACCACCATCCGCGCAAACCAGGGATCAATCGATACCCGCAGCCGACCACTAACGACCATGGATGCACCAGATGCGTCTACCGCTGCCTCCTCCAAACCGGCAAGCAAAGGCATGGCTCGCGCGTGAAATCGGCGGCCCTCTTCCGTAAGGGTCACGACGCGAGAATTTCGATCGAATAGCCTCACGCCGATGCGTGTTTCGAGGCGAGCTATCGACCGACTAACACCCGAGGGTGTTAGTCCCAATATCTTTGCAGCCTTGGCAAAGTTGCCGGCCTCTGCGACCGCAGCGAAGACGCCCACACCTGTTAACAGTCGCGCATCGAAAGGCACTCTGCATTTCCCCCTTACTGCCGATCAGCCGAATGCTGCCGCGCTGCACTGCGCGATTCCGACATCTTGGCGATGATATTATATCATCGCTTAATTGACTATTATGATCCGGTGTCATCGCAGGAGTTGGAATATAAAGCTGCAACCCATCGTGATGTTGGGCGGTCAGGTAGAAAGCCTGCCGTAATGACACCCTTTCAAAACTTTCTGGAGAACCATCATGTTTGCAATCACGGGAATAACCGGCAAGGTTGGCGGTGAAGTCGCCCGCACACTTCTCGCAGCCGGACAGGCTGTCCGTGCCGTTTTGCGCGACGATGCGAAGGCCGCAGGTTGGAAGGCACAGGGCTGTGAAATTAACTTGGCCGACATCGAAGACCAGACCGCGCTTGCCGCGGCTTTCGCCGGTGCTGAGGGTGTCTTCATTCTGCCTCCATCCGAGTTCGATCCTGAACCAGGTTTTCCCGAGGCCAGAAAGGTAATCGATGCGATCGTGGCCGCATTGACGGCTGCCCGCCCATCAAAGGTCGTCTGCCTTTCGACTATCGGCGCTGACGCAACGCACGAAAACTTGCTGACACAACGGCAACTGCTGGAGACGGCTCTCTCCGACATCGCCATCCCAGTCACCTTTTTGCGGCCCGCCTGGTTCATGGAGAATGCGATGTGGGATGTCGCTACGGCACGAGACCAGGGTATTCTCCAGAGCTTCCTGCAGCCTGCCGACAAAGCCTTCCCGATGGTCGCCACCAGGGACGTCGGCCGCCTTGCTGCTGAACTGCTCCAGCAAAGCTGGATTGGAACGAGGATAGTCGAGTTGGAAGGACCGGAACGAGTGTCGCCAGATGATCTGGCATCAGCATTCGGCGCAGTTCTGAATCGGTCAGTTAGCGTTGAGACCATACCCCGAGAAACGTGGGAGGGTCTGTTTCGGTCACAGGGAATGAAAAATCCTGGGCCGCGGGTCCGCATGCTCGACGGCTTTAACGAGAGCTGGATTGAATTTGCCGATCAAGGGCGCTCGTCGACCAAGGGGTCCACACCCCTTATCGAGGTGATTTCTGCGCTCGTTGCCCAGAGCAATAATAGCAGCGAATAGTCTCAACGCACCTTTTAGTCCCCGTGGAATCCGAGAGGAGAGTCTGTCACAAAAGTCATGTCCTAAGGTGCTTTTGCGATAGCTTGAAGACCGTATCGGGCGCAAAGCCGCTGCAATCGCTGTTGTGGCGATTGCACTCCAGCGTCAGCCTGTTTAACTCTTCCTCTCGGGAGAGTTGAATGATCGACAAGCTGGAATTCTTTATCGCGCTTGCCAACCAGAAGCATTTCGGCCGTGCGGCGGAGGAATGCGGGGTGACACAGCCGACCTTGTCGGCGGCGATCCGGCAGCTTGAGGATCAACTCGGGGTCATGCTCGTCAGCCGTGGCTCACGCTTCCAGGGGCTGACGCCGGAAGGGCAGCGCGTGCTCGAATGGGCACGGCGGATCGTCGGCGATGCCAGGACCATGCGCGAGGAGATGCGGGCGGCACGCAAGGGGCTCGCCGGCCATATCCGCATCGCGGCCATCCCGACGGCGCTTGCCATGGTGCCGAAGATCACCGCGCCGTTTCAGGAGCGGCATCCCGACGTCACCTTCTCCATCATCTCGCGCAATTCGCTGCAGGTGTTGAGCCTGCTCGAAAATCTCGAGATCGATGCCGGCATCACCTATCTGGAAAACGAGCCGCTTGGGCGCGTCACCAGCGTACCGCTCTATGCCGAGCGCTACCATCTGATCACGGCGGCGGGCAGTCCGCTTTCCGAGCGCGCGACTGTGACTTGGAAAGAAGTGGGCGATCTTCGGCTTTGTCTATTGACCGCAGACATGCAGAACCGCCGCATCATCAATCGGCACCTTGCCGAAGCCGGCGCGACGGCCAGACCGACGCTGGAATCCAATTCGATGATCGTGTTGTTTTCCCATGTCCAGACCGGGCGCTGGGCGAGCATCATGCCGAAGAATATCGCCGATTCCTTCGGTTTTCCCGCCGATATTCGCAAGATCCCGATCACCGAGCCGGACGCCGAACATCTCGTCGGCCTGGTCGCCACCCATCGTGAGCCGTTTACCCCGCTCGTCTCGGCCCTGTTGCACGAGGCGCGATTGCTCGCGGAAAGCGATAAGGGTCGATAGGAATTTTCTATCGTTTGACGGGACTGCCTTATTGATCCCCCGCTGCTTCCCTGCGAGTCTTGCTGTGCAAACATGCGTCGGCGCGTGTTGAGGAGGAAGCCTGGGAGGGCTGCTTATGAGTTTGCATCTTGGCTCGGGCGCAATCGCGGCCCGTGCCGGCGTCATTATCGAAGCCATGAAATCGATGGAAGGTCCGCTCCTGCCGATCCTGCACGGGATCCAGGAGGAGTTCGGTTATGTGCCGCAGGATACGCTGCCGCTGATCGCCAAGGCCCTGAATTTGTCGCGCGCCGAAGTGCACGGCGTCATGACCTTCTATCATGACTACCGCGATCATCCCGCCGGCCGCCATGTCCTGAAACTCTGTCGCGCGGAGGCCTGTCAGTCGATGGGCGGCGATCAGCTGGCTGAGCGCGTCAAGCGGCTGCTCGGTATCGATTTTCATCAGACGACGCTTGATGGCAGTGTGACGCTGGAGCCAGTCTACTGTCTCGGGCTCTGCGCCTGCGCTCCGGCTGCGATGCTGGATGGCGAGCTGTATGGCCGGCTCGACGATGACGGTGCCGAAGACCTCGTGAAGGAGGCGCGCCGATGACGGTGAAGATTTATGTTCCCCGCGATGCCGCAGCTCTTTCGCTCGGTGCCGAGAAGGTGGCGAACGCTATCGCGCAGGAGATTGCCAGCCGTGGCCTGGATGCGCAGATTGTGCGCAATGGCTCGCGTGGCATGTTCTGGTTGGAGCCTCTGGTGGAAGTCGAAGTTCAGGGCAAGCGCATCGGCTATGGGCCGGTGAAGGCCAAGGATGTGCCGGCACTGTTCGACGCCGGGCTCGCTGAAGGCGGCGAGCATCCGCTCTGTCTTGGGGAGGTCGAAAACCTCCCATTTCTTAAGGAACAGACCCGCCTGACCTTTGCCCGCTGCGGCATCACCGATCCCCTTTCATTGGAAGACTATGAAGCCCATGGCGGTCTCAAGGGGCTGCGTCGCGCTGTTGGCATGGCGGCGGTCGATATCGTCAAAGAGGTTACCGATTCCGGGCTGCGCGGCCGTGGCGGCGCGGGCTTTCCGACCGGCATCAAGTGGAAGACGGTGCTCGATGCGCCGGGCGACCGCAAATATATCGTCTGCAATGCCGACGAGGGCGACAGCGGCACCTTTGCCGACCGGATGATCATGGAGGGTGATCCCTTCGTCCTGATCGAGGGCATGGCGATTGCTGGCCTTGCGACCGGCGCGACCAAGGGCTTCGTCTATGCGCGTTCGGAATATCCGCATGCCATCGCCGCGATGACACAAGCGGTCGAGATCGCTCGGGGCGCCGGCATTCTCGGCGCTTCCGTGCTTGGCTCCGGCAAGGCCTTCGATATCGAGATCCGCACCGGCGCCGGCGCCTATGTCTGCGGCGAGGAGACGGCGCTTCTCAACAGCCTGGAAGGCAAGCGCGGCATCGTGCGCGCCAAGCCGCCGCTGCCGGCGCATAAGGGCCTGTTCGACTGTCCGACCGTCATCAACAACGTTATCTCGCTCGCCTCCGTGCCTGTGATCATGGACAAGGGGGCTGCCTTCTACCGCGATTTCGGTATGGGCCGTTCGCGCGGCACCATTCCGCTGCAGATTGCCGGTAATGTGAAATATGGCGGCCTCTACGAGACGGCTTTCGGCCTATCGCTTGGGGATATCATCGACAAGATCGGCGGCGGCACGGCAACGGGCCGGCCGGTGAAGGCGGTGCAGGTCGGCGGGCCGCTCGGGGCCTATTTCCCGCGAGCACTGTTCGACACGCCATTCGATTACGAGTCCTTTGCGGCCAAGGACGGTCTGATCGGTCATGCCGGCATCGTCGTCTTCGACGACACCGCCGACATGCTGAAACAGGCGCGCTTCGCCATGGAGTTCTGCGCGGTCGAAAGCTGTGGCAAGTGCACGCCCTGCCGCATCGGTTCGACACGCGGTGTCGAGACGGCCGACAAGATCGCTCAGGGGATCGAGCCCGAGAAGAACCGGGTTCTGCTCGCCGATCTCTGCAACACGATGAAGTTCGGTTCGCTCTGTGCGCTCGGGGGCTTCACGCCCTATCCGGTGATGAGCGCGATGACACATTTTCCGGAGGATTTTTCTCCGGTCCCTTTGATTGAAGCGGCGGAGTAAGATCCATGTCTCTCGTTCCAGAAATCGACTACGGCACGCCGGCCTCCCGCTCCGAAACCATGGTGACGCTGACCGTCGACGGCCGTCCGATCACCGTGCCCGAGGGCACATCGATCATGCGCGCCTCGATGGAAGCCGGCATTCAGGTGCCGAAGCTCTGTGCCACCGACATGGTCGATGCCTTCGGCTCCTGCCGCCTCTGTCTCGTCGAAATCGAAGGCCGCAATGGCACGCCTTCGTCCTGCACGACACCGGTTTCGCCGGGCATGGTGGTGCACACGCAGACCAACCGGCTGAAGGATATCCGTCGCGGCGTGATGGAGCTCTATATCTCCGACCATCCGCTCGACTGTCTGACCTGCGCCGCCAATGGTGACTGCGAGCTGCAGGACATGGCCGGCGCGGTCGGCCTGCGCGACGTGCGTTACGGCTACGAGGGCGACAATCACGTCAAGGCGCGCAACAGCGGCGACATCAACTTGAAATGGATGCCGAAGGACGAGTCCAATCCTTATTTCACCTATGATCCTTCGAAGTGCATCGTCTGCTCCCGCTGCGTGCGCGCCTGCGAAGAGGTGCAGGGCACCTTTGCGCTGACCATCGAGGGTCGCGGTTTCGGTTCGCGCGTGTCGCCCGGCATGCATGAGCATTTCATCGACAGCGAATGCGTTTCCTGCGGCGCCTGCGTGCAGGCCTGCCCGACGGCGACGCTGACGGAAAAGTCGGTGATTGCGATCGGCCAGCCGGAGCATTCCGTGGTCACCACCTGCGCCTATTGCGGCGTCGGTTGTTCCTTCAAGGCGGAGATGCGTGGCGAGGAGCTGGTCCGCATGGTGCCGTGGAAGGATGGCCAGGCCAATCGCGGCCATTCCTGCGTCAAGGGCCGCTTCGCCTATGGCTATTCGACCCACAAGGACCGCATTCTCAATCCGATGGTGCGCGAGAAGATCACCGACCCCTGGCGTGAAGTCACCTGGGATGAGGCCTTCGCCCATGTTGCCACGGAAATCCGGCGCATCCAGTATCAATATGGCCGCGAATCCGTCGGCGGCATCACCTCGTCGCGCTGCACCAATGAGGAAACCTTCCTGGTGCAGAAGCTGATCCGCGCCGGCTTCGGCAACAACAATGTCGACACCTGCGCCCGCGTCTGCCACTCGCCCACAGGCTATGGCCTGGGCCAGGCTTTCGGCACCTCGGCCGGCACGCAGAATTTCGATAGCGTCGAGCATTCCGACGTTGTCATCGTCATCGGCGCCAATCCGACCGATGGCCATCCGGTCTTCGGCTCGCGCCTGAAGAAGCGGCTGCGCCAGGGCGCCAAGCTGATCGTCATCGATCCGCGCCGCATCGATCTGGTGCGTACGCCGCATGTCGAGGCGAGCTATCACCTGCCGCTCAAGCCCGGCACCAATGTCGCCCTGCTGACGGCGCTTGCCCATGTCATCGTCACCGAAGGCCTGTTCGACGAGAAATTCATCCGCGAACGCTGCGACTGGTCGGAATTCGAAGATTGGGCCGCTTTCGTTGCCGAGCTGCAGCATAGCCCGGAAGAGACGGAAAAATTCACCAACGTTCCCGCCGATCTGGTGCGCGGCGCTGCCCGCCTCTTCGCCAAGGGCGGCAATGGCGCGATCTACTACGGCCTCGGCGTCACCGAGCACAGCCAGGGCTCGACCACGGTCATGGCGATCGCCAACCTAGCGATGGTGACCGGCAATATCGGCCGTCCCGGTGTCGGCGTGAACCCGCTGCGCGGCCAGAACAATGTCCAGGGCTCTTGCGATATGGGCTCCTTCCCGCATGAGCTGCCGGGCTATCGCCATATCTCCGACGATGCGACCCGCGATATCTTCGAAAAGCTCTGGGGCGTGAAGCTCAACAACGAGCCGGGCCTGCGCATCCCCAACATGCTCGATGCCGCCGTCGATGGCACGTTCAAGGGCCTCTACATCCAGGGCGAAGACATCCTGCAATCCGATCCTGACACCAAGCATGTCGCCGCCGGCCTTGCCGCGATGGAATGCGTCATCGTCCACGATCTCTTCCTGAACGAGACCGCCAACTACGCCCATGTCTTCCTGCCGGGCTCGACCTTCCTCGAGAAAGACGGCACCTTCACCAATGCCGAGCGTCGCATCAACCGCGTGCGCAAGGTGATGAGCCCGCGCAACGGCTATGCCGACTGGGAAGTGACGCAGAAGATGGCGCAGGCCATGGGGCTTGGCTGGAACTATCAGCATCCCTCCGAAATCATGGATGAAATCGCCGCGACAACGCCGAGCTTCGCGATGGTCTCCTACGACTATCTGGAGAAGATGGGCTCGGTGCAGTGGCCCTGCAACGAGAAGACGCCATTGGGTTCGCCGATCATGCATGTCGACGGTTTCGTACGCGGCAAGGGTAAGTTCATCCGCACGGAATATGTCGCGACCGACGAACGCACTGGCCCGCGCTTCCCATTGCTGCTGACGACCGGACGCATTCTCAGCCAGTACAATGTCGGTGCGCAGACCCGGCGTACCGAGAACGTCATGTGGCATTCCGAGGACCGGCTGGAGATGCATCCGCACGATGCCGAGCAGCGCGGCATTCGCGACGGCGACTGGATCAAGCTCGCCAGTCGCTCCGGCGACACGACGCTCAGAGCGCTGATCACCGACCGCGTCGCGCCGGGCGTCGTCTATACGACCTTTCATCATCCCGATACGCAGGCGAACGTCATCACGACCGACTATTCCGACTGGGCAACCAACTGCCCGGAATATAAGGTCACGGCCGTCCAGGTCTCGCCATCGAACGGCCCGTCGCAATGGCAGATCGACTATGACGAACAGGCCCGGCAGTCTCGCCGGATTGTCGGAAAAATGGAGGCTGCGGAGTGAGGATGGATGCGTTTACCCCTTCTCCCCTCGGGGAGAAGGTGCCCGAAGGGCGGATGAGGAGGTCTCTCCGCGCGGCGGAAACTGCTCTTTTGCGCTCGGAGCTATCGCTCCTCGTCCCCCTCATCCGTCGCTTCGCGCCACCTTCTCCCCGATGGGGAGAAGGGAGGGTTGCCACATGACCAAGTTCACCCCTACGACCACCGTCCCTGAAACCGCGCGCCGCAACGGCGTCGTCCGCTCCGGCTCGCGCATTGTCCCGGAGGAAGTGCCGATCGCCTTTTCCTATGGCGGCTCTTCGCATGCGGTGATGATGGGAACACCTGCCGATCTCGAGGATTTCGCTGTCGGGTTCAGCCTGACCGAGGGCATCATTACCGATATCGGTCAGATCGCCGCTGTCGAACCGGTCGAAGACGAGCAGGGGATCGATGTGCAGATCACTCTCATCGATGATGTCGCCGATGCGCTGCGCGTCCGGCGGCGGCATATGGCCGGGCCGGTTGGCTGCGGCCTTTGCGGCATCGAGTCGATCGAGCAGGCGGTGCGCAAGGTGCCGGATGTGTCCGCCGTCGAGCTGACGCTGTCGCATGAGGATATCGTTCGCGCCATTGCGCTGCTCAATGACGCACAGCCGCTGCATCGCGAGACGCGCGCCGTGCACGGGGCTGGCTTTTATATTCAGGGGCAGGGGCTGATCGCCGTGCGCGAGGATGTCGGGCGGCACAATGCGTTGGACAAGCTTTGCGGCGCCGTCATTCGCTCCGGTCACAAGGGCGCCGACGGCGTCGTTGCGGTCACCAGCCGGCTGTCGGTCGAGATGGTGCAGAAGGCGGCGATCCTGGGCAGTTCGGTTCTGGTCGCCATTTCCGCTCCGACGGCGCTTGCCATCCGCACGGCCGACGAGGCCGGCATGACGTTGGTGGCGCTGGTGCGCGGCGACGATTTCGAGATTTTCACCCATCCGCATCGCATTACCCCGGGGAGCATCGCCGATGTCGCCTGACGAAACATCCCATGATCAAGCGGCATATGGCAAGACCGCGACGAAGCTCGTCTATATGGCCAACCAGATCGCCACCTTCTTCAAGACGCAACCGGCGCATGAATCGGCGCAGGGTGTCGCGACACATATCAACAAATTCTGGGAGCCGCGCATGCGGCGTCAGCTTTTCGAGATTATCGATCATGGAGACAGCGACTTGAGCCCTCTCGTCATCGAGGCCTCCGCGCTGATCCACAGACCCGAGCCGGCCAAGCGAGACTGATCCGGCCTTTGTCTTTGATTTTTAAAATCTATTGGATGGAGAGGGAAATCTGTCCGTAGCTGCTGTACAAGGCGGAATTATTGGGGAATTCAGGTCTCTGAAACAAGGAGAGTTGTTCATGGCGACTGCGGAAACGGATATTTCAAGGGGCGCGGCGGCGCCGGGACTGCTCGATCGCGAGCGCATCATCGCCAAGCCTGGCTTCAACCGGTGGCTGGTGCCGCCGGCGGCTCTGGCGATCCATCTTTGCATCGGCATGGCCTATGGCTTCAGCGTCTTCTGGCTGCCGCTGTCGAAGGCGCTCGGCACAACGACGCCGCCTTCGGCTGAATGCGCCAGCCTCAATCTCCTTTCCGCTTTGGTCACGACAAGCTGCGACTGGCGCGTCAGCGATCTCGGCTGGATCTATACGCTGTTTTTCGTGCTGCTCGGCTCCTCCGCCGCCATCTGGGGCGGTTGGCTGGAGCGTGCGGGACCGCGCAAGGCCGGTGTCGTCTCGGCCTGCTGCTGGTGTGGCGGCATCCTGATTGCCGCGATCGGCGTCATCTATCATCAGCTCTGGCTGATGTGGATCGGCGCGGGCGTGATCGGCGGCATCGGGCTGGGCCTCGGCTATATCTCGCCGGTCTCGACGCTGATCAAATGGTTCCCCGACCGGCGCGGCATGGCGACGGGCATGGCGATCATGGGTTTCGGCGGTGGAGCAATGATCGGCGCGCCGCTCGCCAACCTGCTGATGACCAATTTCCGCGTCGACGGTTCGGTCGGCGTCTGGCAGACCTTCATCGTCATGGCGGCGATCTATTTCGTCTTCATGATGGGCGGCGCCTTCGGCTATCGCCTGCCGCCGGCCGGCTGGCGTCCTGAGGGATGGACACCGCCCGCCGCCAAGAGCACGATGATCACGACCAAGCATGTGCATCTGCGCAACGCCCATAAGACCAAGCAGTTCTGGCTGATCTGGGCGGTGCTGTGCCTCAACGTTTCTGCCGGCATCGGCGTCATCGGCATGGCCTCGCCGATGCTGCAGGAAATCTTCGGCGGTGCGCTGATCGGCCTGCCGGATGTGAAGTTCGGCGATCTCAGCAAGGAACAGGTGGCGGCCATCGCAGCGATTGCCGCGGGCTTTGCCGGTCTCTTGTCGCTCTTCAATATCGGCGGGCGTTTCTTCTGGGCATCGCTCTCCGACAAGATCGGCCGCAAGAACACCTATTACTGCTTCTTCCTGATCGGCATTGCGCTTTACCTGCTTGCTCCCTGGGCGGCGGGCATTCACAGCAAGGTCCTGTTCGTCGGCGCCCTCTGCATCATTCTGTCGATGTATGGCGGCGGCTTTGCCACCATCCCGGCCTATCTCGCCGATATCTTCGGCACGCAGTTCGTCGGTGCCATCCATGGCCGGCTGCTGACGGCCTGGGCGACGGCCGGGATCGTCGGTCCGGTGGTGGTCAATTACATCCGTGAGGCACAGAAGGCTGCTGGCGTCGAAGGCGCACAGCTCTACACCTTCACCATGTATATCCTCGCCGGCATGCTGGCGTTGGGCCTGATTGCCAACTCCCTGGTGAGGCCGCTTGCGGACAAGTGGTTCATGTCGGATGAGGAAGTGGCCGCGCTACAGGCAAAGACCGCAGCCGCCAATGCCGGCCCGACGGGCTCCTTCGGCATCGGCAAGGGCGGGTTCGACGGCAAGGCGCTGATCGCCTGGGCGATCGTCGGCATCCCGCTACTTTGGGGCGTCTGGGTGACGATCAGAAGCACTTTTGCGCTGTTCGGCTGAAACCGGCACGCTACTTGCATGAAAAAAGCCGTCCCGGACGACCGGGGCGGCTTTTTCGTGGGGACTGAAATGAAAAGCAGGCGCTCAGGCGGCGAGTTCTTCGGCTTCGCCTTCCTTGAACATCTTGGCAAGGTTCAGGAAGCAGATCATGCCGTTTTCGGTGGCGATGATGCCTTCGCAGTAGGCGCGGTCGAAGGAGGCGGTGACTTCGGGGACGGGCTGGACCTGGTCGGCAGCGATCGTCAGAATGTCGGAGACGCGATCGACCAGCATGCCGATGACCATGTTATGGACTTCCGCCACGACGATGGCGCTGCGTTCATTGGCGACCGTGCTCTCCATGCCAAGCTTGTAGGCGAGATCGATAATTGGGATGACTGAACCGCGCAGGTTCATGACGCCGATGACATCGGCCGGTGCATGCGGGATCGGCGTCGACGGCGCCCAGCCGCGGATCTCGCGGATCGTGGTGGTCTTGACGCAGAATTCCTGATCGTGAAGCCGGAAGGCAATGATCTCCAGCGTATCGCCGCTGAAGCTGGTGGAGTTGATCGTGGCCATGAACATTCTTCCCGTTGACGCATGGCGCCAAATTCGGCGCTCTATCCAAGACGATAGCGCAAGAATGTTGCTCAAACCTAAACCTATGGAAGTGATTTCGGCTCGTGCGTAGTTTAGTTTCTTCTAAAGGTTGAGCTCAGCGCGCCAGCACCTTATCGATCTGCTCCAGCGCCCAATCGACCTGATTACGGGTGATGACCAGCGGCGGAGCGAGGCGGATCGTATGGTCGTGGGTGTCCTTGGCGAGCAGGCCGAGGTCCTTGAGCTGATAGCAATATTGCCGCGCGCCGCCGGCTTCCGGTACCAGTTCAACAGCCAGCATCAGGCCGCGCCCGCGAACATCCTTGATGATGTTGGAGCGGATCGAGCGCAGGCCTTCGAGGAAATAATCCCCCATGACAGCGGCATTCTCGATCATGCCTTCTTCGGTGAGGACGCGCAGAGCCGCGCGGGCGATAGCGCAGGCGAGCGGATTACCGCCAAAGGTGGAGCCGTGTTGTCCGGGTTTCAGCACGCCGAGCACCTCGGAATTGGAGAGGACGGCGGAAACCGGATAGAAGCCGCCCGACAGCGCCTTGCCGATCAGCGTCACGTCGGCCTCGATGCCTTCATGCTCTTCGGCCAGCAGCCTACCGGTGCGGCCGAGACCGGTCTGGATCTCGTCCAGGATGAGCGTGATCCTGTTGGCAGTGCAAAGTTCGCGCAAACGGGTGAAATAACCGGCAGGCGGGATGATGACGCCGGCTTCGCCCTGGATCGGCTCGATCAGGGCCGCAACAGTGTTGCTGTTGATCGCGGCGGCTAAGGCATCGGCGTTGCCGAAGGGCACGACGCGGAAACCCGGCGTATAGGGACCGAAGCCAGCGCGGGCATCCGGATCGGTCGAGAAGCTGATGATGCTCAGCGTCCGGCCATGGAAATTGTCGGCGAAGACGATGATCTCCGCCTGGTTTTCCGGCACGCCCTTGACCTCGTAGCCCCATTTGCGCACCGCCTTGATCGCGGTCTCGACCGCTTCGGCGCCGGAGTTCATCGGCAGGATTTTGTGGGAGCCGGTGAGCGCCGCCAGTTCCTCATAGAGATAGGCGAGCTGGTCGTTGCGGAAGGCGCGGGAGGTGAGCGTCAGCTTGCCGGCCTGCTCGATCATCGCCTCGCGGATCTTCGGGTGGCAATGACCCTGGTTGACCGCCGAATAGGCCGAGAGGCAATCGAGATAGCGCTTGCCGTCCGTATCCCAGACATAGACGCCTTCGCCGCGGGTGAGCACGACGTCGAGCGGCTTGTAGTTATGGGCGCCGAGACGCTGCTCGGTGGCAATCAGATCGGCTGGTGCGCTCATGGTAGCTTCCCCCAGAACTATGCGGCCCTTGTCGGGCGGTCGAAGATGCGTCGGCCGAACAGGCTTGCCGCCATCTCCACCAGGACACGGGCGCTCTTGCCGCGATCGTCCAGGAAGGGATTGAGCTCGACGAGATCGAGCGATGAGACGAGGCCGCTATCGGACAGCATTTCCATGATCAGATGGGCTTCGCGATAGGTCGCGCCGCCCGGCACCGTCGTTCCGACACCCGGCGCGATGTCCGGATCGATGAAATCGACGTCGAAGCTGACATGCAGCAGGCCGTTGGCGGCGCTGACCGTGTCGAGCACCCGGCGCATGATCGCGGCCACACCCTGTTCGTCGAGCGAGCGCATGTCGAAGACGTTGACGCCGTGCTCGCGGATCTGCTCGCGCTCGTGCGGATCGACGGAGCGGATGCCGACCTGGAAGACCTTCTTCGGATCGACCAGCGGCCGTCCGGCCGGCAGCACATTGGCGATCTCCGCCTGGCCGCAGAAGAAGGCGACGGGCATGCCGTGAATATTGCCTGACGGTGATGTCGCCGGCGAATTGAAGTCCGAATGCGCGTCCAGCCAGAGCACGAAGAGTGGCCGGCCGACCTCTGCCGCATGGCGCGCCATGCCGGAGACGCTGCCCATCGAAAGGCTGTGGTCGCCGCCGAGGATCAGCGGGAATCCGCCGGATGAAGCGACGTCATAGACCTTGGCTTCAAGCGCGCGGGTGAAGGCGCCGACGATCTTTAGATGATGCGCCTTCGGATCGTCCGGCAGGTCGGCGGCGGGGGCGGGATGCAGGTCGCCACTGTCGGTAATGCGATGATCGAGCTCGGTCAGCATCGTCGCGATGCCGGCGATGCGCAGGGCAGTCGGCCCCATGCTGGCGCCGCGGCGACCGGAGCCTTCCTCAAGCGGGACGCCGATCAGGGTGACGGATGTGGGTTCTACGCTCATCGGCGGCGCTCCAAAGGGTTAGGGCTGTTGATTCGCATTATTGGTCAGGGAGGCGACAGCAAAAAGATGGAAAATTGTCGAAAACCGAGTAGTTTTCGACAGATTGATAAGTTCGTTTTGGCAGAATGATAAGTCCATGGATGATCTTGACCGCGACCTCCTGAGTGCATTGCGCCACAACGCCCGCGCTTCCGTCTCATCGCTTGCGGCCGCGACCGGCACCTCGCGCGCGACCGTTACTTCCCGCATCGAGCGGCTGGTCGACACCGGCACCATCACCGCCTTCACCATCCGAACCGGCCACGAAACCCGCTCCGCCGGCGTCCGGGCCATCGTGCTGATCGAAGTGCTCGGCAAGCTGGCGGACAAGGTCGCCGATCAGCTTCGTGGCCTGCCGCAGGTGAGGGCGCTGCACAGCACCAACGGCAAGTGGGATTTCATTGCCGAACTCGAAGACCGCGACCTCGCCTCCTTTGACGAAACGCTGCGTCGCATCCGGCTTATCAATGGCATCAACACGACGGAGTCTAATATCTTGCTGAAAACGAGCAAGATGGGATTTTGAATACGAGCCCGCAGCGGTGGTCTGATCATTCGTTCTGAAGCATACTGACTGCGAATGATGCCCGCGCACATAATCGGTCAGATGGAGCGGCTTGCCCCGAGGTCAACATGTCAATCAATCTCGAAATCCGGCAATATGCCGGCCCGGATCGCCATCGTCACGACTATAGCCAGATTCTGTTTCCCATGCGCGGTTCCATGCTGGTCGATGTCGAAGGCCGGGCCGATGTCGTCTCAAGCAATAGCATGGTGATCATCCCGCAGGACCGCATGCACAATTTCACACCGAGCGCCGATTGCAGCCTCATGGTCATGGACGTGGAGCTTGGGTCCCTTCCCGACGCGCTTGTTCCGTCCGTCTTGAGCGACGCGTCGGCTTTGACGGTCAGGATCGAGCCCTGGCTCTGGCGGCTTTTCAACCAGCTTGGCCGGGAGGTCGAGGCGGATGGGCGGCGCGCTCCGGATGTCGCCCATCTGGCGTTGAGCGGGTTGCAGCTCCTCAAGCAGGAGCCGGCGACGGCTGCTCCATCCCGGAGCCTGGCCGAACGGCGTGTTCTTGACGCGGCCGGCGCGTTAGGAAACGACCTTGGGCAGACCAGCGTGACGAACATGGCGCGCAAGGCCGGTCTTGGACAAAGCCAGTTCCATGCGCTGTTTCGGGAAACGGTCGGTCAATCGCCGAGGCAATACCAGCTCCGGAAGCTCTTCGACCGCGCCGTCGATCTGCTCGTCAACACATCACTGCCGATTTCGGAAGTCGCCTATGATCTCGGCTATCGAAACGCCTCGTCCTTCAACAGGCAGTTCAAGCAAAGATTCGGTGTGACCCCATCGGCCTTCCGCAATGCCGATAGGGATGGCAGGTCCGTTCCGGACTGAGGATCGGAGGTTCGGTCAAGTCAATCGGAGCTTCGCCTCATCACAAGAGCTCCGATTCCTGCGAAATTCGGCCAGACAAACATCTGGCTTCAGGAGGCCCGCTTGACCAAACTGACTGATTTCAAGGCTCTCACCTTCGATTGCTACGGCACGCTCATCGATTGGGAGACCGGCCTCTGGAACGCGCTTCAACCGCTCTTGAGCGAAGGCGGGCTGACCATGGACCGCGAGGAGGCGCTCGAACTCTTCGGCCGGCTGGAGATGGAGCAGGAAGTTGAGACGCCGTCGTTGCGGTATTCTTCTCTACTCGAGGTCGTGCATGCGCGAATGGCCAAATTCTGGGGTGTGCGTGCCTCCTCGGAGATGCATGAGCGCTTTGGCCTGTCGGTTCCGGACTGGCCGCCATTTCCCGATTCCGCCGACGCGCTTACCTATCTGAAGAAGCACTACAAGATCATCATCCTGTCGAATGTCGATCGCACCAGCTTTGCGGCCAGCAATCGGAAGCTGGGGGTGAATTTCGATGCGGTCTACACAGCCGAAGACATCGGGTCCTACAAGCCCGATCCGCGCAATTTCACCTATCTGCTCGATCATTTGCGCGATGATTTCGCAATAGCGCCTTCGGACGTGCTTCACGTCGCACAGAGCCTTCACCACGATCATGTGCCGGCGGCAAAAGCGGGCCTGGCCCGCGCCTGGATCGACCGGCGTTCCGGACGGCCTGGTGGCGGAGCCACACCCGTGCCGTCGAACATCCCGACGGTGGACTTCGTGTTCAAGAGCCTTGGCGAATTTGCCGACGCGCATCGCAGTGCCGTTGGCGCCTGACTAGCATATCCGATGGCCGGGGATGCCTGTGAGCAGGCTTTTCCGGCTATGTCGCCTAATATTCGTGCTCATAGACGACGCCTGCTTCGCCCGCGCCATTCGAGCCGGCTGCACCCCGCAGCTTCACTCCGCGTCCGACATCGAGATTGATGATCGCCTTGGTGTTGTTGGAAGAGCCCTGCTGCAGTTCGATATAGGTGCGCTTGTTCAGGTACTTGCCGGCGCCGACCTGCGCCTGGCCGTTCGAATCCGTGGAGATGTCGAGATCGTCGACGCCGAGATGGCTGCGCAGACCGTCGAACAGTGAGGTGGAGCGCCCGCCGGCAAGCTGGCTGGCGGCATCGGCGAGCTGGGCGATCTGCATCGCCGAAAGCTTCGACATCGACTGGCCGAAAATCAGCTGCGCCATCACCTCGTCCTGTGGCAGGGCAGGCGAGGAGGAGAAGCCGATCTGCGGGTCGGTCGCCAGGCCCGTGACATCCACGGTGATGGTCGTGGAACTGACCGACGAGGTGGCTTCCATGTTAAGCGCCGGCGTCAGGTCACCGCCGAAGGTGATCTTGCTGGTATCGGTGAAATCCAGACGGCGGCTGAGGATGGTCAGGCGCCCGCGCCGCATGGTGAAGCCGCCTGAGACGACCGGATTTGCCGCCGTGCCGCGAACCGTGATGCTGCCGCCAAGTTCCGCATCGATGCCGCGGCCACGCACGAAGATCTGTGACGGCGCGTCGATTTGCATCTCGATGCCGAGGCTGGTGGATTTGCTGCTCGGACCTTGCGGTTTCTGGTCCTTGAACTGGGCGGTGACGGCGGCCGGTGCGTTCTTATGCTTGATGTTGATCTCGGAGAGCGAGGCCGGCAGCTTTTCCGGCACGGTGATCGACGCCTTGTTGAGCTTCAGATTGCCCGTCAGCACCGGCGCGGTCATCAGCGAACCCTTGATACCGAGGTTGCCGTTGACGGTTGCCGTCACCAGCGTGCCGTCGACATAGGTGGCATTGTTGAATTTCAGCTGGATATCGGCGGGAAAGCCGCTATCCGCGACGATGCCGACCGTGCCGCTCGCCGAGACGCTGCCGCCGCTGGCGAGATTGCCGTTGAGGCGCGAGATCACCGCCTGCTTGCCGTCGAGCGTGACGGTAACGGCAAGGCCGTTGAGCGTGAGGTTGCGGCGGACATCGACAAGCCGGCTGCCATCGGTGGTGATCGTGCCGGTGACGGCGGGCGCTGTTGTCGTACCACCGATCTGCAGGTCGATCTTCGCCGTGCCGGTCATCACCAAGCCCTGCGCCGCGAGCTGGCCCGCGAGCGCGTCGAAGGGCAGGTTGCCGGAAAATTTCATCGCCAGCGCCTTGCTGCCGGCAACGGCGACCGTGCCGCCTCCGTTCAGCGCCAGGCCGCTCTGGCCGGTGAGATTGGTGTCGATGGTGACAACGTTGTCGGCAAATTTGCCGTTCGCCTTGATGCCTAGGGGACCGAGCCCGGCCGATTTCGTCTGGCTGGTGGCAGCCCCTGACCAATTGCTCTGAAAGCCAACAACGGGCGAGGCCGGCTTGCCGGTGACGGTCACCGTGCCGGAGATCGCGCCTTCGGCGGCAAGCGTCGGGGCGAAGACATTGGCGAGGCTGGCGGGCAGGTTGGCAATCCTGGCGTTGATGTTCAGCGCCTGGCCCGCGGTGCCGTCGACGACCACGGAGCCGCCGCCGGTCTGGATGGTCAGGCCGTTCAGCGCGACCGTGCCGTCCTTGATGGTGATCTTGGTGGGCGAGGCGAGCTTTACTGGAATGGTGCGCGGCGCACCCGCGAAATTGTCGAGGCTGACGACCGTCTGGCCGCCGCCGGTCTCGACATTGCCGCTGGCGGTGAGTGGCGCGTTGTCATAGCTCGATTTGAGATCGAACACCGTGCGGCTACCCTGCTGCGTAAAGGTCAGGCCGAGATCGGCGATGCGATTGGCGCCGGATGCAATAGTGCCGGCACGGATGCTGCCATTGGCGGAAAAGGATTTCAGGTCGTCGACCGTGAGCGCAATGACCGGCTTGTCGATGACGAGATCGTCGCGGCGGATACCACCACCAGTGGCATCGACCTTCAGGCCGATCTTGCCATTGGCGTTGGAGAGATCGAGCGTACCCTTCAGGTCGCCAGCGGCCTTCTGCCCGGCAAGGGCGGCGATGAGGCTGAGATCGGGAAGATCGAAGGTCAGCGCGCCTGATGGTTCGAAACTCGGCGTGAAATCCAGCTTGCCCTGCAGCTTGTTGGGACCAATCTCGACGGCAAGCGCTGGAATGCTGGTGCGGCCGCCTTGCGAGATGGCGTTGGCGGTGATGCTGATCGGCTTGCCGTCGATCGCGCCGTTTGCCTGCACATTCGCTTGCGGGGCATTCGGATCGGCGGTGCCGGTTAGCGCGACGTCAAGCGTGTCCAGCAACCGCCCGGCGAGCTTGACGTTGACGGCCTTAATCGTCGCGTCGACGCCGAGCGCAGTCAGCGGTCCCTTGGTCTTGAGGCCGATATCCGCCTGTCCCTCGGCATTCGGGATCAGCTTGGAGAGGTCGAGCAGCTTGCCCGTCAGGTTCGACGCCAGTGTCTGGCCGTCGAGCGTGGCATTACCGTTGATTTCGCCGACATTCGATTTCACTGCCAGATTGGAGAGGTTGATCTTCGTCGGCACGGTGCCGGCGACCTGACCTTCCAGCGAGATCGTTCCCTCGAACTTGTTCGACACGCCGTCCGGCAGCACGGCGGGCAGGGCGAAGAGCTTGAAGTTGCCGGTCAGCGCCTTCGTCGACAGCGTATATTTGCCGTTGACGGTGCCGCCGATGCTGGCGCTTTCCAATGTCGTGTTGTTGAAGCCGATGCTGTCGGGCGAGATCTGTAGGGGTGCGGTCAGCGAAATCGGCGCGCGGATCAGCCGATTGAGATCGGGACTGACGAATGCGGTCTGGCCGACCACGAGACGAAGCTGCAGCGGGCCGGATGCGGTGGTCAGGTTGAAGGCGTCGCTTTGGGCGCTGAGATTTATCTGGCCTATCTGGCCCTGCGGCGCGCTGGCGCTTTCGAGTGTGGCCTTGGCGTCGATCTTCACCGCCTGCGAGGCGCCGGTCAGCGCAACATCGGCGCGCGAAATCTTCGCCCGCAACTCGCCGTTTTCCATTGGCCAGCGGAAATCGACCGGACCCGACGTGCCGAGCAGGTTGGCGTTGAGGCTGTTGTTCCCCGAGGGATCGAGCGTGCCAGAGGCAGCGATGACGACGCTGCCGGTGGCGAGATTGCCGGTCTGGATATCGATCTTGCCCTTGCCGTCGAAGGTGGCGGAAAGGTCGATCGTTGTCTGGCCGGCAAACAGCGGGCGCAAGGTCGGCGGCAGCAGCGAATCGACATCGCCGCCGCCCTTGACGTCGATATGGTGCAGCCCATCCGCCGACAGGGTGTGATGACCGTTGATCGATACCGTCGGCTTGTCGTCGAGTGCTGCCTGAAGCTTGCCGGCCCAGTTGGACAGCGGACCCTCGCCGGAAAGATTGATGTCGATCGCCGGGCCGCCCGGCAGGTGCAGCAGTCCGGCGAGCAAGCCATCGCGGGGTTCGGCGACATCGGCCTTCAGGTTCAGCCGGTTTTCGGCCGGCGCGAAGGAGATGTTGGTCGAGAGCTTGGCGTCGGGAACATCCTGGCGATTGGCATTGAGGACGAGGTCGATGCTGCTATTGTTCGCCTTGACGCTGCCATTGGCGGCAAGGGCGAAATCCTGGCCGGCGATGGCTTGCCCGATGCGCAGGTCCGGCAAGGCAACGGCGGCGATATCGACGGCGATGGGCAGCGAGAAGCCGCTGCTTTCACTTGTCGTCGCCTGAGGTTCGGCTTTTGCCGTCGACACCGGCAGGCGCTGGAAATCCACAACGTCGGCGGCGACGCGATCGGCATGGAAAGTGCCCGTCAGCAATGAGAGCGGTGACCAGTCGACAGCGAGGTTCTGGACTTTCGCAACGGTACCCTTGGTGTCGGCAACGGTAATGGCGCCGACCCGGAGGCTGCCGGTCAGAAGTCCGGATGGCTCGGCAATCGTGATGATGCGGTCCGGCGTCGAGACGAGCTTGGCCACCCGGTTCACGGCATAGCCGGTGGCGCCGGGCACAAAGCCGACGACAAGCACGGCGACAATCGCCAGCACGAGAATTGCCACGACGACATAGCCGACGAAGCGCAACAATTTCCCGAGTATTCGAATCAACATGCTCATGAGAGCGACAGTAACCTCACTTTTGTAACCGCCTGCTGAACTGATCTCCGATCATACGGCTGGTCAGAAGGATTGGCCGATGCCGGCATAGATGCCATATGCCGTGCCATCAGGATATTTCTTCAGGGGAACGGCGACATCGAGCCTGATGGGGCCGAAGGGCGTAGCGTAGCGCACACCGACGCCCGCGCCAATGCGAAGATCGGAAAAGTCGGGAAAAGCGCTGTCGGTGACGCTGCCCATATCGACGAAGGGCACGATGCCGATCGTGTCGGTGATCTTGATGCGGGCTTCGAAGGAGGCTGTTCCATGGGAACGGCCACCGAGCGCATCGCCATTGGAATTATAGGGCGTGATTTCTTGATAGGCGTAACCGCGCACCGAGCCGCCGCCGCCGGCATAGAAGCGCCGGGTGGCCGGAATGTCTTCGATACTGTTGGCCCCAAGCAGCGAGCCGAGGGCAAGCTTGCCGGCGAAGACGACGTTGTTGTTGGCGCCGACGCCCTGATAGCCGGAAATCGAGCCCTCGAAGGAGCTGAACACCGAGCCGCCCATCGCTTCATAGCTCGGCTTGGCGCTGATCGAGGCGCGGTAGCCCTCGGTCGGGTCCAGCTTGTTGTCGCGTGTGTCCCGGATATATTCGAGCGGGATCGCCACCGTCAGATAGTTCTGATCGCCATAGGCGTCGGTGCTGTCCTGCTCATAGGACACTTCGCCGCCGGCGGAGACGGTGTCCTGATCGGACAGCTCGTAAGCAAGACCGGCGCTCACTGTGGCGGTATCGGCATCGTAGGCATCAGGATGCAGGCTCTGCATCTTCAGGCCGGTGGTGAAGGTCGCCGAGGGATAGAGGGTTGCGGGCCTCACGTAGGTAATACCGGCGCTATAGTCGAGTTGGCCGACATCGGTGGTTTCGCCGAGGCGGGACACTGATCCCTCGATGCGCAGAGAGTCCGCCCGGCCGGTCAGGTTGCGGTGGCCCCAATAGCCCTGCAGGCCGAAGCCGTCGATGGTGGAATATTGCGCGCCGACGCCGAAATAGCGCTGCTTGCCTTCCGAGACTTCGATGGTCATCGGGATGCTACCGTCCGGCGCCAGCTTCTCGGCCTCGCGGATGGTGACGCTGGAAAAGACGCCGAGCTTGCGCAGCCGGTCGGAGGCTTTCTTCAACTCGTCCGGGGAATAGGGCTTGCCCTCGTTGATGCGGGCATAGCGCTTGATGAAATCCGGATCGACCGATTTTTGGCCGGTAACGCCGACATTGCCGAAGGGTGCGATCGGGCCGCTGTCGACCTTCAGGGTCACCTCGACAGTGCGGGTCGCGTGATCGGCGACAACATCGCGCCTCTCCAGTTTGGCGAGCGGATGGCCCTCATTCTTGAGGTCGGCGACGATCTTGTCACCCGCCTTGATGATGGTCAGCGAGCCGGCATCACCGCCGGGCACAAGCCCGTATTGCGCGACGTTGCGGTCGGCCGCGTCGCCCAGCAGATTGACCTTGCCGAGCTTGAAGAGCGGGCCGGGATCGACGCTGACGGTCACGGCGACGGGCTTCGAGCGGCTGAAGGTCGGGTTCGGCGGCAGCGCATCCAGATCGGTGCCGTTGACGGTGATGGTGACCACGGCGCCGTAACGGGCTTTCTCGTAAAGAGTGGCGATCAGCCGGTCGCGATCGTCGCGCGCCTTGATGACGACGCCAAGGTCGCCGGAAACCGGCTTCTTCTTGTCGGCGACCAGCATCGACGTGTCAGTCAGGGATTCCTTCAGGTCCTTGTCGATATTGTCGGTCTTGAGGTCGACCGTGTAGCGGACGGGATCGGAAACCTGGTCCGTCGTCTCATCCTCGCCCCATAGGGTCATGCCGAACAGCTTGAAAGCAAAGGCGTTTTTGGCACAGAGCGGGGCGAGCGCAAGTGTTGCCGCAACCGCCATTACGGTGCCTGCTCGCCGATACGCAATACTCTTTCTCGGGTCAGTTCTTTTACGCATACGCCGCTTTACGGTTATGTGAGAACTTACTCAGTTTGGTGTTTCCCCAGGGTTAACGCGCGGGCACCATAGAGACAAAAGCGTCCCGCGTGTACCTTTTTAGACATGAAAACTTACAAAAGGCGGCCAGGGAAATGACAAATCCCGGATTTGCGCCTGGGATTTCGGGTCGTTGCGGCTGTTTCCACAGGGCAGTTGGTGCCCGTCATTTTCCGCCGGTGAAGAGGAGGTTGCTGCATCCCCGATGCTCTTAATCCAGGAGGCTGAAATCAAAAAATCCCGGGCTTTGGGCCCGGGACCTTGGTCATTTCTACTGGCTGTTGATCAGTAGCCGCTGTTGTAGCCACCGTAGCCGCCACGATAGCCACCATCATCACGGTAGCCGCCGCGTGGGCAATTATCGATGTAACGACGGCCGTAGCGGTCGCGGTAGTAGCACTGGCCGGGCTGTTCGGCGACGCTGCCGATGACGGCACCGGAAACACCGCCAATCGCCGCACCGACGGCCGCACCGCGGACGTTGCCGGTCACCGCGCCGCCGATGATGGCGCCGGATGCCGCGCCGATGCCGGCGCCCTGTTCAGTCGGGGTGCAGCTTGCGATCGACAAGCCGACCAATGCGAGCATAAGAACTTTCTTCATTCACTCTCTCCAACGTTAGTTAAGCCGGACCCCCGGCCAACGCCGTCCCATTCTTCAGCTCCACCACGATGGGCTGTCCTTACAGTCCTGCAGCTACGAAGAAATATCGCGTAAAATATGATTGTCCATTGGGCATCTTTATTTTCTTTAATGCTAAACTAGCTGAATCTACAATAGGTAGACGGAATAAATTGCGCGAGGGAAAATCCACGCCTCTTCTAAAGTAGAGGTTGATCGTACTTCAAAAAAGTCAAATGATGGGAATTGCCTCTGGAGGAGAGGCGTGGAGGAAAATATGGCAAAGGTGACTTTGACGGTGAACGGCCGGACGGTCGGCGGCGAGTGCGAGGAGCGCACGCTGCTTGTCCATTTCATCCGGGAAAAGCTTGGGCTGACGGGAACTCATGTCGGCTGTGACACCAGCCAGTGCGGCGCCTGTGTGGTTCACATGGACGGAAAATCGGTCAAGAGCTGTTCGATCCTCGCCGTGCAGGCGTCCGGCTCGGCGATCACGACCATCGAGGGCCTGGCCGCCAATGGCGAGCTGCATCCCGTTCAGTCAGCCTTCAAGGAACATCATGGCCTGCAATGCGGCTTCTGTACGCCGGGCATGGTGATGACGGCGGTCGACATGATCAATCGTCACGGCGGCTCGCTGGACGAAAAGACGGTGCGGGCCGAGCTGGAAGGCAACATCTGTCGTTGCACCGGCTATCACAATATCGTCCAGGCGGTCCTTGCCGCCAATGCCGAAATGCACGCCGCCAAGCAGGCGGCCGAGTAAGATTTCACCGAGACTGTCTGGCGAACGCCAATGGCTGTTATCTTGGCGGATTGCCGGGCCCGGAACCCCAATGGGAGGATATCATGGGCGTTGAAGGCATTGGTGCGCGCGTCGCGCGCAAGGAAGACAAACGATTTCTGACGGGCAAGGGGCGCTACACCGACGACATGGTGACGCCGGGCATGAAATACGCCTATTTCGTCCGCAGCCCGCATGCACATGCAAAGATTACCGGCCTCGACACGTCGGCGGCGCTGGCCATGTCGGGCGTAATCGGGGTGCTGGACGGTAAGCAATTGCTTGCCGATGGCATCGGCAATCTGATCTGCGGTTGGATGATCCATTCCAAGGATGGCTCGCCGATGAAGATGGGTGCATGGCGGCCGCTGGCGGTTGACACCGTGCGTTATGTCGGCGATGCCGTGGCGATCGTAGTTGCCGACAGCCTGGGCGAGGCTCGCGACGCGGCCGAGGCCGTCGTGGTGGATTATGACGAGCTTCCCGCCGTCGTCGAGGCCGTCGAGGCGCTGAAGCCCGATGCGCCGCAGATTCATCCAGAGTCGTCAAACAACTTGATCTTCGACTGGGAGATTGGCGATGGCGCCGCGACCGACAGTGCCATTGCCGCTGCCGCGCATGTCACCGAGATCGAGATCTATAACAACCGGCTGTCGCCGAATGCGATGGAGCCGCGCGCCACGCTCGGCATCTACGATTCCGCCGAGGATCACTATACCTGCTATACCACCAGCCAGAACCCGCATGTGGCGCGGCTGGTGATGAGCGCCTTCTACAATGTCGCGCCGGAAAACAAGCTGCGGGTAATCGCGCCCGATGTCGGCGGCGGCTTCGGTTCGAAGATCTATATCTATCCGGAGGAAATCGTCTGTCTCTGGGCCTCGAAGAAAACCGGCGTTCCGGTCAAATGGACCGCCGACCGCACCGAGGCTTTCCTCACTGATGCCCATGGCCGCGACCATGTCTCCAAGGTCAAGATGGCCTTTGATGCCGAACACCGGATCATCGGCTTGAAGGTCGACACTATCGCCAATCTCGGCGCCTATATGTCGCTGTTTTCCTCGGCCGTGCCGACCTATCTCTATGCGACGCTGCTGTCGGGCCAATATGCGATCCCGGCGATCCACGCCAATGTCCGCACCGTCTATACCAATACGGTGCCGGTCGATGCCTATCGCGGCGCCGGACGTCCGGAAGCGACCTACCTCCTGGAACGCACCGTGGAAACGGCGGCGCGTGAGCTTGGCATTTCGCCGGCGGAGTTGCGGCGCGCCAATTTCATCCGCTCTTTCCCCTATCAGACGCAGGTGATCATGAATTATGATGCCGGCGACTACGAGGCGTCGCTGAACGCCGCCATGCAGCAGGCGGACTGGAACGGTTTCCCGGCCCGCAAGGCGGAAGCGGCGGCACGCGGCATGAAGCGCGGCATCGGCATGAGCTGCTATATCGAAGCCTGCGGCATCGCGCCGTCCCAGGCGGTCGGCTCGCTCGGAGCCGGCGTCGGCCTTTGGGAATCGGCCGAGGTGCGCGTCAACGCGGTGGGCACCATCGAAGTGCTGACCGGCTCGCATAGCCACGGCCAGGGACATGAAACCACCTTCGCGCAGCTCGTTGCCGACCGGCTCGGCGTGCCGATCGACAGCATCTCCATTGTCCATGGCGATACTGACAAGGTGCAGATGGGCATGGGGACCTACGGCTCGCGCTCCGGCGCCGTCGGCATGTCCGCCGTGGTCAAGGCGCTCGACAAGGTGGAGGCCAAGGCAAAGAAGATCGCCGCGCATCTGATGGAGGCCGACGAAAGCGATATCGTCATCGAGGATGGCAATGTCAAAGTTGCCGGCACGGACAAGTCGCTGCCCTGGTTCCAGGTGGCTCTGGCCGCCTATACCGCGCACAATCTGCCTTCCGGCATGGAGCCGGGCCTGAAGGAAACCGCCTTCTACGATCCGGCCAACTTCACCTTTCCGGCCGGCTGCTACATCTGCGAAGTCGAAGTCGATCCGGAAACGGGCAAGACCGAGATCATCCAGTTCGTCGCCGCCGACGACTTCGGCAATATCATCAACCCGATGATCGTCGAGGGCCAGGTGCATGGCGGCATCGCGCAAGGGATCGGCCAGGCCTTGCTCGAAGGCGTCCATTACGACGAGAACGGCCAGCTGCTAACGGCGAGCTTCATGGATTACACCATGCCGCGCGCCGACGACCTGCCGTCCTTCAAATTGTCGCATCAGAACACGCCTTGCCCCAGCAACCCGCTGGGGATCAAGGGCTGTGGCGAGGCCGGCGCCATCGGTTCACCGCCGGCGTTGATCAACGCCATCACCGATGCGATCGGTAACAACGCGCTTACCATGCCGGCTACGCCGCTGAAGGTATGGGAAGCCGCCCGGGCCGTGGCCTGAGAAGAGGAGGAGAAAACCATGTATGCAACCAATTATCACCGCGCCTCCTCGGTCGACGAAGCCGTCAAGCTTCTGTCGGGCGCCGACGAGGGCAAATATGTCTCCGGCGGCATGACGCTGATCGCCACCATGAAGCAACGCCTGGCTTCGCCGAGCGATCTCGTCGATCTCCGGCACATTCCGTCGCTGAAGGGCATCCGCGTCGATGGCCGCAGGGTGACGATCGGGGCGGCGACGACGCATGCGGAGGTCGCCTCTTCGGCGGCGATCCGTGCCGTCTGTCCGGCGCTCTGCGATCTCGCCGGCATGATCGGCGATCCGCATGTCCGCCATATGGGCACGATCGGGGGATCCATCGCCAACAACGATCCGGCGGCGGACTATCCCTCGGCGATGCTGGGCTTGGGCGCCACCATCGTCACCGACAAGCACCAGATTACGGCCGATGATTTCTTCACCGGTCTGTTCGAGACGGCGCTGGAAGACGGTGAACTGATCACCGCCATCACCTTCGAGGCGCCGGAGAAGGCGGGTTACGCCAAATTCCCCAATCCGGCCTCGCGTTACGCCATGACCGGCGTCTTCGTCGCCAAGGGTGCGGGCGGCGCCCGGGTTGCGGTTACCGGCGCGGGTGCGGACGGCGTGTTCCGCCATGCCGGCATGGAACAGGCGCTTGCGGCGAACTGGGCGCCGGATGCGGTCGCCAATGCAACCGTCGATTCGTCGGCGCTGATGTCCGACCTGCATGCCACGGCCGAATACCGCGCCAATTTGATAAAGGTCATGGCCAAGCGCGCGGTGGCGGCTGCATAGATCGCCGTGGAAAATGCCGGAGTGGCGGCTCGCCCGCCCTCCGGTTCGTCCCAGCGCCGGGCATGGTTGTAATTGTCAATTCGCCGTGATCGTCTATTCTTGTCTAGAATTGTTCAAAATTAAGGGCCATTTGCCGCAGTGGGGCGTGAAAGCAATCTTGAGGGGTTGACGTGCGAACCGGCATTCAGGAAAAACGGTTGCATGGTTCTGGAGCAGATGATGGATTTCGAAGCATTTTTTAAGGGCGAGCTGGACGGGCTGCACAAGGAAGGCCGCTACCGCGTGTTCGCCGATCTGGAGCGTCATCGCGGCAGCTTTCCGCGCGCGACGAGGCATACGCCCAACGGCCCGCAGGAAGTGACCGTCTGGTGCTCCAACGACTATCTCGGCATGGGCCAGCATCCGAAAGTGATCGAGGCGATGAAAGAGGCGATCGATCACTGTGGCGCGGGTGCGGGAGGCACCCGGAATATTTCTGGCACCAACCACTACCATGTTCTGCTTGAGCAGGAGCTCGCCGATCTGCACGGCAAGGAATCCGCTCTGATCTTCACCTCCGGCTATATCTCCAACTGGGCGACGCTCGGCACGCTCGGTGCGCGCATTCCCGGCCTGATTGTCTTCTCGGATGCGCTGAACCATGCGTCGATGATCGAGGGCATTCGCCATGCAAAATGCGCCAAGGTCATCTGGAGGCATAACGATCTTCATGATCTCGAAGCCAAGCTCAAGGCCGCCGATCCGAAGGCGCCGAAGCTGATCGCCTTCGAGAGCGTCTATTCGATGGATGGCGATATCGCCCCGATCAAGGAGATCTGCGATCTCGCCGACAAATACGGCGCCATGACCTATCTCGACGAAGTGCATGCCGTCGGCATGTACGGCCCGCGCGGCGGCGGCATTGCCGAGCGCGAAGGCCTGATGGACCGTCTGACGGTGATCGAAGGCACGCTCGGCAAGGCATTCGGCGTCATGGGCGGCTACATCGCCGCATCGACGGCGCTTTGCGATTACATCCGCTCCTTCTCGTCCGGCTTCATCTTCACGACGTCGCTGCCGCCATCGCTTGCGGCTGGCGCGGTCGCCTCGATCCAGCATCTGAAGGTCAGCCAGTTCGAACGCGCCCGCCATCAGGATCGTGTTCGCCGCCTGCGTGCCAAGCTCGATGCCGCTGGCATCCCGCATATGCCGAACCCGAGCCATGTCGTTCCGGTCCTGGTCGGTGACGCCGCCAAATGCAAGTGGATCTCCGACCTCTTGCTCGACAACGGCGTTTACGTCCAGCCGATCAACTATCCGACCGTGCCGAAGAAGACCGAGCGCCTGCGCATCACGCCGACGCCGCTGCACTCGGACGCCGATATCGAGCATCTGGTTGGCGCGCTGCACGCGCTCTGGTCACGCTGTGCGCTGGCAAGGGCTGTGGCCTAAGCTATCGGTTACATTTAATGGGGAATGGCCGCTGTCTACGCGGCCTTTTCTTTTTGCGCCACAAGGACGCTTGCACGTCCGCGCGCTTCCTCGTCGGCGGCGAAGACCGCATCCATGGTCTCTGCCGAGCCGACGGCGATCATCTGGTCCATCACGGCTTCGGCGATGTCGGCCATTTCCAGGAAGCCGATACGGCCGTCCACGAAGGCATGGAAGGCTATTTCCTCGGCAGCGTTCATGATGGCGCCCTGCAGCCCGCCGCGCTCCATGGCGGTGCGCGCCAGACGCAGCGCCGGGAAACGAACCTCGTCCGGCGCTTCGAAATCCAGCCGCGCCAGCTTGGTAAAGTCCAGCCGCTCGACATCGAGTTTCGTGCGGGATGGATAGGTCAGCGCATAGCCGATGGCGGTACGCATGTCCGGACAGCCAAGCTGTGCCAGCACCGAACCGTCGGTATAGCCGACCATGGAATGGATGACGGATTGCGGATGGACCACGACCTCGATCTGCTCCGGGCGGACGTTGAACAGGTGCTTGGCCTCGATCATCTCCAGCGCCTTGTTGAACATCGAGGCGCTGCCGATGGAGATCTTGAAGCCCATGGACCAGTTGGGATGCGCGCGCGCGGTAGCCGGCGTGACATTGGCCATCTGCTCGCGCGACCAGGTGCGGAAGGGGCCGCCGGAGGCTGTCAGGATGATACGTTCCACCGCATGCTGTTGATCGTCCTCCAGCGCCTGGAAAATCGCGCTGTGTTCGCTGTCGACCGGGATCAGCCGCCCGCCGCCTTCAGAGACGGCGCGCACGAAAAGATCGCCGGCGGAGACCAGGCATTCCTTGTTGGCAAGCGCGATATCGGCGCCCCGGCGCGCGGCTTCAAGCGTTGGCGCCAGACCGGCGGTGCCGACGATCGCCGCCATTACCCAGTCCGAGGGAATGGAGGCAGCCTCGATCAATGCGTTCCGGCCTGCGGCCGCGGCGATGCCGGTGCCGGCTAGGGCATCCTTCAGCGCCTGATAGCGGTCTTCATTGGCGGTGACGGCAAGTGCCGCGCCACAGGCTTTCGCCTGGCTCGCCAGGAGATCGATATTGTCGTGTCCGGTGATCGCTGCGATCTCGAAGGCGTCGCGTCCGCCCAGCTGGGCAATGACGTCGAGTGTGTTCTGACCGATCGAGCCGGTCGAACCCAATATCGTCAGGCGGCGTTTCGCCTTGCTCCCGGTTGTCATTCAGGTATCCGCATCTTGCTGTCGTCGTCCATGGCTCTACAGGGGATCGCGAAGAGCGGCAAGTCCGCAACCATGGCGGAGAACGCGCACTCCCGACCCACCGCTCCGGAGATTACTGATTTTAATGTTAATTTGCAGGCATCCGGTGAACCATTTGCCGAATGCCACGTTTCATGATCGGCGAAACGGCAGGAGACGGGCAAGGAATGGTTTTCAAGGCGGCTACATTTCACGGCATCGTACCGACGATCGAAAGCGAGAATGCGATGCGTTCCGCGCTGGAATGCGAGGTCGCCAATGCGCTCGCCGTCGCCGGCGGCCTTGACGCCTCTGACGTCACGGTGACCGCCGTCGGCCAGGAAATTCGCCTCGCCGGAACGGTGGCGACGCCTGACGAGGTGAAGCGCGCAAGCGCGGTGGCGGAGGCGATGCCGGGGGTGAGGCTGGTGAGAAACAGGATCCTGGTCGGGTGAGGTGTGCGGGAAACTATGACCGCTGAGGATAAATTTACAAACCGCCCACTGTTGCCAGCCAAAAGAACAGCTTGACCGTATCCGGGGCGTCCGACGGATCGGCACCGGTGCGGTGGAGCATGCCGCCCGCTTTCTCGATGACCCGCCTCGAGGCAAGGTTATCTTCGTTGCAGATGACGCTTATTCTTTCAAAGCCGGCCTGCGCCGCAAGTGGCAGCAAGAGCCGAAGCGCCTGCGTGGCATAGCTTCTCCGCTGTTTCCATGGGACGATCGAGTAGCCCACATGGCCCGGCAGATGAAGCGGCAAGTGGCTTGTTCCGGGCAGATGACGAAATGTGATGTAGCCGCAGAATTCTCCATCCCAGATCCAGAATGGCCGGAGGACCAGACGCTGAGACTCGCGGTCGGGCACCGATGTGGCGATGACATCGCTAGATGTGAGGCGGGTCAGGAAACCCACCCTGTCATGTCTGAGTGCTGCCAACTCGGCTTCGACATAGGCCTTGTCCTGCTGGCGCCTGGGATCGGGTGACCATCCCCTTGCCAGCGCGTTCTCGAAGCCGGACACGTTCAGCAGGCTTGGCTCAACCAGGATCATGGAGCTTGCGGTTGCTTGCTGCTCTGCCATCTCTGCTCCTTGTTCGATACGGTAATGCCGATCGTGTTCGGATTATAAAAATAGCAATCCGAACTGGCGCGTCGAATTGCAAGAGCAATATGCGAAAGCCTATTGGCAAGCCGTAGGCAGCCTATGGGACAAGCGAATGCGCCCATGCGCCCGGCTTGGCTACGCATCTCCAGCGGCCGTTTGAGCGTAATCTTATGAGATGGTTCACGTTTTATGAAGAACTGGCGGCGATGGTACCGGCATTCCTGTGTGATTCGAACCGTAATGACGGAGATGGTATGACGCTTCTACAGTTCCCGGCCGACAGACGCACCGCAGACGTACGACGGTGTGCCGAAGCCCTGCAGCAATTGCATGGAGAGGCGGCAAATCGCTTTTGGCGGTCGGAAATGGCCGGATTTGCAGCCGGGCTAAGAGCGCAGGGCGTCGCCGAGGATGAGATTGGTCATCAGGCCGGCCTGTTCATGCGCGCGGTTCAGATGGAATTGGAGCTGGTGTTTGCCGCGGAAGAGGCTCTGGCCTAGGCTTCCGAAGCTCTGGTGCCGCTTATCTTGGATCGGCGGCGAAGGCGGCAAGCTGCTTTGGCGATCGAATGTGGATGATCCGGGCTTTCCCGCGATGCGCTTCGAGTGCCGCAAGCAGCTTTGGCCGCATATCCCGATGCAGCGACCACATCATCTTGAAGAGACGAATGGTCACCGGAAACATCGGGCATCCCTCTGGTCCGTCCGGGCGGCCAAGGAACAATGACTTCACCTGGCGCTTGCTGGCCCACCAATAGTGAATCCAGATCGGGTGATCCACGAAAACGATCGTATCGGCCATATCCATGCGGCGCTGAACCGAGTCCCACGACCCATAGCCATCGATCAGCCAGCGCTCTTGCGAAAGCCAGGCTTCGTGGGAGGCGGCAAATTCAGACCGAGACGCCTGAACCCAATTCGGCTTCCACTGGATATTGTCGATTGCGTAATAGGGGAGCGTGTGTGCAGCGCTCAAAACCCTGCACATGGTCGACTTCCCGCCGCCCGCATTGCCGATCACCATTACTCGGGTCATGGTTGAAGGATAGCGTGATGAGACGTCGGCGGAAAGCTTGATTGGTCGTTTCAGGAAGAAAATAGGTGGTGATCTCGACGCGATTCGAACGCGTGACCCTCAGATTAGGAATCTGATGCTCTATCCTGCTGAGCTACGAGACCACTGGAAGTGATCCATACAAAAGCAAGAGCCTGAAGCCAAGCCCTTTTGCGTCCTGAGGACAATCTGCTTTTTGTGACGCCGTGCGCCCCGGTCAGGCGCACGGGAGATCGTGGTGGAGCCTCAGGCGCCCAGGCGCTGTTCGGCGAGGCGGACCCAGTAGGAGACGCCGTGGGCGATAGCTTCGTCCGTGAAGTCGTAGGCGGCGTTGTGCAGGCCTGCCGTGTCGCCATTGCCGATGAAGATGAAAGCGCCGGGGCGGGCGTTCAGCATGTAGGAGAAATCCTCGCCGCCCATCATCGGATCGACATCAGGGGTGACGTTGGCTACGCCGGCGATGTCGCGGGCGGCGGCGAGTGCGTGCTCGGTTTCGTCGGCGTGGTTGAAGGTCACAGGATAGTTGCGGTGGAACTGGATATCGACCTCGGCATCGTGGCTGGCGGCAATGCCGGCGACGATCTGCTTGAAGCGCCGCTCGGCGAGATCGCGGATGGCCGGATCGAGCGTGCGTACGGTACCGGCGAAACCGGCATTATCCGGAATGACGTTATAGGCATTGCCGGCATTGAACTTGGTGACGGTGACGACCACCGACTTCAGCGGGTCGGCGCTGCGCGAGGCGATGAGCTGCAGGTTGGTGACGATCTGGGCGCCGATGGCGATTGGGTCGATCGTCTTGTGCGGCATGGCGGCATGGCCGCCGCGTCCCTTGATGGTGACGGTGAATTCGTCCGTCGCCGCCATGATCGGCCCCTTGCGGATGGCGAACTGGCCGACCGGCAGGCCCGGTAGGTTGTGCATGCCATAGACTTCGGCGATCTCGAAGCGCTCCATCATGCCGTCCTTGACCATGGCATCGCCGCCGGCGCCACCCTCTTCGGCGGGCTGGAAGATCACGGCGACATTGCCGCTGAAATTACGGGTCTCGGCGAGATATTTCGCAGCCCCCAGCAGCATGGCGGTGTGGCCGTCATGGCCGCAAGCATGCATCTTGCCGGGCGTGGTGGAAGCCCAGGGCTTGCCGGAGATTTCGGTGAGCGGCAGCGCATCCATGTCGGCGCGCAGGCCGACGGTGCGGCCAGGGCCCTTGCCGCGGATCAGGCCGACGACGCCGGTGCGGCCGATGCCGGTGACGACCTCATCGACGCCGAACGCCTTGAGCTTCTCGGCAACGAAGGCGGCGGTCTTTTCCACCGCGTAGAGGAGCTCCGGGTTCGTATGGATATGGCGGCGCCATTCGGTCACTTCGTCCTGAAGTTCGGCGGCTCTGTTCAAGATCGGCATATTGACTTTCCTGCTGCTCAATATCGGATTCGGGTTCGGCATTCGGTCTGGCAAATACGTATCACCATCGCATCGCATGTTTCAAAGCGCTGCGCATGATCAAAAGGCTGTGATCCCAAACCATCCACTTTTCTGTCAAAAAAGAGTAAGATGGTCTGAATTCATGGAACTGGAGCACCCGTTTCGCCCTCGGCGAATGTATGGTCCTCCGGGTAAATAAACTCGTCGATCGCCTTTGCCTTCTCCTAGCCATATAGGTTAAATAGGCGGAGCTTTCGAGAGAATTTCGGACTTCTGAAGGATAGATCGTGCCGACGAAGCAGAATCGTTTGTATGCCGCCTTGCGGCTTGTTCCCATGGCCGCCGCCGCATCCATGCTTTTCGTGTCGACCGCTGAGGTGGCTGATGCCAATCCGCACGTCCTCGTCGATGCCAATACCGGCCGCGTGCTTGATCATCAGGAAGCCTTCAGCAAGTGGTATCCCGCCTCGCTGACCAAGCTGATGACGGCTTACGTCACTTTCCGCGCTATCCAGTCCGGGCAGGTCTCGCTCGACACTCCCGTCGTCATGTCCAAGCTTGCCTCCGCGCAGCCGCCGGCGAAGATGTACTTCAAGCCGGGCCAGAAGATGACGCTCGACAATGCCTTGAAGATGATGCTGGTCAAGTCCGCCAACGACCTCGCCATGGCGGTTTCCGAGACGATCGGCGGTTCGCAGCAGGGCTTCGTGGCACGCATGAATGCGGAAGCGGCCCGTCTCGGAATGCTCGATACGCACTTCATCAATCCCAACGGGCTGCCCGGCCAGGGCCAGTATACGACCGCGCGTGACCTTGCTGTTCTGAGCGTCGCGTTGCGTCGCGAGTTCCCGCAATATGCCGGCTATTTCTCGCTGGAAGGTTTCACCAACGGCGTCAAGCAGGTGCCGAACATCAACATGCTCATCGGCCGCTACGATGGCGCCGACGGCATGAAGACCGGCTTCATCTGCGCTGCCGGCTTCAACCAGATTGCGTCCGCCACCCGCAATGGCCGTACGCTGATCTCGGTCGTGCTCGGCACGGACAGCCTGGCGGCGCGCGCCGACGATTCCGCCAATTTCCTGGAAAAGGGCTTCCAGAACCAGTTTTCCGGCAAGGACACGCTGGCGAACCTCAGGCCCTATGGGCCGGGCCAGGACCAGGTCGCTGACCTCACCGCCGAAATCTGCAGCGCCAAAGGCGCGAAGATCCGCAGCGAAACGCGCGACGAGGCCGGCCGCATGAAGGTGACCTCGCCCTATATCCATGAAATGGATCACGAGCCGAACTTCGTCTATGCCGGCCTGATCGGCGGGCAGGATGCCGCGACCGCCAGCAAGGGCGACAAGACCGATCTGACGGCCAAGGGCGACAAGGCCACGAAGGGCGACAAGATCGCCACCTCGGGTTCCGCCGCCGGCGTCCCGATCCCCATGCCGCGCCCCACCTTCTGATCGGACCAGAACCATGAGCAATCCGCAGCAGAGGGTGCCGGTATCGATTCTCACCGGTTTTCTCGGAGCCGGAAAATCGACGCTTCTGAACCGCATCCTCAAGGATCCGGAGATGCGCGACGCGGCCGTCATCATCAATGAGTTCGGCGATGTCGGCATCGACCATCTTCTGGTCGAAAGCTCCGGCGATGCCATTATCGAGCTTTCCGATGGCTGCCTGTGCTGCACGGTGCGCGGCGAGCTGGTGGATACGCTGGCGAACCTGATGGACGCCATGCAGACCGGCCGCATCCGGCCGCTGAAACGCGTCGTCATCGAGACGACAGGCCTTGCCGATCCGGCGCCGGTGATGCAGTCGATCATGGGCAATCCGGTCATCGCCAATAATTTCGATCTGGATGGTGTGATCACCGTCGTCGATGCCGTCAACGGCTTGCAGACGCTCGATAATCACGAGGAAGCGCGCAAGCAGGTGGCGGTTGCCGACCGGCTCATCGTTTCCAAGACCGGTATCGAGGGCGCTGCTCCCGCAGGCGCTTTGGAAAGCCGGCTAAGGACACTCAATCCACGGGCGCAAATGCTGAAGGCCGACAGCGAGGAGGCCGGCCGCGCCGGTATTCTCGTCAATGGTCTCTACGACCCCGCTTCGAAGATCGCCGATGTCGGCCGCTGGCTGCACGACGAGTTGGAGGCCGATGATGACCATGATCATGATCATCATGGGCACGATCATGGTCGTCACCATGACGGACATGGGCACCATCACCACCATGGACATCATCACGGCCACCGGCATCAGCACGCCCATGACGTGACGCGTCACGACGGCTCTATCCGATCCTTCTCGATCGTCGAAACCCAGCCGATCGATCCGGTTGCGCTGGAAATGTTCATCGATCTGCTGCGGTCCGCGCATGGCGAGAAGCTCTTGCGCATGAAGGCGATCGTTTCGGTGTCTGACAGGCCGGAGCGTCCAGTCGTGCTGCATGGCGTGCAGAATATCTTCCATCCGCCGGTGCGTTTGCCCGCCTGGCCCGATCCGAACGACCGGCGCACGCGCATGGTGATCATTACCAAGGATCTGCCGGAGGATTTCGTGAAGGGCCTGTTCGACGCGTTCCTCAGCAAGCCGAGCATCGATACGCCGGATCGCGCCGCACTTCAAGATAATCCGCTGGCCGTTCCGGGCATGCGGTTCTGAAACCTATCAGCCTCTACGGATAGTGAAACGATGGCCGCGTTCCGTCTTTTCGCTGGCGAGCAGGATATGGCCCTGCTCGTTGCAGAGATGCGGAATGTCGATGACTGCCAATGGATCGGTGGTCTCAACGGTTAATACCGCGCCACTCGGCATGCCGCGCAGGCGTTTTTCCGTTTTGATTGCCGGATGCGGGCATTTCAGCCCGCGCAGGTCGTAGACCTCACCGTCCAGGCTATTCACCCTTGGCCCAGAACTTCCAGAAGGGCGGCTTCTTGGCCGGGTCGGTCTGCGCGGTTTCCACCGGCGGCGGTGCGTAGGCGAGCGGGGCGCTGACCATGGGGTTCATCGGGTTGGCCATCGGGATCGGCACATTCGCCGGGATATTGCTTGCCATGGCGATGTCGCCGGTCTGAGTCGGCTGTTGCGCAATTGGACCCGGAGCGGCTGTTGCCATGCGGATGCTTGCCGTCGTCGGATTGGTGGCGGTGGCGCCGCGGGCGATCTGCTGTGCCGACTGGTTCGACATCATCGATTCCAGATCGGCGACCTTCATCATCTTGCCGGCGGCGAGCGCCGTGCCGGTCGGGGCATAGGCGAGATCGTGGCCCTTGCGCTGCTTGGCGACGACGGCCTTACGTTCGGCTTCTGTCGGGTCGTACCAGGCCATGCCGTCGAATTTCTTCAGCGCGGTGCCATAGTCGGCCTGATATTGCTTGTCATAGGTTGCAAGCGCGGTTTGCAGTGCCGGCGGTGTCGTCATCACGGGGCATTTGCCGCCGGCGGTGAACGGGCCGCTGGATTGCTGGTTGAAGACGTATTTCTTCTCGCAGACCTCGACTTCCGGCGGGCGCTTGGTGACTTCGAAATTGTCGTAGCCAACCTTCAGCATCTTCCAGAATTCGATGTTGGAGCTGAGGCGGTGCTTGACCATGTTTTCCGCCGTCATGCGGAAGGGGAAGGCTTCCAGCTGGATTGTCTTCTGGCCGCCCTTGAAGGCGTCGCGCGCGAAGGCGTAGATTTCCAGCACCTGCTGGTCGGTCATCGAATAACAGCCCGACGACGAGCAGGCGCCGTGGATCATCAGGTTGTTGCCGCTGCGGCCATTGGCGGCGTCATAGCGGTTCGGGAAGCCGGTGTTGATGGCGAGATAGTATTTGGAATTCGGATTGAGGTTGGCCGGCGTCAGATTGTAGAAGCCTTCCGGCGCTTGCCGGTCGCCTTCCTTGACCTTCGGGCCAAGACGACCGGACCAGGCGCAGATGCTGTAGCTGGCGATCACCTCGAAGCGATTGTTCTGGTTCGCCTTGAGGATTTCCATCGTACCTTCTTCCTTGAAGATACGGATCATGATCGGCGAATTGCGGTCCATGCCCTTTTTGGTCATGTCGGCAAGGATGCGGTCGGGGAGCGGTTGCTCGACCTTGTTCTTTACCTTCGACAGGTCAATCGACGCGGTATCGAGCGCGTCGTTGCAGCTCGCGAGAGCGAGCGCCATCAGGGACATATAGGCAAGGTGACGGATGCGCATTCTGACTGAGTCCATAGATGCGAAGAGCGGCCGTACGATCTGTTTCGCCGCCCCCTTCGAAACATGAAACGGAAGCATAGACGGCTTATACTTGATAATTCCTTACCAGCCTATGACGCGCTCGTGGCGCGCCCGCAAGCTTTTCTTTGCCAATAATGCTTCGATAACAAGAATGTGGCCAAGATTTGGCCTCATTCCCGTTCCGAACGATCAGGAATCTCGAACCAAAGTTAGAGATTGCGACCCATATTGAGGAATTTCTGCCGGCGGTCGCCGCGCAATTGCTCGCCCGAGCGGCTGGAGAGTTCGCCGAGCGCGTTGAAAATCACGTCGCCGGCCGCCGCAATCACCGTCTGCGGGTCGCGATGCGCGCCGCCGAGCGGTTCGGGGATGATGCCGTCGATGATGCCAAGCCCCTTCAGGTCTTCGGCGGTGATCTTCATGTTGGTGGCGGCTTCCTTGGCGCGGGTGGAATCGCGCCAGAGGATCGAGGCCGCACCTTCGGGCGAAATCACGCTGTAGATCGAATGTTCGAGCATATAGACACGATTGCCGACGGCGATCGCGATCGCGCCGCCAGAGCCGCCTTCGCCGATGACGACGGAGACGATCGGCACCTTGACGCCCAGACACATTTCCGTGGAGCGGGCAATCGCTTCCGCCTGGCCGCGTTCCTCGGCGCCGACGCCCGGATAGGCGCCTGCGGTATCGACGAGGGTGATCACCGGAAGCTGGAAACGGTCCGCCATTTCCAGGATGCGGATGGCCTTGCGATAGCCTTCGGGGCGGGCGCTGCCGAAATTGTGCTTCAGGCGCGACTTGGTGTCGTTGCCCTTTTCCTGGCCGAGGACGGCGACGGGCTGGCCGCGGAAGCGGGCAAAGCCCGCCTGAATGGCGGCATCCTCCGAAAATTTGCGATCGCCGGCCAGCGGCGTGAATTCCGTGAACAGCGCTTTGGCATAGTCGACGAAATGCGGGCGCTGCGGATGGCGGGCAACCTGCGTCTTTTGCCAGGCGTTGAGCTTGGAGTAGATATCGGCCATCGACTCGCGAACGCGAATCTCGAGCCGGCCCACTTCGTCCGAAGTGTCGATGCTCTCATCTTCGCTCGCGAGCTTCTTGAGCTCGTGAATCTTGCCTTCGAGGTCCGAGATGGGTTTTTCGAAGTCGAGATAATTATGCATGAGGTGCGTTTCCGATCCTTTTGCCTATGACGAGAGACGGCCCGTATAATCTATGTGCCGGTCCTATTCCTGTTTTTTGCCCTGTTTGGCAAGGGGGTGATGCGTTTGCACCAGCTGGTGAAGGCGTTCTTCCAGTACATGTGTATAGATTTGTGTCGTCGAAATGTCAGAATGGCCGAGCAATTCCTGCACCACGCGCAAATCTGCGCCGTTGGCAAGCAGGTGGCTGGCGAAGGCATGGCGCATGACATGCGGCGAGATCAGCGACGGCGTCAGCCCGGCGCGGATGGCGAGATCCTTCAGGTCGCGCGCGAAAACCTGGCGCGGCAGATAGCCCTGCTTGGAGGCGGCGGGAAAGAGCCAGGCGCTTTCCGGGACTGGCTGCTTGGCGCTGGCCGCCACCTGCGTCTGAAGCTTGCCATAGGTTTTCAGCGCCGCGATGGCCGATTGCGACAGCGGCACCAGCCGCTCCTTGTTGCCCTTGCCACGGATCATCAGGAAGCGACCTTCCTGGTCCAGCACCTTGGCCGGCAGCGTGACGAGTTCGCTGACGCGCATGCCGGTGGCATAGAGCAGTTCCAAGAGAACCAGCATGCGCAGGCGCGGCAATTGATCGGGGCCTTCTTCGGCTGCTTCCTTTTCCGCCTGGGTGAGAAGGCGCGTCACCTCCTCGACCCCCATGGTCTTGGGCAAGGCGCGGCCCTTCTTCGGCGCGTCGAGAATGCCGGTCGGATCGTCCGTGCGCAGCCCCTCGGCATAAAGGAACTTGTAGAACTGGCGCATGGCCGAAAGCCGGCGTGCTTGCGACGACGGCTTGAAGCCCTGGCGCGACAGGCCGGAGAGATAGGCGCCGAGATCGTTCGATCCCGCCTCGGTCAGGCGGACGCTGCGCTCTGACAGAAAGGAGTGGAGGTCATCAAGGTCGCGCTCGTAGGATTGCAGCGTGTTGACCGCCGCGCCACGTTCCGCGCTCATCATTTCCAGAAAGGCTTCCATATGGACGCGGCTCAGATCCCTCGCCATGGCCTCAGCCCTCATGGCTTCACCGAGCCGGTTGCCGGCGGGTTGACGCGTTCCGACGGCAGGCGGATCGTCACGTCGCGCGGCTGCGGATCGACGAAGAGAACCAGAGCCCACATTGCCCCATACACCGATCCGGCGATGACCGCGCAGATGACGAGGAAACGAAATAGGGTCGGCATTCAAAAACTCTCCTCGTCCCAATCATTGGTCCGGTAATCGGTTATAATCATATGCATCAAGCGTTAGCCGAAGGATAATGCAGGCATGTTTACGTTGCTGCGTCTTGACGCTAAAGGCGCATTTGACGATACCGTTTCCAAACAAATTGTGAATGGGCCAATGAGTGAACAAGTCCTGACCCTTGCAGAAAGCCTCAGAGACAGGGCGCGCGCCGCACTGGGCAGGCGTAATCTTGTCTTCGTTGGGCTGATGGGGGCCGGTAAATCTTCGATCGGTCGGGTGGTGGCAAACCAGCTGGGCATTCCTTTCGTCGATACGGATATCGAGATCGAGCGTGTGTCGCGCATGACGATCCCCGAACTGTTTGCCGCTTACGGCGAAGAGGAGTTCCGGGCGCTAGAAATGCGGGTGATCAAGCGGCTGCTCAAGGGCGGACCGCGCGTCGTCTCCACCGGCGGCGGCGCCTTCATCAACGAACGCACGCGCCGGCATGTCAAACGCAGCGGTTTGTCGGTCTGGCTGAAGGCCGATCTCGACGTGCTGTGGGAGCGCGTCAACAAGCGCGAGACGCGGCCGCTGCTCAAGACCGAAAACCCGAAACAGACCCTCGAAAGGCTGATGACCGCTCGCTATCCGATCTATGCGGAAGCCGATCTCGTGGTTTTATCCCGCGATGTGAACAAGGATATCATGGTGAATGAAGTCCTTGTGGCCATCGCCGAGGGGAGACAGGAAAGCAAGACGCCATGAATGCGATTACATCCGCGCCTGCGGAACGCCTTGTCCGCGTGCCGCTCGGCGAGCGCGCCTATGACATTCTGATCGGTCCGGGGCTGATTGCCCGGGCAGGTGCGGAAATTGCCGCAAGGCTCAAGGGGCGGAAAGCCGCCATCATTACCGACGAAAACGTCGCGCCCATCTACCTTGATGCGCTGGTTGCGAGCCTTCAGGCTGCTGGTATCCAGTCGTCCAGCCTCGTGCTGCCGGCCGGCGAGAAGACCAAGAGCTTCGAACATCTGATGACCGTCTGTGACGCCGTGCTGACCGCGCGCATCGAGCGCAACGATGCCGTCATCGCGCTCGGCGGCGGTGTCATCGGCGATCTCTCCGGCTTTGCCGCCGGCATCGTGCGCCGTGGCGTTCGTTTCGTGCAGGTGCCGACCTCGCTGCTGTCGCAGGTGGATTCCTCCGTGGGCGGCAAAACCGGCATCAACACGCATCACGGCAAGAACCTGGTCGGCGTCTTCCACCAGCCGGACCTGGTGCTGGCCGATACTGACGTGCTGAACACGCTCAGCCAACGCGAATTCCGCGCCGGTTACGCCGAAGTCGCCAAATACGGCCTGATCGACAAGCCGGATTTCTTCGCCTGGCTGGAGGCGAACTGGCAGGATGTGTTTTCCGGAGGTGCCGCGCGCATCGAGGCGATCGCGGCGAGCTGCCAGGCGAAATCCGATGTCGTCGTCGCCGACGAGCGCGAAAACGGCCCGCGAGCGCTGCTCAATCTCGGTCATACCTTCGGTCATGCCCTGGAGGCCGCCACCGCCTATGACAGCCGCCGGCTTGTGCATGGCGAGGGGGTGGCGATCGGTATGGTGCTGGCGCATGAGTTTTCCTCGCGCCTCAATCTGGCAAGCCCTGACGATGCCAAGCGCGTCGAGGCGCATCTGAAGGCGGTCGGCCTGCCGACGCGCATGGGCGATATTCCGGGCGCGCTGCCGCCGGCGGAAGTGCTGATGGATGCGATCGCGCAGGACAAGAAGGTCAAGAGCGGCCAGCTCACCTTCATCCTCACCCGCGGCATCGGCCAATCCTTCGTGGCCGACGATGTGCCGTCGTCCGAAGTTCTAAGTTTCCTTAGGGAAAAGCATCCGCAATGACGGTTGAAGGCACGCTGGCGGTTCTGTTGGAATATTGGCCCGAGATCCTCTCGATCGTCGTGCTCGTTCTGCTGTCGGCGTTTTTCTCCGGTTCGGAAACCGCGCTCACGGCCGCCTCGCGCAGCCGCGTTCACACGCTGGAGGCCAATGGCGACGAGCGGGCGGGGATCGTGCGCAAGCTGATCGAACGCCGCGACCGCCTGATCGGCGCGCTGTTGATCGGCAATAACCTCGCCAATATTCTGGCGTCGTCGCTGGCGACCAGCGTGTTTCTCGGTCTCTTCGGCAATTCCGGCGTGGCGCTGGCAACTCTGGCCATGACCGTCATCCTCGTCATTTTCGCGGAAGTGCTGCCGAAAAGCTGGGCGATCTCGGCGCCGGATCGGTTTGCGCTCAATGTCGCCGGCACGGTGCGCCTCTTCGTCGCCGTCGTCGGGCCGATATCGAGTTTCGTCAACGCCATCGTCCGGCAGATTCTGGGCGTCTTCGGCATCAACCTCTCCAAGGAGGTGTCGATGCTGTCGGCGCATGAGGAGCTGCGCGGCGCCGTCGACCTGCTGCATCGCGAAGGGTCGGTGGTCAAGGCCGACCGCGACCGTCTGGGCGGTGTGCTCGATCTCGGCGAACTGGAACTCTCCGACATCATGGTCCACCGCACAGCGATGCGTGCCATCAATGCCGACGATCCGCCCGATGTCGTGGTGCGCGCCATTCTCGACAGCCCCTATACGCGCATGCCGCTCTGGCGTGGCACGATCGACAATATCATCGGCGTCGTGCACGCCAAGGATCTCCTGAGGGCGCTGGCCGAGCGTAATGCCGAGCCGGAGAATCTGGATATCGTCAAGATCGCCCAAAAGCCCTGGTTCGTGCCCGACAGCACCAATCTCGAAGACCAGCTGAACGCCTTCCTGCGCCGCAAGCAGCATTTCGCCGTCGTCGTCGACGAATATGGCGAGGTGCAGGGTATCGTTACGCTGGAGGATATTCTGGAAGAAATCGTCGGGGACATTGCCGATGAGCACGATCTCGATATCCAGGGCGTGCGCCAGGAGGCGGACGGCTCGATCGTCGTCGATGGCGTCGTGCCGATCCGCGACCTGAACCGTGCCCTCGATTGGCACCTGCCGGACGAGGAGGCAACGACGATCGCCGGCCTCGTCATCCACGAATCGATGACCATCCCCGAAGAGCGCCAGGCCTTCACCTTCTACGGCAAGCGCTTCATCGTCATGAAGCGGGAAAAGAACCGCATCACCAAGCTCCGTATTCGCCCCGCCGAGACGGAAGAGAACAAGCCGGAATAAGGTTCTCTACCACCGCACTGCTTCTCCGGGCGCTGCCGGCTCCACGGCGAGCGCGTGCAGCCCTGCATCCAGTTCCGGCTTCAAAAGTTCGTTGATCGCCCTGTGGCGGGCAAGGCGCGGCATGCCGGCGAACTTGGCGGAGACGATTCGAACTCTTATATGAGTCTCGCCGGTTCCGGTCATGTCGGGTTGGTGGCCGGCGTGCATGTGGCTTTCGTTGATGACCGCAAGACGCTCGGGCGCGAAGGCGTCGGTGAGCTTTTTTTCAATGCGGGATTGCAGCGTCGTTTCCATATTCCCGCCATGTCCTCGTTCGCGAAAAAGGTTCCCACAAAGCCTATAACATTCCGATTTGTCAATTCTTGTTGTGGGGTAACCAAGGCCTCATAATTAGGGCGTCATGAAACTTGATTCAAAATATTTCGATCGCATTCGAACCCGCCGCAGACGTGAGCCGGAGCCCGAACAGGCGCCGCCGACATGCCAGTGGGATGGCTGCGACAAAAAGGGTACGCATCGCGCTCCGGTCGGGCGCAATGCGGAAGGGCAGTTCTTTTTGTTCTGCTTCGAGCACGTCAAGGACTACAACAAGGGCTACAATTATTTCTCCGGCCTTTCGGACGGCGAGATCGCGCGCTACCAGAAAGAGGCGATCACCGGCCATCGTCCGACCTGGACCGTCGGCGTCAACAAGGCGGCGAAGAACAGCCCCCTGCAATCGGAAGTCCGCTCCGGTGCCTATACCCGGGTTCGCGATCCCTTCGGCTTCGTCAAGGATGGCGACGGCCGCGGCAGCGGGCCGCGCTTTCCGGAGCAGCGCAAGCTGAAGACGCTGGAGGCAAAGGCCTTCGATACGATGGGTCTCGGCGCCAACGCCACCTCGGCGGAAATCAAGAGCCGCTACAAGGAACTGGTGAAAAAACACCATCCGGATGCCAATGGCGGCGACCGCGGCTCGGAGGAGCGCTTCCGCGCGGTCATACAGGCCTATCAATTATTGAAACAGAACGGTTTTTGTTAATTCCTGTCCTTGCTCTCCGTCTTCAATCAGGTATGGTCCAAATCGGCTGAGGCCGTGGGTAACCACGGCAGGGTGCGCAATTGGCTGGCTGCACCTCGGCCGACTTTCCGGACGCGGTGTTTCTTGTCCGGGACTCTGTTCAAGAATGCTCGCAAGCGGTCATTTCATCGCATCGAGGTTTCGCTTCAGTCCCGGAGAAGTATCGCCGACGTTCCGACCAGACGGATGCGGGCAATAAACTGCGGCGTCATGATACAAACGGCTGAGATTGATATGGCTGGGTGACAGTCACCCGCCTTGGAGACATGATGAGCAAGATTGACCTTGATATTTCCGAGACTCCCGACACCACCGTTTCGGTCCGTGACGTCTTTGGCATCGATTCCGATATTCGCGTTCCGGCCTATAGCAAGGGCGGCGCCTATGTGCCTGATCTCGACACAGACTATCTGTTCGACCGCGAGACGACGCTCGCCATTCTCGCCGGTTTTGCCCATAACCGCCGCGTGATGATTTCGGGCTACCACGGCACCGGCAAATCCTCGCATATCGAGCAGGTCGCCGCCCGCCTTAACTGGCCCTGTGTGCGTATCAACCTCGACAGCCATGTCAGCCGTATCGACCTCGTCGGCAAGGACGCGATCGTCGTCAAGGACGGGCTGCAGATTACCGAATTCAAGGATGGCATCCTGCCCTGGGCCTACCAGCACAATGTCGCGCTCGTCTTCGACGAATACGACGCCGGCCGTCCGGACGTGATGTTCGTCATCCAGCGCGTGCTGGAATCCTCCGGCCGCCTGACGCTGCTCGACCAGAGCCGCGTCATCCGTCCGCACCCCGCCTTCCGCCTGTTCGCGACTGCCAACACCATTGGTCTTGGCGACACGACGGGCCTTTATCACGGCACGCAGCAGATCAACCAGGCGCAGATGGACCGCTGGTCGATCGTCACGACGCTGAACTATCTGCCGCACGAAAACGAAGTCAACATCGTGCTCGCCAAGGTGAAGTCCTTCCGCACGGAGAAGGGCCGCGATACCGTATCGAAGATGGTTCGCGTCGCCGATCTGACCCGCGCGGCCTTCATGAACGGCGATCTGTCGACCGTCATGAGCCCGCGTACGGTCATCACCTGGGCGGAAAATGCGGAAATCTTCGGCGATGTCGCCTTCGCCTTCCGCGTCACCTTCCTCAACAAGTGCGATGAGCTGGAGCGACCGTTGGTCGCCGAGCATTATCAGCGCGCCTTCGGCATCGAGCTGAAGGAAAGTGCTGCCAACATCGTGCTCGAAGCCTAGGGAAGAACCGACAGTCATGTCAGGTCGCGGAGACAATTCCAAAGCGAAGCCGGGCGCCCCGGTGGACATGGAGCCGTTGCGTCGGGCGATTACCGGCTGCGTGCGCTCGATCGCCGGCGATGCCGAGGTCGAGGTCGCCTTCGCCAATGAGCGCCCGGGAATGACGGGCGAGCGCATTCGCCTGCCCGAGCTTTCCAAGCGGCCGACGGCGCATGAGCTGGCGGTGACGCGTGGTCTCGGCGATTCGATGGCGCTCAGGCTTGCCTGTCATGATGCCCGCGTGCATGCCACCATGGCGCCGCAGGGCGCCGATGCTCGCTCTATCTTCGATGCCGTCGAGCAGGCGCGTGTCGAATCGATCGGCGCGCTGCGCATGAGCGGCGTGGCTTCCAACCTCAACTCGATGAATTCCGAAAAATACGCCAAGGCGAATTTCTCCGGTATCGAGCGGCAGGAGGATGCGCCGATCGGCGAAGCCATGGCGATGATCGTGCGCGAGAAGCTGACGGGCCAGAAGCCTCCGGAAAGCGCGGGCAAGGTGCTCGACCTCTGGCGGTCGTTCATCGAAGAAAAGACCGGCGGCGAACTCGACAATCTCACCTCCAGCATCAACGACCAGCAGAGCTTTGCCCGCGCCGTCCGCAGCATGCTGACGGCCATGGAAATGGCCGAGGAATACGGCGACCAGGAGATGGAGCCGGATTCCGACGAGGAGTCAGCGGAAGAGGACAAGCCGAGCGGCGAGGATCAGGACGACCAGGACGTCGAGAGCGACGATGGCTCCGATTCCGCGCCCGCCGAGGATAGCGAAGCCTCCGACGAGCAGATGGACGACGGCGAGATGGACGGCGCCGAAATCTCCGATGACGACATGAGCGAAGAGGGTGAAGAGGATTCGGAGACGCCGGGCGAAACCCGCCGTCCGAACACGCCCTTTGCCGACTTCAACGAAAAGGTCGACTACCACGTCTTCACCGAGGAATACGACGAGACCACGACGGCGCAGGAACTCTGCGACACGGCCGAGCTCGAGCGCCTACGCGCTTTCCTCGACAAGCAGCTCGCGCACCTGCAAGGCGCGGTCGGGCGGCTTGCCAACCGCCTGCAGCGCCGGCTGATGGCGCAGCAGAACCGCTCCTGGGACTTCGACCTGGAAGAGGGCTATCTCGATCCGGCGCGTCTGACGCGCCTGATCATCGATCCGATGCAGGCGCTGTCTTTCAAGATGGAGCGCGACACGCAGTTCCGCGATACGGTCGTGACGCTGCTGATCGACAATTCGGGTTCCATGCGCGGCCGGCCGATCACGGTCGCCGCCTCCTGCGCCGATATTCTGGCGCGAACGCTGGAGCGCTGCGGTGTCAAGGTCGAGATTCTCGGCTTCACCACCAAGGCCTGGAAGGGCGGGCAGGCGCGCGAAAAGTGGCTCGCCGGCGGCAAGCCGCAGACGCCGGGCCGCCTCAACGACCTGCGCCATATCATCTACAAATCCGCCGATGAGCCTTACCGCCGGTCGCGCAGCAATCTCGGCCTGATGATGCGCGAGGGGCTGCTCAAGGAAAATATCGACGGCGAGGCGCTGATCTGGGCGCATAATCGCCTGCTTGGCCGCCGCGAACAGCGCCGTATCCTGATGATGATCTCGGACGGTGCGCCGGTCGATGATTCGACGCTGTCCGTCAATCCGGGCAATTATCTGGAACGGCACCTGCGCGCCGTGATCGAGCAGATCGAGACGCGCTCGCCGGTGGAACTCCTGGCGATCGGTATCGGCCATGACGTCACGCGCTACTATCGCCGTGCCGTGACGATCGTCGACGCCGACGAACTGGCCGGCGCCATGACCGAGCAACTCGCTTCGCTGTTTGAGGATCAGGCAAGCCAGCCGCGTTCGCGCATGCGCCGCGCAAGCTGAACACCTTAGGCTAGTCCCCAGCATCGGCCGTTCGGCCGGTGCGCTTACCGATAGCCGTCCTGATCCCGCAGGCCCCGTGAGAGCCCATGAAACGTTTCTGCCGCGCGACCATGCTTGTGCTGCTGCTCGCCGGCTGCGCCGCCGTGGATACGCCGGAGAGCGGCCCGGCGGAGATCCACGCGACGGCGATCTCCGCATTCAAGTCCGGTTCCGGACAGACCCGATTCGGCGCGCTCGAATTCCTGGGCGGTCTTGAGCTTAGCTCTGGCAATCCGCTTCTCGGCGCCATCTCCGCCATCCGTTTCCGACCCGATCAACGCCGTTTCATCTCGGTGCTGGATACCGGCCACTGGCTGACGGGAACCATCGAACGCAACGAGGATGGCAGGCTGAAGGGCATCGCCGATGCGCGCATCATGCCGATGATCGACCGCCGCGGCATGACGGATGCCGGCAAGGGCGCGATGGACGCGGAGGGGCTGGCGCTTAAGGGCGACCATGTGCTCGTCAGCTATGAGCAGTATCACCGGGTCGATGCCTATCTCGATCCCGGTTTCGAGACATCGCCGCCCGATGGCAGCATTCCGATTCTTATCCCGAGAAAGGAATTGCGCGCCAACCGTAGCCTGGAAGCCTTGATGATCGCACCGCAATCGAGCCCGCTGTCGGGCGCTGCGGTAATCGTCGCGGAGGACAGCCTCGACGATCAGGGCAACATGCTGGCGGCGATCCTGGATGGGCCGCTGAAGGGCCGCTTCACCGTGAGGCATAGCGACGATTTCGACGCCAGTGACGGCGTGTTCCTGCCGGATGGCGATCTGCTGCTGCTGGAGCGGCGCTTTGATCTGGCGCATGGCATCGGCGTGCGGATCCGCCGTATCGCCGTTGGCGATATCAGGCCAGGTGTGGTCGTGGACGGAACCGTCATTTTCGAAGCCAATTCCAGTTACCAGATCGACAATATGGAAGGGCTGGACGCCTTCCGCGCGGCCGACGGCACGATCCATCTGATCATGGTCTCCGACGACAATCATTCGATCCTGCAGCGAAGCCTGATGCTGGAGTTTCGGCTACGCGATGAGAGCCTGGTCAGCCAGAACTGAAAAAGCCCGCGTCTTGCGCGGGCCTTTAGGATTTATACCGGCTGCTGTTACGCCGTTGGCGCCTGTGGGACCGGCTTCAGCATGTTCATCAGCGCGCCATAGGGCAGCAGCATGACGAGGCCGACCGTCACCTTCACGGAGAAGTCGCCGATCGCCCAGGAGATCCAGCGCGGAGCCGACGTGGAAAACACGCCGAGGATCGGCGCCCAGTCGATGGCGAAGGGATCGTTCGGGCCGAAGAAGACGAAGAACGGCGCGAAGGCGAAAGAGAAGAAGATCAGGGTGTCGAGCATCGAGCCGATCAGCGAGCCGAACAGCGGCGCGCGCCACCAGGCCATGCGGCGCAGGCGGTTGAACACCGAGATATCGAGCAGCTGGCCGGCGAGATAGGCCGAGCCGGAGGCGATCGCGATGCGTGGCTGGGCGGTGATGAAGGAGAGCGCGACACCGACGACGAAGCCGGCGAACACCACTCTACGCGCAGCCTTCGGGCCGAACTGGCGGTTGGTTAGGTCGGTGATCAGGAAGGCGACGGGATAGGTGAAGGCGCCCCAGGTCAGGATGTCGGCAAGATTGATGCCGGCGAGTGTCGCCTGCAGCGGATACTGCACGAGGATGTTCGAGGCGACGACGACAAGCGTCATCAGCAGAACGTAGATCAGGGTATGGCGCGATTTCATAAGCATTTTTTTATCCTGGGAGATGCCACCAGTTGGCGTGAAAACCGGACATGGGAAAAGGCTTGCCCGGAGATGATCCGTGCAAGCCTCTCAGCCCGTATGCTGGTCAGACGTGCTAAAGCTTAAGCGGCTACGGCAGCAGCAGCTTCAGCGGTCTTCTTGATGATCTGGCGGCGCAGCAGGCGCGCACGCTGGCTGAGCTCATTTTCGCTGGCCTTCAGAAGGAAAGCGTCGAGGCCGCCACGATGCTCGACCGAACGGAGGCCTGCAGCGGAAACGCGCAGACGATAACGCTGGCCAAGAACGTCAGAAATCAACGTGACCTGGCAGAGGTTCGGAAGGAACCGACGCTTGGTCTTGTTGTTGGCGTGGCTGACATTGTTGCCCACGAGGACGGCCTTGCCGGTCAATTCGCACATGCGGGACATGGAACACCTACTTTTGTTTTTCTCGGCCGCTGAAAAGTCGTTCCGGGCAAAACCCGGCGCGCAATCCAACAGGCCATAATTGGAAAGTTGCGGTTCTATAGTCAGAGCAGCCGTCCACGTCAAGCCAAACCTTGAGCTTTCCCGCAATTCCGTCAAAAAGCTGCTATTTTCTGGTGGTCGCAGCAAGCGCATAAAGCGCCTATATATATTGCCTGCTCTTTGTTGAAGGCTTCGGTGATGGTTGGTTTTAGGAAGTGGCTTTTTGTTTCTGCGCTGGTGGCCTCGATGCCCCTGGCGGCATCGGCCGATCCGGTGCGGCATGAAACCCAATATCGGGTCTCGCTCGCCGGCCTTCCGATTGCAAGGGCGGACTTCAAGACCGAGGTCAAGGACAAGCAGTTCACTATCCGGGGCGATATCACCTCATCCGGTCTTGCCGATCTCGTCACCTCGATCGATGCACGAACCGATGTGACCGGCGTGGTCGGCGATAACAAGCTGCAGGCGACGCATTATACGCTCTACTACAAGAGCGGCAAACGGGAGCGCACCTATGACGTCGCCTATACCGACGGCAATGTGACCTCGAACAGCATCACACCGGAACCGAATCGGCCGGCGAGCTGGATTCCGCTCGGCGGCGGCGATCTGAAATCGGTTCTCGACCCGATTTCCGGCATGATTTTCCCGGCAACGCCTAATCTCAACCTCTGCAACCAGACCCTGTCCGTCTTTGACGGCGAAATGCGGATGGATCTGAAACTGTCGCCGAAGGGGTCGCATCCCTTCTCGACGGACGGTTTCAAGGGCAAGACGATCGCCTGCGGCGTCCGCTTCACGCCGAAGAGCGGTTATAAGTCGACGCGCAAGGATTATCTCTATCTCGCCAAGAGCGACGCGATGGAGATCTGGTTTGCCAAGGCCGATGTCATGAACGTATATGCTCCGGTTTACGTCCGCATCCCGACGCAATATGGGACCGTGACGATCACCGCCGTGAAGTACGGCAGTTAAGGTTATCGCGGCGGAGACGCCCGCGGCGACATACCGGGGGCAGAGTTGACGTTTCGCGCGACATTGATGGGGTTCACGGCCATTGTGATGTGGTCGTTTCTGGCGCTGCTGACGGTCGCGTCCGGCAAGGTGCCGCCGTTCCAGCTGCTCGCCATCTGTTTCGCCATCGGCAGTATCCCCGGCATCGTCGTTCTCGCGCTGAAGCCTGAACGCCTGCAACTGCTGCGCCAGCCGGCCAAGGTGTGGATCATCGGCATTGCCGGGCTGTTCGGCTATCATTTCCTCTATTTCACGGCATTGCGCCATGCGCCGGCGGTCGAGGCGGGGCTGATCGCTTATCTGTGGCCGCTTCTGATCGTGGTCGGATCGGCGCTTTTGCCGGGCGAGCGGTTGCGCTGGTATCACATGGTCGGCGCGCTGATGGGGCTTGTCGGTACGGTGCTGATCGTCGGCCGCAACGGATTTCATTTCGAGGGTACCTATGCCATCGGCTATGGCGCGGCCTTCCTCTGCGCCTTCACCTGGTCCGGCTATTCGCTGGTCACCCGCCGGTTCGAGGCGGTGTCGACCGATGTCGTGACGATCTTTTGCATGGCGACCTCGGCCCTTTCCCTGGTCTGCCATCTCGGCCTAGAGGACACGGTCTGGCCGGAAACGGCATCGCAGTGGGCAGCGGTGCTGGGGCTCGGACTTTTTCCGGTAGGAGCGGCCTTCTATGCTTGGGATTACGGCGTCAAGAACGGCGATATCCAAATTCTCGGTGCGGCCAGCTATGCCGCGCCGCTGTTGTCGACGCTGATCCTGACGCTTTTCGGCTTTGCCGAACCTAGCTGGGGTATTGCGCTTGCCTGCCTGCTGGTCACCGGCGGCGCGGTTCTGGCCGCGCACCGGATGATCCTGCGCCGCAATAGCGGTGGAGCGGCGCAGGCGGAAGCGGCGGAACGGGCGTAGTTTACGCGCCCGAAGCCGGTTTGTTATTTCTTGAAGACCTTCTCCAGAAATGCGATTAGCGACGGCCGCCAGACATCCATCTCATGCTGGAGGTCCGGATATTCGTGATAGTCGTGGGTGATCTTCTTTTCGTCCAGGGTTGCCTTGAGCCCGGCTATGTCCTTGCCGGTGACCTGGTCCTTCGATCCGACCGTCACCGTGAAGCCGCGCAGCGCCTTGTTGATCTTGGCGGGATCGTTCAGCGCGGCATCGACGGCCTTGTTCGGCACGGTGGTCGTTGAGACCCCACTGAAGGTCGCAACCCAGCCGAAGGTGCCAAGATGCGAGAGGCCGGAGACAAGCGCCTGATATCCGCCCTGCGACAGGCCCACGACCGCGCGTCCGTCGGCATTGTCGCGCACCCGATAGTGCTTCTTCATGTAGGGGATGAGGTCCTGGGTCAGCTCCCGGTCGGCCGCGTCCGCATTGATCGGATAGAAATTCTTGCGGCGGTCGGCGCCAGGGAAGTTCTCGGCGATTGCATCGGGAATATCGGTTTCCGTGTCGGGAATGACGACGATCATCGGTTCGATCTTCTTTTCCGCCAGAAGATTGTCGAGGATCTGCGGTGCCCGGCCTTGCGTCACCCAGGAGGCCACCGTGTCGCCGAAGCCATGATAGAGATAAATGACCGGCAGAGGCTTTGACGCATCGGTGTAGCCGGGCGGTGTATAGACATACATCTGCCGCTCGGAATTCAGCGCCTTGGAATGCAGCGTTACCAGCCTGAGGTCGCCATGCGCGACGTTGCGAGTGTCGAGGATGCTGCCGGGCACCAGAATGAGGCTGGTATTCACCTGCCGCTGCGGCTTGGGCGCATTGGTGCCGGTGTCGATGCTGCGGAAGCCGTCGATGTTGAAATAATATTCGTAGAGATTGGGCTTCAATGGCTCGGTTTTGACGCTCCACACGCCGTCGTCGCTGCGTTGCAGGGCCAGCGGATCGCGCGAGCCGAGAACAACCGACACGGCCTTGGCCGAAGGGGCATAGAGGCGGAAGGTGATCGAGCCGTCTTTTTCGACGGCGGTGACGAATTCCTTCAATGGCCGATCCGCCGGCGGTGAGGCGGGAGCATCAAGGGCTAGGGCGGGAACACTCATGGCGCAACCCGCCACGACGAGCAGGGGAAAAAGCAAACGCACGGCAAAATCTCCTCCAAAAAATCAATGTTGGTCCTCCGGGCGAGGCTGACGGACGCCCGGAGCGTTTCAGGATACCGCTCCTCGCGACGCTCCTGCCTGCTTACGACGCCCCGGGCTTCCAGTCCGGGGGCGCCATTTCGAAACTGGAAAATTCAAAACCTGGGGCCACCGTGCAGCCGACCAGGGTGAAGTCCCCCAGGCTTTCGGCGGATTGCCACCAGTCGGCGGGAATGATCGCCTGCGGGCGCTCGCCTTTCGGAAGGTCAATGCCGAGGACGATCGTCTCGCTCGCCTTGCCATCGGCGGAGCGGTGCAGGGCTAAAGGTGCGCCGGCATAGTAGTGCCAGACCTCGGCCGCATCGTGCACTCGATGCCAATGCGAGCGATCACCCGCCTCGAGAAGATAGTAGATCGCGGTGGAATGGCCGCGCGCGCCGCCGTGATCGTCCCGGAATGTCTGCACGTACCAGCCGCCTTCCGGATGTGGCTGCATGGACAGCGCCTCGATGATCTCTTGCGGCCGCATCAGAAATTATCCTTGCGCTTGCGGATCTCGGTAAAGACTTCTTCGTTGCTGCGGCTTTCCATCAGGAGATGCCGGCGGATCGACGGATCGGCGGCGCGCAGGAAGGGGTTGGTTTCCTTCTCCAGCGCCAGCGTCGTTGGAATGGTGAATTTGCCTTCGGCCCGCAGCGCTTCGACATCGGCGGCGCGGCTTTTCAGCCGTTCATTGTCGGGGTCGATCGTCAGCGCGAAACGGGCGTTGGAGAGTGTATATTCGTGGCCGAAATAGATCGCCGTCTCATCCGGCAAGACGGCAAGTTTCTGCAACGATGCCCACATGTCCATCGCCGGGCGTTCGAACAGCCGGCCGCAGCCGAGCGCGAAGAGCGTATCGGCGGCAAACAGCAGCTTGTCGTCGACGAAGTGGTAGCAGATATGGCCGGCGGTGTGGCCGGGCGTCTCGATGACATTGACGGTATGATTGCCGAACTCGAAGGTGTCGCCGTCGCCATAGGCGCGGTCGAGACCGGGAATGGCAACGGCCTCACCGATTGGGCCGATGATCTCGCAGCCGAATTGCTCCTTCAGCGCCAGATTGGCGTCGACATGGTCGGTGTGGTGATGGGTGGTAAGGATGTGGGTGATCGTCCAGCCGCGGCGCTTGGCAGCCGCCAGAATGGGACCGGCCTCCGGGGCGTCGATCGAGGCGGTATAGCCGCTTTCGGGGTCATGGACCAGGACGCCATAATTGTCGGAGCGGCAAATAAATACCTCTAATTCCAAGGGTTTCATGATCAAAATCATCCTCGTTTTATAGGGTTGATTCGGAATGTAGGCGGTTCGGCCTTGAAGTCCAACGCTCGGCTGATAACATTTGGGACGATGCACGCCGATATCGTCGACCTCCGCCAATTCTATCATTCCGAGCTCGGTCGCTTGGCGGAGCAGTCTATTACCATGGCGCTGTCCTCGATCTGGGCGCGTCTGCCCGAGGAGCGTCTTGTCGGCCTCGGCTATGCCGTTCCTTATCTCGACCGCTTCCGCGCCGACACCGAGCGGACCTTCGCCTTCATGCCAGCGGGGCAGGGAGCGGTGAACTGGCCGATGGATTCGGCGTCCTCGACAGCACTGATCTTCGACGAGGAGCTGCCGCTGCCGGACAGCTCGATCGACCGGGTGCTGATGGTGCATTCGCTGGAGTTCGCCGAGAGCCCGCGCGAGACGCTGAAGGAGTTGTGGCGAGTGCTGGCGCCCGGCGGCCGGCTTGTCATCGTCGTGCCGAACCGCAGGGGTGTGTGGGCGCGCATGGAGCATACGCCGTTCGGCTCCGGCCGGCCCTATTCACGCGGTCAGCTCACCTCGCTGTTGCGCGAGACCAATTTCACGCCGGGGGCGACTGCCGAAGCGCTGCTTTTTCCGCCCTCGAAGCTGCGCACGGTGCTCAGCCTCAGGCGCGCCTTCGAGCGGGTCGGGCGGACGCTGTGGCCGGCCTTTTCCGGCGTCATCATCGTCGAGGCGCAGAAGCGGCTTTATCAGGGCCTGCCGGTCGCCGTCCGCGCTTCGCGCCGTGTCTTTGTGCCGGTGCTGGCGCCGCGCGGCATACCGACGACGCGCGACGGCGTCTGACCCCATCTCCCACCGTGCAAACACTCGACAAATTCGTCAATCCGCTTTAATGCGACGGGGTGTTTAAAGCCGGTCTTTTCCGGCGCTTCCCAAGGTCGATCCCATGAGCATGGAAATGAGCAAGCCCGCCCCGCGCCCCGGTATTCTCGATATCGCCGCCTATGTGCCGGGCAAGGAGCATGCGCCGGGCGTGGCGCGGGTGTTCAAGCTCTCCTCGAACGAGACACCGCTCGGCGCCAGCCCTAAAGCCAGCGAAGCCTTCCGGGAAGCGGCCGCGAATCTGGAACGCTATCCGGACGGGCAGGCCAAGGAATTGCGCCAGGCGATCGCCGATGTGCATGGATTGAATGTCGCCAATATCCTCTGCGGCAACGGCTCCGACGAGTTGCTTGCCTTGATCTGCCATGTCTATCTCGGCGCAGGCGATGAGGCTGTGATCACCGAGCACGGCTTCCTGGTTTACAAGATCCAGATCATGGCTGCCGGCGCGACGCCGGTCACGGTGAAGGAAAAGGACTGCACGGTTGATGTCGATGCGATCCTCGCCGCCGTCACCGAGAAGACCAAGATGGTGTTCATCGCCAATCCGGGGAACCCGACCGGTACCTATGTCCCGGTCAGCGAAATCCGTCGCTTGCAGGCGAGCTTGCCGAAGCATGTCATTCTCGTGCTCGACGCGGCTTACGCCGAATATGTCCGCCGCAACGATTACGAGGCCGGCCTCGAGCTCGTTTCCGCCAATCACAACGTCGTCATGACCCGTACCTTCTCCAAGGTCTATGGCCTTGCGGCATTGCGCGTCGGCTGGATGTACGGCCCGGTCGGCATCATCGATGCGCTCAATCGCGTACGTAGCCCGTTCAACATGAACAGTGCGGCGATTGCCGCGGGGGCTGCCGCCATTCGCGATCAGGCCTTCACCGAGAAGGCCGTGGCATTCAATATGCTGTGGGTCGACAAGGTGACCCAGGCGCTCGAGGCAATCGGCCTCAAGGTGACGCCGTCGGTCGCCAATTTCGTCCTCGTTCACTTCCCCGATACCGATGGCAAGCGCGCCGCCGAAGCCGACGATTTCCTGACCAGCCGTGGTTATATCGTGCGCGCCGTACGCGCCTATGGCTTCCCGAATTCCCTGCGCATGAGCATCGGCACGGAAGAGGCCAATCTGGGTCTCATCGACACACTGACCGAATTTATGGGTCGCAAGGCATGAGCAGCGTTCAATTCGACCGCATCGCGCTGATCGGCATCGGGCTGATCGGTTCTTCCATCGCCCATGACATCAAGCGCCTCGGCCTTGCCAAGGAAGTGGTGATCGCAACGCGCAGCGCCGAGACGCTGAAGCGCGCCGAGGAGCTGAAACTGGGCGACCGCTATACGCCGTCGTCGGCGGAAGCGGTCAAGGATGCCGATCTCGTCATCGTCTCCGTGCCGGTCGGTGCGTCCGAAAGCGTCGCCAAGGAGATTGCCGCGCATCTGAAGCCCGGCGCCATCGTCACCGATGTCGGCTCGACCAAGGCCTCGGTCATCGCGCAGATGCAGCCGCATATGCCGGGCAATGTGCATTTCATCCCCGGCCATCCCATTGCAGGCACAGAGAAGTCCGGGCCTGACGCCGGTTTTGCCGGGCTATTCGAGGGCCGCTGGTGCATCTTCACGCCGATCCCCGGCACGGATGAACAGGCAATCAAAAGGCTTCGCCATTTCTGGGAAAGCCTCGGCTCGCGCGTCGACGAAATGGATGCCGCCCATCATGACAAGGTGCTGGCGATAGTCTCACATCTGCCGCATCTCATCGCCTATAACATCGTCGGCACGGCCGACGATCTGGAGACGGTGACGGAATCGGAAGTGATCAAATATTCCGCCTCCGGCTTCCGCGACTTCACGCGACTGGCTGCGTCGGATCCGACCATGTGGCGCGATATCTGCCTGCATAATCGCGATGCCATTCTGGAAATGCTGTCGCGCTTCTCGGAAGATCTGTCTTCCCTGCAGCGGGCGATCCGCTGGGGCGAGGGCGACAAGATCTTCGAACTCTTCAGCCGCACCCGCGCCATCCGCCGCTCGATCGTCGAGGCCGGCCAGGATGTCGATACCCCGGACTTTGGCCGTCATGCTCTGGATGGGAAGAAGTAGGTTTTCCACTCGAATGGAGGGGAAGCGAGAATGGTCGCAGATTAAGGCTCAGCGCCTATCTGCGGCTCTATAAACTTCGTTTCGCTCTCTCTTCCCGACAGCCACGACGATAATCACGAGCTGTTCGTCGCGAACTTCATAGACAAGGCGATAGCCGACGCCACGCAATTTGATCTTGTATCGATCTTTGCTTCCGAAAAGTTTGGCGGATGGTACCCGCGGGTTTTCGCAGCGCTCGGCAAGCTTCTTTTTAAACTGCTCTCGCGTATTGGCGTCGAGCTTTCGCCATTCTTTTAACGCGGCTTCCAGAAAGCCGAGCTCATAGGTCATCCAGCTCGACCTTGATGACGGGCTCGCCCGTACGTGCGTCAGCGATGGCGTTGAGTTCGATATCCTCGAGACGATCCAGCATCGCTTCGTACAGACGAGCCGGGACACAATAGAACGCGGGCGCATTCCTGTTGAGAATAGCAACCGTCGCCCCTTCGCCGGCTGCCACGGTTCCCATCGGATTCTTTTTCAGCTCCGATACGCTAGCGGTCACTTCAGCGAGAATTACATTTGTCATCGCACCCTCGAAGGCTCTTTTAATAGCACTTTAAATAGCGCTTTTAACTGGTCTCTTCAAGGGAGCGAGGGCCGAAGTCAAATCGGCGGGATCTTCCCGAGCGGGATGAAGCCGCTGAGCGAGAGGCGGCCGCGATCGGCGGTGAGGTCAACGGAGACCTTGTCGGCACCGTTTGCAAGCGCCTTGAGCATCTTGGTGGCTGTTTTGATGATGCTCTTGGCGGCCGGAAGCGTTGCCGTCAGGCTATCGCCCCAGGGGCCGATCTGGTTGATCTCCAGCTTGAACTGGCCGGACAGCAAGCCCTGATCATCGAAATTGAAAGGCCCGGAGAGGGTCATGACGCGGCCATCGCCGATATCGATGACGGCCTGATGCAGCACGCCGGCAGCGCCGTGAAGGCCGTTCCTGTCGCTGCCATCAAGCATGCCGGCCTTGCCGGTGAGGGTGATATTGGCGCTTGTCGAGCCCGTCGGCAGCACCTGCGGGAAATCCTTGATGGTGGCATTGGCGTTTTCGATGCCGATCGCCAGCTCCAGATCGTCGCCGTTCTGGCGCGCGTGCAACTCGGTATGATCGGCGGTGACATCGGCGCTCTGTCCGGTGAAGGAGGAGACGATGCCGGCCTTCAACCCGTTGATGACGGTCTGGCTCTGCTCGATGCCCCGGCCCTTGGTGACGAGGTTCGATTGCAGATCGGTCCATTCGGCCGAGACGGTCAGGCCTTGCGTGGTGCGCAATTCCGCCGGCGACTTCAGCGTCCAGCCGATATGGTTAGGCTGATAGACCGGCGCTGAGGCGTTGAGATTATCGAAGGCGGCGGAAACGCCCTTCTGCTGGTTGTCGACGCTCACCTTGGCGCAGGAGAGGCCGATCGAGAAGGGGAAGCCGCTAAAGGCCATGTCCGTGCATTCGCCCGATAGGCCGGCGCCATTTTGCTGCCCAAGCGCCTTCAGCACGTTCGCCTTTACCATGGTGGTCGCATAATACCAGCCGCCGGCGTAAAGGCCGGCGAGAATCACGATCAGTCCCAAACCGATAAACCAAATGCGTTTGCCTGTGCCGGATGTGACGCTCTGGCTTGACGCTGCCATGTTGTTCTCCAATGGTTGAACTGATGTGGTCACAATGATTTGGCGTTGGATATGGACGAATTTTGGGTATTTGGCTACGGATCGCTCATGTGGAATCCGGGGCTTAGCCATGTTGAAAAATCAGAGGCGCTGATTTTCGGCTATCGCCGTTCCCTTTGCGTCCATTCCTGGGTTCATCGTGGCACGGAGGCGAGCCCCGGGCTGGTACTCGGCCTCGATCGCGGCGGGTCCTGCCGCGGCATGGCGTTTCGCGTCGCTGCCGCCGAATGGAACGAGGTGCTGACCTATCTGCGCGAGCGCGAGCTGGTCACCCATGTCTATCTGGAAAGGACGCTGCCGATCCGGCTTGCCGATGGCCGGCGGGTGGTGGCTGTCGCCTATATTGTCGACCGCGACCACAGGCAATATGCCGGCGGGCTGGACGCCATCGATGCCGCCCATATCGTCGAATCGGCGGCCGGCCAGTCCGGGCCGAACGATGCCTATGTCTTCAACACGCTGGCGCATCTGCGCGAAATGGGCATTCGCGACCAATGGCTGGAACAGGTTGCCGGCGAGATCGAGCGGATGCGGGAAGCGTCCTAAATAGCTGCGGCCACCTTGGCCTTGCCGATTTCCGCCAGGCGCTGTGCGGCTGTCGGCGGCACGGGCAGATCCGGGTTGCTGGCAATGGTTTCCACCAGCAGCTCGTCGCTTGCCTTTTCCGTTTCCTGAACCAGCCGTTCGAAGAAGGCGTCGGGATCCATGCCCGGCTGGATCGGCGGCAGGATGCGGACCTTGAAGTGGCCCGGATATTTGCGGAAGGTGCGGCGCGGCCAGAACAGGCCGGGATGCATGGCGACGGCGACGACCGGAATATCCAGGTCACGATACATGCGGGCAATGCCATATTTGTAGACGGGTTCGGCGCCCGGTGGGCGGCGGGTTCCCTCGGGATAGATGATCAGCTGGCGGCCGGTGGACAGTTCTTCGCGCGTGCGTTTCAGCACGTCGAGCATCACCTTGCCGCGGGCGCTGCGATCGACCGGGATCATGCGCTGCTTCTTCGCATACCAGCCGAACAGCGGAATCCACATCAGCTCACGCTTCAGGATATAGACGGGATCGTCGAGATAGGGCAGCAGCGCGAAGGTGTCCCAGAAGGACTGGTGCTTCGGCGCGAAGATGAAGCTGCCCTTCGGGATGTTTTCCAGGCCTTCAATCTCACAGGTGGTGCCGACGATTTTTTCCATCAGCCAGACGCTGGATTTTGCCCAGGCTTTGGGAATTGCATAGGCGGCCTTGCGCGGCATGAAGAAATAGATCGGCGTAAGCACGATCATGCGAATGATCAGATTGGCATAGAAGGCGATATTGAACAGGATCGAACGCAGGGTGATCATCAAGGCTTTCCCAATACGCCGGCTTGCGCCGGCATCCGAAGCCTTGCCTACACGATTACGCTGTCAATAAAAAGTCGGCCCGCGCGCCACCCGGCGTCTCAGTCCGGATCATCGCTCTGTTCCTGCGAGCGCAGGCCGAGCGGGCGGCCGAGGCCGGTGATATTGCGCGCGCCGGCGAGAAGAACCTTGGCGTATTCATAGATCATGGTGCGCAGCGCATTGGGGTCGGTGAACCAGTTCTTGGTCTTGAGGTCGGAATTGACCACCGGATAGGGAATGTAGTCCGTACCCGGGTCGACATATTTCAGCTCGGCCAGGCTGCGCGGCATGTGATAATTGTTGGTCACCACCAATATGCTCTTGTAGCCTCTGGCGTGGATCCATTTCGCCGCCTCGCGGGCATTGCCGATGGTGTCGAGGGCGTCATAGCCGATATCGACGCAGCAATTGAAGAGGTTGGCGGGGCTCTGCGTCAACTTGCGGATTTGTGAGGGCGTGGTCGTCGGATGCGCGCCGGAGATCAGGAGCCGGTTGCCGGCGCCGGTGCGCAGCAGCTCCACGGCCTGGTCTATGCGCTGGTAGCCGCCGGTGAGGACGATGATCGCATCCGCCTTCGGCTCCAGCGGCGGCTTCAACGTGGCGATCGAATCAGCGAAATGCAGGAAGCCGCCGAAAACAATGGCGACCAAGAAGACAAAGGCGAAGCCGCCCCAGCGCAGAAAACGGCGGAAAAAGCTGCGCCGCACGGGCCTGTCGCTGTGGAAGCGCTCCCACAACGATTGAGAACTCACAGCCTTGCGACTCGTCAGGTCCATGCTCATGATTCGTCAATATACGCGAAATGCGGCAAGGAGCGGGCCGCGGAACCATAAAAAATAGTTAGCAAACCGTCAATTCTGTACATTTTCGGTCCTTCCTGGGTCGGAACGAACCAAATCGATCTCGTAGATCGTGCGCATGACGGTGAAGCGCGCCGTGACCGTGGTGAGCAAAGCGATGATGATCATGGTCGCGAGAATGCCGAGATAGCCAAGCGTGCCGACCGAGAACGTGCCGAAGAGGGCGGTCGCCTGGTCGGTTTGCGGCGTGGCGATCGTGCTTCTTTGCAGAAGGCCGGCGGTGGCGAAGAACAGGGCGGCAAGCCCACTGCCGGCGGCGGAGCCCTTCAGGCTGATTTTCAGAAAATGCTTCTGGAACTCGGTGGCGACGAAGGTACCCTCAGCGCCGACGAAATGCAGCACCTCAACGATGTGACGGTTGCCTGAGAGCGTGCCGCGGGTGGCGAAGACCACGGTCAGCACCATGGCGGTGAAGACCAGCAGCAGTACGCCGGTGCCGATGAGGACGGTGGTGTGCGCCATCGAGACCAGCCGGTCGACCCAGGTGCGATGGTCGTCCAGCGTCGCCTGCGGTATTTCGCTCTTCAGAAGGCCGCGCATCGCCTCGAAGTCCGGCGGGTGCGTCTCGTCGATGGTGATGATCACCAGGCGTGGAACGGGCAGTTCCTTCAGATCAAGGCCGGAGCCGAGCCAGGGTTCGAGCAAGCGGGCGGTTGCCGCCTCGTCGACGATCTGGCCGCTCTTGGTGCCGACGAAGCCAAGCGCGATATCGCGGGCACTGGTGAGCGCCTTGTCCATATCGAGATTGTCGTCCGGCTTGATCTGGATGGTGATCTCGCGGGCGATCTGGCTCTCCCAGCTTGCTGCCGTCGAGCGCACCATGCTGACGGCGCCGAGCGTCAGGCAGGCGAGGAAAGCCATGATGGCGATGACGACGATCAGCGCATTGCCCTGGATGTTGGAGGAAGGCACGATTGGCCCTGTCGGGCGCACGCGCATTTCCGGCCGCCTTTTTTCGGGCGGCGTAGCAGCGGATCTTTCCTTGTTGCCGGTAGCCCTTGCGTTGGCAGGGCTCCTGCGGGGGGCGGGCTTAGTCATAGATATCGAGATGCCCTCCCGACAGGATCATGCGCCGGGCCTCGACCTGATCCATCAGCGTCAGGTCGTGCGTGGCAATGACGACGGCCGTGCCGAGGCGATTGAGCTCGAGAAACAGGTTGAGCAGTCGTCGCGCCATCGGCGGGTCGACATTGCCGGTCGGCTCGTCGGCCAGCAGGATCTCAGGGCGGTCGATCAGCGCGCGAGCAATGGCTGCGCGCTGCTTCTCGCCGCCCGACAGCACCGGCGGCAGCACGTTGATACGCTCGCCGAGGCCGACCCACTTCAACAGCTCCAGCACATCGTTGCGATAGGAGCTCTCGTCCTTGCCGCGCACGCGCAGGGGCAGGGCGACGTTCTCATAGGTCGTCAGATGGTCGAGCAGGCGGAAATCCTGAAAGACGATGCCGACGCGGCGGCGCAGCAGCGGCAGCTCGTTGCGCGGGATCGAGGAGATTTCGCGGTCGAACATGCGGATCAGCCCGCGCGTCGGCTGCAGCGACATGAAAAGCAGGCGCAGCAAGGTCGTCTTGCCGGCGCCGGAAGGCCCCGTCAGGAACTGGAACGATTTCTTCGGTATGTCGAAGCTCAGGTCGCGGAGGATTTCCGGACCCATGCCGTAGCGCAAACCGACGTTCTCAAAATGGATCAACGGGCAGTCCAGTCTTCCGCGGTGTTCAATCAGGCGACTTGTTAACCAATTGCGTTAACGGACGGTAAATTTTGCTGGGAAGGCGCCCCATTCATGGCGGTCTTTGCGAAGCATTAACCATTAAAATTTACGACTGGGCAGGATTCGTTTCAATGCCCAGAATTCAGATGGGCATGGAAACCATGTGGATCACCGGAAAGGGAGGTCGTCATGGGTGCTTTTCGCCACCGTCGGCAGCAGGCGGGGCTGGTCTATGACCTGCTTCCGCCCGAGTGTGCAGCGGCTTCGCAACTATCCCATCGTTTCGGATCGAAGCCGGATGTTGTCGACGCAGAGTTTGTGACCGTCATTCCCGGTCGCGCCAACGGCAATCACGAGAAGGGCAGCCGTGCAAGACCGCAGCCCCGGTCGGCTCCGGGCGGCGTTCACGTTCGCGCGATGACAGGCTTGCGCCTTGCCGAGGGATGGCTGCAGCAGGCGTCGCGGCGCAGCTTCGTGGCGCTAATCGCAGCACTCGCGATCCTGGTTTTCGGCCTTGCCGGCGGCTTTTCCGGATTGTCCGGTACGCCGGCGCAGGCAACGTCCGAGCCGCTGCAATTTACACATGTGACGCTGACGCCGCGCGACGAGAACGGCATGCGGGTGCTCACCGTCAACGGCATCATCGAGAATGAGACGGGCGCCACACTGACTGTGCCGCCCATGCGCGCCGATATCTTCTCCGGCGATCAGTTGCTGACCAGCGTCGTGGTGAATTCGCCCGTGGACCGTATCGGGCCGCATGAGAGCCGTGGTTTTTCCACCAGATTGCAGCATCCCGGTGGAAAAACGCCGGATGTTCGGCTTTCCTTCATGCCTTAGGGGGTGTGTCGGCTCTCGTGATTGTGCTACGGGCTAGGGCTTGATCAGCGGACAAGTGCCGCAGCACAGCCATGGAGCATGCCAATCAATGCCTGTCGTACGCGGGAAGAATATCGAGCCGCTTTTCACCGCCGAGCAGATCGCCGAGCGCAACAAGGCTTTGGCGGTGCAGATCGCCAGCGGGCCGACGAAGGATCTCCTCGTCATCGCCATCCTCAAGGGCTCGTTCATCTTCGCAGCCGACCTGCTGCGCGCGCTGCATGACACCGGGCTTGCACCGGAAGTCGAATTCATCACGCTGTCGAGCTATGGCGCCGGCACGACGTCCCAGGGCGTTCGCATCGTCAAGGACATCGACAGTGACGTTCAAGACCGCGACGTGCTGCTGATCGACGATATCCTGGAATCCGGGCGGACCCTGCGTTTCGCCAAGGAACTGCTCTATGAGCGCGGCGCCCGCCACGTCTCGCTCGCCGTGCTGCTCGACAAGAGCGTCAAGCGCCAGGAAGAGCTGGAGGCCGATTATGTCGGCTTCGAATGCCCCGATTATTTCGTCGTCGGCTACGGCATGGACGTCGCCTATGCCTTCCGCGAACTGCCCTTCGTGGGCGTCGTGACCGGCGACGCGGACGAATAGTTTTGGTTCGTGGGGCGCCGATTCCAGGTTAATCCGGCGCTCCGACAGACTGTCCCAATATGCTCCAACGATGACGAACCGTTAACCACGGGACGGGATTGCACCTCCGTCGTTTACCGATCGCAAACGGAATTCTGGTGATTTCGGTCTCGGAACATGACGGACCACGGAGCATAGACCATGGCAAGAATTCTGATCACGGAAGACGAGGACTCTCTTCGCACCTTTGTCGCCCGGGCGCTGCGCCTGGATGGCCACGAGACTGAAGAGGCGGCCGACGGCGCCGAAGGTCTGGAAAAACTGAAGCAGGGCGTTTATGACCTGCTGCTCTCCGATATCCGCATGCCGGTGATGGACGGCATCGAGCTGGCGCATCAGGCGGCCTCGACCTGCCCCGGCATGAAGATCCTGCTGATGACCGGCTATGCCGAGCAGCGTGAGCGCGCCGACGACCTGATGGAAAAGATCGTCGATGTCGTCTCCAAACCCTTCGCCCTGCCGGATATCCGCAAGGCGGTCGCCCGCGCTCTGGCGGCCTGATTGGCGCTATCGAAGGAGGGCCTTCGCCTACAGTGGCGAAGGCGATGCAAGGCTTACTGCCTCATATCGAGCAGGCGTTCCAGATAGTTCCGTTCGTCGGACAGTGACGGATTGTTGCTCAGCCGCTCGCGGATGGCGTCGAGAATTTCTCGGGCTCGCTGCGCCTTAATGATATCGGGTACTTTATTCTCGTTGGTTTCGTCGAATATGCCGGGTTTGTCGCCGCTCGGGCGGCCAAGCGGATCGCGGCTGTTCTGATTACCCTGGCCTTGCCCCTGCTGCTGGCCCTGGCCTTGCCCCTGCTGTTGCATCTGCGCCATCAGCTGGTTCATCATGTCGCGCGTGCCCTTGCGCAGCGCGTCTAGCGCACGGCCCTGGCCCTGCACGGCAGTCTCGCCATTGCCTTGGCCGAGCTCGCCGGCCGCACCCTTCATTTCCTGCTGTGCCTTGCCATAATTCTGGTTCGGCTTCATGCCCATGGAGCCGAGTTCCTTTTGCAGCTCGCCGAGCTGTTTTCCGAGATCATCCTGCTGCTGGCGCAATTGCTTCAGCGCATCGCGCAACTGGTCGGCGGTCATGCCGTCCGTCTCGTTGTCGCCCTGTTGCTTCTGGCCCGGCTGCTGCTTGCCCTGCTGGTTCTGGCCCGGCCGCTGGTTCTGGTCCTGCTGACCCATGTCCGGCTGCTGCGGATCGTCCAGACCCGGCATCGGCTGGTTGAGCGCGTCGTCGCCGTCCTCGTTGGGATCGCCGCGCTGCATGCGGTCGCGCATGGTCTGGTCGAGCTTGAAGGTCTGCTCCATCAGCTTCTGCTGGTCGCGCAGGATGCGGCCAAGCTTGTCCATCTGCTGGCGCATCTTGTCGTTTGCCTGGCCCTGCTGCTGGTTCTGGTCGCGCTGCGGGCGGCCCGCCTGGAGGTTGTTCATCATCTGCTGCAGCTCGGACAGCATCTGCTGCGCTGCCTGGCGGTTGCCGGAACGGGCGAGATTCTCGATCTGGTCCATCATCCGTTGCAAATCCTGCTGGCGCAGGATATTGGCCGACTTCTGGTTGGGCTGCGCCGGCATGTTCTTCATGCGCTCGGCGAGCTCCTTCATATAGTTGCCCATCGCCTTGCGCAGTTCGTCCATCAATTTCTTGATTTCCGCGTTGGGCGCGTTGCGCTGCAGGGCGTCGGAGAGTTTCTGCTGCGCATCGCGGAGCGCCTTCTCAGCGTCGGTCAGCTGCGCGTCTTCCATGCCGAGCGCGATCTGCCAGAGATAGTCGGCAGTATCCTTCAACGCGGCATCGCCGCTGGCGAGCTTCATGCGTGTCAGCGCCGATTTGATCAGCAAGTAGTTGCCGAGATCGGGGATCGTCTCATCCGGGCGGATCGTCAGCGACTTGTTGAGCTCGATCGCCTCCGGCATCCTGCGGGTGTCGAGCGCGAAAACCTGACGTTCCTCGGCGACAGCGGCGGCGAGCGGCTGGCTGAAATTGCGCGAGGGCAGGGTCATTTCATAGGGTGCGCTGCGGCCGGTCTGGCCGGCGCCGTCGCGTGCGACAAGGGTGATGTGCACCTTCTTGCCGGCAAGCGGGTCCTGCGTCAGGTCGTGGCTTGCCAGCCCCTTGCCGTCACGACGGTCGCGACGCGAGATTTCCAGCTTGAATTCCGGCAAGCCATAGAGCGGCTTGGCCTCGGCATCGGTATCGACGGGCATGATCTCGGCACGGGCTTCCTCGACGCCATAATCGTCTTTCACCTTAAAGCCGATTTCGAGCGAGCCGTTGGCAGTGGCATGCGGAATGCCGTCGAAGTTGATTTCCGGCGGCTTGTCGGAGACCACATTGAAAGACCAGGACTTGCCGTTGACCGTCAGCCTGCCGCCTTTTTCGAGCTTCAGCACATGGGTGCGGGCAACCATCGCCTCCGCACCGGCCGTGGATGGCGAGGCGGTGTCGGCGACGGGCTGGACGGGGGCGGGAATGGCCGGATTGCCGTTCGCCGACGCCTGCTTGCCGGCGTCCGCGACCTGTTCGGGGATTTCGGCACTGCTGTCGTTGCCGGCGGCCTGGAACAATACTTTCTCATTCGTGGAGGCGCCGGTGACCCGCACGGTAAGCTCGGAGAATTGCGGGACGTTGACGCTGTCGCCGGTATCGGCGGCATTGCCGGTCAGATAGACCGGCGCTTCGCCGGTGTAGTAGGGCGGCGTCACCCAAGCGTCGACGCGGACATCCGGATTGTTCGACGTGACCGTCGGGGCGATGAAGGCGTCGCTCAGCGATCCGCCGCTGTTAGACATGGAAAAGCTGAAAGCAGTCACCAGCAGCAGCGCCGGAATGGTGCGCAGCGCAAAGCGGTCGTAGCGGGCAATATCCGGGCGAGGGAAGCCCGCGTCCAGCGCGGCGATGCGCGCCGCCATGCGGGTCTGGTGTTCCCGCCATAGCGCCCGGGCAAAGGGCGTGTCGAAAGCCGGCTCGTCTTCCTGCACGGTGACCGGCTGATGCGGGAGGCCGTTGCGCTCCTCCAGCATCCGGTCGGCTTCACCGGTGGTCGGCCAGCGCAGGCGGCGGAAAGGGAAGCAGGCGGCGGCAAATGCGATCGTGAAAACGGCCAGCAGGATAACGCGCAGCATATCCGGCGCGATGCGGAAGATGCCGAACCATGCGGCCGAGAGGAAAAGGGCAAGGATCGACAGAGGTAGCAGTAACAGCGGCAGGATCTGCTCGGAAACCAGTACCAGCCGTGCGAAGAGACGTTTGACCGCAACCAGCCGTGCCAGAGCCGGACGGCTGGCGAAAGCGCCCTTCTTAGGGTTGCTTGGGCTGGTCATCGGTCCGGTCTTCTCCCCGAATTGCCGTGGATGGCTAACTGCCCCTTGGAAATGGCGGGGCGTCCCACACGCCCAAGTTTGCAGCGCCCGGCGAGACGCTTGTCATGGAAAGATAACATTCTTTGTGGCGAAGACGAGAGCAAGCGGCGCCAAAGGCCACTTTTTCATCGGATTTCGCTTAAACGTGATTAAGCCGCGCGGTTAAGCCGGCGCATAACTCTATCCGAAAATCGATTCCGACTTTCGGGGTTATGCGCTGAGCCAGGCCGGAATCGAATCGAGGGCGATCAGTTCTTCATAGGTCCGGCGGGGACGAATGACGTGGAAATCGCCGCCCTTGACCAGCACTTCGGGCACCAGAAGCCGACTGTTATAGGTGCCGGCCTGGACCGCGCCATAAGCGCCGCCGGAGCTGACAGCCAGGAGATCGCCAGGCTTCGGCATCGCCATTTCGCGGTCGAGCGCCAGATAGTCGCCGGTCTCGCAGACCGGACCGACGATATCGGCCTTGATGCGCGGTGCATTGGCTGCGGTGATCTCGACGGGGCGGATCTCGTGATAGGCCTCGTAGAGCGTCGGGCGAATAAGGTCGTTCATGGCGGCGTCGACGATGACGAAGCTCTTGTTGCCGCCGTCCTTCACATAGATGACTTCCGTCACCAGGATGCCGGCATTGCCGACGATCAGGCGGCCGGGTTCGGTGACGATCTTGCAGTTCAGGCCGCGCAGTTGATCCTTGACGATATGGGCATAGGCATCCGGCAGCGGCGGCGGAGTATTGTCGTCGCGATAGGGAATGCCGAGGCCCCCGCCGATATCGACATGGTGGATGTCATGGCCGTCGCTGCGCAGCGTCTCGACGAGCTCGCGCAGCAGCTTGAAGGCATCCTCGAAGGGCTGAAGCTCGGTGATCTGGCTGCCGATATGCATGTCGATGCCGGTGGCGTCGATACCCGGCAGATTGGCGGCGCGGGCATAGACGGTACGGGCACGTTCCCAGGATATGCCGAACTTGTTTTCCTTCTTGCCGGTTGAAATCTTCGCATGGGTGCGGGCGTCGACATCGGGATTGATGCGAAAGGAAACGGGGGCGATCTTGCCGGCGCGGACGGCGCGCTGGTTCAGTACTTCCAGTTCCGGTTCGGATTCGACGTTGAAGCAGTAGATGCCGGCTTCGAGCGCGACATCCATCTCCTCAGCGGTCTTGCCGACGCCGGAGAACATGATGCGGTTCGCCGGGATGCCGGCGGTCAGAGCCCGCTGCAGCTCGCCGACGGAGACGACGTCGACACCGGCGCCGAGACGGCCGAGCGTCTTCAGCACCGCCTGGTTGGAATTGGCCTTCATCGCGTAGCAGACCATGGCGTCGACATCGTTGAAGGCTTCGGAGAAGACGCGGTAGTGCCGCTCGAGCGTCGCCGTCGAATAGACGTAAAAAGGCGTTCCGACCGCCTTGGCGATCTCGGGAACGGGAACGTCCTCGGCGTAGAGAATACCGTCGCGGTACTGGAAATGGTTCACGGTCGCGGCCTGCTTAGAGAAGCGGATCGAGGAGGAACTTCTTGTCCTCGGTGCCCGGCTGTTTCGTCGGCTTGGAGACGTCGCCGCCCTTGGTCGCCGCAGCGCTTGGCGGATCGAGATCGCCCTTGCGGCCACATCCGACGACGGCAAGGCCGATGACCGAAAGGACGACGGTCAGGCGGATGATATGCGGCATGTTGATCTGCATCGAAATCCTCTTGGGCGGCAAACGCGGAAGCAATCTTCATAGCGAAGTTTCCGCGCCTTGTGCACCCTGATTGTTAGAGTGTGGTTTCCGGCGATTGTCTCAGTTGCGGGCGCGCCAGAAGGCGATCTGTTTGCGCACTTCCGACGGCGCCGTGCCGCCGAAGCTCTTGCGGCTGGCGACCGAGGCTTCGACCGTCAGGACGTCGAAGATCTTGTCGGTGATCGCGGGGTGGATCGCCTGCAGATCTTCCAGCGACAGTTCGGCGAGATCGCAGGACTTGCTCTCGGCAAGCGCCACGGCGCGTCCGGTGACGTGATGGGCGTCGCGGAAGGGCAGGCCTGCCTCGCGCACCAGCCAGTCGGCAAGGTCGGTCGCGGTCGAATAGCCGGATCCGGCGGCGGCCTTCATGCGGGCGGCGTTGATCGTCATGTCGCGTACCATGCCGGTCATGGCGGCAATCGCCAGTTCAAGGCTTTCGGCGGCATCGAAAACCTGTTCCTTGTCTTCCTGCATATCCTTGGAATAGGCGAGCGGCAGGCCCTTCATGATGGTTAGGAGCGCCACCAGCGAGCCATTGATGCGGCCGGTCTTGGCGCGCACCAGTTCGGCGGCATCGGGGTTCTTCTTCTGCGGCATGATCGAGGAACCGGTGGAGAAGGCGTCGGACAGGCGCACGAAGCCGAATTGCGGCGTCGACCAGATGACGATTTCTTCAGCCAGTCGCGACAGATGCATGCCGGCGATGGCGGCGATCGACAGGAACTCGATGGCGAAGTCGCGGTCGGAGACGGTGTCGATCGAGTTGCGGGTCGGCTCGCGGAAGCCGAGCGCCTTGGCCGTCATATGGCGATCGATCGGGAAGCCTGTGCCGGCAAGGGCGGCGGCGCCGATCGGCGATTCGTCCATATGCTCGATGGCATGGCGCACGCGCGAACGGTCGCGGCCGAACATCTCGACATAGGCCATGCAATGATGGCCGAAGGTGACCGGCTGCGCCGTCTGCAGATGGGTGAAGCCGGGCATGACGGTGTCGGCGTGCTCCTCGGCGCGGTCGAGGAAGGCAGCGATCAGGCCGGTCAGTGCCTGTTCGCATTTCTGCAACTCTTCCTTGACCCAGAGGCGGAAATCGAGCGCCACCTGGTCGTTGCGCGAACGGGCCGTGTGCAGACGTCCGGCAGCGGGGCCGATCAGGGCGGCGAGCCGCGACTCGACGTTCATATGGATGTCTTCGAGGCTGCGGGAGAATTCGAAATTTCCGGCTTCGATCTCTGACAGGATCGTGTTCAGCCCGTGAACGATCTTGTCTTTATCCTCGGTTGAAATGATGCCTTGATGGGCAAGCATGGTGGCATGGGCGATGGAGCCGCGGATATCCTGCGCAAACAGCTTCTTGTCGAAACCGATCGATGCATTTATCTCCTCCATGATGGCCGCGGGGCCGGAGGCGAAACGTCCGCCCCACATCTGGTTGGAGGATTTGGTGTCCGTGCCGTCAGCCATGAGATGCCTACCTGGAGAATGTAATGACAGCGAAGAAGCCGTTTGGTCTGCCGTCCGTGAAACTTGTCCTGCTTGCCGCCGTCGCCGGGGTCGTCGCTGGTGCGGCAGCGGTATACGTGAAGGAGGCGGGGTATGGCAATGGTATTGGTGAAACCGCCTCCTCCGGACAATGTGAAACGGCCAAGGATCGCGCCGCGGCCCTAACGCCCTTCACCAAGGGGCAGGTCGCTGCCATGGCCGCGCCGCAGACGCCGATCTCGCTGCACGACGTTTCCTTCAAGGGAGCGGACGGCCAGCCGCTGTCGGTCGGCAATTTCTCCGGCAAGACGCTGCTGCTCAATGTCTGGGCGACCTGGTGCGTACCCTGCCGCGAGGAAATGCCGGCGTTGAATGCGCTGGAGAAGAGCATGGGCAACGACAAGTTCGAGGTCGTCGCCGTCAATATCGACACCGGCGACGATGAGAAGCCGAAAGCGTTCCGCACCGATTACGGCATCGACACGCTCGGCTATTATCGCGACAGCACCATGGGCGTCTTCAATGCGCTGAAGAAACAGGGCCTGGCCTTCGGCCTGCCGGTGACGCTGCTGATCGACGGCAAGGGCTGCCTGGTCTCTGCCATGAACGGCCCGGCGGCGTGGGACAGCGACGATGCGAAAAATCTGATCAAGGCGGCGGTGGGGATTTGATATTCCTCCTTCTCCCCTGGGGGAGAAGGTGCCCGACAGGGCGGATGAGGGGGAGTGCGTCATATTCAGGCGCATTGATTAGGAAAAGAAGTGCGGCTTCCCGGTAACGCCCCCTCACCCCGCGCGTTCCGCGCGACCCTCTCCCCAATGGGGCGAGGGTGTTTTTACCGCGTCGGAACAGGCACTTCGCCGCGATAATCGTAGAAGCCGCGGCCGGATTTGCGGCCGAGCCAGCCGGCTTCGACATATTTCACCAGCAGCGGGCAGGGGCGGTATTTCGAATCCGCCAGGCCGTCATGCAGCACCTGCATGATCGACAAGCAGGTGTCGAGGCCGATGAAGTCTGCAAGCTGCAGCGGGCCCATCGGGTGGTTGGCGCCGAGCTTCATGGCGGTGTCGATGGCATCGACGGTGCCGACGCCTTCGTAAAGCGTGTAGATAGCCTCGTTGATCATCGGCAGCAGGATGCGGTTGACGATGAAGGCCGGGAAGTCTTCGGCCACTGTGATCGTCTTGTCCAGCGAGCTGACATATTCCTTGGCGGCGGAGAAGGTCGATTCCTCGGTGGCGATGCCGCGCACCAGTTCGACGAGCTTCATCACCGGCACCGGGTTCATGAAGTGGATGCCCATGAAGCGTTCCGGCCGGTCGGTTGCGGAGGCGAGCCTAGTGATCGACAGCGACGAGGTGTTGGTGGCGAGCATCGCCTCGGGCTTCAGGATCGGACAAATCTGGGCGTAGATCTTGCGCTTGACGCTTTCGTCCTCGGTCGCGGCCTCAATGGCGAGGTCGACCTGGGCGAGATCGTTGAGGTCGGAAGAGCCCGATATCAGTGCCAGCGCCGCCTTGCGCTCCTCGTCGGTCATCTTGCCGGAAGAGACCTGGCGGGCAAGGTTACCGTTGATGGTGGCAAGGCCGCTCTCGATGCGTTCCTGCGACAGATCGTAGATGTGCACCTTATAACCGGCCATGGCGGATACGTGGGCAATGCCGCAGCCCATCTGGCCCGCTCCGATAATACCGATCGTCTTCAGCGAACTCATTGCCAACTCCCCCGGGGCGGCGCGTTCTCGGCGGCGCGCCATGCTTTTCGTCATAAATTTGCCGGACTATTTCTAGCCCGGCAAGATTGATAGACCCATAAAGGACAATTTTCCAGTCTTTCGCAACTGCGAAAGAGATCAAGAGGCGCGATCAGAGCGCCTTTTCGAGTTCCGGCAGTGCCTCGAAGAGATCGGCGACGAGACCATAGTCGGCGATCTGGAAGATCGGGGCCTCTTCGTCCTTGTTGATGGCGACGATGACCTTCGAGTCCTTCATGCCGGCCAGATGCTGGATGGCGCCGGAGATGCCGCAGGCGATGTAGAGCTGTGGAGCGACGACCTTGCCGGTCTGACCAACCTGCCAGTCGTTCGGCGCGTAGCCGGCATCCACCGCTGCGCGCGATGCGCCGACGGCAGCCCCGAGCTTGTCGGCGACGGGAAGGATGACCTCGCGGAACTTCTCCGCCGAGCCGAGCGCGCGGCCACCAGAGATGATGATCTTAGCCGACGTCAGTTCCGGACGGTCGGATGAGGACAGCGCATCACTGACGAAGCTGGAAAGACCGGGATTGGCAACGGCCGCGATCGCCTCGACGGCAGCCGAGCCGCCTTCCGGGGCAGATGCGAAGGACGCCGTGCGAACGGTGATCACCTTCTTTGCATCGCTCGACTGCACCGTCTGGATGGCGTTGCCGGCATAGATCGGGCGCTTGAAGGTATCGGCGGAGACGACGTCGGTGATCTCGGAGATCTGGGCGACGTCGAGCAGGGCTGCGACACGCGGCAACACGTTCTTGCCGACCGAGGTGGCGGCGGTGATGATGGTGTCGTAGCTTGCGGCGAGCGACACGATCAGATCGGCGAGCGGTTCGGCGAGGTTGTTGGCAAGCTCGTCGCTTTCGGCCAGCAGCACCTTGGAGACGCCTGCAAGCTTTGCGGCGGCATCGGCGGCAGCCTTGGCACCCTTGCCGGCGACGAGGATATGCACTTCGCTTCCCGTTTCCTTGGCGATTTTCGCAGCAGCCGTCAGCGTCTTTGCGGTCTGGTCGGAAAGGCTGGTGTTGTCGTGGTCAGCCAGAAGAAGAATGGCCATGATGATTGTCTCCCTTTGCTGTCCTTAAAGCACGCCGGCTTCGGTCTTGAGCTTCTCGACGAGTTCGGCGACCGAACCCACCTTGATGCCCGCCTTGCGGCCGGACGGCTCTTCCGTCTTCAGCACTTTCAGACGTGGCTCGGTCGAGACGCCGAAGTCTGCCGGGCTCTTCTTGTCGAGCGGCTTCTTCTTCGCCTTCATGATGTTCGGCAGCGAGGCATAGCGCGGCTCGTTGAGGCGAAGGTCGGTGGTGACAACGGCCGGAAGCTTGATCTCGATGGTCTGCAGGCCGCCATCGACTTCGCGGGTCACGGTTGCCTTGCCGTCGCCGATCTCGATCTTCGAGGCGAAGGTCGCTTGCGCCGAACCCAGGAGGGCTGCCAGCATCTGGCCGGTCTGGTTGCTGTCGTCATCGATCGCCTGTTTGCCGACGATGATCAGGCCCGGCTGTTCGGCGTCTGCAACACCCTTCAGGATTTTGGCGACGGCCAGCGGCTCGACGGCATCATCGGTCTCGACCAGGATTGCCCGGTCGGCGCCCATGGCAAGTGCGGTGCGCAGCGTCTCTTCAGCCTTGGCAGGCCCGATCGAGACGACCACGACTTCCTCAGCCTTGCCGGCTTCCTTCAGCCGCAGCGCTTCTTCAACCGAGATCTCGTCGAACGGGTTCATCGACATCTTGACGTTGGCGAGCTCAACGCCCGTACCATCCGGCTTCACGCGGATCTTGACGTTGTAATCAACTACCCGCTTCACGGGGACGAGAATCTTCATGGAATCCTTCCTTCAACACTGCGCTCTAAGACCATGGCCTGTTCCGCGCCGTTCCGTTTGTCGAATGGCGACATGGATACGCGTTTTTTTTCCAATTACAACGCTTCCATGCCGCAGACAGGCAAATTGCTTTAGGGGTGTAAATAACGTTTACGTTTACGTTAACGTCAATATCATCACCCGGCACGAGACATAATTTGTCTTCTTACCGATTCTTGCCGGGAACCCAGAGCACATCGGCGCGGCCGCGATCATTGGCATGGCGCGCGGCGACAAACAGGAAGTCCGAGAGGCGGTTGACGTATTTCAATGCCGCCGGGCTGACACGCTCGCCCTTGGTGCGCGACAGGGCCACCATCAGCCGCTCGGCGCGTCGCGCGATGGTGCGGGCGAGGTGGAGGTGGGCGGAAGCGGGGCTGCCGGCGGGCAGGACGAAGGAGTTCAGCGGTTCGAGACCGGCATTCAGAGCGTCGATATCATGTTCGATGCGCGCCACCTGATTGTCGATGATGCGCAGCGGCTCGTAGGGCAGCGGCTCATCCGTTTCCGGTGCCGAGAGATCGGCGCCGAGATCGAACAGATCGTTCTGGATGCACATCAGCATGGCGTCGAGCTCGGGCATTTCGGCCGCATGCAGCCGGGCAACGCCGATCGCGGAATTGGTTTCGTCGATTGTGCCATAGGATTCGACGCGCAGATCGTGCTTCAGCCGGCGTGGGCCGGAGACGAGGCCGGTCGTGCCGTCGTCACCGGTCTTGGTATAGATCTTGTTGAGCTTGACCATCTTGATCCCGTAATCAGGCTGGACGGCCGCCGCCGGTCAGCCACAGCGTCAGCATGATGAGGATGACGGCGACTGCCTGCAGCAGCACGCGAAGCTGCATCAGCCGGTTGGAGAGGTTGGGGTTGTCACCCTTCATCATGTTGAACAAGCCACGAATGAGGACGAGCACCACGAGGCCCATGACAATGATGGCGGCAATATAGGTAAATGTGGACATGGCTCTCCTCCGTCCCCCTCTTTCAATCCAGCCGGCGCATCAGACGATAGAAAAGGTTAGCCGGCAACAGCCTTTTCAGAAGAACGCCCTGCTTGGCAGGGGTGGTCACGAGATAGTGCGGACGCGGATTTCTCGCATTCAAGGCGGATTTTAACACGTCATAGACGGCTTCGGATCCCAATTTATGCTTGTTGACCGGACCTGTGCCATTCAGTCGCGCCAGTTGCCGCCGGTATTCGACGGCATGGGCCGAATGTTTGAGATCGATGTGTTCCTCGATCTTGGCGAGCGCATTGGCGGTGAAGCGCGTGGCGATCGGGCCCGGTTCGATCAGGCTGACATGGATGCCGCTATCCTGCAGCTCCATCCTGAGCGTGATCGTCAGCCCCTCCAGCGCAAATTTCGAGGCTGTGTAGGCGCCGCGGAAGCGATAGGGGATGAGGCCGAGGATGGACGAGCAATTCACGATGCGGCCCTGACCTCGAGCGCGCATCAGCGGGATCACCTGCCGCGTCAGCTCATGCCAGCCGAAGAAGTTTGTCTCGAACTGCTCGCGTAGCACTTCCGTGGAGAGATCTTCCACCGCGCCCGGTTGGCCGTAGGCACCGTTGTTGAACAGGGCGTCGATGCGGCCGCCGGTCCGTTTGCGGACTGTCGCGACCAGCGCCGAGATCGTGTCCGGCCGGGTGTAATCCATCAGCAGCGTTTCGATACCGTCAGCCTCGAGCGGGCCGAGGTCGACCTCCTTGCGCACGGTCGCATAAACGCGCCAGCCATCGGCCTTAAGCGCCCGGGCGCAATAGGCGCCGATGCCGGAAGAGCAACCTGTCACGATGATGGTGCGTTGATCTGCCATGGAGAATGATTCCTGTACAAAATGGGAGTCGTTTCCCATATTCAGTGGCCCGATACAATCGACAACCGGTGGATGAGGACCGGGCTCAGGCGGAGATGGAATGCCGACATTCGTTCGTGCGCTTTACAAGGTCGTCTACGATGCAGTGTTCCATTTCGTCGAGGACGATGGGTTCGCCATGGCGAGCCATGTCGCGCTTTCGACGCTGCTGGCGGTTTTCCCGTTCCTGATTTTCGGCACCGCTCTCGCGAGCTTCCTCGGCGCCAGCCAGTTTTCCTCTACCGCCGTGCACCTGATCTTCGACACCTGGCCGGAAGCGATCGCCAAGCCGGTGGCCGATCAGGTGGTGCAGGTGCTGACCATTCCGCGTGGCGGGTTGCTGACGATCTCGGTGCTGGCCGCCGCCTATTTCGCCTCCAACGGTGTCGAGGCGCTGCGCATTTCGCTTAACCGCGCCTATCGGGTGCCGGAAACGCGGCCGTGGTATTTCAACCGTCTGGCCAGCCTCGGCTATGTGCTGATCGCGGTTCTGATCTTCGCGCTGTTGAGCATCCTCCTGGTCGCCGTGCCGCTGGCGCTGAACTATACGCGGCAATGGCTGCCGGGGCTTGCCGATATCCTTGATGTCGTTTTCAGCTGGCGAATCTACGGCACCATCTTCCTGCTGGTGGCGGGGCTACTGATCCTGCATCTGTGGCTGGCGGCGGGGCGGCGGCGGTTGTTCGACGTTATCCCCGGCGTGTTCCTGACCCTGGTCTTCTGGTCGGTCGGCGCGCTGCTCTTTGCCTATTATCTCTCGACTTTCGCCAATTACACCGCCACCTATGCCGGCCTCGCCTCGGTGATGATCGTGCTCATCTTCCTCTATATGCTCGCGGTGATTTTCATCATGGGCGCGGAAATCAATGCGGCGCTGATGAAGTTCAAGGTGCGGCGCCTGCTGTTCGGCAAGGCGGTGGTCAGCCCGCAAGCCGGCAGCCAGGACGTCGACAAGCAGGAAGTGGACAAGCAGCAATCAGAGGCCGATGCGGCGGCGAAGCTGCGCCGGTGACAGGCCTTGCCGGCGCCATTCGGCGATGCCGGTGTCGCCCTGGCTCTTCGACAGCTTCCGACCGTCGTCGCCGAGGATCAGCCGGTGATGGTGATAGAGCGGCTCCGGCAGGCCGAGCAAGCTTTGCAACAGGCGGTGAATCGAGGTGGCGTGGAAGAGGTCAAGGCCGCGTACGATATGGGTGATGCCCTGCGCCGCATCATCGACGACCACGGAGAGATGATAGCTCGACGGCGCATCGGAGCGTGACAGCACCACATCGCCCCAGGCTGCGGGATCGGCAGGGATATCGCCCGTCTCGCCATCGCCGCTCTCGCGCCAATGGAGCGGCTGGCCGACCAACGTGATGGCCTTTTCCATATCGAGCCGCCAGGCGTGCTTGAGACCGACGTCCAGCAATCGCTGTCGCTCTTCCGGGCTGCGCTTGCGGTCGTCGGGCGGATAGAGCGGCGTTCCGTCCGGATCGCGCGGCCAGGGTTTGCCGCTTGTTTCACCAGCGGCGACCCGCGCCTTCACCTCGCCGCGCGTGAGAAAGGCGGGATAGACGAGGCTGCGGTCGATCAGTGACTGCAGGGCGCTCTGATAGGCCGGAAAATGCTCGGACTGCCGGCGCACCGGTTCTTCCCACGAAAGGCCGAGCCATGTGAGGTCGGTCAAAATCCCCGCTTCGAAATCGGGTGTACAGCGGGCCTGATCTATGTCCTCGATGCGCAGGAGAAAATCGCCGCCGGCCTTGATCGCCATGTCTTGATTGAGGATCGCCGACAGCGCATGGCCAAGATGCAGCGCGCCGTTCGGGCTTGGCGCAAAGCGGAATCTCGGCTTTTGACGGGGAATCTCGATCATGCTTTCTTCTGCCACGAATCTCGCTGAGGGACCATGAGCTGCCATGCACATCATTCGCGATGAAGACGATATCAGGCAAGGACTGGCGGCGTTGGTCGAGCTCGATCCGCGCCTGCGACAGATTGTTCTGGAGGCCGGCCCCGTGCCGCTGCGCCTGCGCGAGCCGGGTTTCGAGGGGCTGGCCCATATCATCGTCTCGCAGGTTGTATCGCGGGCAAGCGCCGACGCGATCTGGGGACGGATGATGGCGAGGCTCGGCCGGGTGACGGCCGAGGCCTATGCCGGGCTGGAGCCGGATGCCTGGCGTGCCTTCGGCCTGTCGCGAATCAAGGCGGATACGCTGGCAAGGGTCGCCAATGCTGTTGTCGAAGGCCGAATCGATCTGCATTCGTTGAGCACCGAGCGCCCGGAAAAGGCACTGTCCGAATTGACGTCGATCAAGGGGATCGGCCCGTGGACGGCCGAGGTCTACCTGATGTTTTGCGGCGGTCACGCAGATGTGTTCCCGGTCGGCGATGTCGCCCTGCAGGCGGCTGTGGGCATGGCGTTCGGCCATGAGATCAGGCCCCTGCCGAAGCTTTTGGCCCGGGAAGCGGCGGTCTGGGCGCCTTGGCGCTCGGTCGCGGCCCGGCTTTTCTGGGCTTATTATGCCGTCAAGACCCGGCGCGACGCGCTGCCTATCGATTAATCAGTGGGTCTCATAGATCGGCCTCTTTTCACTGAATTTATTGGACTTCACAATCCTGTAACAACCGGCCTAATATACAGGTGCAGATGCCGAATCGATCAGGAGGGTTCCTTGACGATTGCAGTCTCCCCGCAGTCCCTGCCGGCGCTCGTTCTGAACGCTGACTATAGACCGCTGAGTTATTACCCCTTGTCGCTCTGGTCCTGGCAGGACGCGATCAAGGCGGTTTTCCTTGACCGTGTGAATATCATTGCCGAATACGATCAGTGCGTATCGTCACCGAGCTTCTCGATGCGGCTGCCGAGCGTTGTCTGCCTCAAGACTTACGTTCAGCCGTCCCGCAACCCGGCCTTTACCCGGTTCAACGTCTTCCTGCGTGACCGGTTCGAGTGCCAGTATTGCGGCACCCATGACGACCTGACCTTCGACCATGTCATCCCGCGCGCCCATGGCGGCGAGACGACCTGGGAGAACGTCGTGGCGGCCTGCTCGCCGTGCAACCTGCGCAAGGGCAGCAAGCTGCCGAAGCAGGCGGGCATGTTCCCGGCGCAGAAGCCGTATCAGCCGACCGTGCAGGATCTGCACAACAACGGCCGCCTGTTCCCGCCGAACTATCTGCACGACAGCTGGCTCGACTATCTCTACTGGGATACAGAACTGCAGCCGTAAGACTCCTTCTCCCCAAGGGGAGAAGGTGGCCCGAAGGGTCGGATGAGGGGGCGCGGCATAGGCAGAATTGCCTTTCGCTTGTCGCTCAAGACCTTCATCGCTTCGCATCTCGCCCTCTCATCCGGCCGCTCGCAATTTCGCTTTGCTCAACTGCTCACGTCCACCTTCTCTCCGCTGGAGAGAAGGGGCTATGCAGCCTTCTTCACGCCCACAAAGGCAATCGCCGCAAGAATCACGCTGGCGACGACGTTCCAGCCCGCCATCGAGATGCCGAGGACGCGGAGTGCTGCTTCCGTGCAGGACGGGCCTTTGATGGTGCTGAGCTCGTTCAACAGGTCGCCGGCATTCTGCGTCATGCTGCTGGCCGAGGTGGAGCAGGTCGTGGGACCCGCCCAGAAGTGCCATTCAACGCCGGCGTGATAGACGCCGATGCCGCCGCCGACCACCATCATCAGGCCGGCAATCGCCAGCAGCGTGCGGGTGATCCACGAGGGCAGGCGGAGGATGGCCGTCAGGGCAGCGACGATCGCGACGGGAATGCCGTAATAATAGGGCTGGCGCTGTTCCAGGCAGAGCGCGCAGGGGATATAGCCGCCAATATGCTGGAAGCCGAGGGCCGAGCCGACGACGACGGCCATGCCGATCGCAAGCAGTGCGGAATAGCCAAGGCCGGCACGGGAGGAGGTCAAGGTTTGGGACATCAAGGGGCTCCGTGCTCAGTTCGCCAGAGCATAATGGAAGATGCCGTAGAGGGCGATGAGAATGCCGGCGGCCGCCATGGTGATCTGGCCGAGGCGTTTCTCGATGAAGTGCCGGATCGATTCGCCGTAGCGGCGCAGCAGGAAGGCGAGGAAGAAGAAGCGAGCGCCACGCGCGACGATGGCCGAGATGATGAACAGGCCGAGATCGATGTGTGCAACGCCGGAAAGGATCGTCACCACCTTGATCGGCGGTAGATGCGCCAGGCCCGAGGTGACCAGCAGTAGGAGGATCCATTCATAGGTGATGCCCGCGCTCATCTGGTTGAAGGCGTCGAGCTTGCCGTAGAATTCCAGGATCGGCTTGGCGATAGTTTCGAAGGCATAATAGCCAAGTGCCCAGCCCGCGATGCCGCCGAGAACGGAAGCAACCGTTGCCGTCAGCGCGTAGCGCCAGGCGCGCTCGGGCTTGGCGAGCGACATCGGCAGGAACAGCACGTCGGCGGGGACAAGAAAGACGGAGCTTTCGACGAAGGCGATAACAGCCAGCCAGACTTCCGCCGATTTGCGGCCGGCCAACGACATGGTCCAATCGTAGAGTCTACGAAGCATGGTACCCCCTTTTGCTGCGTTGCACACCTTTAGGGACGAGGATTGTGGCTGTAAATGGCCGCAAGCTTGGGCGGGCAGCACAAAATCAAAATTTTTCGTGAGGCCGGGGTGATCGGCGGCGATATGTTTTTGTTTAGTCTTTTCTTATGTTTCCGGTTCGGAGTGTCTGTGCCGGTGAAGGTTTTCGTACCCTTCATGCCAAATCGGTATCAATATTTGTGACTAATTATGTAAAGAAATTAAATATTTCTCGGTAATCTATGTTATCTTAAGTCAATGATTAAAATAATCAGGCAAGGAGAATTTGGATGAGACGGTTTAATTTATTTTTCACCGGGCGGCAGTACGCGATTTTCTTCATCGAGACATCGGTTTTGTCGGCTGGTATCGCTCTCATGCTCATCGCTAATCTTCCAGTGATTCATTGATTTCTGCCGGCATGCTTCGGATGGATGCGCCCGCTACCTGGTTGATGCACCTTCCCACACGTACTTTTCCGCGCTTCGGAACCTTTTTTACATCCAGGGGTTTATGGTGCGGAGGAGTATCGCTATGAGCAATGATCTTAACAGACCAAATTCGGACCTCGGAACGCCGCCGCTTTCACGACGCCCTCCTTGGACATCGTGGATCGTTCTTCTGGCAGCGGTCCTCGTAGCCGCGCTGGCGTGGAACTTCTGGCCTCATGCAACCTCGCCAGAGGCAACAGCTCCGCCGGCCGAGACCACAACGACACAGCCACCGGCAACGTCAACGCCCCCCGCCACGGCACCTGCTCAGCAGTAGAGAAAGCCCGCCAGCAATGGCGGGCTTTCCATTAGGAGCCCGGCCACGCGCCTTGAGAGAGCGCTTCGCGCCTTCATTTCCTGGAGCAGGAGTCGTTTTTGTGGGTGGCAGGTTCTTGCCTGCAAGTTCAATGAGTTACGCTGCTATAAAAGTTGATATGAAATTAAAGTAAAATATTCCCGGTAATCCGTGCTATGACAGCTCTCATAGGAAACGGTTTCCGCATTTGTGCGGAACTGAAACCGTCTTCCTCTCTTCTTGGCAGGCAACGATACGTGAGAATGTCGTCATGACGGCAGACGCCATCATGATGCTAGCGGTGAAAGCCCTTGCCCAACCGACTAGCAACTCAAACGGAGGATGCAGATCATGCCAGTCCATATCGGTCCAACCTTGAAAACCCGCAAGGGATTCAGATGCAAGATCAGCGAAAAGACCGACACGGTGTTTCGCGAGATCACCACAGGCAAAGTCCCTCAACGGCTGGAGAAGGCTGCTCTTCTGAAAGCCCTGCGTATAGAGCGGGATCGGCCGACACGCCCGCAGCGTCCGGCTTGATGACCTGGTTGAGGTGGCCACCGACGGTCGCTTGAAAGACTTGCTCAGCCAATTGAATGCTCTCATCAGAAGCCCGCTTCCGGCGGGTTTTCTTTTGCGCGAAATTTGGCTGCCCGGCCATCAAACCCGGCGCATTTTTTACCTAGCTCAGGTCGTTCTGTTTCTCCGGCGAGAGCAACCGGACCGAACTCAAAGCTACAACATGTCGCCCAGGGTCCAATGGTTATTCCATCGCACGTCGATCTCGTCATCGACATTCTGGTATCTGATGTCGGTGGAGAGGCGCAGTCGTTGTTCTCTATCCTGATTGGTCGTCGAGGCGTGGATCATGAACGGCGAGTGGAGCATGATGTCGCCTGCCTCATAATTCGCGGCGAGCCAGCGCGTGTTGAACCGTTCCGCCATGTCCGGCAGATCCTTCGAAACCCATCCGCCTTCCGTCATATTGCGATTGTAAGCGCTCACTTGTTCTTCGGGACTGAGATCCTTGTTGCGCTCGCTAAATTCGCGCTCCATCTTCAGGCCAATCACGTGCGATCCTTCAAGATAGACCAGGCCGCCCATGTCGATGGGAGTGTCGCCGATCGGAATCCACGCCGTTACCACCCGGCTCGTGCCCCCACGCAAGTAGACAAGATCATAGTGCGCCGGCGTTGCGGTCGCCGTTCCCGGCCGGGTAAACCGCATGATCTTGCGTTTGTGCAGGTAGGAAATGCCCGACAGGAATTCATCCATAAAGTGAGCGATGCGGGGCTGCGCACAGAAGCCCTCATACGCCGTGGAGCGAACCAGGGACATGAGGCAGCGATCCGCCGCGCTATATTCATTCCCTGCCGCCGATGCGATCCCATGCCGAGGATCCGTGCCTTGCTCGATCAGGCCGGTCTTCGCCAGATGAGCAAAGACCCAGCCCCGGAATTCGATGACCTCGCTTCGTGGCAAGAAGCCCTTTAGCCATACATAGCCGTTCTCCTCATAGAGGCGACGGATCGCCTCGACGCCTATATTCGGATCGGTGGGGGTCAAATAGCCGAACCGATCCGCGGCCATCGACAGGGTCTTTCCGTTCGCGGTAAGGGAAAGCCTTTCCTCGTCTGGCTGCTTAATCTGTCTCGAAATTGACATTTCACTCGTCCGATGCTTGAGCTTGTTGTATCGAGAACCTAGCAAATGATGGCAATTGCTCACATGGAGGAAAGCCATACTGGACTTTTCGCTCGTCATGAACTCAACGGAAGCAATCTATCGGTCCTCCCTTGCCGCCGCCGGTGGGCTTGCTGTCATCGGCAGCGGACGGCAGCATGTCACTCATGCGGTCAAATGCCGGAAGCTGCCGAGTTATGCGGTTGTTCTGGTGGAGCAGGGCCGGGGTTTTATCGAGACCGATGCCTGCGGCCGGCGGAGCGTCGAGGGGCCAGCCCTTTTCTGGCTGTTTCCAAACCGCCAGCATTCCTATGGTCCGGACGCCGACGGCTGGAGCGAGCGATGGGCGCTTTTCGAAGGCTCTTTCACGCGCGACTTCGTGCGGTTGCGGCTCTTCAGCGAACGCGATCCGGTCGTAGCACTTCGGAATCTCGACTCGATGCAGCGCCTCTTCCGTAATCTTCACGCCGATCTGCTGGACGATAAGAGCCTTGGAAGGGCATCCGCCGCGCTGGCTCTGCACCAGATCGTCGTCCTGGCAGCAAGGCACGCAAGCCGTGCCACGCCTTTGCGCCACGATACGACCGATATCGCGGAGATCGTCGAAGCGTTGCGGAAAAGGACAATGCAGCCTCTGGACCTGGCCGCGTTCGCCGCCGAGCATGGAATGTCGACTGCCACACTACGCCGGAAATTTATCGAAGAAACCGGTCTGCCGCCAAAGGCGTTTCAGCTTCGGATGCGCGTGGACCACGCCAAGGAGCTCCTGGCGACAACGGCTGAAACGATCGAGATCATCGCCGCCGCAGTCGGAATCAAGGATCCCTTCTATTTTTCGCGACTGTTCCACGAGCGCGAAGGCTGCACGCCCAGCGAATTCCGGGCGCGGTATATGAGAGGCTGAGCGGTTGGGATGACTCGCCCAGTTCCTCTTTCATCGCCTATCGATATGGTCTCGAACGATGCGATGCCTTGCTGAGGGCAAAGAGTGGAAAACCTGGGTGAATTTGGAGAAAATTCTGGATGGTGGTGCCCCATGCCGGAGTCGAACCAGCACTTCTTTCGAAACTCGATTTTGAGTCGAGCGCGTCTACCAATTCCGCCAATGGGGCATCATGACGTAGCTCCACTAGATGGAGACAGGCATGAAGTCAAGGCGGGAAGATAAGGCATGGCTCAATGAGGTCAGAAAGGAAATCTTAAGGGCAAACATGGTGTTTTGCTCCGCATATCGTGTGATCACCGCGCGGCTCTTACCGCATAACACAGCCCTGCATGAGGATTGGATAGCTGGGTCTTGTCAAGCACGATGAAGCCGGCCTCAAGTAGCGGAGCAATGAGGTCCATCTGGGTCAGTTCCTTGGACCACCATTTGTGCCATTCGATCACCATGGCATGGATGGAGCCGAAAAGCTCATGTTGTGCCAGCGTCTTGAAAATCCCGAACTCGGATCCCTCGCAATCCATCTTGATAACGAGGTCCATGCCGGCAGCCTTAGCGCGCTCGGCCAGCGGGCCGATGATAGAGGCGGCGTCTCTGATATGGATCGTCTCCGGCTTTCCTGTATCGGCTCCCCTCACAGAAATGCCGATTGTCGCATCGGAGCTGACCATAACCTCCGTCTGCTCGTCTTTTTCGCCCAGTCCGAATTGATTAGGCTTGATCTTGGTGCGCGTCTGCGGGTTCAGCGCGAAATTCTTCAGTGCTCTGGCATGGGGTAGTGAGAAAGGCTCGAATGCGTGCACTTCCCGCACCGTCGGATCTTTCGCCATGAACAGCGATGCCAGGCCAGCATTCATGCCGATGTCGACGACAATCTTGTCGCGCCCGGTGATGAAATTGTATTCGTTGTGAATGAAAATCTCGCTGAGAACCTGGAGATCTTCGGCATTGTAGACATGAAACCGGGTTCCAGAGAAATCAGCGATAATATCCTGCGCCGTGACTTGAAAGCTGAAGCCGTTCTTCTCGAAGTACTTGAACTTGTCGATATGGGTTTTGTAGAATGGATTGGTCATCTCCGGCAGGGCGATTTCCAATACCTGACCGCTTTGAAGGTCAATCCGCTTCAAGGGGCGGTGGACACTTGCGGTAAATGCACCGGCCCCGGTTGAAACGACCCGGAATTCAAAAACGTCTTCCGCATCCGTATCGAACTGTAGGGCAACACCCTTATCCGGTCGCAGCAAATCAGCGCCGGTAAGTTGCTTTTGTGCTAGGGGTCGGGCGCCGAAACCCGCAACGACATCGATATTGCAACAAACTTCCTCAGCCGGCACGGCCGGGTCGGCCTCGATGGGAAATTCAACGACATAGCGTCCCGGAGAAAGTGTCACATAGGGCCCATAGAGCACCCATCCTGCCTGCCCTTTCTTGACAGACACACGCTCATCTCCCTGCTTGTTCACAACCTGCCCAATCTTGGAATAGAACAACGTCGGTTTCCTTATTGACGAATGAGACGGAACTGGATGTCTCACAGATAAACGATATTGCCGGAACCTCGGATCGCGGGCGAGATTGCTCTCTAAGCCCATGTTTGACAAGAATAATTTCCGAATTGCCGTAATGTCGGCGTGTTCTGTCCCGGTGAGTCGCAATGTGTCTTCAAACGTCTGTGAAGGGGCGGAGGCGAGGGGAATGATATCCGTTGAAATTCCTTATTTTCGGAATGTTATTGGGGGCGGACCAGTATCGGCGCTTGCCCCATGATTGATTGGCTGTACGAATTCTGCCAAAGGGGAAACGGATTCTGACAAGGCGGGCGTCCGGCACGCGATTACCTTGGCGCGCAGGTCAGGCAGGCGCGTTATTGCGAGTGTTTCTGCAAGGGTCGGTTCGGCCCATGGCGATCAACTATGGCCATGGGCCTTTTCCTGTTTGTCTCAGTGGGCCATCGCCGGAGCCCTGTCTGTCGAGCCGGGCTTGCTGATGGTCAGCGCCAGGATTGCGGCGAGCACGCAGAAGGCGCCGGCGACGAAGAAGGCGGGCAGGTAGGTGTTGAGTTCGGTGCGGGTCAGGCCGGCGCCATAGGCGGCGGTGGCGGCGCCCATCTGGTGGGCGGCAAAGACCCAGCCGAAGACGAGGCCGGCCTTTTCGCGGCCGAAACGGTCGGCTGCGATCTTGACGGTCGGCGGCACGGTGGCGATCCAGTCGAGGCCGTAGAAAACGGCGAAGATCGACAGGCCGTAGAAGGTGAAGTCGCTGAACGGCAGGTAAACCAGCGACAGGCCGCGCAGGCCGTAATACCAGAAGAGCAGCCAGCGATTATCGAAGCGGTCGGAGAGCCAGCCGGAGCCGATCGTGCCGAAGAAATCGAAGATACCCATGACGGCAAGCACGCTGGCCGCGGCCACCGGCACGATGCCGAAATCACCGCAAAGCGTGACGAAATGCGTCTGGATCAGGCCGTTGGTGGAGAGCCCGCAGATGAAGAAGGTAGCGGCCAAGATCCAGAAGGTCGAGCTCGTCGACGCTTCCTTCAGGATGACGATCGGCGAGGCGAGCGCCGCCTTCAGGTTCTTGGTGGCGAGCGGCGGTGGCGTGACATGGATCTCGCCGACGAGCGGCAGGTTGATGTCGGACGGGCGGTCGCGCATCAGGAGCAGCACGACGAGGGCTGCGACGACGATCATGCCGCAGACGAAGATCACGGTGGTGCGCCAGCCATAGCGCGTCGTCAGCTCGGCCATCAGCGGCAGGAAGACGAGCTGGCCGGTGGCGGAGCTTGCCGAGAGCATGCCGATGACGAGGCCGCGATGCTTGGTGAACCAGCGCGTCGAGACAGTGGCGGCGAGCACCATGGCGGTCAGCCCGGTGCCGAAGCCGACGATGATGCCCCAGCAGAGCAGCAACTGCCAGACTTGCGTCATAAACAACGAGCCGATGAAACCGACGCTGATGGTGGCGAGCGCAAAGACGATGACCTTGCGGACGCCGAAATAGTTCATGAAGGCGGCGGCGAAAGGTCCCATCAGGCCGAACAGCACCAGGCGGACGGCGAGCGCGGAGGAAATGGAGGATGTGCTCCAGCCGAACTCGTCTTCCAGCGGCTTGATGAGCACGCCGGGGGCGCCCATGGCGCCGGCGGTGACGAGCATGGTGAGGAAGGTGGCGCCGACGACGACCCATCCGTAGTGGATGTTGCGGCGGGCCAGCGTCGAGGCGAGGACTGTGGAGACCATGGGATGCGTTCCAGTGGGGTTTCGTGTTTCGGCGTTCAAGATCGGCAAAGGTCGGTGGCTGGCTGAAAAAGAGCCGGCGACGTCATATTCGCTCGTATCGCAATGCCCTTCTCCTGGCTTGAACGATTGTGCAAAGACATTTAGATGATAGTGATCATATTTGTTGCATATTCATGATGGCCATCATATAAATTGTCAATCAAGATTTATTGAAGCTCTGGTGGAGTTTTTTGATGAGAGTGAGCCGCGAAAAATTCGCCGAGAACCGTGAGAAGATCCTTGCCGTGGCGGGGGAGCTTTTTCGCGAAAAGGGTTTTGACGGTATCGGCGTCGCCGACATCATGAAGGCGGCCGGGCTGACGCATGGCGGCTTCTACGGTCATTTCGAATCCAAGGACGAACTGGCCTGCGAAGCCGGCAAGGCGGTGGTATCTCGCTCGCTGGAGCGCTGGAAGGAAGTGGTCGACGGTGCGCCGGGCGAGCCGCTGGAAGCGCTGCTCGCGCATTATCTGTCGCATCGCAATGTCGTGGAGCATGCGACCGGCTGCGTCTTCGCGGCGCTGACGCAGGAGGTCAGCCGCCACGGCCCGAAAATGCAGTCGACCTTTACCGGCGGCCTGATGGGCATGGCGGCGATCCTCGAGGAGATCACACCCGGCGAAACGCAGGAGGAGCGCCGCCGCAAGGCGCTCGTCAGCCTTTCGGCCATGGTCGGTGCCGTCATCCTGGCGCGCGCTATGGACAATCCCGAGCTATCCCAGGAATTCCTGGCCGCCACCCGGCAGGAGCTGACGCCCGCGCCGGAGAGCGTCAAGGAATGACAACGGTTTAGTCGCGGAAGGCGAGGAGCCCGTTGGCCTCGACGATTTCCGTGATCTTGCCGTCGGGAGCGACCTCCAGCAATTCCGCCCGGAGTGCTGCCTCGAAATCCGCCAATTTGTCGCCGAGCGCTTGCGGCGAGGTGGAAGACATCGAGAAGACGCGGCCGACGATATCCTCGATGTCCCTTACATATTCCCTGACGATGCCGATGCGCTCGAGTTTGCGGAAGGGCGAGGCGAGCAGCATGGTCTCATGCGGCGCCCAAGCCTTGCCCTTACGCAGCAGGCGTTCCTCATGGCGCTCCGGCGAAAAAGTCTCCGCCAGTTTTTCGACAATGCCGCGCCAATCCGGGCTCGCCAGTATCGTCTTGTCATGAAACAGCACGACCGCGCCATCCGGCTCGATCCGCTGGTCGAGGGCAGCAAGCGTCGCCGGCCGGTCCATCCAGTGGAAGGAGCGGCCCATGATGCAGAGGTGCAGCTTGCCGATATCCGGCCCGAGATCATAGGAAGACCCCTGGCGGAGGGTGATCCCGACGCCGGCTTCCTTCGCGCCGGCTTCGGCGGCGGCGAGCATCTCCGGCTCCGGGTCCATCGCGGTAACAGTGGCGCCCTGAAGCCGGGCAAAGGCGATCCCAAGCTGTCCGGGGCCGCAGCCGAGATCAAGCACACGATCGCCGGCCTTCAGGCCGCTACGCTCGGCCACGCGGGCGATCAATGTGTCCGGATAAGGGATGCGATAGCGCAAATAATAGGCCGCGGTGGACTGAAAACGCCGCGCTTCGAAAGGCATGGTGGTCATGGGTGGATCCTCGGGGGCAGGGAACTTTGACCTGTTAAGGCTGAACTGTGACCGGCTCGTGAAGCGATTTTTCACGCTTGCTTTACCGGGGCAAGGTTCTTCCCCCGGAGGTTTTTACTTAAACCCGGCAACCCCATGCGGAACATAGGGCGATTCCAGCGACTCGATCTCTTCCGGCGTCAGTTTGACGGCCAGCGAGGCGATGGCGTCCGCGATGTGGCCGGGCTTGGAGGCGCCGATGATCGGGGCGGTGACGGCGCTTTTCTGCAGGATCCAGGCGGTAGCGACCTGGGCGCGGGCAATGCCGCGGGCCTTGGCGATGGTGCCGACGGCCTCGACGACCTTGCGGTCGGATTCGAGCGCCTGGGTGTAGAGTGTCTTGCCGAATTCGTCACTTTCCGTGCGTGCCGTCGCCTCGTCCCAGTCGCGGGTGAGGCGGCCGCGGGCCAGCGGGCTCCAGGGGATGACGGCGATCTTCTGATCTTCGCAGAAGGGCAGCATTTCGCGCTCTTCCTCGCGATAGAGCAGGTTCAGGTGGTCCTGCATGCTAACGAATTCGGTCCAGCCATTGAGGCGCGAGGTATAGATCGCCTTGGCGAACTGCCAAGCATACATCGAGGAGGCGCCGATATAGCGGGCCTTGCCGGCCTTGACGACATCATGCAGCGCTTCCAGCGTTTCCTCGATCGGCGTCGTGTAGTCCCAGCGATGGATCTGGTAGAGGTCGACATAGTCGGTGCCGAGGCGGCGCAGGCTGTTGTCGATCTCATCGAAAATCGCCTTGCGCGACAGGCCGGCGCCGTTCGGGCCGGGGCGCATGCGATTGAATACTTTCGTTGCCAGCACGATGTCTTCGCGGCGGGAGAAATCCTTGATGGCGCGGCCGACGATCTCCTCCGATGAGCCGTTGGAATAGGTGTTCGCGGTGTCGAGGAAATTGATGCCGGCCTCGATCGCCTGCCGGAGCAGCGGGCGGCTTTCCTCTTCCTTCAGCGACCAGGCGTGGGTACCCTTGTTGGGGTCGCCATAGGTCATGCAACCCAGGCAGATGCGGGACACCTCAAGACCGGTTTTGCCAAACTTCACGTATTCCATCGATCGTCTCCATCCTGTTCTGGATATCCGATAGGCAGGCGCTCCGCCGCCGCAATGGGGCAGAGTGGATGTACCATCATAATCAGACTAGCGGAGCAAAGCTCCGCCGATTAGCTCAATAATTCGCGATAGGCTTTGAAGCAGCACTAAACAAAGATGGCGCAGTTTGTGGGGATTGCCATACTGAGGCATTCAAACGCAGGCACTGGTTGTGTAACCATGGCGGTTCGAGCAGCCGGAGAGCTTCCATGCGTTTCATCCGATTCTTCCGGGACCGCCGCCCGCTTGCCGCCGGGATCATCGGCCTGGTCCTTGGGCCAGCCATGGTCATGGCCTATCTCGGCAAAGGGCGTATGGCCGTTGCCTATCTCCTGCTCTCCAATCTGGTGTTGCTTTTTGCAGCGTTCGCGATGCCTCAATTTACCCTGGCGGCAGCTGCAGTGATTGTGGTGCTGTGCTTCAATCTGCTTGGCTGCATCCATGGCTATCTGCTGGCGCGAAGAGGAGCAACCGATTGGCAATATCGCTGGTTCGCGCGCTGGTACAATGTTGCCTTGTTGTTCTGGCTGTTGCCGATCGTCGTAGCGCTCCTCATCCGTTCATTCGTAGCCGAGCCCTTTTCGATTCCTTCCGGCTCGATGATGCCGACGCTCATACCGAATGATTATGCCCTAGTGACGAAGTTCAACTATGGTTATGGCCGCTATTCTTTCCCATACAGGTCTGATTGGATACCGCTGAAAATGTTCGGCGCGAAGCCTGAGCGGGGGGATGCCGTTGTGCTGGCATATCCTCCCGAGCCGGAGATCACCTATGCCGAACGGATCATCGGGCTGCCCGGCGATCACATCCAGATGAAGGCCGGGACCGTCTTCATCAATGGACAGGCCGTGCCGCGCGATGCCGAGGGTACGATTACATCGACTTACAGCATGGAGCCGGGTGTGCTTCCCGTCTTTGGCGAGGTGCTGGACAATGGCGCCCGCTACCAGACGCTCGATACCTCACCGAATTCACGAGGCGACAATACCGATGAATACATCGTGCCCGAGGGGCATTATTTTGTCATGGGCGACAATCGCGATAATTCCAACGATAGCCGCTTCGATGTTGGCTTCGTGCCGGAGGCGAATATTTATGGCAAGTTCTGGCTATTGTTTCACCGCGACGGGACGAAGACCGGCTGGTCGCTTGTGCATTAGGCGAGCAGCTGCGTTCGGTGGAGGTTGGGCTATCCCAATTGTTTTCTTGAATAGCCCGCTCGGGAAGTGTTAGCTGCACTGCAACATTTTTCCGGAATTCCGCATGAAACTGCCCCCGCACGACACCTATGAGGTCCTTTACCGTGATTTTCGCTGGGAGATTCCGGCGAAATTCAATATCGGGCGTGCCGTCTGCGACGATTGGGCCGAGCGGGAGCCGGATCGGATCTGCCTCGAACATTTCAGCCCCGACGGCCATCATCTCACCCTGACCTATGGCGCGCTGCGCGATCGGTCCGCCGCCTTCGCCAACGCCCTGACGGCGCTTGGTGTCGAGCGGGGCGATCGGGTGGCGTTGCTCCTGCCGCAGGGTTTCGAGACGGTTGTCGCGCATGTGGCGATCTACAAGATGGGGGCCATCGCCCTGCCGCTGGCTCTGCTGTTCGGCGCGGAAGCGCTGGAATATCGGCTGAAGGTCGCGGGTACTTCGGCAATCGTCACCAATCGCTTCGGGCTTGAGCGGCTGCGGCCGATCCGCGACCGCCTGCCGGAACTGGCGCATGTGATCAGCATCGATGGCGGCGAGGAGGGTGTGGCCGGTTTTGCCGAGCTCGTTGCCGAACATCCGCCGCTCTTCAAGGTCGCCGATACCGGCCCGGACGATCCGGCGCTCATGATCTTCACCTCCGGTACGACGGGGCCGCCGAAGGGCGCGTTGCATGGCCATCGTGTTCTGCCGGGGCATATTCCCGGCATGCAGTTTGCCCATGAGGGTTTTCCGCAATCAGGCGACAAGCTCTGGACGCCGTCGGACTGGGCCTGGGCGGGCGGTTTGCTCAACGCGCTGCTGCCGAGCCTGATGCTCGGTGTGCCCGTCGTTTCCTCGCTGGCGCAGAAATTTGACGCGCATACGGCTTTCCGCATCATGGCCGAGATGGGCGTGCGCAATGCCTTTATCCCGCCGACAGCGCTGCGGTTGCTGAAGTCGATCGAAAATCCCCGCGCCACTTATGACCTCAAGCTGCGCACCATCGGTTCGGCCGGCGAGGCGCTCGGGCGCGAGACCTATGAATGGGCGCGGTCGGCCCTCGGTGTCACCGTCAACGAATTCTTCGGCCAGACCGAGTGCAATTTCGTACTGTCCTCCAGCGCCGCTTTCGGCGTCAGCCGTGGCGGGGCGACCGGCAAGCCGGTGCCCGGCCATCGAGTTGCGATCGTCGATGCCGAGGGCAGGGAGATGCCGGTGGGCGAGAGCGGGCAGATCGCCATAGAGCGGCCCGATCCGGTGATGTTCCTCGGCTATTGGCAGGACGAGAAGGCAACGGCGGCGAAGTTTGCCGGCGACTGGATGCTGACCGGCGATCTCGGCCGGCAGGATGCGGAGGGCTATATCTCCTTCATCGGCCGCGACGACGATGTCATCACTTCGTCGGGCTATCGCATTGGCCCCAGCGAGATCGAGGATTGCCTCGGCGGTCATCCGGCCGTGCAACTGGCGGCCGCCGTCGGCAAGCCGGATGCCGTGCGTACCGAGATCGTCAAGGCCTATGTGGTGCTGGTTCCAGGTCACGCGCCGAGCGAAGCGCTGGCCTCTGAAATCCGCGACTGGGTGAAGACCCGCCTCTCCATGCATGAATATCCGCGCGAGATCGAGTTCGTCGATGAACTGCCGCTCACGACCTCGGGCAAGGTAATCCGCCGCTTCCTGCGCGACCGCGCCGCCGCCGAGACCGTTGATGCGAAAGAATAGAGCACTTCCAGGAAAAGTGCGTAGCGGTTTTCCGTCCGGAATTGCCTCAAAACAGTGAGATAGAGCGGCGAAGCGCTTCGCCGCTCTAACGCTTCGTCAGCGACAATATCTTCTGGCGCAGCAGCTTCGCCATGTTGCGGGTGCTGCGATACATGTGCAGCTGCGCCGCCACTTGCCGCACATCGCGGTCGCTATTCTGGGTCAGGCCGATGATCAGCGTGCCCATGTCCTCGCGCTCCTGCCAGAAGCGGCTCATGACGGGATGGTCTGGTGCCGCGCAGGAATCGGAGCGGACGATGTTGGCGTCGTCGAGATGCCATTCCGTCAATTCGCCCAGCAACAGCTTGCCCGGCGAATAGCGGGCATAGTCCTCGTTATAGGCGGTCTTCCAGGTGTAGGCTTCGCCGCCCATCATCAGCACGATCATCGAGGCGATGGCCCGGCCGTTGAGGTCGATGGTGTGAATACGCACGGCGTCGACGGCGGCGAGGTTGGAAACGGCTTCGCGGGCAAAGGCTGCGTGGTGACGGTCGGTCACCAGCGCACTGCGCTTCTTGCCCTTCCAGCCGCTTGCCTCCAGCGCCAGGAATTCCTCCATGCGCTGATGGATCTCGCGCGGCTGGCGGGCAACGGAGTAGACCACTTCGCCATGGCTTTCGAGCAGGCGCCATTGCCGGCGCATCTCGCGCAGATGCGCATTCGAGATCGTGCGCCTGAGATAGGCGAGCGCATCGTCGCTGCTGTGGAGCATCGGTCGCCGATAGGGATTGGCGACGGTCAGCGGCAGGTTGCGACCGATGGCGACGGCCTTTGCCATCTGTGCGAAACGGCCGTTCAGCCGGATATCCGGCAGCACCAGCATCGTCGGCAATTGCAGCTCGCGCTGGATCAGCGCCTCGAAGAGATTGTCGAGCGTTTCGCCGGCCTCCTCGGCATCCACCAGCGGCGTGCCGAGCGGACCGAAGGAATTCGACCAGACGCGGATGATCGAGGGGCCGATGGCAAAACCCGGCTTGTCGACGGTAAAGGGCATCAGTAGGCGCATGCGGCTGCGGGCGCCGCTCTGGTCGCGCATCAGCGCGAGGCGGATGTGCCGATCCTCGAGGCGCGGCATGGCCGGCGCCAGGAAGCGGCCGGAGAAGAAGACATTCGGCTCCATCGCGCGGTTGGAAAGGAAATCCAGCTCGTCCTGCAGCTCATAGCCGAGTTTGCCGGGATAGAGGCAGAGTTCGCGGCCGGTCCGGCCGACCTCGACGCGGGCCTCGGCCTTGGGCGGCTCGAAATGCAGCGCCGCAAGCGTATGCGTGAGCGCGTTCACTTGGCTGTCGGTGCTTTCGGTGAAGGGAGCGCGCGCCATGGTCAGAGTGCCCCGCTGGTTGCTGGTGTCATCGGTCTGCGGATGAGGGCGAAAAGCACGATACCGAGCGCGCGGCGCACGGCAATGTGCAGCAGCACGGCCTCGACCGCCATGGCGCTGGCCGTGGCGATGGCGGCGCCTTCTATCCCGAAATGCGGAATGAGCAGGAGGTTGAGGCCGATATTGGCGACGAGCGCTGCGGCGTAGAGATAGACGCAGAGCATCTGCCGGTCCGCCATCATCAACAGTATCTCCGCTGGTCCGACCAATGCCCTCACAAGAACCCCGGCAAGCAGAATGGCGATCACCACCTGTCCCTCGGTAAAGGCGGCGCCGAAGAGCGAAAGCAGGAATTGTCCGGCGGCGAGCACGGCAAGGCCGACGGCCAGTGCCGGAAAGAAGGTCCAGCGCGTGGCCTCGGTCGCGTAGGCTGCGAGCTTGGTCCGGTCATTCTCGGCGATGATGGCGGCAAAGCGCGGGCCGATGGCGGCCTTGACCGCGAAATAGACGAAATGCACCAGCGCCATGATCTTGGCGGCGGCGAAATAGACGGCGACTTGGCTAGGATCAAGGAAGATACCGACCACGACGACATCGGAATTGGTCAGCAGATAGCCGACGCCCTCGACCAGGAAGACCGGGAAGGCGACCGCGAGCCAGGCGTTGAACTCGATGGTTTTCGGGCCGTTCGGATAGTGACGGCGCAGGCGGAAGGTGACGGCGAGATATTGGCAGAGGACGGTCACGAATGCCGCCGTGAGTGCGGCCGTCATGGCGGTGACCGCATCATGCGCGGCGCCGAAAAGGATCGCGGCCAGCATGAAGAGCAGGATCAGTGTCGGGCGGATGAGGAAGGTCGGGCTCAGCGCCATGACCGGCCAGTGATTGGCGCGCGCCGTGCCGTCCAGCACGTCGCCGAGCGCGATCATCGGCACGGCGATGAGGCCGAGGAAGATCGGCATCACATAGTAGCTTTCCATCATGCCATTGAAGGCATGGAGTGCCGCTATGCCGACCAGCGCCAGTCCGCCGGCAACGGAGAGCACGAAGAGGCGCGCGGTGCGGTTTAGGCCGCGAATGGCGTCGTGATTGCCGCTGGCGTCATATTGCGGCAGGAAACGGATGATGGCAGTCGGGAAGCCGAGGCAGGCGAGATTGCCGAACAGGATCATCAGCACCCAGACGAAGACGAAGATACCGTATTCGAACCGTCCCATCATGCGGGCAAGCGCGATTTGCGAAACGAAGGCGAGGGCGGCGCCGGCGATGCGGATGGCGAAGGCAATGAGCGCCATGCGTTGGGAGATGGATTTTTCGTCAGTGCCGGTAAGAAGAGGGGCAAGCTTGCGCAAATATGGCGACAGCACAATCCGCAGCCCGGACGGCAGCATTCTCTCTGCTGTTTGAAAGACCGTCATGATCGTTACACAATACTTTAAATATGAGCCCAACCTCGCGATAGCTTTGGCAGAGGAGGGTTAAGAATCGGTTCTTATCGCGGGTAAAAATGACATGGTGAGCGGTGTGGTTGTTTACCAACCGCCAGTTGGAGGGAGCAGCGATCGGCAGCCACCTCTATTGGTAACCGCGCAAGAATCGGGTGGTCCGTGGTGGGCGCAGCGCACAGAGTCCATGGATCACCAGTGGAGGATCCAAATGCTCACGCTTTACGACTATCTGCCGTCACAGAACGGCTGGAAGGCCAGGCTCCTGTTTGGGCTGCTGAACATTCCATATCAGAGCCGCTTGGTGTCGATTTTTGAGGGTGGGGGTCGAACGGATGCCTTTCTCGATCTTAGCCCGGCAGGCGGCATTCCCGTTCTCGAACTGGAGGATGGGCGGGCGATCGCTGAATCAAACGCGATCCTTGCCTATCTCGCCGAAGGCACGCCATTTTTCCCGTCGGAGCGCTATCAACGCGCCAAGGTCATGCAGTGGCTGTTCTTCGAGCAATATCATGTCGAGCCGGTCATCGGTACATTGCGCTTCTGGACGTTGACGGGACGGCTCGAGCTAAATCAGGCCATGGTCGCCGCCAAACGCGCAGCCGGAGCCCGTGCTCTCGCCGCGCTGGAGCGTGGCCTTGCAGATACGCCGTTTCTTGTCGGCAATGAGTTTACGATCGCGGATATTGCGGTCTACGCCTATGGCCACCGAGCAGAGGATTGCGGCTTCACTCTCACCGACTATCCGGCGCTTGCCGCCTGGTTTGATCGCCTGCGGGGGATCATCGGTTCCGGCTATCCGATCTACCCATATAGCGACGATCCGCATTCCGCTGTCTGAGTATACTGGGTTTGCCGCTAGATTGGGTTATTCTCCGATCGCGGCATAGGCAAAATGCCGCCCGAAGGCGGCATTTTATCGATCGATCGATGGCTATGTCGTTACAGCCGATGCTGCGGACATCATCGCGTCATTGTGCGATTTTCTGAGGCGCAGCCTTGTCCGACACGAGCTGGCCGCCCTTGGCCCAGTGTTCGCGGGAAATCTCGCTGATCAGCACATCCACACTGTCCGTCGGGCAGACAAGCGTTTCAGCGGTAATCTGAGTGACCTTGCGGACGAAATCACGCTTTTGCTCGAGCGTTCGGCCGGGATGCATTTCGAGATGAATTGTCGGCATTGGAGAACTCCTGTTTCATCGCCGTCTCGACTTGAGATGGCTGAGGCAAGGGAACTATGACCGCTAGCCTGCCTCCGATAAACGTGCTCTATGTTCATTCATTTAGAACCACTGGGTTTATAATATGGATAAATTATCCGGCATGACCATGTTCGTGCGGGTGGTCGAGCACGGCAGCTTTAGCGCCGCGGCCGACGCTGCCGGCGTGTCGCCGACCATGGCGGGCAAGCAAATTCGGGCAATAGAGGCAAGCTTGGGAGCTCGCCTGCTGCACCGGACCACCCGGCGGCAGCAGCTAACCGAAATCGGTCGCCTGTATTACGAGCGCTGCAAGCAAGTGTTGGCCGACGTGCAGCTGGCTGATGCAAGCGCGAGCGAATTGCAAGCCGAGCCTCGCGGTCTCCTGCGCATCGCCTCCCCCGTCACGTTCGGAAGTCATCGCCTGATGCCGGCACTGTCCGACTATCTGGCCATGTATCCAGCCGTGAGCGTCGACGTCATGCTGGACAACGGGGTGCCGGACCTGTCGCGGGAAGGGTGTGAACTTGCAATCAGGATAGGCAATGTCACAGAGGTTGATCTGGTGGCACGTCCTCTCCAGCCATATCGAAGAATAATGGCCGCCTCCGCGTCCTATCTAGAGCGGCGGGGTACGCCGGTACATCCCAAGGATCTCTCAGCGCATGACTGTCTCGGCCTCTCCTATTGGCGCCGCCGGGACCAGTGGTACTTGTTCGGCCCGGATGGCGAGTGGCGGTCGGACGTGAGCGGGCGATTGTCCGCCGACAATGGTGATGCACTGCGCGTAGCAGCCTTGAACGGAGCGGGTATCGTTCTTCAGCCGGAAGTCATGCTTGCTGATGATCTCGCCAGAGGCCGCCTTGTTCAGGTTCTGCCTGAATGGACACCCGTCGCCTCGCCGATGTACCTGCTATATGCCGTGGACCGTCGGCCGACCGCGAAACTGCGCAGCATGATCGATTTCCTGCTAAAACGCTTTGGCGCTTCTGCCGAATAGCGATCCCCCTGCATGTCGCTCGGGAGTTTCGGGCGAGGAATGCCAATCTGCATCGCGCATAAAAAATGCCGCCCTGAAGGCGGCATTTTGATTGTTGCCAAGAGATTGCGAAGCCTCAAACCACTTCGTTGTTCTCGAATGCCCCGTGGCAATGCTTGTATTTCTTGCCGGAGCCGCAAGGGCAGGCCTCGTTGCGGCCGATGCGGCCCCAGGTCGCCGGGTTCTGCGGGTCGCGGCTTTCCGGGGAGACGATGGTTTCGCTGACGAGGCTGAGCGGCGCAAACTCGTCTTGGCCGGTGGTGGCGTCGATATGGCTTCCGTGCATCGCGGGGGGCTGCGGCTCGGCCGGCTGCTGCACCAGTTCGACGCGCGAAAGCTGCGCGGTGACGGCCTGGCGAAGATTGTTCAACAGAGCCTGGAAGAGCTCGAAGGCTTCGGCCTTGTATTCCTGCAGCGGATCGCGCTGGGCGTAGCCGCGGAAGCCGATGACGGAGCGCAGGTGGTCGAGGTTGACGATGTGCTCGCGCCAGAGATTGTCCAGCGTCTGCAACACGATAGAGCGCTCGACATAGGTCATGATCTCGGGGCCGAAGCGCTCGGCCTTCTCGGCGGCGGCCTTTTCTGCAGCTTCCGTCAGGCGGGCGCGGATGTCGTCCTCGGCAATGCCCTCTTCCTTGACCCAATCGTGGATCGGCAGGTCCAGGTCGAAGAAGTTGGCGACGGCGGTCTTCAGGCCGTCCGCATCCCACTGCTCGGCATAGGCGCGCTCCGGAATGTGCTTAGAAACCAGATCCTCGATGACGTCGTGACGCATGTCGCCGACGGTCTCGGTGAGATCGGTCGCATCCATCAGCTCGACGCGCTGCTCGAAGATGACCTTGCGCTGATCGTTCAGCACGTCGTCATACTTCAGAACGTTCTTGCGGATGTCGAAGTTGCGAGCTTCGACCTTCTTCTGGGCGCGCTCGAGAGCCTTGTTGATCCAGGGATGGACGATGGCTTCGCCTTCCTTGAGGCCGAGCTTCTGCAGCATGCCGTCCATGCGGTCGGAGCCGAAGATGCGCATCAGGTCGTCCTGGAGCGACAGGTAGAATTTCGAGCGGCCGGGGTCGCCCTGACGGCCGGAACGGCCGCGCAGCTGGTTGTCGATACGGCGGCTTTCATGGCGTTCGCTGGCGATGACATAGAGGCCACCGGCAGCGATCGACCGCTGCTTGAGCACCTGGATTTCCTCGGCGATCCGCGCGATCGCAGCATCGCGTTCGGGACCGGGCTCTACGTCATGCAGGTCGCGTTCGACGCGCATTTCGAGGTTGCCGCCGAGCTGGATGTCGGTGCCGCGGCCGGCCATGTTAGTGGCGATCGTCACTGCGCCGGGAACGCCGGCCTGGGCGACGATATAGGCTTCCTGCTCATGGTAGCGGGCGTTCAGGACCTGGAAGTTGGTGAAGCCCTGCTTGCGCATCAGCTCAGCGAGAAGTTCCGACTTTTCGATCGAGGTGGTGCCGACAAGCACCGGCTGGTCGCGCTTATGCGCCTCCAGGATCTCGGCGATGATCGCCTTGAACTTCTCTTCATGCGTACGATAGACCTCGTCGTCCTCGTCGATACGCTGGATCGGCAGGTTGGTCGGCACTTCGATGACGTCGAGGCCGTAGATGTTGCCGAATTCTTCGGCTTCCGTCGATGCCGTGCCGGTCATGCCGGCAAGCTTGCCGTACATGCGGAAGTAGTTCTGGAAGGTGATCTGCGCCAGCGTCTGGTTTTCCGGCTGGATCTGCACCCGTTCCTTGGCTTCCAGCGCCTGATGCTGGCCGTCCGAATAGCGCCGGCCCGGCATCATGCGGCCGGTGAATTCGTCGATGATGACGACCTCGTCGTTGCGGACGATATAGTCCTTGTCGCGCTGGAACAGCTTGTGGGCCTTGAGCGCGTTGTTGATGTGGTGGACGATCGCGACGTTTTCGACGTCGTAGAGCGATTCACCTTTCAGGAGACCTGCCTCGCGCAGCATGGTTTCCAGCTTCTCGGTGCCGTCTTCGGAGAAGTTGGCCGACCGCTGCTTTTCGTCGATCTCGTAGTCTTCCTTCGACAGGCGCGGAATAAAGGCGTCGATGGTAATGTAGAGATCGGAGCGGTCGTCGAGCGGGCCGGAGATGATCAGCGGCGTGCGCGCTTCGTCGACCAGGATCGAGTCCACTTCGTCGACGATCGCGAAATTGTGACCACGCTGCACCATCTGGCCGCGGTCGTATTTCATATTGTCGCGCAGATAGTCGAAGCCAAGCTCATTGTTCGTGGCGTAGGTGATGTCGCAGGCATAGGCCTCGCGGCGCTCGTCATCCGACAGGCCGTGGACGATGACGCCGGTACGCATGCCAAGGAAGCCATAGAGGCGACCCATGGTGGCGCTGTCGCGCTGCGCCAGGTAGTCGTTGACGGTGACGACATGCACGCCCTTGCCGGCAAGCGCGTTCAGATAGACCGGCAGGGTCCCGACCAGCGTCTTGCCTTCGCCAGTCTTCATTTCAGCGATGGCGTTGGAATGCAGGATCATGCCGCCGATGAGCTGTACGTCAAAAGGTCGCATGCCGAGGACACGCCGCGAGGCTTCGCGCGCCACGGCAAAGGCTGGAACGAGGAGATCGTCGAGCGTCTTGCCGTCGGCGAGCTGCTGGCGGAACTCAACCGTCTTGGCGGCCAGGGCTTCGTCAGACAAGGCACGCATCTGCTCTTCGAGCGCGTTGATCGCAACGACATTCGGTTGGAACGACTTGACCCGGCGGTCGTTGGACGAGCCAAACAACTTGCGGGCAATTCCACCTAGGCTGACCATGTGACTGGTCCTTTCTGAGATTTCATCCTGTCGTTTTCTGCTTCATCCATCTCCGAAAAAAACGGGAGTTCAGCACAAAACGCCCGGAAACTGTTCTGGACGCGAGGTTGCGTGACAGATAAGAGGGGGGTCGATTGATGTCAACGGGAATTGGCCGATACAGAAAGGCCACATTCTCCTGCTGAAGGCTTTTTTCCTGCCGGATTCACAGCTTCGAGCCGGTCGAGACCACCGAAAGGTTATTTTATGTTGAACTACAATAAACTTGCCGCGGTTGCTTTCGCAACATTCGTTACCTTGCATGCGCCGGTTTTCGCCGATGATGCGAAGGATCCGGTTGTCGCTAAGGTCGGCGATGTCGAAATCCATCAATCCGAACTCGATCTCGCGATCGCCAACCTCGACCCGCAGCTTGGCCAGCTTCCGGACGACCAGAAGAAGGTCGCCGCCCTTTCGGCTTCGATCGACGTGAAGCTGCTCGCCAAGACCGCCGCCGCCGAAAAGCTCGACCAGACGCCGGACTTCCAGTCGCATATGGCCTATCTGCGCGACCGCGAGCTGCACAATGCCTATTTCAAGGCCCATGTCGCCGACGCCATCACCGACGATGAAGTCAAGGCTCGCTACGACAAGGAAGTCGCAGCCCTGCCGAAGCAGGAAGAAGTTCATGCCCGCCACATCCTGGTGAAGACCGAGGACGAAGCCAAGGCGATCATCAAGGAACTTGACGCCGGCAAGGATTTCGCCACGCTCGCCAAGGAAAAGTCCACCGACCCGAACAAGGCCGACGGCGGTGATCTCGGCTATTTCGCCCATGGCCGCATGGTCAAGGAATTCGAAGACGCAGCCTTCGCGCTGCCGGTCGGCACCTACACCAAGACCCCGGTCAAGAGCGATTTCGGCTGGCACGTCATCAAGGTCGAAGACAAGCGCGTTGCTCCGCCACCGCCGTTCGACCAGGTGAAGGATCAGGTTCGTCAGCTCGTCATGCGCGACAAGTATCTTGAGCTTCTGAACAAGGCCAAGCAGGACACCAAGGTCGCGATCAGCGATCCGGCGCTCAGCAAGGCCTATGAAGATGCGCAGAAGCAGCAGGATGCAGCACCGGCGGAAGACGCCATTTCGCCTGATGCCCAGCCGCAGCAGTAAGTCATAGCAGTCACAACCATCTGGGCCCGGTTTTTCCGGGCCCTTCACTATCAGGTGGCCTCATGTCCGGTTCCGTCTCTCCGCTTGCTCCCAAATCCTTCGTTGCCATGCCGGCTTTGCGCGGCGTACGCATGATCACGGCATCCGCCGGTATCAAGTACAAGAACCGGACCGATGTCCTGCTTATGGTGTTCGACAAGCCGGCCGCCGTCGCGGGTGTATTCACCCGCTCGAAGTGCCCGTCGGCTCCCGTCGATTTCTGCCGATCGAATCTTTCGCACGGCATCGCTCGCGCCGTCGTTGTCAATTCCGGCAATGCCAATGCCTTTACCGGCCTCAAGGGTCGCCAAGCGACCGAGCTGACCGCCAAGTCGGCGGCTGCCGCCGTCGGCTGCGGCGAGAACGAAGTTTATCTCGCCTCGACCGGCGTCATCGGCGAGCCGCTCGACGCGACCAAATTTGCCGGCGTGCTCGACACGATGGCGAAGGATGCCACCGCCGACTTCTGGTTCGAGGCTGCCAAGGCGATCATGACCACGGATACCTATCCGAAGGTCGCCACCCGCAGCACCGAGATCGATGGCGTCAAGGTTACCATCAACGGCATTGCCAAGGGCGCCGGCATGATCGCGCCTGACATGGCGACCATGCTGTCCTTCGTCGTCACCGATGCCGACATTTCCGCTTCCGCCCTGCAGGCGCTGCTCTCGGACGGCGTCGGCCCGAGCTTCAATTCGATGACGATCGACAGCGATACGTCGACCTCGGACACGCTGATGCTGTTTGCCACGGGTGCTGCCGCTGCCGATGGCCAGGCGCATATCGAGCACGCAGACGATCCGAAGCTTGCCGGCTTCCGCGCGGCTCTGAACGAGCTCCTCAAGGACCTCGCCATTCAGGTCGTCCGCGATGGCGAGGGCGCCACCAAGATGCTGGAGATCACGGTCACCGGCGCCGAGAGTGACGCTAGCGCCAAGCGCATTGCACTCTCGATCGCCAATTCGCCGCTGGTCAAGACGGCTGCCGCCGGCGAGGACGCCAATTGGGGCCGCGTGGTCATGGCTGTCGGTAAGGCCGGCGAAGTGGCCGACCGCGACAAGCTTGCCATCTGGTTCGGCGATGTCCGCGTTGCCGTCAACGGTGAGCGCGACGCCGGCTATTCCGAAGAAGCCGCTTCCAACGTGATGAAGCGGCAGGATATTCCCGTGAAAGTCGACCTTGGTATCGGCAATGGCCGGGCAACGGTCTGGACCTGCGACCTCACCAAGGAATATGTTGCCATCAATGGCGACTACCGGAGCTGATATTGAACTGATGCATGCGCTGTCCACGATGAACAAACTGCCTTTGGTGCGCAGGCTGGAAGCTGTTGGTTTCCGGGCCTGGCCTGCCTCTTCCGTGCAGTATGATGGTAGCTGGCAGGTGCGGCTGACGGCGGGCCATCCGTCGAAGCGGCTGAATTGCGTCGTGCCGCTCGATCCCTCCGATCATCGTGATCTGGAGATCCGGCTGACGAAGGCGCAGCGCAAGTTCGAAGCCTATGGCCGGCTGATGGTGGTGCGTGAAACGCCGCTGGCCTCGTCGATGCTGATCGAGCTGTTGCAGCGCCAGGGCTGGATACGGTTCGAAGAGACCATCGTCATGATCGCCGATCTCATCGATCTCGAACTGCCGGATGCGCTGGACCATCTGCCGAGCCACGATGTCGGCCGCTACGTCGACGCCAGCCTGCTGGTCGATCGCGCCGATCCCGCGCTCAAGCCTGCCCTGGCGGAAGTGGTAAGCGGCATCAAGCCGCCATCGGGTCTTTTCGTCATCGAGAACGATGATGCCGGGCCGGTGGCGACGACGCTCTGCGTGCAGGATAACGATCTTGCCGGTATCCTGTCGGTCTCGGTCTCGGCTGAGCACCGGCGCAAGGGATTGGGCGTCGAGATTCTGACATCGGCGCTGCGCTGGGCGCGCATGCGCAGCGCGCGGACCGCATGGCTTCAGGTCGGCGCCTCGAACGACCCGGCGCTGGCGCTTTATGCCCGTTTCGGTTTCCGCGAGGCCTATCGTTATTGTTACTGGCGTTCCCCGGGGGAAGCATGAGCGAAGCCGGCCGCAAGATCATCCTCGTTGCCGCCTGTGCGCTGATCGATACCGATGGCCGCATTCTTCTGGCGCAACGGCCGGAAGGCAAATCGCTGGCCGGCCTCTGGGAGTTTCCCGGCGGCAAGGTCGAGCCCGGCGAAACGCCGGAGGAAACGCTGATCCGCGAGCTCGAGGAAGAGCTCGGCATCCAGACGAAGATCGCCTGCCTCGCGCCGCTGACCTTTGCCAGCCATACCTACGAGACCTTCCATCTGCTGATGCCGCTTTATATATGCCGGCGTTACGAGGGCATTCCGCATGGCCGCGAAGGTCAGGCGATCAAATGGGTACGGCCTCAGGCCCTGCGCGACTACCCGATGCCGCCGGCCGACGAGCCGTTGATCCCATTTCTGCAGGATTTGCTGTAGTCTTAAGAGACGCCCGAATTATCGCCGCCGAGATCAATGGCGAAAGCCGCACATGCGTGCCCGAGGCGTGATTGTGTCGTCGGCGCCGCGATATGTTTCCTCCGGCTGACTCTTTATTGCAATGAGCGTGCCGGAAAACGACGCCCGCTAAACATGGTTAATTGCCATTAATCATTTGATATCAATTATTTAACGTTCGTCAAGCGCTGTCCCGCGACTCAACACAGATCTATTTCACCTGTGGATATTAAGGGATCGTTTATGACCTTCTGGCATTCAATGGACGCAATCAAGCAGTTGGTGTTTGCGTTAAAGAAGGCTTGACATGATGGACGACGATTTCTGGAAAGCTGTTCAGGAAAAAGAGCAGTCCTATTCCACGTCGCGTAGGACGGGCGCGTTGAATATCGCTTTGCTGTTTGGCACGGCGGCGGTCGCGCTGTCGCTTATTCTGACGCCGATGCTGTCCGACAAGTCCAAGTCCAACGTGCTTGCCAGCGCGCCAGATCTCGACACTATGACCACAGGCTCCATTCCCCAAACCGAGAATGGCAAGCGCTACACTATCCGCCGCAGCGTGCTGCAGCAGCAGCCCGGTTCAGTCTGCATCGTCCAAGGCTATGGTGCCGACGGCGGCTGCTGATTGCTATAGAGGTTAAGCCTATCGGGTGCATGAACGCGCCGGATTCGCTCGTTTTCAGATGCTAGGAGCTTGAAACGTATGCGTTCCGTTCGGCGTTTTTTCAACGACATGACCGGTGCCACGGTCATCGAATATGGCCTGATTGTCGCCTTGATGTCGGTGGCGATCGTCAGCGGCTTTGGCGCTTTCGGCGGCAGCCTGACGTCCGTGTTCAACCTTGTTTCCAACACGCTTGGCGGTTCGACAAACTGAAGCGGTCGACGTGGATCGTCCAGTTCAGCCCTGCAGCCATGTCTATTGCTTCAGCTTGTGCTCTTCGACCTTCAGGGCATCGGCGAGCCGCGCCTTGGCCGAGCCCGGCTGTAACGGTTTCTGCTGGCTTTCATGCGGCGTCCAGCCGGACGCGTAGATGATCGTGAAGGTCGCCCTTATTCTCCCGTCGGGATCGGAATAGCGCTCGGCGTAAAGTTCGGCCGCGCGCAGGAAGAAGGCGCGCGTTAGCGGCTTGCGACTGCGGTCAGCAAGCGGGTTGGTCATGCCCATGGCGCGCAGGTCGCGCATCAGCGCGAACAGATTGTCGTAGCGCACCGTGTAGTTCTCCGCATCGATCACCGGCAGGGTGAAGCCGGCGCGTTGCAGCAGGCCGCCGACATCGCGGACCTCCGCAAAGGGTATGACGCGCGGGCTTGCGCCGCCGGTAAGCTCGATCTCGGTGGCCAGCAGCACGTCGCGCAGTTCCTGCAGCGTGCCCAGGCCGGGGATCGCGGCCAGGAACAAGCCATCAGCCTTCAGCGCGCGGCGCACCTGGATGAAGACGCCGGGCGTGTCGTTGGTGACATGCAGGCTGAGCGGCGACAGCACCAGATTGACGGATTCGGCCGCCAGCGGCAGTTCCTCCAGCGACGCCTTGATCAGCGCCTCGCCGGGGGCGGCAAAGCCGGCCTCGCCTTCGATGCGCCTGATATGGCCGATCTTGCCGGTGGCGAGCGCCTCGCGCGCCGCAATGCCGGTCGCGCCATGCAGCTCGATCGCCTCGTCGAAATGCCGCTCGATGACGGAGAGCCGTTCAGCCAATTCACGGGCCGCGATCTCCAGCAGGAAGGCGGCTTTCGTGTCCCCCTGTTTCAGCGCCCGGTGCCTGCGGGCGGCGAGCAGCGATTGGTCGAACACGATGTCCATGGCGGTTTCCTGCAATCTGATCTCATCGGCGCAGCCTCGCGGCCAGCCATGTTTTCCCTTCGCAAAGCCTGCGGGAAAAAGCTAGTGTCAATGATATGGGGATTGTCGGGAATGAAATCATGCTGTCGAGATTGCGGGCTGGCCTGGCAAAGCCGTGGCTGGCGCTCGCCGATCTTGTCTATCCTCCCGCCTGTCCCGGCTGCGGCGCTTCGACGGGCGCGCATCGCAGCCTTTGCCCGACCTGCTGGTCCGGCGTCCGTTTCATCGAGCGGCCCTATTGCGAGGTGCTGGGCAGCCCGTTCACCCACGATCTCGGCACGGGGATCCTGAGCGCCGAGGCGATCGCCGATCCGCCGGTCTTTGACCGGCTGCGCTCGGCAGCCATTCATGACGGCGTCGTCCGGGATCTCGTGCTCGGACTGAAATATCGCGACCGCACCGATCTGGCTCCGATGATGGCAGGATGGATGCTGCGCGCCAGCGACGGCGCGGTCGCCGCCTGTGACGCGATCATCCCGGTGCCGCTGCATCGGGCGCGGCTGTTCTCACGCAAATACAATCAGGCGGCGGAACTGGCCCGGCACCTCGCCCGGCTCTCCGGCAAACCGCTGCTGGCGGCGACGCTACTGCGCACCAAGCGAACGAGCCAGCAGGTCGGCCTCGGCGCGAAGGCGCGACAAGACAATGTGCGTGGGGCTTTCACCATTCCCGAAAGCCGTGCGGTCGACATTCTCGGCCGTCGTATCGTGCTGATCGACGATGTCTATACGACCGGTGCGACGGTGGCGGCGGCAACGCGGGCGTTGAAAAAAGCCGGTGCCTCGGATGTGACGGTTTTGACCTTTGCAAGGGCTGTCGACGTGCTTATATGACAGGTAACCTGCAATTTTCCGGAGTGGATCATGGCATCCGTTGTCATCTATACGCGTGAGTTCTGCGGCTACTGTGCCCGGGCGAAATCCCTGCTCGAGTCCAAGGGCGTCGACTATGTCGAACACAACGCCACCTATTCGCCCGCGCTGCGCCAGGAGATGATCGAGAAGGCCAAGGGCCAATCGACCTTCCCGCAGATTTTCATCAATGGCGAGCATGTCGGCGGATGCGACGATATCCATGCGCTCGATCGGGCGGGCAAGCTCGATCCGCTGCTGGCCGCCTGAACCGGATCACACTCGGAGACAATGATGACCTTCAAAGCCGCCGCCATTCAGATGTGTTCCGGTGTCGATCCGGTGAAGAACGCTGCCGATATGGCGCGGCTGGTTCGCGAGGCGGCGGCTCAGGGCGCCGTCTATGTGCAGACGCCGGAAATGACCGGCGCGGTGCAGAAGGACCGGCCGGGCCTGCGCGCCGTGCTGCGCGACGAGGCCAATGACATCATCGTCAAGACGGCGTCGGACCTCGCCAAGGAACTCGGCATCCATGTGCATGTCGGCTCGACGGCGATCCCGCTCGATGACGGCAAGATCGCCAATCGCGGCTTTCTCTTCGGGCCGGACGGCAAGCTCATCAGCCGCTACGACAAGATCCACATGTTCGACGTCGATCTCGACAATGGCGAGAGCTGGCGCGAGAGCGCGGTCTATCGTCCCGGCTCCGAGGCGCGCATCGTGTCGCTGCCCTTCGCCGAACTCGGCTTTTCCATCTGCTACGATGTGCGCTTTCCGCAGCTCTTCCGCGCCCAGGCTGTTGCCGGCGCGCAGGTGATGACGGTCCCGGCCGCCTTTACCCGCCAGACCGGCGAGGCCCATTGGGAAATCCTGCTCCGGGCGCGGGCGATCGAAAACGGCATGTTCGTCATCGCCGCCGCCCAGGCCGGCGTTCACGAGGACGGTCGCGAGACCTTCGGTCATTCGATGATCATCGATCCCTGGGGCAAGGTGCTGGCGTCGGCCGGTGGTACGGGTGAGGCAGTCCTCGTCGCCGAGATCGACGTTGCGGCGGTCAAATCCGCCCATGACAAGATCCCCAATCTTAAAAATGCGCGTGAATTCTCGCTGGAGAAGATCGCGACGCCGGCGGCTGGAGGCGTCGCGGCTTGATCCGTTATTCGCTGAGATGTGACAAGGCCCATGAGTTCGAGGGCTGGTTTTCGGAAAGCGCCGATTTCGACCGTCAGGTCGCAAGCGGTTTCCTGACCTGCCCCGTCTGCAATTCGGGTGCGATCTCCAAACTCCTGATGGCGCCGTCGGTTTCGACCGCGCGCAAGAAGGACGAGCTGCAGACGCTTGCCATGGACGCTGCCCGCAAGGAGGCGATGATCAAGCTCAAGGAGGCCGTCGACAGCATCAAGGCGAATGCCGAGGATGTCGGCGCGAAATTCCCGGAAGAGGCCCGCAAGATCCATTACGGCGAGGCCGATGCCCGAGGGATCATCGGTAAGGCGACGCCGGATGAGGCGCAGGCACTGGTCGAGGAAGGCATCGAGATCGCCGCCATCCCCGTTCTGCCGGATGACATCAACTGATGCCGCATGGCGGCAGATATCTCGCAATGTATAATTTCGGGCTGCATGTGGCGCCCTATGAAAGCCCAGAGGTTGAAGGATTTCGCCTGCGCGAAGACGCCAATTTCGAGGCTGCCGCCCGCGCCCATGGCTTCATCGGCCGCTCCGGTTATGACGGTGTGCCGGGACCGGCATGCTGGGGCCGCCAAGTCTTCCCGCGTTTCATCGAGGGCAGCGGCTTTGCGACGGCACCGTCCTCGCTTTCGCTCTGGACCGATATCGAATCCCTGATGGCCTTCAGCTACAACGGTGTCCATGCCGATGCGTTGAAGCATGCGCGGCATTGGAACGTGAAGCAGCGCTGGCCGGCACTGGTGCTATGGTGGGTCGACGCTGGTGTCGTTCCCGAATGGAAAGAGGGAACCGAGCGGCTGGAACGGCTTCACGATGAAGGGTCCAGTGCTGCGGCTTTCACCTTCAAGCAGCCCTATGATGCGGATGGTAACCTCGCGACGATCGACCGAGAGAAGATCAAAGAGATCGCTGCATCGAACGCCATCGGGCAGCACGATCTACTGGCGTATGTCCTGACGCTGAAAGCTTGATCCGGCAGGACGGCGGTTTTCAGCCCGCCCGCTTTGCCAGCAGCATGTAGTTCACATCCATGTCCTTCGACAGGTTCCAGCGGTCCTGTAGCGGCGAATAGAAGACGCCGGTGCGGGCGATGATCTCAAGGCCGTCGGCGGCGAGCGGCTTTTCGATCTCTTCGGGACGGACGAGCTTTTCATATTGATGCGTGCCGCGCGGCAGCCAGCGCAGGACGTTTTCGGCGGCGAAGATGGCAAGTGCGGCCGCCTTCATGGTGCGGTTGATGGTGGCGACGTACATCAGGCCGCCGGGGCGCACCATCCTGGCGCAGGTCGTCAGGAAAAACTCGACGTCGGCGACGTGTTCGACCACTTCCATGTTCAGCACGATATCGAAGGTCTCGCCGGCCTCGGCCAGTTGCTCGGCGGTTACGGCACGATAATCGACGGGAACGCCGGAGGCTTTCGCATGCGTCGAGGCGATGCCGATGTTCTTTTCGGACGGGTCGGCGCCGACGACCGAGGCGCCCATGCGCGCGACCGGCTCGGACAGCAATCCGCCGCCGCAGCCGATATCGAGCACACGCAGGCCCTCCAATGGCCTTGCGCTCTTCGGATCGCGGCCGAAATTCTCGCAGGCGTGGTCGCGGATATAGGCGAGGCGCACCGGATTGAACTTGTGCAGCGGCTTGAACTTGCCGGTCGGGCTCCACCATTCCGCCGCCATCGCGGAAAAGCGATCCACTTCGCTCTGGTCGATCGTGCTTTTCGCCGCTTCGCTCATGGTTCCGCTCCTTGGTCCGGGTGGCACTTCGGTAGATGTGAAGTCGGACGATCGCGAGCCGATGTCAAGGGCCGAGGCGGTTTGACCAACCGCGGGATTGTGTTCGATATTCGGGAAGGGCATTCGCGAAAGCTTGACAGCTAGGAGTTTCGTGGTCGATCAACTGTCACGATTGTCTAATAGGCTTTTGAATTCAGGGCTATTGTGTCGCACTGGTATACGGGGAGGGGCTTCATGCGATCATTCTTTTACGTGGCGACCGTCCTCGCCTCCTGTCTTGCGGCCGCGACCGCATTTGCCGGCGACGGTAAGGGCTTTCGTCTGACGATCGATGGCGTCGAAGTGGGTATCAATCCCGGCGATACGCTTGATGTCACCACCAAGGACGGCCGCAAGCTTTCGGTGGAACTGCGGCGCAGCGACACGGTCACTTTTGCCGGCACCAAGTTTTCCTTCGACCATGACGGCCAGTTCACGGTCGCCAAAAGCGATCTTGGTGGCGGTATTATGCAGTATGCCCTGATCACGCCGATCGGCACCGGTGTCATCGTGCAGGAGTATAAGGGCCTCAATCCTTCCAGCATTACCGACTTCATGCTGCAGCAGATGGTGCAGGAAGGCATCGACGGCGGCGCCAAGATCAAGAAGGAAGCAACCCAGCGAACCTTGACCGCCGGCAATGTGCTGAAGGGCGTCAAGGCGGAGACCACGACCACCAACGATGTCATGGATTATGAAATCGTCGCGACGGGTCGCCCGGATGGCGGTATTCTTGTCGCCACCTTCGCCAACAAGGAAAACCTCCCCAAGGAAGGGGCGATCATCGACAAGCTCTGGTCGAGCCTCAAAGTGGAGTATTAAAGAGAACTATTACACCGCGCCATGCTATTGCACCCGCCTGCCAAACTCGCTAAGAGACGCCCCCATTGAGATTAGGCTTTTCCGGCCATTGCACCGGAAGGGCTATTTTGCATGCCGGGCTCATCGCGTTTCGGCCGCCCGGCGCTGATACTGGTAGAGGCACATGGCACGCATCGTGATGAAATTCGGCGGAACGTCCGTCGCGGATCTGGACCGTATCAAGAATGTCGCACGCCATGTGAAACGCGAGGTCGACGCCGGCCATGAGGTCGCGGTCGTCGTTTCCGCCATGTCCGGCAAGACCAACGAGCTGGTCGGCTGGGTGCAGAACATGCCGAAGGTCACGGGCGCCAATCATTCCATCTATGATGCGCGTGAATATGACGCCGTCGTCGCCTCCGGCGAGCAGGTGACCTCCGGGTTGCTGGCGATTGCGCTGCAGGCGATGGGCATCAATGCCCGCTCCTGGCAGGGCTGGCAGATCCCTATCCGGACCGACAACGCCCATGGTGCTGCCCGTATTCTCGAGATCGAAGGCGCTGAAATCATCCGTCGCATGGGTGAAGGCCAGGTGGCTGTCGTCGCCGGTTTTCAGGGGCTCGGCCCCGACAACCGCCTCTCGACGCTTGGCCGCGGCGGCTCCGATACGTCTGCCGTGGCGATCGCCGCTGCGGTGAAGGCCGATCGCTGCGATATCTATACCGATGTCGACGGCGTCTACACGACGGATCCGCGCATCGAGCCGAAGGCGCGTCGTCTGAAGAAGATCGCCTTCGAAGAAATGCTCGAAATGGCCTCCCTCGGCGCCAAGGTGCTGCAGGTGCGCTCGGTCGAGCTGGCCATGGTCTTTAAGGTCCGCACTTTCGTGCGCTCCTCATTTGAAGATCCCGATGCTCCGGGCATGGGCGATCTGTTGAACCCGCCCGGAACGCTGATTTGTGACGAGGAAGAAATCGTGGAACAGGAAGTAGTCACCGGCATTGCCTACGCCAAGGATGAAGCCCAGATCTCGCTGCGCCGTCTTGCCGACCGGCCAGGCGTCTCCGCCGCGATCTTCGGGCCTTTGGCCGAAAGCCATATCAACGTCGACATGATCGTCCAGAACATTTCCGAGGACGGTTCCAAGACCGACATGACCTTCACGGTTCCTTCGGGCGATGTCGAAAAGGCGTTGCGCGTTCTCGGCGAGAACAAGGACAAGATCGGCTACGACGTCGTCCAAAACGAATCAGGTCTCGTCAAGGTTTCGGTCATCGGCATCGGCATGCGCTCGCATGCCGGCGTTGCCGCGACCGCTTTCCAGGCACTTGCCGAAAAAGGCATCAACATCAAGGCTATTACGACGTCGGAAATCAAGATTTCCATCCTGATCGACGGTCCTTATGCGGAACTCGCAGTCAGGACTTTGCATTCCTGCTACGGTCTGGATAAGAGTTGATAAAGGATTGCTGACAACGGACCGTGACGGAGGTGAGTTTCGGCCGGCCCTGACGTGGGCAAGACTGGCGGCAATATCTTGATTTCGGGAGCTAGAGACGCAATGAGAGACCTATCCGGCGGTCCACGCGTTCTGCTCAAGCGGCTGCGCGAACTGATGGCGGAGCCGCTGGAGCCGCAGGAGCGTCTTGACCGGATCGTCCGCCAGATCGCCAGCAATATGGTCGCCGAGGTCTGCTCGGTCTACGTGCTGCGCGCCGATGGCGTGCTCGAACTCTACGCCACCGAAGGCCTGAACAAGGAAGCTGTCCACCTTTCACAACTGAAGATGGGCCAGGGCCTGGTCGGCACCATCGCGGCTTCCGCCCAGCCGCTCAATCTCTCGGACGCGCAATCGCATCCCGCCTTCCGCTACCTGCCGGAAACCGGTGAAGAGGTCTACCACTCCTTCCTCGGCGTGCCGATCCTGCGCACTGGCCGCTCGCTCGGCGTCCTCGTCGTGCAGAACAAGGCAAGCCGCAACTATCGCGAAGAAGAGCTGGAAGCGCTCGAGACGACGGCGATGGTGCTGGCCGAGATGATCGCCACCGGCGAGCTGAAGAAGATCACCAAGCCGGGCCTCGAACTCGATCTTACCCGCTCGGTCACCATCGACGGCGACAGCTACAATGAAGGCGTCGGCCTTGGCTATGTCGTGCTGCACGAGCCGCGCATCGTCGTCACCAATCTCCTGAATGAGGATACCGACAAGGAAATCGGCCGGCTGGCGGAGGCGCTCGGTTCGCTGCGCATCTCCATCGACGACATGCTGTCGCGCCGCGACGTTTCCATGGAAGGCGAGCACCGCGAGGTTCTGGAAACCTACCGCATGTTCGCCCATGATCAGGGTTGGGTGCGCAAGCTCGAAGAGGCGATCCGCAACGGCCTGACGGCGGAAGCCGCGGTCGAGAAGGTGCAGAGCGACACCAAGGCGCGGATGATGCGCCTGACCGATCCGTATCTGCGTGAGCGCATGCATGATTTCGAGGATCTGGCCAACCGGTTGCTCCGCCAGCTCACCGGCTATTCCGGCCGCACGGCCGCCGACGGCTTCCCGAACGATGCGGTGATCTTTGCGCGCGCCATGGGCGCCGCCGAGCTGCTCGATTATCCCCGCGCCAATATTCGCGGCCTGGTACTGGAAGAAGGCGCGGTCACCAGCCACGTCGTCATCGTTGCCCGCGCCATGGGCATTCCGGTCGTCGGCCAGGCGGCGGGCGTCGTGGCGCTTGCCGAAAACGGCGATTCCGTCATCATCGATGGCGACGGCGGCCATGTGCACCTGCGGCCGATGGCCGACCACCAGCGGTCCTATGAAGAAAAGGTGCGTTTCCGCGCCCGCCGGCAGGAGCAGTTCCGGGCGCTGCGTTCGGTCGAGCCGGTCACCAAGGACGGGCAGCGCATTTCGCTGTTGATGAATGCCGGTCTGCTGGTCGACCTGCCGCAGCTTGCCGAATCCGGCGCGGAAGGTATCGGCCTGTTCCGCACCGAGCTGCAATTCATGATCGCCTCGACCATGCCGAAGGCGGAGGAGCAGGAAGCCTTCTATCGCAGCGTGCTGAAGCAGGCGGGTGGGCGTGTCGTCACCTTCAGGACGCTCGATATCGGCGGCGACAAGGTCGTGCCCTATTTCCGCGCCCATGAGGAAGAAAACCCGGCGCTCGGCTGGCGCGCCATTCGCCTGTCGCTCGACCGGCCCGGCCTGCTGCGCACGCAGTTGCGCGCCATGCTGAAGGCGGCTGCCGACAGCGAATTGAAAATGATGGTGCCGATGGTCACTGAGGTTTCCGAGATCGAGGCGGTGCGCGAGCTCGTTCAGAAGGAAGTGCAGCATCTGTCGCGCTTCGGCCATGCCCTGCCGCGCAAGTTGCAGTTCGGCGCCATGCTGGAAGTGCCGGCGCTGCTCTGGCAGCTCGACGAGCTGATGGCGGCGGTCGATTTCGTCTCGGTCGGCTCCAACGATCTCTTCCAGTTCTCGATGGCGGTCGACCGCGGCAATGCGCGCGTGTCGGACCGTTTCGATCCGCTCGGACGCCCGTTCCTGCGCATCCTGCGCGACATCGTGCGTGCCGGCGAACGCAACAAGACGCCGGTGACGCTGTGCGGCGAGCTTGCCGGCAAGACGATTTCGGCGATGGCGCTTTTAGGGCTTGGCTTCCGCTCGGTATCGATGTCGCCGGCCTCTATCGGCCCGGTCAAGGCGATGCTGCTCGGCCTCGACCTCCAGGCCTTGTCGAAGGTTATGGAAGAGGCGCTGGACGACAAGCGTCCGACAGCCTCGATGCGCGACATCCTTGCGGGCTTTGCCGAGAGCCACAATATTCCGTTGTAGACAGAACAAATAAGAAGAATTGGAGTGTGGGGTGGCAAACCTTCCCATTGAAAAAATGCGCGAATTGGAACGCCGTTTCGGCGAGATCGAAGCGCGTATGTCCGCCGGTCCGGCGGCGGATGTCTATGTGAAGCTTGCTTCCGAATATTCTGAACTGCAGCCGGTCGTCGCCAAGATCCGCGACTATGAGAAGGCGATTGCCGAGGCTTCGGATCTGGAAGCCATGCTTGCCGACAAATCGGTCGACCGCGAGATGCGCGATCTTGCTGACATGGAACTGCCCGAGGTCAAAGAGCGGATCGAGGCGCTGGAACAGGACATCCAGATCCTGCTGCTGCCGAAGGACGCCGCCGACGAAAAGAGCGCGATCCTCGAAATTCGCGCCGGAACCGGTGGCTCGGAAGCCGCCCTTTTCGGCGGCGATCTCTTTCGCATGTATGAGCGCTTCGCCGCGAACAACGGCTGGAAAGTGGAAATCCTCTCGGCCAGCGACGGCGAAGCTGGCGGCTATAAGGAAATCATCGCGACGATCACCGGCAAGGGCGTGTTCTCGCGGCTGAAATTCGAATCCGGCGTGCATCGCGTGCAGCGCGTGCCGGAAACCGAGGCGGGCGGACGCATCCATACATCGGCGGCAACCGTCGCCGTTTTGCCGGAAGCCGAGGAAATCGATATCGAAATTCGCGCCGAGGATATCCGCATCGACACCATGCGCTCCTCCGGCGCCGGCGGCCAGCACGTCAACACCACGGACTCGGCGGTACGTATCACTCATCTTCCCTCGGGGATCGTGGTGACAAGTTCGGAAAAGTCGCAGCACCAGAACCGCGCCAAGGCAATGCAGGTGCTGCGTTCGCGTCTCTTCGACATGGAGCGCCAGCGCGCCGATAGCGAACGCTCCGCCGACCGCAAAAGCCAGGTCGGCTCCGGTGACCGCTCGGAGCGCATCCGCACCTACAATTTCCCGCAGGGGCGTGTCACCGACCATCGCATTAACCTGACGCTCTACAAGCTCGATCGGATGATGGAAGGCGAGATCGACGAAGTGGTCGATGCGCTTCGCGCGGATTATCAGGCGAGCCAACTCGCCCAGCTCGGCGAACAGGCATGAGCGGCGGCCCGGGAGCAACCGTCGCTGGACTGTTCCAGGAGGTGCGCGCCCGCTTCATCGAGGCCGATCTCGATGATCCCGCCACCGAGGCCCGCATCCTCGTCGGCGGTCTTCTTCAGCTTTCATCGACGGAGCTGGTCACGAGCGGCACCGAGGCCGTGGCGCCGGATCGCGTGGAGGCGGCGCGAGCGGCGATTGCACGCCGGCTTAATCACGAGCCGGTGCATCGCATTCTCGGCGAGCGAGAGTTTTACGGCCTGCCTATGACGCTGTCGGCTGCGACGCTGGAGCCGCGCCCAGACACGGAAATCCTGGTCGACACCATGCTGCAGCATGCGCGGCGCCTTGCAACGATCCATGGGACGATCCATCTACTGGACATGGGAACGGGAACCGGAGCCATCTGTCTCGCGCTACTCCATGAATGCCCGCAGGCGACGGGTATCGGTTCCGATATTTCCGGCGAAGCTTTGGAAACGGCGCGGGCAAATGCTGCACGCAATGGCTTGGCGGCACGCTTCGATACGGTGCAGGGAAGCTGGTTTGAGGCCATCCACGGTCGATTTCACGTTATTGTCTCAAATCCGCCCTATATTGAGTCCAGTGTCATTTCCACTCTCGCTCCAGAAGTAAAGAATTTCGATCCTCCGGCAGCTCTCGATGGCGGCCTTGATGGGCTGGATGCATATAGAGCAATCGCAAAGGATGCGGCGCGGTTTCTACACCGAGATGGTATTGTCGGCGTGGAGATCGGTTATGATCAGCGCAAGACGGTGACTTCGGTTTTTGAAGGAGCAGGATTTTTCCTAATCGAAGCAGCCCGGGACTATGGACACAACGACCGGGTGCTCGTGTTTCAATATCACCACTAACGCGACAATTTGCAGCAGGTTCATGGGACCTTGTTGTTATCGCAAAGAAAAGGCTTGGATTTCCTGATGAAGCGATATAGGTTGCGCTCACGCGTTGGGCGGCTGGGAATAGGCGAGACGATTCGCCTGTCTTGGACAGCCTCGGGGATCCGCTCTCTGATAAGAGTGTCAAAGGTTGAAGATAACCCAATGCGTGATCAGTTAATCTGACGTAGTCGAGCGGCAGACCGGCGCTTAAGGCGCAGTTTGCTTGCGGCACGCAGGCTCTGGCTTGGAGGTTTCCAGCCACGGCGGCAGGTGCCGTTTATAATTTCATCCCAACTAAGAAAATTCAGGTGAAGGATCTATGAGGCCAGGACAGCAGAATAAGCGCGGTCGGGGGCGTGGTAACAACAACGGCGGCGGCGGCGGAAACAATAACAACAATAACAATTTCAACCGCAAGGGCTCAAACCCGCTGACCAGGACTTACGACAGCTCCGGTCCCGATGTAAAAATCCGCGGAACCGCACAGCATATCGCTGAGAAGTACGCGACGCTTGCTCGCGATGCGCAGAGCTCCGGCGACCGCGTCATGGCGGAAAACTACCTCCAGCACGCTGAACATTACAATCGGATCATTGCCAGCGCCCAGGCGCAGATGCAGGAACGCTTTCAGCGCGACGAACAGCATAACCCCAATGATCGTGACAATGCCGACCGCGACATGGATGACATGGATGCGAACGACAATGACATGGATGATCAGCCGCAGATGGCGCCGCCTCCGGTGCGTGTCCGTGCTCCTGCTCCAGTCGTGGTTGCCGCGCCTGAGCCCGAGGTTATCGACGGCACCGGCCCGCAGCCGGTGATCGAAGGCATTCCTGCCGAAGTTGCGATCGAGGAAGAAACGCCCGTCGCTGCCGGTGAACGCCAGCCGCGCCGCCGCAATGCCGGCAATCGTCCCCGTCGTCAGCCGCGCCGCAATGCCGATGCTGAAGGGCAGGGCGAAGGCGAAGGTGCTTCGAGCGAAGCCCCCGCACTGGTGGAAGCCGCTACGGAATAAGGACTGTTCATATGCACGGGTCGCTGCTGCAAAGGCGGAGCCAGTCATGTGTTTACAAAAACCCCGGCGTGAGCCGGGGTTTTTTCGTTTCCGGCACCCTTTAAACTCTTCAAATCCCCTCCCATATTCTCCCCTGTTGCCTTGCCGCAAATCTCAATCGGCGGTGGGCGGGGTCTGCCTTTCAGGGGACTCAATCTCAAATATCGGTCTGTGCCAATCTGGGCAGAGCGATTCACGGAGGTCTACAAATGAATATTGAAAAATACTCCGAGCGCGTGCGCGGCTTTTTACAGTCCGCGCAGACCAATGCCTTGTCGCAAGGAAATCAGCAATTCACGCCCGAGCATGTGCTGAAAGTGCTTCTGGACGACGACCAGGGCATGGCGTCTTCGTTGATCGAACGTGCCGGCGGCGACGCCAAGGCTGCGCGTCTCGCCAATGATGCCGCCCTTGCCAAGCTGCCGAAAGTGTCCGGTGGCGACGGTCAGGTCTATCTCTCGCAGCCGCTTGCGAAGGTCTTCACCACGGCCGAAGACGCCGCCAAGAAGGCCGGCGACAGTTTCGTCACGGTCGAGCGCCTGCTGCAGGCATTGGCGATCGAGTCGTCTGCGTCGACCTCAGCGACGCTGAAGAAGGCTGGCGTCACGCCGACCGGGCTCAACCAGGTCATCAACGACATCCGCAAGGGTCGTACCGCTGATTCCGCTAATGCGGAGCAGGGCTTCGATTCCCTGAAGAAATATGCCCGTGATCTCACCGCCGAGGCCCGCGAGGGCAAGCTTGACCCGGTGATTGGACGCGACGACGAAATCCGCCGCACCATCCAGGTCCTCTCCCGCCGCACGAAGAACAACCCCGTGCTGATCGGCGAACCCGGCGTCGGCAAGACGGCGATCGTCGAAGGCCTGGCGTTGCGCATCGTCAATGGCGACGTACCGGAATCGCTGAAGGACAAGAAATTGATGGCGCTCGACATGGGTGCCCTGATTGCCGGCGCGAAGTTTCGCGGCGAATTCGAAGAGCGGCTGAAGGCCGTGCTCAACGAGGTGCAGTCGGAAAACGGCGAGATCATCCTGTTCATCGACGAAATGCACACGCTTGTTGGAGCCGGCAAGGCCGATGGCGCCATGGATGCCTCGAACCTTTTGAAGCCCGCGCTTGCCCGCGGCGAGCTGCATTGCGTCGGCGCGACCACGCTCGACGAATATCGCAAGCATGTCGAAAAGGATCCGCCCCTTGCACGCCGTTTCCAGCCCGTCATGGTCGAGGAGCCGACGGTCGAGGACACGATTTCGATCCTGCGCGGCCTGAAGGAAAAATACGAGCAGCACCACAAGGTCCGCATCGCCGATGCCGCCCTGGTGGCCGCCGCGACCCTGTCGAACCGCTACATTACCGACCGCTTCCTGCCGGACAAGGCCATCGATCTGATGGACGAGGCCGCAGCGCGCCTGCGCATGCAGGTGGATTCGAAGCCGGAAGAGCTCGATGAACTCGATCGTCGCATCATCCAGCTGAAGATCGAGCGCGAGGCGCTGAAGAAGGAAACCGACCAGGCCTCGGCCGACCGGCTGAAGCGGCTGGAGACCGAGTTGACTTCGCTGGAAGAGGAAGCCGATGCGCTGACCGCGCGGTGGCAGGCTGAAAAGCAGAAGCTGGGTCTTGCCGCCGATCTGAAGAAGAAGCTCGACGAGGCCCGCAACGAATTGGCCATTGCCCAGCGCAAGGGTGAGTTCCAGCGCGCCGGCGAGCTTGCCTATGGCGTGATCCCGAATCTGGAAAAGGATCTCCAGACTGCCGAAGAGCAGGATGGCGGTCGCGATACCATGGTGCAGGAAGTGGTCACCGCCGACAACATCGCCCATATCGTCTCCCGCTGGACCGGGATTCCCGTGGACAAGATGCTGGAAGGCGAGCGCGACAAGCTGCTGCGGATGGAAGACGAACTGGCGAAGTGGGTCGTCGGTCAGGGCGATGCCGTCCAGGCAGTGTCGCGCGCCGTTCGCCGCTCGCGCGCCGGCCTGCAGGATCCGAATCGGCCGATCGGCTCGTTCATCTTTCTCGGCCCGACCGGCGTCGGCAAGACGGAGCTGACCAAGGCGCTTGCCCGCTTCCTCTTCGACGATGATACGGCGTTGGTGCGCATGGACATGTCGGAATATATGGAGAAACACTCCGTTGCCCGGCTGATCGGCGCCCCTCCCGGCTATGTCGGCTATGAAGAGGGCGGCGCCCTCACGGAAGCCGTACGCCGCAGGCCCTATCAGGTCGTGCTATTCGACGAGATCGAAAAGGCGCATCCCGATGTCTTCAACATCCTGCTCCAGGTTCTGGATGACGGGCGGTTGACGGATGGACAGGGCCGCACGGTCGATTTCCGCAACACCATGATCATCATGACCTCGAACCTCGGTGCTGAATACCTGACCCAGCTTAAGGAAGGCGACGACAGCGACCAGGTGCGCGAGCAGGTGATGGATGTGGTGCGGGCACATTTCCGGCCGGAGTTCCTGAACCGCGTCGACGAGATCATCCTGTTCCATCGCCTGAAGCGCGAAGAGATGGGGGCGATCGTCGATATCCAGCTCGAGCGGCTACTGCAGCTGCTGTCCGAACGCAAGATCGCGCTCGAACTCGACGAGGATGCCCGCAACTGGCTCGCCAACAGAGGGTATGATCCGGTCTATGGCGCAAGACCGCTGAAGCGGGTGATCCAGAAATATGTCCAGGATCCACTCGCCGAGCAGATTCTCTCCGGCCAATTGCCGGATGGGTCGCGCGTACTGGTCACCAGCGGTTCGGACAGATTGCTGTTCCGCCCGCGCGGGGCGGTCAGCGAAGCGGCATAAGCGGCTTAGTTCTCATGTGACTCTATGAAATGGCGGCTCTCGGGCCGCCATTTCCCGTCCGGGGCTGGTGCCGAAATCGCCTTGCCGCGGTGAGGCTCTTCGGTGAAGCTGGCATGGCGTTGGAGAATCGCTCGGAGGCGGGGACATCATCATGCTTATTATCTTCGGTGGCTTGCCGGGCAGCGGGAAAACCACGACTGCGCAGGCCTTGGCGAAACGGTTGAAGGCTGTGTATGTCCGGGTCGATACGATCGAGCATGCGCTGCGAAATTCCGATGTTCTGAAAGCGGATGAAGGCCCGGCCGGCTATATGATTGCCTATGGTGTCGCCGAGGACAACCTCAAGCTGGGACAGACGGTCGTCGCGGATTCGGTCAATTCCATCCGTATCACGCGCGATGCCTGGCTATCGGTCGCAAAGCGGGCCGGCACGCAAGCGGTCGAAGTGGAAGTCGTCTGTTCGGACAGGGCCGAGCATCGCCGGCGTGCTGAAACGCGGATGACGGATATCGAAGGATTGGTAAAGCCGACATGGGACAAGACCGTCAACCGGCATTATGAGGACTGGGGCACCCGCCCGATCGTCGTCGATACCGCACATAAGGCCGTAGATGACCTCATCGCCGAGCTGACGGTTCGGTTGGGGCATAGTCAGGACTGAAATCTCTGGTTGCTGCCAGGCTGCTCAAACGCCTGGGGTTTAGTCTTTGCTTGCAACCTGCTTCGACTTTTCGTCGCTCAGGAGCGTATCGATGCGCTTGCGCTCGTCCTGGAATTTGGCGAGTGCGACGCCGTCCAGCGTCTTGCCGCCGGGGAGGCGGATGCGCAGGGGGTCGACCTTGGTGCCGTTGACGATCAGCTCGTAATGCAGGTGCGGTCCGGTGGCGAGACCCGTCGAGCCGATGAAGCCGATGACCTGGCCCTGCACCACCTTGGCGCCGGGAACTACGCCCTTGGCGATGGCGCTCTGGTGGTTGTAGGAGGAGACATAGCCATTGGCATGGCGGATCAACGTCTGATTGCCGAAGCCGCCGGAATCCCAGCCGGCCTTTTCGACAATGCCGTTGCCGGCAGAGATGATCGGCGTGCCGCGGGGCGCTGCCCAGTCGACGCCGGTATGCATGCGCGCGAAGCCGAGGATCGGATGGCGCCGCATGCCGAAGCCGGATTTGAAGATGCCGGTCGGCACGGGATTGCGCAGCAGGAACTGCCGGATGCTCTTGCCGCTATCGTCGAAATAGTCGATCGAATGATCGTCCGGATCCTCGAAGCGATAGAAGCGGGTGACCGTGTCGCCGAATTTGGCGTTGACATAGAGCAGTTCGGAATCGGCCGTCGCCTGGCCGTTTGCGTCGGCGACGGAGAAAAAGGCCTCCAGCGTATCCGTCGGCTTCAGTTGTGCCTGGAAATCGACGTTGCTGGCGAGCAGCTTGACGATCTGCGCCACCATTTCCTTCGACATGCCATAGGAGAGGGCGGCGCGATAGATGCCGTCATAGACGCTCGGCAGGTCGCGGCCGGCGGCAACCACCGGCGCGTCATTGTCGAAGGCCGTGGCGATGGCATCGAGCATCGGCGGCTCGCTGCCGGCAACGAAATCGCCATGGTCGTTCTCGGCGACGGTCAGGACATGCTTGGTGCCGCGATAGATGCTGGCGCGGATGATCTTTGCCTGCTCGCCCTTCTGCAGGATGCCGATGCGCAGCACGTCACCGCCGGAAAGATTGGAGGCGCCGAACAACGGCACGATCTTCGCGGTGATGTCATCCGCATCCGCTTTCAGATAGCCGGCATTGGTGAGCGCGGTCGCGATCGGCGTCGCTTCACGGACCGGGATGATATCGTCGGCAAATTCCTGTGTCTGCGGCGTGACCGCCTCGGGCGCGGAGACCGACATGTTCTCCTCGACGATGCGGGCGGCAAGCCCTGCGGTCAGGTCGACATCGGTGTCATCCGTCGCAAAGCGGCGCGGGTCGATATAATAGAGCGCTGAAAGCTGAGTATTGCCGTCGGTGAGCACCGAGCCGTTGGAGCGCACATTCTCCTCGACCTCGTCCAGCGACATCGAGCCGGCAAGCGGGAAGGGCACATCCTTGGCCGGGAAGGGCACGGTCTTCAAGCTGACCTCGGATTCGACATCGGAACCGTAGATGGCACCGGTGCGATTGGCCGGCGGCGGAATGTTCTCGTCGGCGGAAAAGATCGCCAAGGGATCGAAGGCCGGATAGCTCTCTGTGGCGACGCGGTTGGTGGCAAGCGCGATCTTCACATGAGCGAAGGGCTGGCGGCGAACCACTTCCTTGTCGCCGTCGCGCACCACGGTCGAGACTTCCAGGATGGTCCGGTCGGATGGCTTGGACGCGATGGCGGTCGACACGAGGCGGCCGCCACGCACGACCTGATCCTCGGTGCTGTCATGGCTTCCACTATCCGATGTCGCGTAGGCTTCGGCGGGAATGGCAAGCTGCTGGCGTCCATCAAGTGCGGCAAACAGGGCAACGCCCATCAATATGCTGGAGGTGATGCCTGTGAGGAATGTGCCCGAAAGCCAGCGCAGGGAAACCTCGCGCCGGTCCGGCGCCCGCCTGCCATCGGCCAGGATTGGCGGCTCGTTTCCGAGCGATCGGAGCATCATCTTGTCCGTCATCATGCCAATCGAGATCCGGTTCCTTCATGCGAGCCGTGTAGCTGGGGGCGAAGATGTGCATATTTATGACGGGCGAGTCAAATGAGGCGCATCTGGTCTGTGGACTGTTTCGGTGCTTTGAAAGCCCCGGTTTCAGTGACAAGGTCGGCCTTATCTGGTGTCGATAGGGTGGGGATCAAGGGCTGCTCATTGTCATACTATGCGATCCCCTACCTATAATGGCACTGTTCCAGCGTGGTCTGGCGGTGTTCTCGGGGTTTTTGGGGCCTATTATGAGCCGGCTTCGGCAGGCTTCATAAAACCATCATAAGAATCAATCACTTGTGCTTTTTCTGACTTTTTTCAAAATCCAGTGTTGACTTGATCGAGGGGTGGGGATTATAAGCCCACTCACTGAACGAGGGCGGCGGCGCTGCTAGCGACGAAGTC